>OZ255840.1:1814680-2419573 GCA_965277795.1 Lapillicoccus sp.
GGCAGGGACCCGGGGAGCCGCTTCGAATCGGGCTAAGCATCGGTCTCGTCGACGCGGCCACCACCCCCGAGCAAGTCCGTGCAGTCGCCCTCCGGCTGATCGAGCTGGCCGACCTCGCCGAACCTATTCAGTCGGCCGGGCGTGGCTGACGTCCGACTCACCCACGGCGTGACCGTGACCCGGGAGGGCTCCGCCGAGGTCTTCGACCTGCTCAAGGACACCCAGGACCTTTCGCGCACTCGAGGGAACGTCGGACCCAGGCGACCTGGTCAACGTTGACGTCGACTTCCCACCACCCCGGCACATCAGGGTCGCAGGGCGCGCCGTGAGTGACGAGCTGTATGCCGAGCTCCTCGAGGAAGGCTTCGACACCGACCGGGCCTACCGGATCACCCGGACGGTCGCGGTGACCTGCCCGGAGTGCCGGTTGGAGTGGAACGCCTCCCACCCCGACGACGTGGTCGACGAGGCAGAGGCGACGGCCTACGAGGACAGGGTCGCCGCGCCGCTCCGCGATCAGCCGTGACACCCGAGCCTGTCGCCGATCGGGTTCACGCGTTGCGGCGCGACGAGCGCTGGGCCGCTGGCGTCGTCGAGCGAGCAACCGGCGCCACCGCATACGCGTACGACACCGGCGGTGCGCAGGCCGCCGTCGACGCGACCCTTCAATACCCCGACGGCCGCACCGGGGCGCTCGAGGTCACCTCTCACGCCGGCCCCGTATTCAACAGCGGGATGCCGTCCTCGCCCGCGACGAGTACCGCTGGGCGAACCCCGGCGCCTGGGCCTGGTCGATCCGGTTCGGGCCAGACGCACCGATCAACGAGCTGCGCACGAGGTACGGGCGGATCATCGCCATCTGCGAACAGCACCAAGTCCCTCGACCCGATCTCGTGCCATGGCAGCTCGAGCTGACCTACCCCGACCTGCGGTGGCTGCTGGAGCACCCCGACGTCGATCTCTGGGGGATGCCCGAGGTCCCCAACGTGGACGGGCAACGCGACGTGTGGGTGCTGCCCGCCGGCGGGGGCGGGGTGGTGGACGAGTCGCCGGCCGATCTGCCGGCGGCCGTCGAGGACCTGCTGGCCGTAGACGTCGTCGCCCGGCACCTGCCCAAGCTGCTCTCGCACCCCGCGGACGAGCACCATCTGTTCGTCATCATCGGTCACGGCGGACTGCCCGAGCCGCAGTACATGGCCATGATGACGGCGGTCGCCAGCATCCCGCCGACCATCCCCAACGTGCCCGATGGCCTCACCCACCTGTGGCTGACCACAGGCTACGGACCCAGCCTGCTGTGCTGCACCCCCAGCGGATGGACCGAGCACCGCGTCTTCGACACCGCCCCGCCCAACCCTCAGCTCGCGCGCCGCGACCCGCCGTAAGCGAGCCCAGGGCGGCGGTTCCAACCGCCGCCGGGATCGAGGTCCGCGCCTTACCAGGTGCGGTTCGCGGCGAACGTCGACTCGCTGTTGGCGAGAACGTCCCGCCAGTCGTCGCGCACGGCGGGGACGTTCAGCTGAGCGATGGTCAGACGCACCATCTCCTCAATCGAGATCCGGCTCGACGGGATGTGCGCTCGCGGAGTGAGGACCCCATCAGGTGTCAACGCGGCCGACCCGATGTGCCAGTGCGGCTCCTTCACCGGGCTCTGCCCCGTCAGATGCCAGTGCGCGGAGATCACCTCAAGCCCGTCAGGGTCCAGCAACGCATGCTGATACCGGTGGGTCGTCACCCGGAACGGCTGCGACGGTGTCCGCCCGTCCCGCACGATCGCGTAGTTGATCTCGGCGTCCAGGCGATAACCGCCGTGCAGGGCCATGCCCTGGCCGCGGTTGAGGAACAGCGTGTGGTCGGCGTCCAGAGCTGAACGACCACGCTGGCTCAGCGACACCTTCGCCGGCCCGAGACAGCTCACGGCCGCTTGAATCGAGACGACGAAGAAGTCGACCGCCTCGACCGGGTTCCGACCCGGCACGTCAGCGAGTGAGCGGCAGCAGCATCTCGACGCGGCTGACAGCCTCCGCCGACCACTGCGGCGGGAGCGCACCCGCCTTGTACGTGGTCAGGAACTGCTCACCGGAGACGCCGAGCTCACGCTGGCAGCGGGCGTCGAAGACCTCGCGAGCCTCCTCGTCGGTAAGCTCCTCGACGGTGACCCGATCCGATACGGCGCTGTCCATGACGCGACCCTTCCCCAGCTCGAACCCCTGCGGTCAGTGAACCACAGACCAGTGAACGTACGAGGGACCACCGACAGACCCCAGCATGACGCCGGCCCCAAGGCGACGTGCCGAGCGCCGGGAGGTTGCTCCAGGGGTTGCCCCCTTGGGCTCGCGTCACGACAGTCCGCCCGCGCAACCCTCGACCCTAGGTTCAGGGTGACGCCAGGCGCCTGGCCTCGGCCGCCTCTGCCTGCGTTTTGTCTCGATGACAGCCGCGGCACAGCGCCTGCAGGTTCGAGTCGTCATCCCCAACCGCCGCGTACCATATGGTCCACCTCCACCGCCGGCCCACCACACCGCCGGCACAGCCCGCCGTCACGAGCCAGGACCCGCGCCCGCGTCACCGCCCACCCCGCCGGCATCCGCCGGCCCGACACGCCAGCCGCCCACCGGTTCACCGGGTGCACGGCACACGGCGCCAGGCCCGGGCAGCCAGGCGCCGAACACGACCGGGGCGCACGCGAAGGCACAACACCCACCCTGCCCCTGTCACCGACCGTAGGGAGGTCCTTCGATGCGATGACGCCCGAGGGGTGGGGGGCGACCCCCTGGCCCCCACACCCCCCAGACGCGGCAGTACTGCGCGCGAAGCGGGGACGAGTGTGACCGTTTTCTTGGGGCCGGGGGCCAGAATCAGGGGATGGCACGTAAGGGTCCGGCGCCTCGGCCGGCGACGTTGCAGCTGCTGCATGGGGCGAAGCCGCCGCGGGTGCGGGTGGGGCCGACACCGATGGAGGTTGAGCTCGAGCCTCCGGACTGGCTGACCGAGGCGGCTCGGCAAGAGTGGGACCTCGTTGCGCCGGAGCTGGACCGGATGGGGATCGCGAAGCGAGTCGACTCGACCGGGCTGGCGATGTACTGCGACATGGTCGCGACGTGGCGTAAGGCCGCTCAGCTGGTGGAGATGGCGGGGGTGCTGATCACGGACCGAGAGGGGAACGTGCGCCGGAACCCGGCGACGAGCGACGAGGCAGCCGGTCACCGGCTGACTTCCACGCGTGTAATTCGGTCGCCCACGACGCCGCCAGTTGCCGTGACCTGCCTTAGCCGGCAACGCTCAACCTGAGGTTGAGGGTGATGAAGAGCGCTCGCCTCGAGGTCGAATGCACACTGAGTGCACGAGAAAGGCCCCCGATCCGCGTTTCCGCAGGTCAGGGGCCTACAGAGGGGTGGGCGATACTGGGTTTGAATCAGCCTGCCTAGTGGTGGCCATCCAGTTGATGGTCTGCGAAAATGGGGTGTGACCTGCACAAACGTCGGTTCGCGCTACTTCTCGTCACTGCGCATCGTCGAGCATGAGATGCGCTCGCATTCCCCACGTTGCCCCACGCCACGGGTCTCGCCCCGGCGAGCCGTCCATCCGCAGCCCCGCCCATGACCCGAAGTACACGAGGTAAGCGCAGCTTCGGTGAGGTCTCCAAACTACCGTCCGGACGGTACCGGGCCCGCTACCGCGAGCTGACCGGACCCCGAGTCTCAGCACCGGACACCTTCGCCACCCGCGGCGAAGCCGACCGGTGGCTGACCCTTCGCCGCGCAGAGCTGCTGCGGGCGGACTGGACCGCCACCGTCACCGGGACCCGCAGCTTCGGCGACTACGCCGAAGCCTGGCTGACCGACCGGCAGCTCAAACCCCGCACCCGCGCCCACTACCGGAAACTGCTGGACCAGCAGATCCTCCCCACCTTCACCGGCAAACCCGTCCGGTCCATCTCCCCCGCCATGGTCCGCACCTGGTACACCCACCTGTCCCCCGACACCCCCACCCTGCGCGCCCACTGTGGAGCGGCTGATGTGCCAGCACGGCCTTCGGGGTGCGGTGCGGGGGCGCCGGTTTCGCACCACCATCCCCGACGCAAGCGCAGCCCGGCCGGTGGATCTGATCCAGCGGGCCTTCCGGGCTGAGGCACCGAACCGGCTCTGGTGTGTCGACTTCACCTACGTCCCCACCTGGTCCGGGATGGCGTTCACCGCGTTCGTCACCGACGTGTTCTCCCGCCGGATCGTCGGATGGCGCACCCACCACCGGATGCCCACCGAGCTGCCCCTGGACGCCCTCGAGATGGCCCTATGGGTCCGCGGCCAGGCCGGAGCCGATGTCACCGGCGTCATCCATCACTCGGACGCGGGCAGCCAATATGTCTCTTTGAGGTACACCGAGCGGCTCGCCGGCGCCGGTGCACTGGCCTCGATCGGGACGATCGGCGACTCGTACGACAACGCTCTGGACGAGAGTGTGATCGGGCTGTACAAGGCCGAGTGCGTCCGACCAGACGGGCCGTTCAAGACCGTCGACGAGCTCGAGCTCGCCACCTTGTCCTGGGTCCACTGGTGGAACGAACAACGCCTACACGGTGCCCTCGGCCACATCCCCCCGGTCGAGTACGAACGGGCCTACTACCGTCAGAACACCCCCGGACAGCAGCCGCTGTCGGGACAACTCACCGTGCACTGAACCCGGGGCGGTTCAGGGTCCGTTTTCACCCGTCGCAAAGGGGTTCATTTTCGGCCGTCGTTGACAAGCCCACGGGTGAGCTCTTGGGACTTCAAGATCGGTGTCGGCCCGGTGGGCCGCGTGCCCATTCGGCGCCGCTTCTTAGGGCCCGCGGAGAATCAACGTCGGGGCGTTACGGCGTGTTGGGGTGTGGTCTGAGCGTGTAGTTCCAGTCTCCGTGGAATTCGTGGCGGCTGATCGGCAGGGCGTCGACGTCTTTCTTGGTGTATCGCAGGCCGATGGGGTATTGGCCGGTGTCGAGGACGCATCGCACGGTCAGGCCGGTGGAGGTGGTGGTGTTGCCGATGAGGTCGACGATGACCTGGTGGGTGCGTAGCGGCCTGCCGCGCCAGTTCAAGGTGATTTGGGAGAACAGCCGGTGCTCGATCTTGTTCCACTTGCTGGTGCCCGGTGGTAGATGGCAGACGGTGACCGATAGTCCTGTGTCGGTGGTGAACTGGGCGAGCTCGATCTTCCAGGCCCGGATCCGGGAGCCGTTGGATCCGCCGCTGTCGGCGCAGATCAGCAGCCGTTTCGCGTCCGGGTAACGCTGCCGCCCGATGCTCTCCCACCAGGAGCGCAGGGTGGCCACCGCGAACGCGGAGGTGTCGTGGTCGACCCCGACGGCGACCCAGCCGGTGTTGGCGGACACGTCGTAGATGCCGTACGGGATCGCCTTGCCTAGCTGCGGGTCGGGGAAGTCGTGTACGTCGACCCGTTCCGGCTGGCCGGACGGCTGGTACTCCCGGCCGGCGTTCTTGAAGTCCCCGACCAGCTCCTTCTTCTTGGTGTCCACCGAAACCACCGGCTGGCCCGCGCCGAGGTGCTCATCGACCGCGGCGGCCAGGTAGCCGAACTGGGCGTCGCGGTCCTGATGCTGGCGGCCCTCGGAGACCTTGGCGTTGCCCTGCAGGCTGAAACCCATGGCCCGCAGCATCCGGGCCACCGTCCGCTGCGAGATGGTGTGCCCCCGCCCGGTCAGCTTCTGCGCCAGGTTGCGGGTCGACTTGGTCGTCCACACCAGCGCCGACATCGGGTCGCCGCGAGTCTCGGGATCCACCAACGCCTTCAGCTCGCGTGCCAGGCCCGGGTCGGTCTCGGCCAGGCTCTTGCGCCCACCCCCAGCGTCGCGCACCCGGGTCTGCCGGGGTGGGTTGCCTTCCACCTCTTTGACCCCGCGCCCGATCGTGTCCGGGTGCACCCCGGTCGCTGCCGCCATCGCCGTGATCCCGCCCCGGCCCAGCTCCATCGCCTCGACCCCCAGCAGCAGCCGACGCTGCCGCTCATCCAGATGCGCCCGTAACGCGGCATACCTACGCCCCGCAGCCTCCGCCACCTGCATGTCCACAGCCATAGCAGAACCGTAGAGGCCTCACTCACTAATTCCTAGGTTATTTTGACGCGAGTCCTTAGTGGCGGGTGGTGAAGCGCTGGGTGATGGTGCCGATTCCTTCGATGCTACTGGTGAGGGTGTCCCCGTTGCGCAGGAATCGTTTGGGCACGCGCGCGTTTCCGACGCCGGCGGGGGTGCCGGTGAAGATGAGGTCGCCGGGGAGCAGTGCGCACACCGAGGAGAGCCTGAATATGAGTTCGGGGATGTCATATACCAGTTGGGAGGTTCTGGCGTCTTGCATGACTTCGCCGTTGACGGAGCAGGTGATGGCGAGGTTATCGCGGTCCGGTAACTCGTCGGGCGTGACCAGCCAGGGCCCTGTTGGCCCGAATCCGGGGTGTGACTTGGCGAGGCTGAACTGGGGTTTGACGCCGACGAGCTGGCTGGTCCGTTCCGACAGGTCTTGTCCGACGGTCATCCCGGCGATGTATTTCCAGGCGCAATCCCGCGGTACTCGTTCAGCGCGGTAGGCGATGGCGAGGACGAGCTCGACCTCCCAGTCGACCGTGTCGGTGGGGAGGGGGACCTCGGTGTCGGGTCCTGTCAGGCAGGTGGGAAACTTGGTGAAGGTGACGGGTAGCGCGTCGGGTGGGTAGGCCGCCTCTTTGGCGTGCTCGGCGTAGTTGATGCCGATGGCGAACACCTGGGCTGGGTGTGGAACGGGTGGGCCCAGCTGGCTCGGGTCCATGGCGGCGCCGGTGGTGTGGTCGATGCTTGTCGCCCAAGTAGTAAACGCCAGCCAGTCGGCGAAGGCGGCTTGTGGGTCGGGTCCGAACCTGCCGCCGCTGACCTCAGCGACGTCGATGGCCTGCGCCTGGGCCGTGATGATGGTTAGCCGGCCGGCGAGGTTGGCGAACTTCACCAGTCGACACGCTTCGGTTCGGGCTCGCCGTGGGCGTCCTGCCAGGAGACGATGGGGTTGCGGAGTATGCCTAGCCCTTCGATCTCTGCTTCGACGACGTCCCCGGGTTTGAGGTAAAAGTCGAAGGGGTTGGGCTGGACGGCGGCGACACCGGAAACGGTGCCGGTGGTGAGCAGGTCCCCGGCGCTGTACGTCTGCGGGGAGTGGTAGGCGACTAGGTGCGGGATGGAGACGCGCATCTGCTTGGTGTGCCCTACTTGCCGGACGTCCCCGTTGACGCGCAGCTCCATGGCCAGGTTCTGCATGTCCGGTATCTCGTCCGCGGTGACGATCCACGGTCCGATGGGGCAGAACGTGTCGATACCCTTGCTGAAGGAGAAGACTCCGGACTTCATCTCGCGCCGTTGGATGTCGCGGGCGGTGATGTCGTTGAAGATCGTGAAACCGGCGATGTGCTCGACTGCTTCGTCGGGTCCGAAGAACTTGCCTGGCTTTCCGATGACGATCGCCATCTCGAGCTCGTAGTCAAGCTCTTTGGTGAGGTTCGCCGGGTAGACGACCGGTTCGTCGGGTCCGATGATGGCGTCGACGTTCTGGAAGAAGACAATCCCCTTGTGGACGGGGTGTGACCAGTCGACGGCCTGCAGCTCCTCGTGGTGGTCAGCAAAGTTGCCGGCTGTGTGGAAGAACTTCTTGGGCTGGATGGGCGCGCGTAGCCGGACATCGGCGAGTTTGAGTCGCTCCCCCGTCTCCCCGACCGCGCCCTCGCGCTCGAAGTACTCGCGGGTCGAGGAGACGGCCAACTCGATGACGTCGTCGCCGTCGAGCCGTCCGACTCGTCCGTCGTCGAAGGTGATGAGCTTCATGGGTGGTGCTCCTGGTGTGTGAGGGGCGGTGTCTGGGTGGCGGGCGGAGGGGGTGTGGGTCAGGCGGGGTGACGTTCCCAGCGGGATGCTCGGCTTTCCGTGGCGCTCAGCGCGGCGTTGACGAGGAAGGCCCCGACGCAGACGACGAGGACCATGGCGTCGAGGGGGGCCGCTTGTTGGCTGGCGATGTTGGCGGCGATGAAGGAGCCGACGCCGCCGACGGAGATCATCAGCTCGGCCAGCAGAATCCCGAGCAGGGTCAGGGCGGCACCGATTTTCAGGGCGCTGACGAGTTGGGGGGTAACCGCGGGAAGCATCACCAGGCGCAGCCGTTGACGGCGGGAGGCGCCCATGGTGCGGCTGGCCGTGAGGTAGTTAGGGGGGATGCTGGCGCTTGCCGTCATGGCCAGCAGGATGACGGGGATGACGCCATGGATGACGCCGAAGGCGACCTCGGACTTGTCGCCCAGCCCGAGCCAGAGGACGAAGAGCGGGTAGAACGGCGCCATGGGGAGCGAGTAGAGCACCGACACGACGTCGCGCAGGCCGGCAAACATGTGGTGGTGGGTTCGGCCGATGGCCAGTCCCAGCACTGTGCCGAGTACAGCGGTGATAGCGAACGCGACGAGGAAGCGCAGGGTGGTGTGGCCGAGTCCTTGGAGGGCGTCCGGCGACATGATGGCCGGCAGACCGTCCGTGATCACCACCGTGGGTGCGGCGAGGTAGCCGTTGTGGGCGAGCGGGCCCCGGCACAGCAGTTCCCAGACGGCGACGACAGCGACGATCGTGGCCCAGCGGACCGCCTGGACGGCGGTGCGTTCGGAGATGTGACCGAACGCGTGTCGTTGGGCGCCCGGGGCCGTCGCTACCGAGGCCATCTCAGCCGCCCGGGACTATCGCCGTGCTGAGGTAGCTGCTCTCAGCCGGTGAGGTCGAGGCAATCCCGAGGTCGGGCAGCGCCTTGGCGTAACCAGCCAGCCCTGCCGCGTTGAGCTTCCCGTCGGGGGTGAAGTTGCCGATGAGGTCCTCGTAGGTCTTCTGGGCAATCGGGGCCGGTAGCTTCAGCTTGCTGACGGCCAGGGCGATGGTGGCGTCCTTGTTCTTGGCCATCCAGGTCAACGCCTTGGCGTAGGCGGCGGTGAGTTTCTTCAGGGCGGGGGCGTTCTTGGTGATGTAGTCCTTGTTGGCCATGAGGACGGCGAACTGGTCGTCCTGCCCAAGCACGGCGGCGGCGGTCTGCGCGATCTTTCCCTGACCTTGGGTGGCGGCGACGTACCCGAAGTTCACGGGTAGGACGAAGGCGTCGATGTCCCCGCGTCCCAGGGCGGCCATGGTGGTTGCCGGGTCTCCGAGCGGCACCTCGGTCACCGAGTCGATCGGCAGGTTTACCTTCGTCAGGGCGGCCCGGGTGACGTAGTCGGTGAGGGAGCCCGCTTTCGAGATGCCGACTTTGGCTCCCTTGAGGTCAGCGAACCCGGAGATCTTGGAGTCCGGCGCCACCACCAATGCCATGGGGCTCTTGGCGTAGACGCCGTAGAAGGCTTGCAGGGGGATGTTGTGGGCGGAGGCGGATACCGCGTCCAGACCCGTGGCGGCTCCGACGTCGACGGAGCCGCCGGCCATGGCCTTGGTAAGGTCCGACCCGGCGCTGAAGTCGATGACACTGACGGTCAGTCCCTCGTCCTTGAAGAACCCCTGCTCCGTCGCGACGCGCGCCGGCATGGCGTGGACAAAGTCCTGGGCCTGCACCAGGCCGAGGTTGATGCTCGTCGGGGCCGTGCTGTCGCCGCCGGAGCTGCTGGCGCCGCCACCGCCGCAGGCGGCGACAGCGGTCAGAGCGAGTGCGCTTAGGGCCAGTGCGGTGGTTCGGATCGTTCGGTTCATCGGTAGATGCCTTTCCGGGCAGCGGTGCTGACGGTGGTGAAAAGGAGGTTGACCACGACGGTGACCAGGCATGCCACGACGATCCAGGCGAACAAGGTCGGGGTGTCGAGGAGTTGGCTGGCCGCACCGAGTTGGTAGCCGACTCCTTGGGCTCCGGAGATGAACTCGCCGGCGATAACGGTGACCAGCGCCAGCCCCAGGGAAACTCGCATGCTGGCGAGGACGGGCGGCAGTATCAGCGGCACAACGACGCTATAGACGCGCTGGCTGCGTCGTGCGCCCATCGTGATCGCGGCGGTGAGCAGTCGCTGGTCTACGGTTGCGGAGGCGCGCAACGTCGCGATCGCCATCGGGAAGAAGGCGTAGAGCGCGCCGAGCGCGATCTTGGACCCTGAACCGATCCCCAGCGTGGCGGCGAGTACGGGATACAGGACCACCAGGGGCAGGGCACTAAGGCTGGTGAGCAGCGGCTCGTACGCGCGTCGGAGCACGCGTACGGTGCCGACGAGGACCCCGGCGGGGACAGCGATGGCGCTGGCAATGAGGAACGCCAGCCCAGTCTCCCGCAAAGTGGTCGTGATCGGCCTGATAAGGGTGTCGCCGTGGGCTGCCAAGACCTTGAGCGAGGCCCACGTGTCGGCCGGTGAGGCGAGCAGCAACGGCTGGACGGCGCCGGTGGCCGAGAGCAGCTGCCACGCCAGCAGCGTCGTCGCGATGACCCCGAGGTACACGGTCGGGCGTCGCCAGTGCTGCCCGACGCCCCGTCCCGGCCTCGCGGCCAGGGTGGTGCCGACGCTCACGGTGCGGCCTCGTCCTCGAACAGCAACGAGGTCAGGCGGTCGGTGAGCTGGTGGAACGACGCGGTCCGCAGCATCTCGGGACGTCGCGGACGAGGCAGGCCCACCTCAACGATGTCCTTGACGCGGCCTGGTCGCGGACTCATGACCACGACACGGTCGGAGAGGTAGACCGCCTCCGACAGGTTGTGGGTGACGAAGACCACCGTCTTCCCGTGCTGTTCGAGCAGGGCCGCCAGCTGCTCCCCGATCTTGAGCCGGGACAGCTCGTCGAGGGCTGCGAACGGCTCGTCCAGCAGCAGGATCGGGGCTTCCGACACCAGCGCGCGGGCGATGGCGACCCGCTGTTGCATGCCACCGGAAAGCTGGTGGGGAAAGCGGTCCACGGCGTCGGCGAGACCCACGGAGCTCAACGCAGCCATCGCTTTGGCTCGACGCTGACCACGGGGCAGCCCGGCGAACTGCAGGGCGAGCTCAACGTTGCGTACGGCGCTGCGCCACGGGTAGAGGGCGAGATCCTGGAAGACGAAGGAGATGTCCTGCGGCCGCGGTGTGGTGATCCGCGCGCCTTCCACGACGACCTCACCCGAGTCCGGAGCCAAGAGCCCACCGATGGCGCGCAGCGCCGAACTCTTGCCGCAGCCGGATGGCCCGATCAGGCTGAGGAACTCTCCCGGGCGTACCGAGAAGTTGAGATTCGCGGCGGCGGTGACCGATCCGTAGGAGAGGCACACGTCCCGGACCTCGACCCTCGGACGCGCGGCGTCCGCGATGAGCGACGAGCCGGGCAGGGGCCTCTCGCCGTGGGGATCGTCGGTGGGCACGTAGCTCATCTCCTCAAGTCGCTTCGGACGCGTCACAACGATCGCCATCAGGCGCCGACCATGTTGAAGCCGCCGTCGGCGAGCATGTAGGCACCGGTGATATGGGACGCGTCGTCGGTGGCCAGGAATAGCGCCGTGCCGGCGACGACCTCGGGCCCCGGGATGGTCCCAAGAGGGGTCTGGGAGATGAGCTTCTCCCGTCGTCCGCCCTTCCAGTCCTCGCGCTGCAAGGTGGCGCCGGTCTCCATGAAGCCCGGGGCGAACGTGTTCACCCGGACGGTGGGAGCGAAGGCACTCGCGTAGGACTTCGTGACCCCCAGCAGGCCGTACTTAGCCGCGGCGTACTGCGGCGCACGGGCGCTGCCTCGCACGACCACGGTGGACCCGATGTTGACGATGTTGCCGTGACCCTGCTCGACCATCCGAGCTCCGAACTCGTGGCACATCAGCAACGTGCCCTTCAGGTCCACGTCGATCACCCGGTCCAGGGCCTCCTGGGTGAGCTCCTTCCACGACATCTGCTCGGTGGCGACGTCCCCCACGTTGTTGATCAGCACGTCAAGGGTTCCGAAGTGTGAGAACGTCGCCTCGGCGAGGTGCTTGATGGCATCCCAGGTTCCGATGTCGGCTTGGACGACGAACGCCTCGCCGCCGATGCTCTCGATCCGTTCGGCGGTGCGCCTGGCGCCCTCCTCCGACCGGTTGTAGTGCACCCCCACACGAGCGCCCTCCTGGGCGGCCCGGAAGGCGATCTCGCGTCCGAAGCCGGTTCCCGCGCCCGTGACAAGGAGGGACTTGCCGGCGAAGCGCGGAAAGATGGTCGGATAGGCGGCCGGTTGGTTGTTGGTCATGAGAAGTCTCCAGTTCAGACGAGGGTGCGGCCGCCGTCGACGTACATGACGTGACCGGTCACGAACGCGGCATGCGGTGAGGACAGGAACAGAACGGGTCCGGCCACCTCGTCAGGGGTCCCGAGGCGAGCGGCCGGAACCAACCGGGTGAGGTCCTCACGCACGCCCGGCTTCTTCAGGTACTCCGCGGTCAGGTTCGTCTCGATGTAGCCAGGGGCGACAGCGTTGACAGTGACACCCAAGCTGGCCCACTCGTGCGCCATCACGCGCATGATCTGGTTCAGCCCCCCCTTGGAGGCGGCATACGGGCCGTGCTGGGTGTGGGCCAGGAGACCGGAGACCGAGGACAGCAGCACGATGCGTCCGTGCCCCTGGCCGACCATGTGCCGGCCGGCCGCCTGAGCCAGCGCGAAGGCGGTGAACAGGTTCACTCGCAGCACCTGTTCCCAGTCCGCCTCGGTCACCTCGAGGACCGGACGCCGGTCGTTGATGCCGACGCAGTGCACGAGGACGTCGAGCCCGCCGAGGCGTTCGACCGCCTGGCCCACCAGCCGGGCCGCTTCCCCGGATGCGGTCAGGTCGGCAACGACACCGTCCAGGTCGACCCCCTCTCCCCCCACGGTCTCCTTCAGCTCCGTCAGGCGCTCGTGGTCCCGGTCGACAACTAGCACCGATGCACCGTGCCGGGCGAACGCCGTTGCACACGCGCCCCCGATGCCCCCCGCGCCGGCGACCAAGACGCGCGCCCGGTCCAGACCGAGCCACTCGTCTACACCACGTTCCATTGACAGTCTGCTTTCACTGTATAAGAGTTACTTTTGTTGAATGAAACATTACCATAGGATGGGATCGTCGTCCCGTCAAGGGGGGAACGCGGCCCGTGGGCCGACGAAAGTGCAGGGGAAGGCGGATGAGCGTGCACGATGAGAGCCAAAGCCGATACCGGATCGAAGCCCTAGCGAAGGGTTTGCGAGTCCTGCAGCTCTTCGACGGATCCGAGCCAGAGCTGACCACCAGCGTGATCGCCGCGCGCACCGGCATACCGATGCCGACCACATTCCGGATCGTGTCGACCCTGCAAGGCATGGGCTTCCTAGAGCGCACCCGGGACGGTGGGATGCGACCCGGCCTGGCGGTCCTAACTCTAGGAAGCGCGGCACTGCGCAGCTCGACCCTCCTCGAAGCGAGCGACCGTCCGTTGCGCCGACTCGCTGACCTCACCGGTGAGACGATCAACCTCGGCGTCCTCACCCAGGACCGCGTGCTTTACGTGGCACGGCTGCGCAACGCCGACCTGGTGACCGCCAACGTCTCCGTCGGCACCACCCTGCCCGCCCCGTACACCTCCATGGGCAAACTACTGCTGGCCCACCTCGATGACGAGGAAATCGCCCGCCGCATCACGCCCGCCTCGTTCCCTCCCGGCGCCGGACCCAACGCGCTTCGAAGCCTGAAGGACCTCATGAAGCACGTGTCCTGGATTCGTGAGAAGGGCCACGCCATCCAGGACCAAGAACTCGCCCTAGGACTGCGCTCCATCTCAGTGCCGGTGCACGCCCACGACCGGACACTGATCGCGGCACTCAACGTCGCCGTCGCTACCGCCCGTCACGACCTCGACACCCTCGAGACGTTGTACCTCGAACCACTGCGGGCCGCCGCGTTTGAAATATCGCTCAGATTGCAGACCCATGAATCATGACACCGGCGCCAAACGCCAGCCACGACTCCACCCCTCCGATCTCAACCAAGAACAAAAAGCGCTCTACCAGGCCATCACCGGAGGACCCCGAAGCGCCGGGCCCCAACACTTTCCCCTCACTGACCCGGACGGCGCCCTCACGGGACCCTTCGGTGGGTTCCTCCTGTCCCCCACCATCGGCGACGCCCTGCAACAGCTCGGCGCCGCCGTCCGCTACAGCACCCAGCTGACGGACCGCGCCCGAGAGCTCGCCATCCTCGCCGTCGCAGGCCACTGGGACAGCGCCTTCGAGCGCTCAGCACACGAAGCTGTCGGTCGCGCCTGTGGACTCACAGACGACGAGCTGCAGGCCGTCAGGGACGGCGCCGCACCCCACTCCTTGAGTGTCAGTGAACTTGCGGTGCTGCGGATCTCCCAGGGGCTCCTAGCCGGAGACATCGACGACGAGACGTGGGCGCACTGCCTCCCACCCCTAAACGTCAACACCGTCTTCGAGCTAACAACCCTCGTGGGCTACTACTCAACCCTCGCCCTGCAAATGCGAGTGATGCGCGTCGACGAGGCCAGACCCATCTAAACCCCGGCGGCTGGACACCACGCCTGTGCCGTCCGGCGGCGAGCACATCCATGAGGTCACAGGTCGTAAGTACGCAGTGCGACATTCCTGCGCGTGTCATGGCAGCGACGACCTGACGCATGGGTGGATAGAGGAAGCTCAGGGCCATTCGGCTGTGCCATTGTCTGGTCAGGAGGTGGGGGCGCGCCGCGCAGGGAGCAGGTCGAGATGGGCGGCGTTCCCGCCCAGGACGAGCCGGCTCCCCTCGTCTCCGAGTCCAGCGGTACGGACCCGGTCGACCGGGTCGGAGACCCCCATGTCGAAGGGGAAGTCCGAGCCGAGGAGCACCCGGTCGGCCCCCACCACGGCCACGAGGGCGCGCAACGCGTGGGCCGAGTGGACGAGGGAGTCGAACCAGAGGCGGCGCAGGTAGCTCGAGGGTGGTTCGGCGCAGTCCCGCGCCTCCGGCCGTACCTGCCAGGCGTGATCGGACCGGCCGAGGTAGGTCGGTAGATAGCCACCACCGTGCGCGGCGATCACCTTCAGCCCGGGGTGCCGGTCGAGGACGCTGCCGAAGATGAGGTGGCTGTGGGCCACGGCGTTCTCCACCGGCTGGCCGACGGTGTTGGACAGGTAGAAGCGGTCCAGCCGCGCGTCGAGTGTGCAGCCGATGGGGTGCAGGAACACGACCGCACCGGTCGCATCGGCTCGCGCCCAGAACGGATCGAGAGCGGGGTCGCTGAGCTCTACCGTCCCGCCCGCCGGCCGGTCGGCGTAGGACGAGATCTCCACTCCGGCCAGGCCGTGCTCCAGGGCGTGGTCGAGCGCTTCGACACACTGCTCGGGGTGCTGCAGCGGGACCAGCCCGAGGCCGGTGAACCGGTCCGGACGCCGGGCGACCAGGGCGGCCACCCCCCGGGACGCGGCGCGGCAGACGGTCCGGGCCAGGTCGGGCTCGGCGTAGTAGTGGTACTGCGACGGGGAGACCGACAGCACCTGCACGTCGATCCCCGCGGCGTCCATGTTCGCCAGCCGGCGCTCGAGGTCGGTCAGCTGCGGCATCCGGTCGACGAACATCTGCCGGGACACCTCGGACGAGACCGGACCCTGGCGGCGACCCTCCACCGCCCGCATCGCCGCGAAGCCGGGATGCCCCTCGACGGCCGCCTGCACCTCTCGGACGATGACGTGGGCGTGCACATCCACCACCGGGGACTGTCCGGCCTCGCCGACCGCTTTGGGTGGCACTACCGGTCCGCCTCGGGGGCAACACAGACCGTGCTCTGGACACCGAGGCCGGTGATCGTGCACTCCATGACGTCGCCGGCCCGCAACAACCGTCCGTGGTGGATGCCGTTACCCGCGGGTGGGCCGGTCAGCAGCAGGTCGCCTGGCAACAGCGGGACGGTCTGCGACGCCGCGGAGACGAGCCGGGCCACGCCGAAGAGCATGTCCTTCGTGGACTCGTCCTGCATGACGTCGCCGTTGAGGGTGAGCGTGATCGCAGGTCCTGCGGGTCGCCGACGAGGTCGGCCGGCACGACCCAGGGGCCGCTCGGCAGGAAACCCGGAGCGTTCTTCGCCCGGAACCAGTCGGTACCGATCTTGGGCATGTCCTGCCGGTGTACGAGGTCGCGGGTGGTCAGGTCGTTGACGATCGTGTAGCCGGCTACATGCGACAGCGCGTCCTCCGGGCTCACCCGGAACGCTGTCTCGCCGATGACCGCCGCCAGCTCGAGCTCCCAGTCGTGCCGGTCGCTGTAGGGCGGGAGGACGACGTCGTCATAGGGACCGGCGACCACGGCGGGCAGCCCGAGGAAGAAGTACGGCTCCCCCTCGTTCTTGCGCCGGTCCATCATCTCGGCGGTGCGGGCGCGCACGCGGTCCGGGTCCTCCCCCGGCGTTCCCTTGACCGAGAGATCCATGACGTGGGTGCGGTAGTTGGCCCCGGCCTGGATCACCTGCCGCGGGGCGACCGGCGCGAGGACACTGACGTCGTCGAGCTCCACCCAGAGGCCGTCGAGCGTGTCCAGCAGCGGCCGTAGCCGGGCCCAGTCCTCGAGGACCGAGCGGACGGTCACGGGCGTCGGCAGCCCGAGCGCCGACGCCACGGAGTCCAGGATCAGCAGCCGTCCGTCGCGCAGAAGGACCGCCCTCCGGCCGGCGGTCGGAGCGTCCTTGAGGCGGTCCGCATCGAGGCGGACGGTGCCGAGCGCGAGGTCGGGAAGGGACATGCGTACTCCTGTTTCGATGGAGGGTCGACCGGACAGTCAGACCGGCGGGGCCACGAACAGGCCCTTGTCAGGGTCGTTGAACGACTTGCGGTTGAGGAACTCACCGCTCATCACCGCTGTCCCCCACTGGTCGGCGGTCCCGGGCTGGGTGAAGTCGTAAAGGTGCGGATGCCAGGTGTCCTCGTCGACCAGCTCCAGCTCGGTCGTGTACTCCATGGTGTTGCCGGAGGGGTCGAGGAAGTAGCTGAAGGTGTTGTTGCCGGCCAGGTGCCGGCCCTGACCCCAGAGCTGGTGGACACCGGACTTGATGGCCCTCCCGGTACCGCGCATGTACTCGTCGAGCCCGCGCAGCTCGAAGCTCGCGTGGTGCAGGGAGGCGTGTGGGCCACGGGCGATGGCCATGCTGTAGTGCCAGGCGTTGATCCGCATGAACCACATCGCCTCGCCGACCTTCGGCGCGGTGAGGGTGTCGGAGAGGCGGAAGCCCAGGTGCTTCTCGTAGAACGCCCGTGTCTTCTCCGGTTCCGCCGAGTTGGCGACGACGTGCGAGAGGCGCACCGGGATCGACTCGCCCTCCTTGATTGTCCGGTGCTGACGCACCGCGACGTCGGCACTGACCTCGACGACGCGGCCCTCGTTGTCGAAGAACCGGATGCCGTACCCCCCGCCGGGTGTCTGCAGCGTGTCGGGGCGGGTGATGAGCGGTACGCCGTCGGCCAGCAGCCGCTCGGCCAGCTCGTCGACGTCGGCCGGGGTGTCGGCACCGAAGGCGATGAGGTCGATCCGCTTGTCCTGCGACTCCCGCAGCCGCACGACGTACTGCTCGGGCGAGCCCTCGGCCGCGAGGAACGCCAGGCCGGAGTCGGTGTGCTCGGTGGTCAGCCCCCACACCGAGGTGTAGAAGTCGAGCTGGGCGGCGTAGTCGGGCACCGCCAGGTCGACATGGCGCAGGTGGGTGATCAACCGGTCGTTCCTGGGCGCGGATGCGCTCGCAAGCTCGGTCATGCGACGGTCTCCTTGGTCTGGGGGTAGGTCAGGTCGTTGTCCATCAGCTCGGTGAGTGCGGCGGTCATCACGCCGAACGCCCTCGGCCCGGCGCCCGGTTCGCGCAGCAGGGTGCACATCTGCACGGAGGACTCGACGACTTTCGCCGCGCGGCTCACGCGCCGGTCGCGGAACTCGTCCAGCAGCTCGTCGTCGAAGGCGGCACGGCCGACCAGCAGCTGGGCCAGCACCGACGCGTCCTCCAGGCCCTGCGCCGCGCCCTGGGCGAGGGTGGGCGGGCAGGCGTGGGCGGCGTCGCCGAGGATCATCACTCGACCTCGGTTCCAGGGCCACGGCACGGTGAGGTACTCGAACAGGCGGTAGTCCACCTGGCTCGAGTCGGTGATGTCCGCACGGATCTCGGCCCAGGGCCCGGGCAACGGCTCGGTGAGGCGGCGCATCTCGGTGACCGGGTCCAGCGAGCGGATGGTCGCCCGGTCACGAGCGTCCTCGACTACGTAGGCGTAGAGGTGCGTCGCGCTCGTCGGGTTGATCCCCGTGATGTAGAAGGGGCCGCCGTGTCCGATGAGGCCGTGCGCCACCGACTCCGGTCGCCGGGTGCAGACCCGCCAGATCGCCATGCCGGTCGGTTGCGGGGCGACGTCGATCCCCAGATGGGCCCGCACCGTAGAGTGGATGCCATCGGCCCCGACGACGAGGTCGTAGCGACCGGCCTCACCGTCGGCGAAGGTGACGTCGACACCGCCGTCGTGCTCCTCGATGGCGGTGAACGTGGTCCCGAGCCGGACCCGAGCGCCCAGCGCGCGGACCTCGGTCGTGAGGATCTTCTGCAGCGTGGGTCGGTGCATGCCACAGACGCCGGGGTAGGCGTCGCCCCCCAGCCGGACCCGGTCCATGTGCGGTGGTGCGGCGACGATGGCTGCCTCCACCTGGGGCCAGACCCCGACCTCGTCGAGTACCCGAAGGGCGTTGCCCTGCAGCGTGATTCCCGAACCGAGTGCACTCCACTCCGGGTCGCGCTCCACCAGCTCGACGTCGATACCGGCCCGCCGCAGCAGGATCGCCAACGCGTTGCCGACGGTGCCGCCGCCGATGACGAGGACCGACGAGACGGCGCTCATACCCTCGCTCCGGCGGCGACCGGCGACGCCGGGGCCACGGATGCGGCCGACCGACCGGGAGTTCCCGCGAGCAGGCGTGGCGCGAACGAGCCCGCCGTGCTGCCGGGTTCGGCGACACTGCGGGTGAGCGTGGCCGGTCCGGATGCGCTGAGCGAGAGCGCTGCCAGCGCGTTGACGACGGGGTACTGCACCGGGCTGTCGACGAACTGCGCGTGCCGGAAGGCGAACCGCCCGGTTCCGGTCAGACGGTGCGTGAGCTCGGGATGCGTCGAACCGGGCCGGAAGGGGTGGTAGACGAGCTGGTCGACGTCAGCGCGGCCGGGCTCGACCACCGACGGGACGTAGCGGTGGACGATGGTGCCCCGAGGTGGGGCGCCGTCGGCGGCCGGAGCGTCGTGCAGCTCCTCCACGCTGACGTCGAGGAAGCGGAAGCCATCCCATGCCGCGCTCGCCGCGACGGCTCCGGTAGCAGATATGTAGTCGACACGGGGTGCGGCGATGTCGGCCGGCAGCTTGGGGAAGCCCAGCTCCTCCCGGCCGGTGGTCACCGGGTCGGCGAGCCCCTCCCACAGCACCGCGAGGTAGCGCCCTTCGACGTTGTCGTCGGCGGTCTCCCCCTGGTAGGTCACGGGCACGGTGACCGTGAGGATGGGGTAGCCGCGACCCGCCAGCCAGAGCAGGTGCTCGAAGCGCGTCACGGTCACGGTGACCTCGGCGACGCCCGACAGCCACAGGCGCTCCAGCCCGGTGGGGTCGGCCGCCAGGGTGACCGACAGCGATGTCGTGACCTCGTCCGGGTGGCCCGCCAGGCCGCGCTGCGACGCGGGGATGTTGCGCGGTCCGGGCATGGGGCCGAAGGCTCGGGGCGACCGGTAGCGAGGGGCCAGCTCAGGGCTCTCGTCGATCATGGTCGCCTCACCGCCGGTCGACGGCACGGGTACGGGAGGGGAGGGACCTGGTCGGGCACGTCGTCGTCCTTCGCTGGCGGGCGGTTCGGTGGTTCGTCACTAACTTGAGGCATGACCCCGCCCGAGGACCAACGGACAATCACGATGTCGTCATCAGATCAATCGATGGTCTGAACGAGGTTGTGCAGCGAGGCGCCCGTGTCACAGTTCCCGGGCAGTTCGCCGATCCGAGAGGAACCCACATGATCACCGACCGACGTCCGCATACCTCACGCAAGCGGTGCGACCGATGAGCGAGTGGGTCCCGCGTCGGGTCGTCACCGGACACGACGACGCGGGGGTGTCGACGGTGTTGACCGATGGGACGCCCCCCGTCGTCACCCAGATCGCCGCATCCGGCGTGACCTTCGTCGAGATGTGGTCGACCGCCGCGACCCCGGCTCCGGTTCCCGCGTCCGAGCCGGACCCGGCGGCCGGACCCGTCCGGATCCCGCCACCGCGCGGCGGCACGCGCATCCGGGTGAACGAGTTCCAGCCCGGTCATCTGGAGGACGGCCGGCAGTCACGCTGGCACCGCACCGAGACGGTCGACTACGGGATCATGATCGCCGGAGAGCTGGTGCTCCTCCTCGAGGACCGGGAGGTCGTCCTGCGGCCCGGTGACGTGGTGGTCCAGCGCGGCACGAACCACGCCTGGGCCAACCGAGGCACACAGGTGGCCCGCATCGCCTTCGTGCTCGTCGACGGCGCATTCGACCCCGACCTGGTCGAGCTGCTCGGAGCGACGACCAGCGCAGACACCGACACTGCGCGGGCGGCCGAGCTCGGGCCACCCTCGCGGGGCTGACCAGCGCTCAGACGGCCGTGGCCGGCGTGGCGGCGCCGTCCGCCGGCGCGGCGGTCCGGGTCTCGTGCGTGCGGGGATACCGGTAGGCCCCCATGCCCTGTAGTGCGACCGCGGCCACGATCATCGCCAGACCCGCGCCCATGAGGGCTGGGACGTAGGTGCCCAGCCGGTCGAAGCTCAGGCCGAAGAGCAACGGTCCGAGGACGCCACCGAGGCCGTAGACGCCCATGGCCACCCCGAGCACCCTGGAGTAGTGCCGGACGCCGGCATAGCGGCGGACGAGGAACGGCAGGATGTCACCCTCGGCACCGAAGGCGAACCCGCCGACGAGCGCCGATGCGGCGTACACCGTCATCGGGGCGGAGGCATAGGCTGCGGGTACGACGAAGCCCAGCGAGGCGACAACGAGGATCACCCCGGTCACTCGGACCGCGTTGACCCGGTCGAGGAGGACTGCGCTCACTAACCGCCCCAGCGCCACCCCGAAGCCGCCGGCGGCGGCGGCGCCGGCGGCCGCCACCGGGTCGACGCCGCGGTCGGTGATGAACGCGACGAAGTGCAGGGTGAGGCCGGCCGGGCCGATCGAGGCGAGCAGGAGCGCCGAGAGCATGATCCGGAACGGCCGGCTGCCCAGCGCCTCCCTCACGGTGAGCCCGGGTAGGGCGGCCACCGAGAGATGCGAGGTCTCGGCCGGCTCGGGTCCGGCGCCGGCGGGGAACCCGATGAGCGCGGTGACCGCGAGGGACACGAGGGCTACGGCCGCGAGCAGCAGGTAGGCCGAGCGCCACCCGCTGCTGACGAGGAAGCCGCCCACGACGACCTGGAGGATGCCCGCGCCGACGGCCGACAGCCCCATGACGCCACCGAGGGACAGGCCCAGACGCCCGTCGAAGAAGCGGGGCAGGACCACGAGCAGGGCCACCGGGGTGGTGCCGATCGACAACAGTCCCAACGCGAAGGCAACGACCGCGAAGTAGGCGGGGCTCGCCGGGGCGACGGACAGTGCGGCGAGGCCGAGGGCCAGGAAGACGCCGGAGGCCGCGACGACCGGGCGGGGCCCGAACCGGGCGACCAGCCGACCCGCCGGTGCGGCGGCGAGGGCGCTGCCGAGCATGGCCAGCACGATGACGATCGAGAGCTCGGTACGCCCCCAGCCGAGCTCGTCGGTGATGGGCTTGATGAACTGCGCCGACGTGGCGAAGAACGTCGTCGTGAACCCGCCGACGAGGCCCAGGGCCGCTCCGGCGAGCAGCCGGGCCTGAGCGGGGTGGTCGGGGTGGCGGACGAGGTCATCGAGGCTCCTGACGATCGCTCGGCGACCTCCGTTGGCCGTCGGTGATCCGAGGGTGCCCGCTGTGGGTCCTCAAGCGCCAACAAGCAAACGTGATCGCGCTATCGATCCGACCGATGTCCCCGACCTGCGGTCGTCGCGTCACGGGCAAGGGCCGCCGCGACGGCTGCCACCTGCTCGCGGAGCCACTGGTGCCCCGCGTCCTGAGGGTGGTTGGGGTGCCACCAGAACGCCTCGACGATGGGGGGAACCACCACGGGGAACGCCTCGATCTGGACGTCGCCGTGTCGGGCGGTCAGCGCGGCGAACCGACCTGGGAGCGCCGCGACGCGGTCAGTGCCCGCCACCATCAACGGCACGGCCGTGAAATCCTGAACGCTCACGACCAAGCGTGGTTCGACGCCGATGGTCGCGAGGTGCCGCATGACGGGCGACCGCACGCCGTAGGCCGACACCCACGGCCGCACCCGCAGCTCGTCGAGGGTCAACGGCGGCGCACCCTCCGGGCGGCGGGCCGACACCACCATCCACTCGTCGTCATAGAGGCGCAGGGACGGGATGGCGTTGCGCGGTGAGGAGTGGCCGGACACGCCACCGGGGAGACGGATGCCCCGCGGGCCGATGGCGCCGTCGGACCGCCGGAAGACCGCCTCATCCTGCTCGAGCCGGTCCATCTCCATCAGGGCAACCGAGACGCCGGGGGCCGTGTCGAGCAGTCGGTCCAGGAGCGGGCGGACGAGCACCAGTCCGATACCCGTCGAGAAGATCCGGAACTCCCGGACGCTCGACGCCGGGTCGAACGTGGCCCGCGCCCCGAAGGCGTAGGAAACGCTGCCGAGTGCCTCGGCCACCCGTTCCCGCAGCGCGTCGCCCAGCGGCGTCCGCTCCAGGCGGTTGCCGTGCCGGGCGAGTAGCTCGTCGTCGTAGTGCCGGCGCAGCCGAGCGAGGGGCGTCACTCATCGCCGACTGCGTCAGCCCCACCCGTTCGCCGGCCCGGGTGACGTGCTGCTCCTCCAGCAGCGCGTCGAGGGCGACGAGAAGGTTGAGGTCCAGTCCGTTGAGTCTCACCGGCGACCTCCCGCCTTTCCATGGAGTCCTTGCAGCCCATGCGTGGGTCGATCATGGCCGACCGCCGGACTCAACGTTCCGTCGCCACCATGTCGCTGATTCGCCGGGCGGCTTCCTCCAAGTCAGGGGCGTAAGCGCGCATCGAGGTGGCACTTCCCATCCGGCTCGCGGGTGCAGCGATACCCAGCCCGGCAATCGGGTACCCGGACGAGTCGCACAGCGCCACGGCGATGGCCGAGATCCCGTCGGAGCTCTCTCCGAAGTTCAGGGCGTACCCGACAGCGCGGATCTCCTCCAGCTCCGCGGAAAGCGCCTCCCTCCGCGTGATCGTCGTCGACGTCGCCTCAGGAAGGATGGGTTCAGGGTACAAACGCGCCAGCTGACCGGACGGAAGCGAGGCGAGGATCGCCTTGCCGACGGCCGAGGAGTGAGCATGGCGGATCACCCCGGTGCGGTTACCGACTCTGACCGACCGGAGGCTCTCCACGGAGTCGATGAAGCGCACCTGCTGCCCTTCGAGCACCGCTAGCGTGATCGTCTCCCTCGTCTGGTCCCGAAGCTCGTGGAGCACCGGGCGAGCAATGCGCAGAATGTCGATGCGGGCGAGTGCGGCCAGGCCGATGGCGTTCAGCGCCGGGCCGGGACGGTAGGCACCATTCGGCCGATCCTGAACGAGGAAGTCTCGTTGACGCAACGCCGTCAGCAGGCGGTGCGCCGTGGATCGGGCGACACCCAGGATGTCCGCCACCTCGGCCACCCGCAGGGCTTGGTGCTTCCCGGCCAGCTCGAGCAGCCGCAGAGCGTTGTCGACCGAGGAGAACGACGCGCTCTCCGGCAAGGAGGACGTGGCGTCGATCGGGGGTCCGGGGGGCGGTGAGTTCGACACGGAGGAATTCTATCGAGAGCAGGACAGACGTCCGGATACGGCGGCTGGTCAGCGCATTTCGCTGACCAGCTTCGAGAACAAGAAGTCCTCGATGCCCTCAGACCCGCCCTCGGACCCATAACCACTTTCTTTCACGCCGCCGAAGGGTGTCTCGGGCCCGGTGATACGGAAGTGGTTGATCGCCAACATCCCCGCCTCGATTCTCTCGCCGATGTCGTAGGCGGTGCTCCTGGAGGCGGTGAAGGCGTACGAGGCCAGCCCGTAGGGCAGCGAGTTGGCGATGCGAAGCGCGTCGTCCGTGTCGGTGAAGGGGACCGCCAAGGCTACAGGCCCGAACGGTTCCTCGCTCATGACGCGGGCCCCGGAGTCGACGTCGGCCAGGAGCGTGGGGTTCCAGAAGTACCCCTCGCCCTCGGCCTTCGACCCACCCGCGACCACCCGCGCCCCGCGTTCGACCGCATCGTCGACGAGAGCTGTCACCGCCTCCGGCCGTCGGTCGTGGGCCAGCGGCCCGACGGTCGTGGCAGGGTCGAGCCCGTTCCCGAGTGCGAGTCCCTGGACCGCGTCTCCGAAGGCCGTGACGAACTGGTCGTAGACCCCCTCCTGCACCAGGAACCGGGTCGGGGCAATGCAAATCTGGCCGGCATTGCGGAACTTGGCGGCGACCGACTGCTGCGCAGCCACGCGCACGTCGGCGTCGTCGAACACGAGGACGGGGGCGTGGCCGCCGAGCTCGAGGGTGACCCGCTTGACCCCGTCCGCCGCGAGGTGCGCGATCTGCCGTCCGACCGCGGTGGAGCCGGTGAAGGTGACCTTGCGGATCAGCGGTGAGCCGATGAGGTGCGCAGCGACCTGCCCGGGGATGCCGAAGACGACACTGAGCACCCCGGGCGGCAGCCCGGCATCGATGAGCGCCTGGGCCAGCGCGAGTCCGGTGGCGGGGGTCTCCTCGGCCGGCTTGATCACCACCGGACAGCCCGCGGCCAGCGCCGCGCCCACCTTGCGCGCCGGGATCGTGATCGGGAAGTTCCACGGGGTGAACGCGGCGACCGGACCCACGGGCTGGCGCAGCACCAGGTCGCGGACCCCGGCCACCCGAGAGGGCACGATGCGCCCGTAGACCCGCCGGCCCTCCTCGCCGAACCAGTCGAGGATGTCAGCGGCCGCCAGGGTCTCCGCCGTCGACTCCCGCAGTGGCTTGCCCTGCTCGATCGTGGTGACCCGACCGATCTCCTCGGCCCGCTGCCGCAACAGGTCCCCGGCCCGTCGGAGGATGCCGTACCGCTCGTACGCCGGTGTCTCCCGCCACAGCGTTGCGGCCCGGGCGGCCGACTCCAGGGCGTCGTCCAGGTCGGCGACACTCGCCAGGGGTAGGTCGGCGATCCTGCTTCCGCTCGACGGGTCGACGACCGGCATGACGTCGCGACCCGCCAGGCCTCGACGTTCACCGCCGATGATGAGGGCGAGCTCTGGGTAGTCCACGATGTGCCTCATTCCCGCCTGCCGGCGTCGCGCCGGAGTCCGTAGATGTCCATGGTCAGCTCGCCGGCCCTGATCCGGCGCAGGTAGTCGGACTCCTGCGCGACGCGTTCGTGCGCCGCGGCCACGACCTCCGCCAGCCGGGCGGCCGGGAGCACGACGACCCCGTCGAGGTCGGCGACGACGACGTCACCTCGCTCGATGGTCACGTCGCCCAGCGTGATCGGCTCGGCCACACTGCCCGGGTCCGACTTGACCGTGCCCGGCAGGGCCGTCCACCGGCTGAAGACCGGGAAGTGGAGGTCCTGCAGCTGGGCGGTGTCGCGCACGCCGCCGTCGATGACGAGTCCGAGCACGCCTCGCTGCTGTGCCGCGACGGTCAGTACCTCACCCCAGTAGCCGTACGCGGCCCCGTCTGCGTCGACCACGAGCACCTCACCGGGACGCGCCGCCTCGACGGCCAGGTGCAGCGGCAGATTGTCCCCCGCGACAGTGCGCACCGGCAGCGCCGTACCGACGAGGCTCGCACCTGGCCAGACGGGTCGCAGACCCGCGGACAGGCAGCAGGGGAGACGAGATGCCTCGTAGAGGGTTGCGCTCCCGAGGTCGAGCAGCTCGGCGTGCCGCAGCTGGACGTCCCGCACGTCCGTCATGACGACGACTCGTGTCGTTGGAGCAGATGGTAGCCATACCGTCGGCGGGCCTCGGCCAGGCTGGTGCCGGCCAGCACGTCGGTGAGGATCCCATCCTCACGGGCGGCGATCTCGGCACACGCCTCCAGCACCTGCTCCTCGACGTCGCGCGGTACCGCGACCACGCCGTCGGCGTCCCCGACCAGCAGGTCGCCGACGCGCACCTGTACGCCGGCAACGGAGACCGGGCGCCCGACGTCGGAGACCTCGACCCGGTCCTTGCCCGTACGCATGAAGCGCCCACGGCTGAAGACGGGGTATGCGCTGTCGAGGGCTCGATGCACGTCGCGCGAGACCCCGTCGATGACGGTGCCGGCCACGTGCCGGTCGGCCGCCATCGCCGTGAGGATGTCGCCCCACACCGTGCAGTCCGTCCGCCCGGCGTTGTCGAGCACCACGACCTGACCCGGTTTGACGTCGTCGAGATAGTCGCCCACGGTCCCGGGCGGGTCCCCGGCTGCGACGTAGCGGACCGTGAAGGCCCGGCCACACAGCCGGGCGCCGTCGAACAACGGGCGCAGCCCCAGGAGCGAGCCGGGGCGTCCGAGCCGGTCGAGGGCGTCGGAGATCGCAGCCGTCGAATGCTCGGCCAGGGGGTGCGGGGTCGTCACTGCTGGGCCTCCTCGGCCGTCGGGAACCGACTGTCGTGCATGACCGTCGTGACCGGCGAGCCGCCGCCCACCGCCGCAGCCATGCCGGCCTCCCGAGCCGCGATCTGCTCGGCGAGCGCGAGGACGCGCTCGAGGTCGTCCTGCGGCACGAACACGACGCCGTTGCGGTCGGCGAGCACGACATCGCCCGACTCCACCGTGACGCCGGCGAAGGTCACCGGCCCGTCCATGGCCAGCTGGACGATGCGGCCGCGCGCACTGACGGGCACCACGGCCCGCCCGAAGACCGGGAACCCCTGCTCCTCGCTCTCCGCGATGTCCCGGCAGGCCCCGTCGATGACGACGCCGTCGATCCCGCGTCGGGAGGCGGCGAGGGTGAGGATGCCCCCGAAGCAGGAGACATCGAGCCGGCCCTCGTTGGCGATCACGAGCACGTCGCCCCGCCCCGCGGACTCGATCGCGGCGGCGGCGATGTGGTCCGCCGGACGGTCGGCCTGGCGTGGTCCGGCCAGCACGGTCCGAGCCCGTCCCACCAGCACGTCGCGCACCGGCCACAACGGCCGGATGCCGACCGTGGCACCGGGCAGGCCCAGGGTGTCGAGGGCGTCGGAGACCGCGCACGCGTCGAGCGCCCTAAGGCGTTCCGCCGCGGCCTCGAACGCGGTGTCGTTCGTCACCGGGTTCCCTCCGTCGGTCGTGGAGCTCATCGCGCCAGCCGGTCCGCGGCCCTATGGATGCGTTCGAGGTACGGCTGGGCCGGATCGGCGTCCGGTGCCTGGCCACCGCTCCGGACCGCCCTCAGGGCGTCGCGAAGGGCGCTCCCCGGGTCCTCGGGCAGGTCGGTGACCCGCCAGCACACCTTGCGGTCGGGCCTGACGAGTACCGAGCCTTCAGGACCCACCTCTCGCACGCCGACCCACTCCTCCTCGTCGCCCGAGATCACGACGACCGCGACGGGCAGGCCGCCGTCGCCGGACGCGACGTGCGCGGCCTGCGTCCACACGTCGGCGGCCGCGGGATCGACGATGAGGGTGAACCCCTCCCGCCCGACGAGGTCCAGCGTGGAGACGGCACGGTCGCGCTCGGCGCCGTCGACGTGGCGGACCCACACGTGCGGCAGGTGATGGCCGGGTCGCGTCGAGGGCCGGTAGTGGATGGGCGAGGCCGCCGTCGCAGGCATCGGCGACCCGTCCGGCACGAGAGCGCCCGCGACGTAGTGGTAGCCCGCCTCGACGTTGAGCTGGCTGTAGTCGTTGGCGTTCTCGGCGACCGCCTCGGCCACGAGGGCGCGGCGCTTCTCCCCCTCGGCTCCGTGTTCCACGAAGACCCGGACCTGGTCCCAACCCTCGTCCTCGTCCACTCCGGGTTCGAGCCCGAGGGCCGCCCCGATGGGCGCGTGCCGGCCGGCGTTCTCGAGGGCATGTGCGGTGTAGTACGCCGCGATCGGGCGCCGCTCGCGCTCATAGCTGTCCAGCAGCGAGTCGTCAGCCTGCCCCTTCAGGACGGCGGCCAGCTTCCACGCCAGGTTGTGGGCGTCCTGCACGCCGCCGTTGAGGCCCAGCCCGCCGGTGGGCGGATGCCGGTGCGCCGCGTCCCCGGCGAGGAAGGCCGACCCCACGCGGTAGTGCTTGGCCACGACCCCCTCGTACTGCCAGTGACTGACCGCATGCAGGGTCATCGGGTGGTCGGGCGCGACGCCGAGCATCTCCCTGGCGTCGCGCAACGCCGCGTCGGGGTCGTCGGCGGCCTTGGCGTCCTTGGGGTCCGTGGCGTCCGTGGCGTCGACGGGCCGTGGGGTCCGGCCGCGCCGCGCTACGGCGACCAGCCACTCCGGGGAGGACCGGCCGTAGTCACCGGGACCGAGCGCCTGGATCGTGCCGACGTGCTGCCCCTCTCCGCCCGGATGGATGAAGTAGGCGAGCAGCGCGTCCGGCTCCGACCACATCGACAGGTCGGTGCTGACGTAGTAGCTGACGATGTCGCGGATCGCGCGGGGACCCTCCAGCTCGACGCCGAGCAGATCCGCACTGGCGCGGCCGCCATCCGCGGCGATGAGGTAACGGGCCCGTATGCGACGCGACTCTCCCGACTTCCGGTCCAGCACCGTCGCCGTGACGCCATGACCGTCAGGCTCCTGTTCGATGCCGGTCAGCTCCTGATGGGTGCGGATCCGACCGGGACAGGCGGCCTCGGCGTGGGCGTGCAGCAGGGGGTCGAGCCGGATCTGTGGCAGGTTGGTGAAGCGACGGTGACTGGCCTGCGCATACCTGGACGCGTCCGCGCCCCCACCCCACGCCGGCACCTCGCCGAGCTTCAGTCCGTGCAGGCCGGTCGGGCCGGCGACCGAGGTGTACCAGACGACCTTGCGCCACCGGTCGTCGGCTGGGCCCAGGGCGGCCACGTCGTCACCGACGCCCATCTCGTGGAAGACCTCCATGGTCCGGACGTTGAGCAGATGGGCCCGGGGGAAACGGGACTCGAACCATCTCCGCTCGACGAGGAGTACCTCGATACCCCGCTGCGCCAGGAGGATCGCACTCGAGAGGCCGACGGGCCCGCCCCCGACGATGAGGACCGGGACCTCGTCGGGCCAGGTGCGGTCATCGAGTGGTTCGAGCAGCGCGGGGCGCGTGATGGGCAGGGACACGGTGCTCCTTCAGTGGCGGGCCACGGCCTGGACGCCCTCGGCAGGCGTCGGCGTGACCTCGGGGTCGACGGGTCGTTGTCCGGCACGGTCGTCTCGGGGGAGCACCACCAGGCGGTCGGGACGGATGCTCACCTGCACGTCGCTCCCGGGGGCCAGGTCTCGCTCGCTGAACGAGTGCTGGTCGTTCTCGTCGAGCTGGGTGCGGATGCGGACACCGTTGACGGTGACCAGGACACGCACCGAGCTGCCGAGATAGGTGAGCCGCTCCACGCGGGCCACCAACGTATCCGAACCGGCGTCTGCGGCCCGGGGCGTCAGCTCGACGTGGCTGGAGCGGAAGGCGACCGAGATCGCGCTGCCGGTGGCCGGCATACCGGCGCGGGCCACGCGCAGCCGGGCGTCCGTGCCCTCGACCCCGACGAGGACGTGGTCCTCGGAGGTGCTCAGCACGGTCGCCGGCAGGATGTTCTGGAAGCCCATGAAGTCGGCGACGAAGGCGGTCGCGGGCCGGGTGTAGAGCTGCCGCGGAGTGCCCGTCTGCACGATGCGCCCGGCATCCATGACCACGACGCGGTCGGCCAGGGCGATGGCCTCCTCCTGGTCGTGGGTGACGTAGACCGAGGTCGTGCCCATCTCGTCGTGCAGCTCGCGGATCTGGGCCCGCATGGACTGGCGGAGCTTGACGTCGAGGTTGGAGAGCGGCTCGTCGAAGAGCATGACCTGGGGGTGGTTGACCATCGCCCGGGCGAGAGCCACGCGCTGCTGCTGCCCACCCGAGAGCGCGACCGCCATGTCGTCGACCCGCTCGGCCAGGTGGACCCGCTCCAGCATCTCCTCCACGCGGCGACGCGCCTCGGGCTTGTCGACCTTGGCCAGCTTCAGCGGGTAGCCGACATTGCCACGCACCGACATGTGTGGCCACAGGGCGTAGCTCTGGAACACCATGCCCACACCCCGCTTGTCGGGCGGGACGAACACCGACCCGGCGCTCGAGAAGACCTTCCGGTCACCGATGTGCAGGTCGCCGCTGGTCGGCATCTCCAGACCGGCCAGGCACCGCAGCGTGGTGGTCTTGCCGCAGCCGCTGGGTCCCAGCAGGGTGACGAACTCACCGGGTTCGATGGTCAGGTCGATGTCGTCGACGGCGGTGGACGAGCCGAAACGCTTGGTGAGCCCCTCGATCCGCACGCCACTCATGACGACGCCCCGGCCGCGTCAACCGCAGCAACCGGGCGCCACGCGACGAAGCCCATCCCACAGCCGGTCCCCGCGGTGGTGCGGTAGCACGGCACGTAGTCGACGACCTCGGCGCGCAGCCCCCGGCCGGCCATGGCGCCCGCGACGACGATCCAGTTGCGGATCTCCGACGTCCCGGCGCGCAGCACCTCGTCGGGGATGGTGACGAGAGCCTTGGGGTCGTCGTCCTGCAGGGCCTGCAGGACCGCCCGGTCGAGCTCCTCGTCGATGACGAAGTGCGACAGGCCGCCAGAGGCGACGACGCCCACCGAGAGGTCCTCGGGGAAGCTCTCGATCGCCGTGCCCAGGGCGACACCGAAGTCGTAACACCGTTGTGCGGTGGGCGGGTTGGGCTGCCAGAAGGTGTTGACGAAGACGGGCACGAACGGCACCGCCGAGTCGCCGCCGAGGACCTGTTGCAGGATGAAACCCCAGCCGTGGGGAATCCCGTGGTCGCCGTACTTGCCGGCCGGCAGCCGCTCCGAGGACGCGGCGTCGAAGCCGGCGGCGCGCGTACCGCGGACCAGCTGCAGCGCCAGCTCCGGGTGGCACGTTCGCGTGGTGCTGACCTCGGGCACGTTGGCGACCTCGGCGATGGCGAGGCCCGGACCCATCGCATCGAGCTGCTCCTGGGTGAACGGCTCGTGCTGGACGGAGTCCCCCCAGTACACCGTGAACGGCGCCAGCATCTCGTCGGTGAAGGTCTCCTTGTGGTCGCTGCTGACGATGACCAGCACGTCCACGTCGGCCGAGCGCATGTCCTCGCCCAGCCGGTCGATCGCCGCTTGCGACCGCCGGTGTCGCTCCTGCATCAGCTCGATGCCGCCCTCGCCGTCGAATTCGGGGCCGCGGGCCTCGAGGAGCTCGTCGAACGTGTAGTCCCGGCCCCCGAAGACCAGTGCCGGGTTGCGCTGGTCGGCGGTCGCCCGCTGCCCCCACTCCTCCGGAGGCGTGCTGAGCTGTGGGGCGTGTGAGCTGCCGATGCCCACCTGTATGCGTGCCATGAGTTCGCCTTCCTTCTCGTCGTCCGGTGTCCGGTCAGAGCCGGAACAGCGCTCGAGCGTTCGTCTCGAAGAGCTGCTCGCGATCGTCGTCGGTGAGCCAGTCGATGTCCTCGATCAGCAGGTGGATGTCGTCGACCCACCGGCCGGTCTCGGGATCGAGCAGCGAGCCGGTGCCCGGCTTCTCCGTGCCGAACAGGCACCGGTCGACGCCGATCGCGCCGAGCAGGAGCTCGATCGAGTCCTGCGTGTAGAGGCAGGTGTCGTAGTGGAGCTTTCGGAGCCGTTCCCGGTAGGTGGTGCCCTGGCGCCGAGCACTGGGCTCGAACCGGCCCCGTTGGTACGGGATCGCGCCGCCGCCGTGCGACACGATGACCTTCAGGTCGGGGAAGTCGTCGAAGACCTTGGAGCCGACCAGCAGGGCGACCGCGAGCGTCTCCTCCTGGATGAAGTGCAGCGAGTAGGTCTCCCGCGCCGGCGGACGGCACCCCGCCGAGTGGATCAGGACCGGCACGTCGAGCTCCGACAGGGCCTCCCAGACCGGGTACCAGAACCGCTCACCCATACCGGGCGGCTGCGCGGTCCCCTCGTACGGGTCGGGGTTGAGCATCGCGCCGACGAAGCCGAGCTCCTCCACGCACCGCCGCAGCTCCCCGACCCAGTGCGACGGGTCGGTCGCCATGCTCTGCGGCAGGCCGGCCACTCCGCGGAAGCGGTCGGGCTCGAGCCGGCAGACGGCGGCAATCACGTCGTTGGTCTCCTCGGTGAACCAGTCGACGAGCTTGGCCTCCTCGCTGTGCATCGCCTGGTAGGGGCGAGGCGAGATCAGCTGGAGGTCCACGCCGGCGTCGTCGAGGTGCTGCAGGTGCGACCGGTTCCCGAACGACGCGTTGGGTGCGTTGAGGGCGTCGTGCAGGCTCTGGTCCGTGGCACCGACGCGGCCACGCCCGTGGGCGCCACGATGCGAGAGGATGCCGGCCTTGTAGGCGTAGAGCGACTCGGGGGCGCTCACGTGGCCGTGCACGTCGATCTTCATGGTTCTCCTGGTGAGTCGGGGCGGGTCAGAGGTCGTCGAGGCTCGGGCGGGTGGGCGCCGGCGCCCTGCCGGCGGCCTGTCACTTGCCGAAAGCAGCCTTCACGCGTTTCAGGTTGTCCGCCGAGATCTTGTTGACGTCGGCGAGCAGGAACGGCTTGAGCAGGTCCACCTTGTCGGCGGGCGGCGAGTCGGCCGGTCCCTGCTGACCCGGCATCAGGGGGTAGTAGCCCACGGCCGCGGCCGCCTTCTGCGCCTCGGGCGAGAACAGCCAGGTCATCAGCAGCTCGGCCCCCTCGAGGTTCGGTGCGCCGTTGACCACGCCGAGGTAGTGGGGGGAGAGGTGCACGCCGCCACCGGTCGGGAAGACGAACGCCACGGGTGCGCCCTTCGCCTTGTCTCGCATGTAGAAGCTGAGCGGGTAGAACGGTTCGAGGGCGTGCTCGCCGGTCGCGACCGACGTGCCGGCCACCGCCACGGACGACTGGAAGGCAATGCCCTGGCCCGCGAGCTTCTTGAGGTAGGCGTCGTCGTAGCGGCCGTCGTAGAGCATCTGCGCGAGGGTCGAGAAGCCGCCACCGAACTGCGTGACGTCGTCGCTGGTCATCTGTCCGCGGTACTTGGGGTCGGTCAGGTCGTTCCACGCTTTCGGCGCGTCCGCTGCCTTCATCGTGTTGGTGTTGTACATGAACCCGAACGGCAACGCGGAGGCGGCCATGACGGTGCCCGTCGCGTCCGCGTAGGTCTTCTTGTCCAGGCCCTTGGCGGTGACCGGCTCGAAGTGCACGAAGTAGTTCTGCCCGACCTCACCGGCGATCGAGGTGTCACCCGCCTGGACGAGGTCCGCGACGTGTTGGCCGCTGGCGAACTCGCCCTCCATCTTGGCGGCGTACTCGGGCCCCAGGATGTAGACGTTCTTCACCTCGATGCCGGGGAAGCGCTTGGAGAACAGGTCGTAGAGCGGTTTACGGTCAGGCTCCCCCGGCCCATAGACGGTGATCGTCGTCGTGCCCTTGGCCTGGGCACCGGCGTAGAGGTCCTTCATGGCCTTGACGGCGTCCGGGCCGCCGAGTACCTGCTCGTCGCCGGAGCCGGCGTCGGCGATCGCCGTGCTCGATGCGCTGTCGCCGACGGTGCCGCTGCACGCGGTCAACATGAGAAGAAGGGCAGATGCGGCTGTCAACATCGTCGTCGTCCTACGCATGCCTGGTCCTTTCTGAGGGTGGGTTCGAAGGGGATCGGGGAAAAGGGGGACGGTTACCGGCTGCCCGTGGGCTGCCGGAGGCGGGACTCGGTCGTCGTGGGGTCAGCGGCGGTCCCGACGCCGACGGTGTCGCTGGCCGGGTCGTCGTCGACCGCGGCGGTCTCGGGACCGCGGCTCTGGCCCGTCCACCGCCTGAGCAGCCGGCCGAGCAGGGTCACGACCACGAGACCCAACAGGAGGCCGCCCAGGATGACCACGAACAGCGCCGCGGCCTGGGAGGTGTCGCCCTGCGTGTACAGCTGGTAGACGAGCAGTGGCACGGTCGGACGTTGCGCCGAGGACAGCAGGATCGGGATCGCGAGGTTCCCGGAGATGACGATGGCCACGACGAACCAGCCAGCCAGGAAGCTCGGAGCGATGAGTGGCAGGACGATGCCGGCGAACATCCGCAGCGACCCGGCGCCGCTGATGCGTGAAGCCTCCTCGAGCTCGCGGTTGATCTGGATCAGCGCGGGCTGCACCGCCCGGGTCGCGATGGGGATGACCGCCACCACCAGCGCGGCACCGAGCACGAACAGTGAGCCGTAGAGCTGCCGCAGGCCGGGAATGCTCACGTAGGTCCAGGCGATGCCCAGGCTGAGGACCACGCCCGGGACCGCGTACGGCAGCCAGGTGAGGACGTCCAGCACGCGGCGCAGGCGGGTCTCGTTGTGGGTCAGTGCGTAGACGATCGCGAGCGCCAGGGCCATGGCGGCGAGGCCGCCGACCAGGGCGACGGTGAGGGTGGAGCGGATCGCGGTCACGGCGGTCCGGTCCGCGAACAGCTCCGTGTAGTTGACCAGGGAGTACGCGCCGCCACCGCCGAAGAACGGCTGGAGGCTCCCGAGCACGAGCTGCAGCAACGGCAGCACGACGGCCACCAGGAGGTAGACGACGATGAAGGCCGTGCCCAGCCACCGCCACGGGCCGATGTCCCACGGCTGGGTGCGGTAGCTCTTGCCACCGACGGTGGTGAACCGGCGGCGCCCGAGGATCCGCCACTGCAGCGCGACGAGGGCCAGCACCACGACGACGATGACGAGCGAGAGCGCGCTGGCGCCGCCGTAGTCCGCGGGTGACCGTGAGCTGATGAACCCGTAGATCTGGGTCGAGAAGACCTCGATCCCCACCGGGGTGCCGAGGAACAGCGGCACGTCGAAGGCCTCGAGACCGATGACGAAGCTGAGGATCACCACACCGGTGATCGCCGGGGACAGCACGGCCAGGTCGATGCCCAGGGCGGTCCGCAGCCGTCCGGCGCCGGACACCTGGGCGGCTTCCTCCAGGCTGCGGTCGAGCGCGCGGAAGGGGCCGAGGAGCAGGAGGTAGGAGACGGCGGCGCCCTTGATGGCGACAACGGTGATCAGCCCCGGCCAGGAGCTGGAGTTGAACAGCGTTCCCCCGCCCCCGGTCAGGTCGCGCCAGACGGTGTTGAGCAGGCCGATCTTCGGGTTCCCGAGCATGCCCCAGCTGATCGCGTAGAACAGCGGCGGCAGGGCCACGACGAGCACCATGGCGGGCGTCACGACGCTGCGCAGCACGGTCGTGGTGCGGGCGACCAGGAAGACCAGGATGATCGCCACCGTCGTGCCGATCAGGGTGGCTGCACCGGCGAGCATCACCGAGTTGCCGAGGGTGCGATACGAGTCGAGGGCACCGTAGGTCCGACCGAAGGCGTCGAGCGACCATTGGGCGGGCGCACCGGGAGGGGCGTTGCGGAACGCGCCGATGACGAGCATGAGGATCGGGAGCCCGAACAGGAACGCCGACACCAGGAGCAGGGGCAGCAGACCCCGGGCGGTGGTGAAGGGACCGAGGCCCGCCTGTCGCCGGGGCAGGATGCCGCTCATCGGGCCGGCTCCGGGTCGTGGGTGAGGACCTCGACCAGGGCGGGTCCAGGCGCGCCGACCGCCTGTCGCAGCGCGTCGGGCAGACCGAGGTCGGTCGCCCGGAACCGTTGCGACGGTATGCCGAACGCCGCGGCGGCCGCGCTGATGTCCAGGCCGCGGATGTCGGTGCCGGGCCACACGTCGCGGGCGGCGGCCTGGCCGTCGAACCGGCCGAGGGCCGAGGCCACCGCGGCATACAGCCCGTTGTTGAGCACCACGAACGTCACGGAGGCGTCCAGCTGCTGGGCGGCCCACAGGGCGGGCAGGCCGAACTGGAACGCACCGTCGCCGACCACGCAGACCACCGGCACCGAGGGGTTGCCCAGGGAGACGCCGAGGCTGGCCCCCATCCCCCAGCCCAGCGACCCGGATGTCGAGCTGACCAGCTGACCGGGGCGGGTGGTCCGAAGCCCGTCGAGGAGCGCACCGGTGGCCGTGGTCGCATCGAGGACCACGGTGGCATCGCTCGCCGTCACGGCTGCGGCCAGCGCGTCCACCGCCACCCGCAGGTCGCGGTGCCCCGGGATCGGGCCAGCCGCCGCGGTCGGTGCCGCCCCGTACGACCGGGGTGTGCTGGTCACCGCGTGGGGCGGCAGGAGGTCGAGCAGAGCCGAGATCGTCATCCCGGGGTCTCCGACCAGGCCGACGTCGACGGTGTGGAGCCGACCCACCTCCGCCGGGTCGCTGTGCAGGTGGATGGTTCTCGCCGCCGGTGACGGCCGGGGCACGTGCGGTTTCTCGAACTCCGTGAACATCCGGCAACCGAGGTAGGCGACCACGTCGGCGTCACCGAGGGAGTCCGACACCTGGTCGAGGCGGCCGACGCGACGTGGGTGGTCACTGCTCAGCACGGAGGCGAGGAAGTCGCGCCGGCTCTCCTCGAAGACCGGCGCATCGAGGCGATCGGCGAGGGCCGTCACCGCATCGCTCGCGGACCGGCGCACGACGTCCGCTCCGGCGACGAGCACCGGGCGCTCGGCCGAGGCGAGCAGCACGGCCGCCGCCGCCAGCGCTGGGTCGGAGGGGCGCACGGACGAGGTCCCGGCGAGCCGGCTCCGCGAGGGCTCGGCCACGGAGGAGCCCGCTTCGAGCAGATCCTGAGGCAGTCCCAGCCACACCGGTCCGGCGGGCTCGGTCGTGGCCACGTGCAGGGCGCGGTCGACGTCGACCGGGAGCAGCTGGGACGCGGCCACGATGTGGGCCCACTTGACGAACGGGCCGACCATCTCGCGGGGATCGGCGGCGGTGAACGCCAGGCGCCCGGCGAGGGTCGAGGCCTTGAGCCCGTTCAGCACGACGACGGGTGCGTACGCCAGCTGGGCCGAGCTCAGGTGGGCCACGGCATTGGCCATGCCGACGCTGGTATGCACGTAGGCGACGGCCGGTCGGCCGGTGGCCCGGGCCTCGCCCTCGGCCATCGAGACGGCCACCGACTCATGGGTGACGAGGACGAGGCGGACGTCGTCGCGGGTGACCAGGGCGTCGAGCAGGCTCACCTCGGTGCTGCCCGGGCAGCAGTACATCCGCTGGACGCCCCAGCCAGCCAGGACGTCGAGGAGAGCGTGCGCCGCCGATGATCCGCCGACCCGCTCGGGCGCTCCAGCCGCGGTTGGCCTCGCCAGGTCACTTCTGGTGACAACGCTCATCCGGGCTCACCTCCTGAGATCGGTCGGGTCGGGTGCGTGCGGGCGGTCATGACGAGCCCCGCCCCAGCTCCGTGAGCGAGTAGCCGGCCACGTCCCGGTAGCGGCCGAGCAGCTGCTCGATCTCCTCCGTCGTGATGACGTCCTCGACCGCGTCGAACGGACGGTCGCCGGTGCGCTCGTAGACCTCCCGCAGGATCGCGTCGGGCGGGTTGAGCCGGTTCATCCGCACCACCTCGGCGGTCGCCTCGCGGCGCTCGTCGTCGTAGGCGACGAGGGCCTGGGCGACGTCATCGGTCGACCGGAGCCACTCGGCGAGCGAACGGGCGTCGAGGATGGCCTGCCCCGCGCCGTTGGAGCCCCGCGGCACCATCGGGTGGGCGGCGTCCCCGAGGATGGTGATCCGCCCGAAGCTCCACCGAGGCAGGGGCTCCTGGTCGACCATGGGGTACTCCAGGACGGTCTCGGTGGCCCGGATCATCGCGGGGACGTCGAGCCAGTCGAAGTGCCAGTCGGCGAAGGGCTCGATGACGTCCTCGACCGAGCCCCGGCGCGTCCAGTCGCGGCCGGCCCGCTGCGGAGTCTCCAGCTCGGCCACCCAGTTGACCAGCTGCGAACCCGCGCCGTCGACGTCGTCGCGGATCGGGTAGATCACCATCTTGCCGGTGGACAGCCACCCGGCTCGCACGAAGGTCGCCCCACCGAGGAACGGCGGCCACACCACAGCCCCCCGCCACATGGTGCAGCCCGCGTACTGGAGGCCCGGGTTGGCCGGATGCAGCGCGGCTCGCACGACCGAGTGCACGCCGTCGCAGCCGACCAGCGCCGTGGACCGGATCCGCTCCTCGCCCCCGGCGGCCTCCACCACGGCGGTCACCCCGGCGTCGTCCTGGTCGACAGCCGTCAGGCGCACCCCCAGGTCGACCGCGTCGGCGCCCAGGCGCTCGCGCACGGCAGCGAGCAGCACCGTCTGCAGGTCGCCGCGGTGGATGGAGTACTGCGGCCACGGGTAGCCGGCCGAGACGCCCAGCGGCTCGGCGTACACGAGCTGCCCGAAGCGGTTGTAGAAGCGCGACTCGGCCGTGCGGACCGCTACTCGGTCGAGCTCGCCGGCCAGCCCGAGGCGGTGCAGCTCGCGAGCCGCGTGGGGGAGGATGTTGATGCCGACGCCCAGCGGCTCGAGCTGCGGTGCCGCCTCGATGACGCGGCAGGGAACGCCGGCGCGGTGCAGCTGCAGCGCCAGGGTGAGCCCCCCGATGCCCGCCCCCACGATGAGGACCATGTTTCCTGCTGGTGTCTCCACGGCGCTTGCCCCTCATGCTCAGTCGGCCTGCTTCTCACGGCACTCCACCACACATGGGTCGCTCTGCGGAATAGATCTCGAGATAGTTCCTCTATAGAGAATTTGTACCGGCTCCACCGGACCGTAGCGCCGCCGCCCACGACCCCCGTCAGCCCCGGGCACCATGGCCCGGACATGTCCGAGTAGATGCGGCCGAAACGGGGCGTCCGGCCCGCATACCTCGGACATGTCCGAGGTAGATGCAGCGAGAACGAGCCGTCAGAGCCAGGGCCCGAGGTCGGGGGCGCCGTCCAGACGGTGCGGACGCCCGGTGAGCCACGCCGCCCGCTCGGACAGAGCGCCGTGAACCTCCGGCACAGCCCCCCGCTTGGCGACGACGTCGGTGCACAGCGCCTCGAGGACGTCGTCCGGCAGGTCGGCGAAGGTCGGCCCGAGCCGGAGGTCCACGGCGTGCACGAACACCTCCCGGGCGCGCAGCCAGGGGATGTCCGAGGCGGGTATCGACCGGCCCTGGGCCGTCACGACCTGGGCCGCCCACTGGGGTCCGGTGAGCTCGTCGAACGAGGTCGCGAGCGCGGCCGCCGAGCCCCGCAGCCAGGCGGAGAGCGCATCCGCCGACAGGGTGAGGCCCCGCTCGATGCCGACGGCCCGCGCCTGCGGCGAGGCATACATCGGGGTTGGCTCACCCGTCGCCGCCCACGTGACCAGGTTGCGCAGCGCGTCGGCGTTGGCGGCCACATGGGCGACCAGATGCCGGCGGGTCCAGCCGGGCAGCAGGCTGGGCGCGTCATACCGGTCCTCGACGTCGTCGGAGCCACCGAGACCCGCCACGGCTCCGAGGAACAGCGAGGTGCCCTCGTCGCTCCACCGGCGGGTCTCGGCGTCGCGGCTCACTCCCGCACGACCCGGTTGACGCACGCGCCGACGCCCTCGACCGCGGTCGTCACGGTCTCCCCTCCGACCAGGTACACCTTGGGGTCGCGAGCGTGTCCGACGCCCGCGGGGGTGCCCGTGGCGATCAGGTCGCCGGGATTGAGGCGCACGATCGTCGACACGTACTGCACCAGATGGACCGGGTCGAAGAGCAGCGTGCCGGTGTCGTCGTCCTGCATGAGCTCACCGTCGACCGTGGTCGTCACGCGTAGGGACGGACGGACGCCGCCGGGCAGCTCGTCCGGCGTCACCAGCCAGGGCCCCACCGGCGTCGAGGAGTCCCAGATCTTGCCCTGGGTCCACTCGATCGTGCGGAACTGCCAGTCGCGCACGGACACGTCGTTCATCACCGTGAAGCCGGCGATGGCCGCTGCCGCCTCCTCCGCGCCGGCGCGGCGCACCGGCGTGCCGACCACCACGACCAGCTCCGCCTCCCAGTCCAGTGCGTCGGTCTCGACCGGCTTGGCGATGTCGTCATGGGCGCCGATGAGGGTGTCGGCGAACTTGGGGAACAGCGTGGGGTACTCCGGGAGCTCGCGACCCATCTCCTGGATGTGGTTGCGGTAGTTGTGGCCGACGCAGATCACCTTGGAGGGGGTCGGGACCAGCGGAGCGAAGTCGGCGCCCTCGAGTGGATAGGTCGTGCCGGTGGCCGCCGCCTCGCGCCAGCCCGGCTGCGCCAGGAGCACGCCGACGTCGGCGGCCCCGAGGTCCACCAGGCTGTCGCCGTCGAGCCTGACCGCCCGCGTGCCGTCGGGCGTACGAACCGTGGCGAGCCTCATGCGCCGCTCACCGTCGGCCGCAGGACGCGGTCGAGCTTCAACGCCTCGAAGACCGGGGAGTCGGAGAAGCGGAACAGGTCCAGCGCGCCGGCATCGGAGTCGGTTGCCCCGGCCTCGGATCGGGCCGAGAACGGCACCCACGACGGGACGACGAAGAGATCGCCGCGGGTGACGGTCCACCGACGGTCGCCGACCGTGACCGTGCCGGAGCCGTCGAACACCTGGTAGACCGAGGAACCGGTCTCCTGGACCGGCGCCGTCTCCACGCCGCGCCTCACGCGGTGCATCTCGGCGCGCATGGTCGGCAGCGCATCCGCACCCGTCGCGGGGTTCGTGAAGCGCACCGCGGCATGCCCTGGCTCGACCGTGCCGCCGAAACCCTCGGACTCGATCGCGAGCTGGTCCGCGAGCGCGCGGTCCGTGTGCTCCCACCGGTAGGCGAGCAGCGGTGAGCCGTGGGCCAGGTTCGTCGCCGAGAGCGGGCGCAGGCCGGGGTGCCCCCAGAGCCGCTCGGCGCGGGAGCGGTCCGGCGTGGTCCGCTCGCCCTCGGACAGCTGATCCCGCCCGGGCTCGAAGAACTGCGCCTCCATGACGTACTGGATCGGGATGTCGAGGCCGTCGATCCACGCCATCGGCTCCGCGGTCGCGTTGTGGTGGGCGTGCCAGTGCCACCCGGCCTGGGGCAGGAAGTCGCCCCGCCGCATCGGGACCGGGTCGCCGCCGACGACCGTCCACACGCCCTCGCCCTCCACGACGAAACGGAAGGCATGCTGGGTATGCCGATGCTCCGGGGCGTCCTCACCCGGCATCAGGTACTGGATCGCGGCCCACAGCGTCGGGGTCGCGAACGGGCGGCCGCCCAGGCTGGGGTTGGCGAGCGCGATGGCGCGACGCTCGCCGCCCCGACCGACCGGCACCAGCTCGCCGGCCCGCGCCGCAAGCTCGCGCAGGTTGTCCCAGCGCCACAGGTGCGGCACGGCGCGGGAGCGTGGCTGCGTCGGCATGAGGTCGCTGATCTCGGTCCACAGCGGTACGAGCAGCTCCTGCTCGAAGCCTCGATAGAGCTCCTCGAGAGCGGGAGTCACGTCTGGCTGGTTCGGGTCATCGATGGCTTGCAGGCGGACAGGAGTCTCCGTGGTCATCCGCTGACCGTGCCCCTTGCCCTGCTGGAAGGAACAGTGGATTCTGTTCTACAGAATGAAGACCCCGCCGCCATACGCCGTCACCAGCGTCGACCATGCCCTGCGGACGGCGACGATGCTGCAGCTGGAGGGCGCCTTGACCGTCGCCGAGGTCGCCGACCGACTGGGGGTTGCCCGGTCCACCGCGCACCGGCTGCTCCAGATGCTCGTCTACCGCGACTTCGCCGTCCAGGATGAGCGGCGCGCCTACCACGCCGGCCCGGTCCTCGAGCTCGCCGCCCACTCGCGATCCCGAACGTCGGCGCTACGGGCCGCCGCGCTTCCGCACCTCGAGCGGCTCGTAGGCCTCGCGGAGGAGTCGGCGAATCTCTGCATCCGCACCGGTGACACCACGCGGTTCATCGCGAGCGTCGAATGCATGCGGTCATTGCGCGTCGGCTCGCGCGAGGGCATGGTCTTTCCCGCCCACAAGACCACGGCTGGGCTGCTGCTACTGGCCGAGCTGCCACCCGACGAGCTCGCCGCCCTATACGACGGCAAGGAAGACCTTCCTCGGTTTCGCGCGGAGCTGGGCCGGGTGCGCAGGTCCGGCTTTGCGGTCAACCAGAGCCGTTCCGAGCGGGGGGTCGTCGCCATCGGAGTACCCGTCCGCGTCAGGGACGGTACGGCGGTGGCAGGTCTCTCATTGTCGATGCCCAGCGGGCGCTACGACCGACAGGCTCTCCCGTCCCTCGTAGCCGCCTTGCAAGAGACGGCTCACGAACTGGAGTCGGACCTGGCGGACCGCGGGACCTTCTCAAACGATCCGAAGCCCCGTTGACCGTGTGCCGATGGACGACTCCCAGACCCGGCCGACCGGCACTGAACTACCCCGCCCGTTTTACTGCGAGCTTCGTTGGGACGGACACCCGGCCGTAGCGCAGACCCACTACCGGCACGCCGCTGCTGAGGGTGATGAGGAGGTTGAGCGCGACGTGGCCTGGTGTAGCTCACCGATGATGATCCGGGAGGGCGGCATCCGCAGCGCCTCGTTGACCAACCGCCGGAGGGGCACCTCGCCCACTCCCCCCAGGCTGGGCTGGCGGCACTGCATGCTGGCAAAGTCGCAGAGCGGGATCGTGAGCTCGATGACCTCGTGGCAGAACGATGCGCTCCCTGGGGCGGGTCGAGGCAACGAGACCGCTGAGGAGCGTGGTCGTGCCGGCCCAGATGCCGCCGGCGACCGAGATCGTGAGACGGGGTTTGAGCAACCCCGCGGTCGCTGGCGCGCGCCCCGTCGACCTATACATGCCGGACTCAGTCTGGGGTCGAAACGTGGGTCGCCGCCGTTGCCCTGCCCCACGTTTCCAGTATCACCTGGACGTTTCCGCAGGTCAGCAACGCGGCGCCGTCTTCGAGGCGCACCATGGTGCGCGAAGATTCTGCGCCGCTGCGGTTGCGGCGGTTGCGGTTGCGGCGGCGGCGGGCGGATGCTGGCGGGGTTCGTTGCGGTCGACCCCGAATGCTCTGTGGTGCCTGTGAGCCTGTAGGTCAGCATGGTGGTGGAGGGCTTCCACGGGAACCGTGGATTGGTGCCTTCGAGCCCGAGCGTCAGACTTTCGAATCTCCCTGCCCTCCCCGCGACGGACACCGAAGTGGTCCGTGCGGAAGACAGCGAGGTTGGTGTCATGGAAGTCATCCACGCCCGGTGTGCCGGGCTCGATGTATCGAAGAAGGACGCCAAGGTGTGCGTCCGGGTCGCCGGCGCCGGCCGGCGTAAAACCGTGGAGACGGTCACGACCTGGTCCTCAATGACCAACCAGGTCCTGGCATTGCGTGAGCACCTGGTCGCCGAGGCAGTGACCTGCGCGGTGATGGAGGCGACCGGGGACTACTGGAAACCGTTCTACTACCTTCTCGAGGACGCCGGGTTCGAGGTGCAGCTGGTCAACGCCCGGCACGTGAAGAACCTGCCCGGTCGCAAGACCGATGTCGCTGACGCGACCTGGCTGGCCCAGCTCGGCGCCCACGGGCTGGTGCGGGGCTCGTTCGTGCCACCCGGACCGATCCGGCAGCTACGCGACCTGACCCGGGCCCGGACCGCAATCACCCGCGAACGCGGACGCGAAGCGCAACGGCTGGAGAAGCTGTTGGAGGACGCCGGGATCAAACTCTCGGCGGTTGCCTCCGACATCCTCGGCGTGTCTGGCCGGCTGATGCTGGAGGCGTTGATCGCCGGCGGCAACGACCCGGCCGCGGTGGCTGACCCGGCCACGCTGGCCGACTTGGCCAAGCGCCGGTTGCGGTCCAAGATCCCGGCGCTGACCGAGGCGCTAACCGGCCGGTTCACCGAGCACCACGCGTTCCTTGCCCGGGTGCACCTGGACCTGATCGATCGGCACACCGACGCAGTCGATCAGCTCACCGCGCGGATCGAGGTGATGATGGAGCCCTTTCAGGGGTTCCGCGAGCTGATCGCCACCATCCCCGGGATCGGCACCCTGACCGCCGACGTCGTGATCGCCGAGACCGGTGCCGACATGACCCGGTTCCCTACCGCCAGGCACCTCGCATCATGGGCCGGGACCACACCGGGGAACAACGAGTCAGCGGGGAAGGTGAAATCCAGCAAGACCCGCCCCGGCAACCCCTACCTACAGGGAGCGCTGGGCGCGGCCGCGATGGCCTGCGCACAGAACCCAGGCACCTACCTCGGCGCCCGATACCGGCGCATCGCATCGCGGCGAGGACCACAGAAGGCCAACGTCGCGATCCAGCACTCCATGCTCATCGCGATCTGGCACATGGGCACCACCGGCACCCTCTACGACGACCCCGGCGCCGAGTTCTTCACCCGGCTACACCCCGACCGGGCCAAGAAGCGCGCCATCGGACAACTCGAAGCCATGGGCTACACAGTCACCCTGGACCACGCCTCCTGAGCCCACGGCCGGCTCTGACACGAAGGGGAATCTTCGCGTCAGAGGCCTGTACTTGGTGGGCGATACTGGGTTTGAACCAGTGACCTCTTCCGTGTCAAGGAAGCGCGCTACCACTGCGCCAATCGCCCCAGGTGGTCGTTGCCCAACCGTGGGAGGTGTCGTGGATGTCGTGGATGTCGAGGTGGAGACGGGATTTGAACCCGTGTACGCGGCTTTGCAGGCCGCTGCCTCGCCTCTCGGCCACTCCACCGTGAAGGCGTGAACCTCCGAGCGGACAACCGGGCTCGAACCGGCGACCTCAACCTTGGCAAGGTTGCGCTCTACCAACTGAGCTATGTCCGCGGGAACATCAGCGGTGTAACTTCCTCGCTCGATGCAGGCAAGACATTAGCGGAAAGCCTTCGCGATTCCCAAACCGGTATGCCTCGAGACCACCCGGCGGGCGGGTCCGACGAGCGCCGGTCGACAGTCTCAAGAGACGTCCCGCCAACCGGCTCTGCGGCGACGAGAACCCTCGTCCTCCCAGGCGCGATCCACGAACTGCTGCTCGTGCGCGATCAGCTCGTCGAGCACGTTGTCCCTAGAACCGCCTTCGGAACCCCCTTCGGAACCGGCCTCGAATCCGGTGCGACGCCGTTCGACCTCGCCGCGAGCCCACTCGACCAACCGCGTCGTCGAGCTGGGGCGCGCCTCGACCGGCCAGAGCACCCGTGTTGCCGAGTTCAGCCCGGCACCGATGAGCACCGCGATCGCGAGCGCATACAGCCAGATGAGCACGACGATGGGAGCCGACAGCGGGCCGTAGATCGAGGCGCCGCCCAGTGAGGCACCGACAGTGCCACGGACGACGAAGGAGGCGAGCACCCAGATCAGCAGGGCGAGGACCGCACCCGGAGCGTCCCGCCACCACGAGGCTCGGTGCGGCGTCGCGACGTGGAACAAGGTGGTGAGCGCGGCCACGGTCGCGACCACCACGACGGGCCAGTAGAGAGCCCCGGTGAACCTGACCTGCTCGGGCAGCCACCGGTCGATCAGGGTCGGCCCGAGAAGCACGAGCGGAATGATCACGACCCCGAACATCAATGCCGTGAGGTAGAGCGAGAAGGACAGTGCCCGGGTCCGCACGATCCCGCGCACGCCGCTCTGCCCATACATGATCGCGATCGTGTCGACGAACACGTTGAGCGCCCTCGAACCCGACCAGAGGGCGAGCAGGAAACCGACCGACACCAGCTCGAACCGTCCGCCGCGGAAGACGTCGTCGACGGTGGGCAGGAGAACCTGGGTGATGCTCTCCTGAGTCAGGAACTGCGCGGCATACTCGCGGATCGCCACCGTCACGTGCTCGACGGTGGCCCGGCCTGCGATCTGCCCGACGTACCCGACGCCGCCGAACAGGGCGAGCACCAGCGGCGGCAACGACAGCAGCATGAAGAACGCCGCCTCGGACGCGAGGCCGGTGACGCGGTAGCGCAGGCAGGCCCGGACGGTCTCCAGGACCAGCCGTGCCGTCGTCGTGGCGCCGTGGACCTTGTCCAGCTCACGCCTGATCAGGGCTTTCAGCGTCATCCATAGCCACGCTACGGGCCGGTGCGCCTCGGACTCGGTTGTGACACGGGTGACGAGTGTGACGAACTTGATGGGGATGCAACCGCCCTCTCGTCGTAGCATTCCCGCGTGGCGACGCACACGGTGACGAACCAGGTCCCGCCGCTGTCGAGGTACGACGTCTTCGGCACCGATCCGGTCCTCGTCGAGGCGCTCGACCGGTGGGGCGACGCCGCGGACGCCCCGGCCCTGCACGATCTCGGGGAGCGTGCCGGTTCGGCCGCCGCCCAGGAATGGGGCGAGCTGGCCGACCGCAACCCGCCTCGCCTGCGCACCCACTCCCCCACCGGGGAGCGCGTCGACGAGGTGGACTATCACCCGGCCTACCACCACCTGCTGGCGACCGCAGTCGGTGCCGGCCTGACTGCGGAGCCCTGGACTCGCCCACCCGGCAGCGGGGCGCACCTGCGGCGGGCGATCGGGTTTGTGGTGTGGAGCCAGGTCGAGGCCGGCCACGGGTGTCCGGTCTCGATGACGTATGCCGCCGCTCCGGCGCTGCGCCACGACCGCGCGCTCGCCGACCGCTGGGTCCCGCGCTTGGCCTCGCGGGTCTACGAACCGCGGCTCCACCCGGTCGCGGGCAAGGGCGGCGCCCTCTGCGGGATGGGAATGACCGAGAAGCAGGGCGGCTCGGACGTCCGCGCCAACACCACCACGGCGGTGGTCAGTGCGGACGGACCGGTACTAGGCGACGCCTATCGGCTGTCGGGCCACAAGTGGTTCTGTTCTGCGCCGATGAGCGACGGATTCCTCATGCTCGCGCAGGCGCCTGCGGGGCTTACCTGTTTCCTGGTCCCTCGAGTCCTCGAGGACGGGACCCGCAACCCCTTTGCGCTGCAACGCCTCAAGGACAAGCTCGGCAACCGGTCGAACGCATCCTCGGAGGTCGAGCTGGACCGAACCTGGGGCAGCCGTCTCGGGGAGGAGGGGCGCGGGGTCAGGACCATCCTCGAGATGGTGACCGCGACTCGCCTCGACTGCGTGCTGGGCTCGGCAGCGACGATGCGCCAGGCCCTTGTTCGTGCCGTGCACCACGCGCGTCACCGGTCCGCCTTCGGCGCGCTGCTGGTCGACCAGCCGCTGATGGGGCACGTCCTCGCCGATCTGGCTCTGGAGAGCGAGGCCGCGTCACTGCTCGCCACCCGACTCGCGCACGCCGTCGATGCCGGAGAGTCGGCATACGCTCGCCTGGCCGTGGCGGCAGCAAAGTTCTGGGTCTGCAAACGCACCCCGCCGATGGTCGCCGAGGCCCTGGAATGCCTGGGCGGCAACGGATATGTCGAGGAGAACGGTCTGGCTCGCCTCTACCGCGAGGCGCCGCTCAACTCCATCTGGGAGGGCTCGGGCAACGTCAACGCCCTCGACGTACTGCGCGCAGTCGGCCGGGAGCCGCTCGCCGTCGAGGCGCTCGCCAAGGAGCTCACCCTTGCGCGCGGACTCGACCGTCGCCTCGACCAAGCGATCGACGAGTGCCTTTCGGCGCTCACCGCCGCTGCAGCCGAACCCTCGTCCGCCCAGCTCGGTGCCCGGCGGCTGGTCGAGCGGGTCGCGGTGACGACCCAAGCGGCCCTCGTGGTGCGCTTCTCACCCACTGTGATCGCGGATGCCTTTCTCGCCAGCCGCCTCGGCGGCGGTCACGGCCACACGTTCGGCACCATCGACGGCCTCACGTCCGCGCAGTCGAGGTTCATCGTCGATCGAGCGTCAGCCGCTTGAGGGACCGACCCGCTGCCAGGTGCCGTGCGAGCCGACGGCCCGGAACCCCAGCGACTCGTTGACGTCGAGCATCGGCCGGTTCTCCTCGGCGTTCCAGGTGAAAACCGCTGGCGCATCAGGCTGCTGGCGCACCAGCTCCAACAGGTTGGCCGCCTTCACCAAGGTCCCCAGACGCCGCCCGCGATGCTCCTTCGTCACGAGAGTGTCCATCTGCCAGGCGACCCGACCGGCGGCCACCGGCACCGAGAGGACGCTGTATGCCACGAGACGCCCGCTCGCGACGTGCTCCGCCGTGGCGGTGAGCAGATATCGGTCCTGCGTGGCGTCGCGGCTCTCGGCCTCCCGCACCCGCTCGGCGTCCCAGACCTCCTCGTCCATCTGCAGGTCCCCCATGGGGGTATCGGTCGACATCCGGGAGTGCATCCAGGCCGCGTCGTCCAGTCGGTCTTCGGGTGTGTTCCCTCGCCAGGTCACCAGACGGTAGTCGGGTTCGGCCACGCGACGGGCGTCCTCGAGCGCACCTTCGAACGTGGCTCGGTCCTTCTCGAGGTCCAGCTGGCTGACGCGCTCCGCCTGTTCGAGCGTGAAGCCGGCTGCCAACAGGAACGCCGTCCCGGGTGCATCGGCTGCCACCGACCCGAAGCCCGTCCTCGCCTCCAGGGTCTGACCGGCGACAGGCGGAGATGTCGCGAACGACTGGCTTGTGGTGCGGCCGTCCTCCTGCGCGATCCCCTCCAGCTGCCGGAGCAAGGCGCGCCCGATGCCTCGACGTCGATACTGCGGCAGAACCGCCACATAGACCCAGTATCTGTCCCGGTTCTCTGTGAGCGGGAGACTCAGGTAGCCTCGCGCGGCGGGCTCCCCGCCCACGCGGGCGAGCAGTCGGACCGTGTTCGAGTACTCCTGTGGCTGCCACTGGCGAAACATCTCGGCGTATGTCTCCGACATCAGGGTGTGACCGACGATGTCCGCCTCGACCGCGTTCGAGACGTCGATCGAGGCCCGGAAGTCGGCGTCGTCCTCGCTGGTCGGCACCTCGACCACCGCGACGGTGAGCTGGTCGGCTAAAACGTTCATGAGCCGAGTGTGCCGATCCGCAGACCCGGCCCGCGAGGGGTTTTCTCCTCTCGCCATCCCGGCGTGCCCGGGAGACCGGAGCGGCTCAGCTCGCGGCGAGGCGGGCCAGCTCGGAGTCGACGTCGAGGTGCATGTCCGGCCAGGTCGGCGCCATGTCGGAAAGCGCCTCGAGCAGCAGCTGTTGGACGGCATACCGGGCGTACCACTTGTGGTTCGCAGGAACGACGTGCCAGGGGGCGCCCTTGGTGGAGGTGCGGCTGAGTGCCACCTGGTAAGCCTCCATGTAGTCCTGCCAGCGCATTCGCTCGTCGATGTCACCCGGGTTGTACTTGTAGTGCTTGTCCGGACGTTCGAGGCGTTCGCGCAGACGCTCGCGTTGCTCGTCCTTGGAGATGTGTGTCATCACCTTGACGATTCGGGTGCCCGACGCGATCACCTCTCGTTCGAAGGCGTTGATCTCGGCGTATCGCTTGGACCACTCCTGCCTCGGCACGAGGTCGTGGACCCGCACCACGAGCACGTCCTCGTAGTGCGACCGGTCGAAGACGCCGATCTGGCCTGGACCGGGTAGCGCGTTGCGGATCCGCCAGAGATAGTCGTGCTGACGCTCCTGCGCACTGGGCGCCTTGAACGCGGTGGCGCGCACCCCCTCGGGATCGATCTGGCCGACGACATGACGCATGATGCCCCCCTTGCCCGAGGTGTCCATGCCCTGGACCACGAGCAGCACCGACCGACTCCCACCACCCTTGGACTCGGCGTAGAGGCGCTCCTGCCAGTCGCCGAGCTCGGCGGCGTGGTCAGCCAATGCCCGCCTCCCCGCCTTCTTGCCACCGGCGAACCCCGGGGTTGCGTCGCAGTCGACGTCGTCGAGCTCAAACCCCGTGCCGACCCGCAGCAGTTCCGGTAAGGAAGCAGAGTCATCCGTCCACTTCGTGGCGTGCTTCCTGTCCTTCGACTTCGAGGAGCTCTTCGAGCGTGTCGGCATGGGCGCCATCCTGCCGTGTGGACGACTCCGCCGCACCGTTGACGGGCACGCATACTCGCGAGATGCGTGTTCTGCTCGCTGACCTGCCCGGCCCCTTCGGCGTACCACCCGGGGGCGACGTCGACGACGACGGGCTCGCGGGCTTGTATGCCGCGCCCCCCGGGCGGTGGGTCCGCACCAACTTCGCGACGAGCATCGACGGGAGCATCACCGGTGGTGACGGTCGGTCGGGGACGGTCAACAGCGCCGCGGACCACATCGTCTTCGAGCTGCTGCGCGCCCTGAGCGACGTCGTCGTCGTCGGCGCCGGGACGCTGCGGTCCGAGGGCTACGGACCGCTGACCGTCGACCACAGGTGGGCCGAGCGGCGGGCCGGTTCGGGACTCGCGCCGGCCCTGCCGATCGTGGCGGTCACCGGGTCCGGCCAGGTACCAGCACGGCTGCTGGGGGCGCCGGCCGGAGCGATCTTGCTCGCCACCCACGCCGCCTCACCGGGACTCGCCCTCGCGAGGGAGCAGCTCGGGGCCGAACAGGTGCTGGTCTGTGGCGACGACGCGGTGGACGACGCGACGATGCTCGACCTGCTGGCCGGGCGCGGATGGCCACGGGTTCTCTGCGAAGGTGGCCCGCATCTGCTCGGGACCCTGATGAGCGCCGACGTGGTCGACGAGATCTGCCACTCGACGACACCGGTGGCGGTCGGTGGAGGCGGCCCCAGGATGAGCGCCGGTCCCGCCGTGACGAGGCGGTTCGTGCCCCGGGTGATCGTCGAGGAGAACGGCACCGTGATGACGCGGTGGTGTCGCGACACGGTGACCTAGTCGAGCAAGAAGTCAGCGAGGACCCGTTCCCAGCGGGGGGTGTCCAGGTTCCACATCTTGCAGTGTCTGGCGGTGTCCCACCGTTCGAGGGTGACGACGTCCGGCCGGGCCTGCGCAAGCGCGATCGATGGCCCCGCGGGGACGAACTCGTCGTCGACCGAGTGCTGCAGAAGGATCCGGTGGTCGATCTCGTCGGCTCGGGCAACCCAGTTGGTCAGTGCCACGTCGACGGGGTCATGGACGCCGACGAGCCGGCTGGTCTCACGGCGACCCATGACCAGGGTTCCGAGCGCCCGCAACGGCGGTGGGACGTGGTGCAGCCGGGCGTGGTGAACGAGCACGTCGCCCCAGTCCACGACCGGAGAGTCGAGGAAGACGGCCTCGACACAACCGCTCAGCGCGCTGCGGCTGAGTGACTGAAGGATCACCGCCCCACCCATCGACCACCCACCGAGGACGACCCGGTCGGCCCCGGCCGCGATGGCGAACTCGAGCGCCGCCTCGACGTCTCGCCACTCGCTGAGACCGAGGTTGTAGCGACCGTCGGGGGCCGGCGGGGCCCCCGGGTCGTTCCGGTAGGTGATGACCAGGCAGGTGTACCCGAGCCCCAACAACGTCGGGAGGGCGCGCAGGCACTCCTCACGTCGGGCCGCGCGGCCATGGACCAGGACGGCCCACCGCCCGTTCGGTGTCCTCCTGGCGGGTGGCTCGACAAGCCACGCGGGCATCGGACCGAGCTCGTCGTCGATGGCGACGTCCCGGTAGTCCAGCCCCAGGCTGATCAGCGGGTTGTCCCAGTAGTAGTACTGGTTCCATCGCGCGGGACCAGGCGAGAGTGTCCCGCGGTCCACGGCCACGAGCTCGCGCGTGACGCTGTCGTCGCGACGACGCAGGATGCTGCCGACCCGGGCGTGACCGCTGCCCCCGTCGAGCCACAGTCCGTACCGGCCGGGCACGGTTGTCTCGGGGCTGACGGCCAGCACGACCTCGTCGCCGACGACGTCGAGGACCTGCGTGTCATCGGGTCGGCGCTGGTCGGGAGTGAGGACCTTGCGCGCGAAGTACGTTGCGGTGACCAGCGATCCACTGACGGCCGCACCCATGACCACCGCGCCGCTGGCACCGGCGACGCGCAAGGCGCGCTGCGCGGTCGTGTGCTCCGAAGACGGCGGGGGCATCGGCATGCTTGCGGCGGCTACGTATGTCTCACGCGCCGGAGGGCGCGCCGAGGCCGGGGACGATATCGGACAGCTTGAACGTCAGGGGTTGCTCGAGCTGCTCGTAGGTGCACGACTGGGGGGTCCGGTCCGGTCGCCACCGGTTGAACTGCGCGGTATGCCGGAACCGTTCGCCCTCCATGTGGTCGTAGCGCACCTCCACGACGAGCTCGGGGCGCAGCGGCACGAAAGAGAGGTCCTTGCCGGCGTTCCAGCGGGACCCTTCACCCTTGCGTGGGGTACGTTCACCCGCCAGGTGGGCCGCCCAGTTCCAGGGGTGGCCCTCGAACTGCGTGATCAGGGGCTGCAGCTCGGCATAAAGGCTGACTCGTCTGGCCATCGGGAACGCGCCGATGACGCCGACCGAGACCAGCGTTCCGGCGTCGTTGAACAGGCCCAGCATCAGCGAGCCGATCGCCTCGTCGTCGGTCTTGTGCGTGCGATAGCCCGCGACCACGCAGTCGGCGGTCCGTTGGTGCTTGATCTTGAACATGACGCGCTTGTCCGGCTGGTAGGTCCCGTTAAGCGGTTTGGCCATGACCCCGTCTAGTCCGGCCCCCTCGAACTCGGTGAACCAGCGCTGCGCCACGTCCTGGTCCTGGGTGGCCGGAGTGACGTGGAAGGACGGCCCGACGCCGGAGAGCGCCTGCTCGAGGGTGGCGCGTCGTTCGGCGAATCGTCGGCCGGTCAGGTCGTCGCCGCCGAGCGCGAGCAGGTCGAAGGCCACGAACGACGCCGGGGTGGCCGCACTCAGCATCCGGACCCGGGAGTCGGCCGGGTGGATCCGCTGTTGCAGCGCCTCGAAGTCGAGCCCCTGCTCGGTGGCCACAACGATCTCGCCGTCGACCACACACCGGTCCGGCAGCTCGGTGAGCGCCGCCTGGACGAGCTCGGGAAAGTAGCGGGTCATTGGCTTCTCGTTGCGCGAGCCCAGCTCCACCTCGTCGCCGTCCTTGAACAAGATCGAACGGAAACCGTCCCACTTGGGCTCGTAAGACGCTCCCGGCGGGATGGTCGGCACGGACTTGGCCAACATCGGCGCGACGGGTGGCTTCACCGGAAGTGTCATCGGTCCTTGGTCCCGTCGTCGTCTCGGGCGGTGGCTTCGGGTGGGATCGCGCCTGCGTCGAGCAGAGCAGACATCTCGGTCAGCTGGAAGTATGCCGCGGTCGACCTGGCGTCGGGTGACCCCGCGAGGGGGCTTGCGCCGTGCGACACCAAGGCCGTCACGATGCCTGCCTGCTGCCGGAACACTCCTGCGGACAGGGCAGTCTGTCCGCGACCGTTAACTCGATCGGCGTCCGCGCCACGACTCAGGAGCGCCCCGACCAGGGCGGCGTGCTCGTGGTAGGCCGCGAGGATCAGGAGCGTGTCGCCGTTGGGGTTCGTGAGGTTGACGGGTACGCCTGCGTCGACATAGCGCGTGACGGTCTCGGTCTGGCCCTCCCGGACCAGGTCGAACACCGAGGCGAGAAACGCCACCTGCTCGTCGGTCAGCTCCGGTCTGTCGTCCGGCACGCCCACCTCTGCGTCCCACACCTGCGTCACGCGGCCATCGTAAGGGCGCCCCACTCGGACGACCTCCCCGCGCCGGGAGCGCCCGAAGTCCTCACGATCATCGCCGGCGTCGTGGTGAGTCCCACCCACCCGGGGGCTCCTGCGGGTTGTCGCGCAGGTACCCCCCCTCTGACGGCAGGTACTCCTCGTCCTCGTAGCGCTTCTTCGACGGCTGTACGCGAGGTGGCTCTCCCGGCATCTTCGGATAGTCGGGTGGGAAGCTGAGCTCCGGCATACCGTCACCCGCGTCGCGGTCCCACCACGCGAGGGCGGCACGGACGTCGCCGACCTCGTCGTTGATCGTCGCCCACGGGTCCGGTTGCGAAGCAACGAGATCCGGCACCGTCATCACCGTGAAGTCCCTGGGCCGCACGCTGTCGAGGTCGTCCCACGCGCACGGCATACTGACCGGCGCTCCCGGCAGTGGTCGTGGGCTGTAGGCGGACGCGATGGTGCGGTCGCGGTTGGCCTGGTTGAAGTCGACGAACACCTTGGTCCCACGCTCCTCCTTCCACCAGGCCGTGGTGACCAGGTCGGGCAGCCGGCGTTCGAGCTCGCGGGCGATGGCGATGACCCCGTGGCGGACGTCGAGGAACTCGTGGTCCGGCGTGATCCGCGCGTAGACATGGATGCCCCGGTTGCCGGAGGTCTTGGCGAACGCGGTGAGCCCGACGTCGGCCATGACCTCGCGCAGCGCCAGCGCAGCCGTCGCGGCCTCGGCGAACCCCATGCCGGGTTGGGGGTCCAGGTCGATGCGCAGCTCGTCGGGGTTGTCGAGCGCACCGGGCGCGTCGTTCGCGGTCACCGGCCACGGGTGGAACGTGATGGTGTTCATCTGGACGGCCCACACCGCGGTAGCCAGCTCGTCGATGACGAGCTGAGGGTGGCTTCGGCCCGAGGGATAGGTGACGGTGACGGTCCGGCTGAACGCAGGAACGCCCCGGGGCGGGTTCTTGGAGTAGAACTCCTCGCCCTCGATGCCCGTCGGGAAGCGCTGGAGGGTCACCGGGCGGCGGCCGTTCAGGGGCATGAAGCGCTCCCCCACCGACAACAGGTAGCGGGCCAGATCCAGCTTGGTGATCCCGCCCGGAGCTCCCCCGGTGGTGTCGGGCCACAGCACGCGGTCCGGGCTGGAGATGCGGACCGGTCGCGGTCCGTCGGGGCCGGGCACCTCGAGGATGTGACCGTCCTTGGCTGCCATGAGCACAGCGTAGGGGGACCCGCACTTCAGCTGAGGTGACCGTGGAGGCCCTGGACCACTCCATTGCGGCCGGCCGCAACCAGTGACGGCATCGGCTGACGTTGCGCTGTTTTGGGTCCGCGGCCCACTACTGCGGACCACGATGGCCGTGGTTGCGCGGACAGCGTGAAACGGTGAGCCGGACCCTCGTTGATCAGAGGCCGGAATCGCTGCGCGGCACGCCGACGCCCGTCAGGTCTGTGAGACGGGGGAGATGACGAGCTCGTCGATCCGCAGGTGAGGCGGAGAGTCGATGACGAACTGCACCGATCGGGCGACGTCGTGCGCGGTGAGCATGACCGAGCGCGCTGCCACATCCGGGGCTGCCGGCCTCAGGTCGAGGAAGTCGGTGTCGACGTCACCGGGGCACAGGTGGGTGGCGCGCACCCCGGCCGCTGCCTCCTGCACGTTCAACGTGCGGCACAGCGAGGCCAGGGCCGATTTGCTCGCGCTGTAGGCGACGCCGGCCTGCGGCGAGAACGACCACGCCGAGTAGGACGAGACGACGACCACCACACCCCCACCGACCCGTAGGGACGGCAGCGCGGCGTCGACGACACGGGCGACAGAGCCCAGGTTCGTGGCCACGATGGCGTCGAACTCGGCCAGGTCCTGGTCAGCCCAGGAGCGACGAGGGGAGTTCTGTCCGGCTGCGAGGACGAGAGCGTCGATCCGCCCCCATTCTTGGAGGATAGCGTCGCGTGTGCGGACGACCGACCCAGCATCCGCAGCGTCCCCCGGAACCACCAGTACCGTGCTACCGAGATGGCCGATGCCGGCGGCCACGTCGTCGAGCCGTCCCGAGCGTCGTCCGTTCAGGGCGACGCGCCAGCCGCTGCGCGACGCCGACTGTGCGGTGGCTCGTCCGATGCCCGAACCGGCTCCGGTGATCCACAGCACGGGCTTGGCCCCGTCGTTCGCCGAACTCGTCATAGCGTCTCTTCCGCGTCACAATGCCGAGCAATGATCATCACCTATCCACGCTGGGAGTGGCCGTGCACCTCGATCTGACCAACCGCGTCGTCATCGTCACCGGTGCCGGACGCGGCATCGGGCGGGCCGTCGCCGACCGGTTCGTGACCGAGGGTTGCTACGTCATCGCACTGGACCTCGGCTTTGACGACGGGGATCCAGGTGGGCAGGACGAGGACCGGACAAGGGTCATCTGCGACGTCAAAGACCCCGCCTCGGTCGCTGAGGCGGTGACGAGCGTCGAGCGTCGGCACGGTGTCGTCGACATCCTGGTCAACAACGCCGGCATCAACGTCGACGGCTTCGTCGAAGATCTGGACCCGGCTCAGTTCAAGGCCTGCCTCGACGTCAACGTCGGCGGGGTCTTGCTCATGAGCCAGGCGGTGATCCCCATGATGAAGCGGGCGAAACGGGGCCGAATCCTCAACGCCGCGTCGTTCGCGGCGATCGTCCCCAGCATCGGCAGCGCCGCCTATGCCGCCTCGAAGGCGGCGGTCGTCCAGCTGACGCGCGTCCTGGCCGGCGAGCTCGGCCCCTACGGCATCACCGTCAACGCGTACGCCCCCGGCATGATCCCGACGTCGATGAACGGCTTCGCCGATCTGGCTCCCGAGGCACAGGACCGTCTGCTCGACATGCTGTCCGTGCGGCGCTGGGGCACTCCCGACGATATCGCCGACCTCCTCTGCTTCCTGGCCAGCGACGCTGCGGGCTACATCACCGGCACCCTGGTCGACGTGAGTGGCGGCAAGCTCGCCACGCAGATCCCGAGCCGGGCATACGAGGCCGCCTCGACTGGTCAGTGACAGGGCGGTTCCCAGGGCGGCCGCGGGGCGGCCGCGGCAGCCCCGGACCCGCGACGTGCGGCGGGGTGGTTGCCTGCGAATTACGGCCGGGGGGCAGGCTGGTCTCACCGGGGAACGTTGAGGCACCGGTCGATGTTGGACGTGATGACCGTCGAAGAAGAAGAGAGCAAGGAGAGCGCCACCCATGGGCCTGTTCACGAAGAAGACCCTCCCGTCCACCGACCCGACCGGGACCGCATACCCGGTGGCGAAGCCCGACGAGGAGTGGCGCGGCGAGCTGAGCCCCGCCGAGTTCAACGTCCTGCGCGAGGCCGGCACCGAGCGGCCGTTCGTCGGTGAGTACACCGACACCAAAACTGAAGGCGTGTACTCGTGTCGCGCCTGCGGCGCCGAGCTGTTCCGCAGCGACACCAAGTTCGACTCGCACTGCGGGTGGCCGTCGTTCTACGCGCCCCTGGCGGAGGACCGGGTCGAGTACATCGAGGACAGCTCGTTCGGTTCGACCCGGACCGAGGTCCGCTGCGCGAACTGCGGCTCGCACATGGGCCACGTCTTCGGGGGCGAGGGTTATGGCACCCCCACCGACCAGCGGTACTGCATCAACTCGATCAGCCTCCGGCTCGAGCCCAAGGCCTGACCCGCCCGTCTCGCAAGCACCCCTTGGTCGGAGCCTGACCGAGGGGTGTTCTGCGTCTCAGCGCAGGTTGGCCACCAGGTCGGCGATCTCCACTCGGGGACCGGTGTAGAACGGCACCTCCTCGCGCACGTGCCGTCGCGCCTGCGAGGCGCGCAGCTCACGCATGAGGTCGACGATGCGGTGCAGCTCGTCGGCCTCGAAGGCCAGCACCCACTCGTAGTCGCCAAGGGCGAACGCGGCCACAGTGTTGGCACGTACGTCGGGGAAGTCGCGCGCGAGCCTGCCGTGCTCGACGAGCATGTCGCGCCGCTCGGTGTCGTCCAGTAGGTACCAGTCATAGGAACGCACGAACGGGTAGACGCAGATGTATGCCTTCGGGTCCTCCCCCGTCAGGAACGCCGGGACGTGACTCTTGTTGAACTCCGCCGGCCGGTGCAGCGCGGCAACCGACCAGACCGGCTCCAGCGCGTGGCCCAGCTGCGTGCGCAGGAACCGGTGGTAGGCGTCCTGCAGCTCGTCGATCGTCTCTGCGTGCCACCAGATCATCAGGTCGGCGTCGGCGCGCAGCCCCGCGACGTCGTAGACCCCGCGCACCACCACGCCCTCGGAGGCGAGGTCGGCCACCAGCGTCACGACCTCGTCGGCGACTGTGCTGCGGTCCTGCGGCAGCGGCTCGACGGACGCGAACACCGACCACATGGCATACCGGAGCGAGGAGTTGATCTCCCGGACGCTCGAGGGCGACGGCTTGCGGCTCATGTCCTCATTCTCGCAACCGTGGCTCGACGGCCCGGACGCGGGTGGGTAGGGCAGACAAGACGGCAGCCGCAGCCGCTCGTCCCGACGCGATGCAGGCGGGTATGCCGACACCGTCGTAGGCGGCGCCGGCCAGCTCGAGCCCGGTGAGGTCGGCGACGGCCGCCTTGGCACGCGCCATCCGGTCCAGGTGACCGACGGCGTACTGGGGCAGGCCACCTCCCCACCGCTGGACGTGCGCGTCGACCGGCGTTGGAAGGGTCGGCGACACGATGCGCCGCAGGTCGCCGACCACGAGCTCGACCAGCTCGTCGTCGGAGCGCTGGAGCACCACCGACTCACCGGCCCGGCCCACCGACGCGCGGAGCAGGACCACCGTCGGGTCGAGCTCGTCGACCCAGGCCCACTTGGCGGAGCTGAAGGTCGCCGCTTTCGTCCTCACCCCGTCGACCGGCGGGACGAGGAACCCGGACCCAGCCAGGAGTGGAGCGGCCGACCGCGGGAGCGCGAGGGTGACGATCGCGACCGAGGCGTACTCGGTCGAGGCCAGCACCTCCGCGGCCACCGGGGCGGTTGCGTGCAGCAACCGTGAGGCGGGCGTGGCTGGGAGCGCCAGCACGACCCCCTCGGCCTGCACCTGCTCCGGATGAGTGGTCGGGCCGCTCGTCAGCGTCCAGCCGCCCTCGGTCCGGCCCAGCCGGCGAACGGTCGTCGACGTCCGGATCTCGACGCCACGAGTGAGCAGCGCCGAGGCAAGCCGCTGAGCAAGCTCCCCGAGACCGCCCCGGTAGCCGGCGAACACCGGCCCGCGCAAACCCGCCGCCCCACCGGTGTCGGCTGCGTCGCGAGCCGCCTGCGTGACCGAAAGCCCTTCGGCCGCCGCAGTCCAGAGTGCGGGCAGTGCGGCCTGGAGCGACAGCTGCCGGGCGTGGCCGGCATACACGCCGGCCAGCAGGGGCTCGACGAGCCGGTCCACCACTGCGGCGCCGAGCCGGCCCTCGACGAAGTCACCCACCGAGACGTCGGTCTCGAGGGGTGGACCGACCCGCTCGTGCTGGGCCCTGTCGACCTCGGTGGGGTCGAGGATGCCCGCTGTTGCCGCCGGGTCCCCGGGGACGCCCATCAGGCTGCCCGGGGGAAACGACCAGTGCCGCCCTCGGGTCCAGATCGAGGCCGACACCCCGGTCGGGTGCACGATCCCGGCCGCCAGACCAGCCTCCGCAGCCAAGGCCACGAGCTCAGGTCGACGGGCGAGAACCGACTCGGACCCGACATCGACCCGGTGACCGGCGACCTCGCCGAGCCGCAGCTTGCCGCCCACGGTGCCCGTCGACTCCAGGACGACGACGTCGAAAGCCGGGTCGGCGCCGCTCAGCTGCCACGCTGCGGCCAGTCCGCTGATCCCGCCGCCGACGACGACGACGCGCGCTCGACGGTGGCCCGGGCCGGGGGTCCGGTCGGTCGTCTGCGTCACGTCGAGCCACCCTGCCACCCGTTGCGAAACCGAGACCGGGCGGGTGGAACGGCTCCGCACCTGCACGGGTCATGTGCTGTGACAGGAACGTTCCCCTTCCAACCAGGAGGTATGCCATGCGCGTCCCGCTCCGCTTCGCTCCGCGCGCCGTCGGTCTCGTGCTCATCTCTGCTGTCGCTCTCGGCGCCTGTTCGTCGCGGGGTGCATCCGGAGGCTCGGCGGCCTCGGGGTCGGGGGCCGCGGCGGTCGCTTCAGTCGCGCCGGCCGCCCCCGATGGCAACGCGGCAGGCGGCGCCCAGGCCGGTCAGTCGGGCCAGGCCGGTCAGTCGGGTCAGGCCGGTCAGGCCGGTCAGGCCGGTCAGGCCCAGTCAGGTCCAGCGCGGAGTGGACAGTCGGGCTCGGTGGTCACCGGTGACAAGATCCTGCGCACGGCTTCCCTCGACGTCGAGGTCGACGACGTGACCCGGCGAGCGGCCGACGTCCGCCGGATCGCCCTCCAGGTCGGAGGTGCGGTCATGTCGGAGAACAGCTCCGCCGCGGGCGCCATATCCGGGAAAGCCGACGCCCCAGGTCCGGCGGACCCGTCCGGCTTGGTCGCTCCGCTTGCGCCGGGTTCTGGGCCGTCGGCAGTCTTCGGGCTGGCGGTCCCCGCTGACCGGCTCGAGACAACGCTCGACCAGCTCGCTGCCCTCGGCACCGCGACCCAGCGCACCTCCACGAGCAAGGACGTCACGTCGACCTATGTGGACACGCAGTCGCGGGCCGCGACCCTGCGCGCGAGCCTCGACCAGCTCCGCGCACTGATGACCAAGACCACCGCGATCGACCAGCTGGTCACGCTGGAGACCGAGCTCTCTCGGCGCCAGGCTGACCTCGACTCGATGCAGGCCCAGCTGAAGTCCCTCGACGCCACGGTGGCCGCCTCCACCATCGCCGTCACCCTCACCCCGAAAGCGGCCTCGGGGACCCCGACCGAGGACAACGGCGGGGGGTTCCTGGGCGGGCTCCGCAGCGGGTGGAAGGCGTTCCTCGGGTTCGGCGGCGGGTTGCTCACAGTGCTCGGAGCCGTCCTGCCCTTCCTGGGGGTGGTCGCGGTGTTCGTCGGGCCTGCCCTGGTCTGGTGGCGTCGTCGCCGTACGGCTCGGACCCAGGCCGAGGTCCTGGCCCGGGCTCGGACGGCGGCCGACGCGGAGGCCGCGGCCCTCGCCCGTGCACAGGCGCGTCACGACCAGGAGGATCCCGCCGCTGTCACCTCCTGAGGCACCGACGTCGGTGCTCAGCGCTGCGAGATCTCGTGGACGAGGTCGACGACCCGGGTCAGGACCGCGGGGTCGGTGTCGGGCAGCACCCCGTGGCCCAGGTTGAACAGGTGCCCCGGTGCGACTCGACCCTCCTGCACGATCCGTCGGACCTGAGCCTCGACGACGGCCCACGGTGCGAACAGGAGCGCGGGGTCGAGGTTGCCCTGCACGGCATACCGGCCGCCGAGGCGTCGCAACGCATCCGTGAGCGAGACCCGGAAGTCCACGCCGACCACCTCCGCTCCGGCCGAGCCCATCGAGGCGAGCAGCTCACCGGTGCCGACGCCGAAGTGGATCCGGGGGACGTCGAGGTCGGCGACGGCCGCCAGGGCGCGGGTCGAGTGCGGCAGCACAAACGTTGCGTAGTCGGCGCGGGGCAACGCGCCCACCCAGGAGTCGAACAGCTGGACGACGCTGGCTCCGGCCTCGGCCTGGATGCGCAGGAACGCGCCGGAGATCTGCGCCAGGCGGTCGCACAGATCGTGCCAGAGTGCGGGGTCGCCGTACATCAGGGCCTTGGTCTGCTCGTGGTGGCGGCTGGGGCCGCCCTCGACGAGGTAGGAAGCCAGGGTGAACGGCGCGCCGGCGAACCCGATGAGCGGCGTGCCGCCCAGCTCCCGCACGAGCAGCCGAACGGACTCGGAGATGTCGGGGACGTGCTCGGGCGTGAGCTCCGGGATGCGGTCGAGGTCGGCGCGGGTACGCACCGGCGTAGCAATGACCGGCCCTGTCCCGGGCACGATGTCGAGGTCGACGCCGACCGCGGCGAGAGGCACGACGATGTCGCTGAAGAAGATCGCGGCATCGACCCCGTGGCGACGGACGGGCTGCAACGTGACCTCGGTGACGATGTCGGGCCGCCGGCAGGCCGCGAGCATGGGGATGCCCTCGCGCAGGGTTCGATACTCCGGCAAGGACCGTCCGGCCTGCCTCATGAACCACACCGGGGTATGCGTGACAGGTCGCCGCCGCGCGGCACGAACCAGGGTGCTCTCGGCCGGACCGGACGTCTCGTTCACGTGAGGTGATGGCGGGCTCACGCCGGACATCATCACACGCGACCAGGATCGAGCCGTTGTCCGCGCGGGTCCGGTTGGGTGCGCGCAGGTCCGGCTGGGTGCGAGCTCAGCCGGTCGCGATGGCCACGACACCGAGAAGCGCCAGGGCCACGCCGACGTTCTGTACCCACCGCAGCCGTTCGTTGAGGAAGGCTCGGGCGAGCAGGATCGTCATCACCGGGTAGAGGGAGCCGAGGACGGCGGCGATGCTGACCATTCCGCGCGTCGACGCCGAGACGAACAGGATGTTGGCGCCCAGGTCGGCCACACCGACGAACAGCAGGACCGGCCAGTCCCGCCGCCCGATACCACCGGTGCTGCGCCGGAGTGCCGCGAGACCGGCATACAGGACCAGGCTGGTCAGCCGCATTCCCCACAGGGTCGACAGGAGCGAGACGCGCGACCCGCGGTCCATGCAGAACAGCACGAACCCGAACCCGACCGCGGCCACGCAGGCGAGGGCCACCGGTCGCACCGAGAGACCCGCCTGGATCTCGGGGCCGCTGGCCATGACGGTGCCGAGGACGGCAACGCCCATGCCCACCCAGGCGATCGCGCTGGGCGTCTCGCCCGTGACGACCCCCAGCAGGACCGGCACCGCCGCTCCGAGCGAGGCGATCGGCGCCACAACGCTCATCGTGCCGGCGGCCAGCGCCGAGTAGAAGGCCGCGAGAGCGATCGCCCCGCACACCCCGGCTGCCAGCGACCACCCCACCCACGGCCCCGAACCCAGCGGGTGCCCGAGGAGCACGACGAGGCTCAACGCGGCGAACCCCACCAGCTGGGAGTACCCGACCACGGCCAACGGGGCCAGGGTGCGCGCCTTCAGGCCGGCCACGAAGTCGCTGGTGCCCCACACGACAGACGAGAGCAGAGCCAGCAGCGCGAACACCGGCACACGGTATCCGGCGTGCCCTGCTGTCCCTGCGGGTCGGGCCGACCTACTCTCAGGGGGTGCGTGGTCGATCCCTCTCCGGCGAGCAGCCCGCCGAGTTCGCCCGGGCCATCTCCGCCCTGCGGGAGGCCCGGCTCCGATCTGAGGTGCGGCTGACCGAGGTCCCGGCACCACAGCGCATCGCCCCGTATGCCGTCGCGCTCACCGCTGACGTGCTCACCTCCGCCTCGGGTGACGAGGAGCTGGCGTCAGGACGGTTCGTCCTGCTGCACGACCCGTCCGCACCCGGCCCGTGGGAAGGCGAGTGGCGGGCGGTGACCTTCGCCAGAGCCGAGCTCGAGCCTGAGCTGGCCGGCGACCCGATGCTCGGTGCCGTCGGCTGGTCGTGGCTCGTCGACGCGCTCGCGAACCGGGGTGTGGAGTACCTCGCCGAGGCGGGCACGGTGACGCGCGTCGTCTCAGAGAGCTTCGCGGGGTTGTCCGACCGGGAGCCGACGGTCGAGATGGAGGTCCGCGCGTCCTGGACCCCGGTGGGGGACATCGGAGCTCACCTGCTCGCCTGGTCGGACCTGCTCTGCACGGTTGCGGGACTGCCGCCGCTGCCGGAGGGGGTCGTCGCGCTTCCCGGTCAACGCCGGTGAACGACGACTCCAGCGACATCAGCCAGGCCCGTAGCCAGGGCGGCAGCCCCCCCGGCCTCACTCCCCCTCTCGGACCCACCGAAGGTGAGGCCGAACCCGCACCCGACCGGGTGCTGACCCCGCTCCTCATCCCGGCCGACGGCGTCCCCCAGGTCGTCGTCGACGAACGCCGGCTCGTCGAGGCCGGCCGGGCCATCGCCGCGGGCACGGGTCCGGTGGCCATCGACGCGGAACGCGCCTCGGGTCACCGCTACGGGCAGCGCGCCTACCTCGTCCAGCTGCGTCGCGACGGCAGTGGCACCTGGCTCGTCGATCCCATTGCCTGCCCCGACCTGTCGCCGATCGCCGAGGGGATCGGCGACGCGGAATGGGTGCTGCACGCGGCGACCCAGGACCTGCCGTGCCTCGCGGAGGTCGGGCTGCGGCCGGGAAGACTGTTCGACACCGAGCTCGGTGCCCGCCTGGTCGGACTGCCCCGTGTCGGGCTGGGCGCGGCGGTGGAGCACTACCTCGGGCTGTCGCTGACCAAAGAGCACTCGGCTGTCGACTGGTCCACCCGGCCGTTGCCCGAGCCGTGGCTACGGTATGCCGCGCTCGACGTCGAGGTCCTGGTCCAGCTGCGCGACGCAATAGACGCCGACCTGCAGGCTCAGGGCAAGCAGGAGTGGGCCCGGCAGGAGTTCGAGTCGCTGACCCACTTCGAGGGGCCGCCGGTGCGGGTAGACCCGTGGCGTCGGACCTCGGGGATGCACCGGATCCGTAAGCGACGAGGCGTCGCCGCCGTGCGCGAGCTGTGGCTCGCGCGCGACCGGTTGGCCGCCCAGCGCGACATCTCCCCCGGCCGGGTGCTCCCGGACACCGTGATCGTCGAGCTCGCGATGCGCTCCCCCACCAGCCGCGAGGAGATCGAGACCGTCCGCGAGCTGCGCCCCGCCCGACGCGCGGGACGGGTCTGGCTGGACGCGTTGCGCCGTTCCGACGCATTGCCGGAGTCGCAGCTGCCGCAGCTCACCCTCCCCGGGACCGGCCCGCCGACCCCTCGCGCGTGGGCCGACCGCGACCCGGTGGCGGCGGCCCGTCTCGCGGCCGCGCGTCTGGGGCTCGCGGCATACGGCGAGCAGCGTTCGGTCCCAGTCGAGAACCTGCTCACCCCCGACCTGTTGCGGCGGGTGCTCTGGACTCCACCGAAGGTGCTCGACAGCGTCGCGTTCGCCGCGGCGCTGACCGCCCTTGGTGCACGGCCGTGGCAGGTGGAGATCGTGGCGCCGATCATCGCGGCCGCGTGTGCGCCTGGTGACGACGCCACGATGCCCCTGGCCCGAGAGAGCCCCCAACCCACGGGCCTCGATCCGGAGGCGTGACCGCATGGCGTGTTGTCGCTGTGCTGGGTGGGTCGGTAGTGTTCCCACGCCATGACGAATGCCGACCGATCCGCCCGCTCGCTACGGGTGGCGGCATACCACGTCGAGGTCGACGCGGCCGTGACCCGGCTGGAGACCGCTCTGGCCGGTGGCGTCGGCGTCCCGGCGGCGATGGACGCCCTCGACCACACGTTTCGCGGCCCCGTCGCGTCGCAGGTCGTCGATCGGCTGCCGTACAGCCGTGAGCACCTGCTGACGATGGCCCGGCTGGAGCTCGAGCGGCCCGAGCTCGGATCAGCGTCGAACGCCAGGACTCACGCGGGCAGCGTGCGAATCCTGCTGTTGCACCAGATCGACGTCATGTGGTGGTCCGAGGTCGAACCGTACGCCGACGACGCGGCCGTCGAGCAGGCACCTGAGCTCCTGTCGTTACCGACGCTGCAGAAGGCCGGTGCCCTGCGGTTCAGGTTTGCCACTCAGCCCGTCGGATGGTGGGGTCGGGGCCGCGACTACCTGCTGCGCCGGGTGGCCAGGCGGCGCCGCCCGAACGTGTCGGGGATGAAGTTCCTCGTCGCTCGCGCCGAGATGATCGCCGTGCTGAACGAGATCGCCGACGCATTGAGCCGAGGAGCGCCACGGGGCACGCCGCCGCTGTGGGTCAACAGCACCGTCCGCAGCGTCGAGCATCAGCTGCATCTCAGTAGTCTCGGGTACTCCGCGCTCTTGCCCAGCTCGCACTGCCTCGGATACGGCGTCGATGTCGAGATGGCCTGGTTCGAGACGTTCGGCGCCGACGAGGTACTCCGCGCCATCCTGTTCGACTACCGTGACCGTGACGTCCTCAACGTCATCGACGAGGGTCAGGCATGGCACCTGTGCCTCAGCCCGGACCACCTGTCGGCCTACAGCCGGCCCTGAACCACGTGAGTGAGTGACGTCTGAGATGTGCGGGATTGCCCTCCTCGTCGGCCCGGGCGCCGGTGGCCAGCACGCCGCGTTCGCCGCCATGCTGGACCAGGTCCGCCCGCGTGGGGAGATCGAGGAGACCCTCGTCGACGACGAGGCGCTGGTGGGCACCCAGCGCCTGTGCATCGTCGACCGCGACCGAGCCGTGCAGCCATGGCAGTCCGCAGACGGCCGGTATGCGCTCGCCTACAACGGCGAGGTGTTCAACTTCGCTGACCTGCGCTCCCAGCTGGTGGGTGACGGCCGCCAGCTACGGTCGACGAGCGATACCGAGGTGGTGCTGGAGGGCGTTCTCGCGTGGGGTGAGGGCGCGCTGCTGCGCTTCCGCGGCGAGTTCGCCTTCGCCATGGTCGACCGCCACACCCGCCGGGTGTTCCTCGCGCGTGACCCGGCCGGGGTCAAGCCGTTGTACTGGGCGTTGTCGCAGGGCCGGCTCGCGATCGCGTCGGAGGTCAAGGCCCTCGTCGGCGTCGCCGTCGGACCGGGAGTACCGGTCCACGAGGTCCCTCCAGGTCACTGCGGGTGGGCCGAGCCCGGGTCCGAACCCCAGCTGCATCCCTACCTCGACCTGCTACGCCTGGGCGACGGTGAGGCGATGGTCGACGACCTCGACGAGGCCACCGCGCTCGTCCGGCGCACCTACCGCGAAGCCGTCCGGATGCGTGTCGACACCGACCTCACGGTGGGTGTCGTCCTGTCCGGCGGACTGGACAGCTCGCTGACCCTGCTGCACGTACTCGAGATGCATCCCGACTGCGTGGCGTTCACCGTCGGAACCGAGGACAGCGAGGACCTCGCGTATGCGCGTCGCCTCACCCGCGAGCTCGGTGTCCCCCACGAGGTCGTCACCCTGCGCCCGCGCGACATCGGGCTCGCCGACATACGGGAGGCGATCCGGGTCAGCGAGGCGACGGAGTACGGCGACGTCATCAACTCGGTCGTGTCGATGCGGTTGTTCGAGCGGGTGCATCGCAGCGGCATCAAGGTGGTGCTGACCGGCGACGGCTCCGACGAGCTGTTCGGCGGCTACGACATGTACCGCAACATCTCCCCCGAGCAGTCCCGTTCCCTGTTCCTACACAAGATCCGGCACCTGAGCCGCACGGAGCTGCAGCGGGTCGACCGCACCAGCATGGGCAACGGCGTCGAGGCGCGGGTGCCCTACCTCGACCTCGACATGCTGTCGATGGCGATGCGCATCCCCGCGTCGATGAAGATTCGCGACGGCTACGAGAAGTGGATCCTGCGACACGCCTTCGCTGACACGGTGCCGGACTACATCCGGGAGCGACACAAGAACCCGATGTCCCACTCCAGCGGTCTGCACGAACGGATCCGGCTCTACCAGCCGCTGTTCGCCGGGATCTACCGGTCCTACGGCTATGAGGCACTCGGTCCGATGCGGCGGGACTTCTGGCGTGTCCTGGAAGAGTCCGACCACGACCTGGAACGCGCTGTGGTGGCGGCCGAGTCCGCGCGGGACTTCACGCCCGCGGAGCACGCCCGCGACTTCGTCGGGGCGCTGAGATGGAACGTGGTCGGTGGGGTGCGCTCGGCACGACGCCGACTGAACCGACGAGGATGATGTCGGGGGCGCGCCGGCAGCTCACGGTCCGCACCATCAGCACGACCGACCACCTCGACTACCTTCGGGGGTGCGCGGGTGCGTCCTACCTGCAGTGCCCCTCGTGGGGACGGATCCCGCCCAGGTGGCGCCCCGAAAGTGTCGGATGGTTCGACGGGTCGCGGCTTCGCGGCGTCGGTCTGGTCCTTTACCGACGGGTCCCGGCCGTCGGGTCTCTCGCCTACCTCGGCGAGGGGCCGGTCCTGGACTGGGCCGACCTGGGCGCGGAGGACGTCACGGAGGCGCTGCTCGACTTCCTGCGCACCCGCACGGTGTTCTCCGTCACCATGGCCCCGGCACTGGTCCTGCGCCGATGGCGAGTCGGGACGCTGCGGGCTGCGGTGCGGGACGGCTCCGCCCGCCGGTTGCGCGACGTCTCGCCCGACGTCGTCGACGACACGGCGTCCGCCGTCGCCGTCACGCTGCGCCGTCAGGGGTGGCGCCAGTACGAGGCGGCCGGTCCCGGGTTCGGCGGCAAGATGCACCCGCGATACCGGTCCCAGGTGCCGCTTTCGCCGCGGACCGACGCCCCCGGCACCCTCGAGCAGCGGCTCGACACCTCCTGGCGACGCAACCTGCGTCGCGCGACGAAGAGCGGTGTGACGGTCGCGACGGGCGGGGCAGGAGACCTGTCGGCCTTTCACCGCCTGTACGCCGAGACGGCGGTGCGCGACGCCTTCCCACCGCTTCCCCTGGAGTTCTTCGAACGGCTCTGGCGAGAGCTGAGAGCCGAGGACCCGCAGCGGGTCGAGCTCTACCTCGCCTCGAACGACGGCCAGGTCCATGCCGCGGCGCTACGGACCCGGGTCGGTGACGAGTTCTCCTACACCCACGGGGCGTCGTCCAACACCGGTCGCGACGGGCGGCCGAGCAACGCTCTGCAGTGGCGGATGCTCACCGACGCCGCCGCCGCGGGGGGGTCGGTGTACGACCTGCGCGGCATCTCCGACAGCCTCGATCCCGACGACCCGCTGTTCGGGCTGCTCCGCTTCAAACTCGGTCTGGGGGCGGACGCCGTCGAGATGGTCGGCGAGTGGGACTACCCGCTCCGCCCCGTCCGACACCGAGCCGTCGCCGCGTACCTCGGCCGCCGCCAGCGCTGACCCGCGCAGGATGACTGCTCGTCCGAGCCCGCCTCGACGGGGTGAGCGGGGTCACTCCGGGCGTTCGGCACGGTCGGTTACCGGCGAGTAGGATTGGCGCTCGACACGGCCGACCTCGCCCGGCGTCGCACACCAGGAATCCACGAGGAGACACCCGTGCCCCGATCGCCCCGGTCCATCAAGGAAGTCGTCTTCGTCGACGGCGTCCGCACCCCGTTCGGGAAAGCCGGGGTCACCGGGATCTACGCCCAGACCCGGGCCGACGACCTGGTGGTGCGCTGCATCCGTGAGCTGGTCCGACGCCACCCCGAGCTGCCCCAGGAGCGCGTCGCGGAGGTCGCCATCGCCGCCACCACCCAGATCGGCGACCAGGGCCTGACCCTCGGGCGCACAGCGGCCCTGCTCAGTGGCCTGCCGAAGACCACCCCGGGTTACTCGATCGACCGGATGTGCGCGGGCGCGATGACGGCGGTCACCAATGTCGCGTCGTCGATCGCTTTCGGCGCCTATGACGTCGCCATCGCCGGTGGGGTCGAGCACATGGGCCACCACCCGATGGGTGAGGGCGTCGACCCGAACCCACGGATCGTCGCCGAGAGGATCGTCGACCCGTCGGCCCTGGTGATGGGCTCCACGGCCGAGAACCTGCACGACCGTTATCCGTCGCTGACCAAGCAGCGCTGCGACGCATACGCCGTTGCCTCTCAGGACAAGCTCGCGAAGGCCTACGCGAACAACCAGATCCAGCCCGACCTCGTCACCATGGCGACCCGGCACGTCGAGCGCGGCTACGGCCTCGCGACGGCGGACGAGCCACCCCGCCCGGGCACCACCACCGCCGACCTCGCCGCACTGAAGACCCCGTTTCGCCCGCACGGCCGGGTCACCGCCGGCAACAGCGCCGGCCTCAACGACGGCGCCACCGCCTGTGTCCTGGCCAGTGAGGAGGCTGCCGCGGAGCTCGGCCTGCCCGTCGGTATGCGACTGGTCTCGTATGCGTTCGTCGGTGTCGAGCCCGAGGTGATGGGGATCGGCCCGGTCCCCGCCACCGAGAAGGCGCTCGCCCAGGCGGGTCTGACCATCGACGACATCGGCTTGTTCGAGCTGAACGAGGCGTTCGCCGTGCAGGTGCTCGCGTTCCTCGACCACTTCGCGATCGTCGACGACGACGAGCGCGTCAACCGATATGGCGGCGCGATCGCAGTCGGGCACCCGCTCGCCTCGTCAGGGGTCCGACTGATGACTCAGCTGGCCCGGCAGTTCGGGGAGGACCCGAGTGTCCGCTACGGGGTCACGGCCATGTGCATCGGCATCGGCATGGGCGGCTGCGTCGTCTGGGAGAACCCGCACCACGCCGACTACGAACCGTCCGTCGAGACCGGCAACAACAGCAGCAACAACCCCAACAGCGACACCAGTAGCGAGGATGTGGCGTGACCACCACTGCCGAGAGCTCGACCAACACCGCTGACACGCTCCTCGGCGAGGTGGTGACGCACACCCCGGTCCGCGACGTGACGTTGCCGGGCGCCGCCGGCACGATGGCGCTGCTCACCCTCGACAACGGGTTCGACCACACCAAGCCCAACACCTTCGGCCCGGCCACCCTCGTCGGGTTGCAGGCCACCCTCGACGCGCTGCGCAGCCGTGTCGACTCCGGAGAGATCCGCGCCGTGGGCATCACCGGGAAGCCGTTCGTGTTCGCGGTCGGCGCCGACCTCAAGGCCGTGGCCACTGCCCGCACCCGCGACCAGGCCCTCGAGGTGGCCCGGGCCGGACACCGGGCGTTCGCCACGATCATGGACCTGCCCGTCCCGACCTTTGCCTTCGTCAACGGCGTGGCCATGGGCGGCGGGCTCGAGATCGCCCTGGCCTGCGACTACCGCTCGGTCTCAGCAGGCGTACCCGCCATGGCGTTTCCCGAGACGTTCCTCGGGCTCGTCCCCGGCTGGGGCGGGTGCTACCTGCTGCCCAACCTCGTCGGTCCCGCGAACGCGCTCACCCTCATCATCACGAACCCGCTGAACATGAACCGGATGACGACCGGACCGCAGGCCAAGGCCCTCGGGCTCGCAGACGTCCTGCTCGAGCCCGCCGACTTCCTCGAGGAGTCGATCACCTGGGCGGCAGGAGTGGTCACCGGGACGACGACGGTCCAGCGTTCCGAGGTCAGCCGAGACGAGTCGGCCTGGTCGAGCGCGGTGTCGGCTGCGCGCACGCTGGCGGACCTCAAGACGGGACGCCAGTCCCCAGCGCCGTACCGCGCACTCGACCTTGTGGCCGCGGCGCGGACGAGCACCCGAGACGACGCCTTCGCCGCTGAGGACGAGGCGCTCGCCGACCTCGTCATGGGCGACGAGCTGCGGGCCGGGCTGTATGCCTTCGACCTGGTGCAGCGCCGCGCCAAGCGCCCCGCAGGCGCACCGGACCCCCAGCTCTCACGGCCGGTCACCTTGGTCGGTGTCGTCGGCGCCGGTCTGATGGCCAGCCAGCTGGCCCTACTCGCCGTGCAGCGCCTCGAGGTGCCAGTGGTCCTCACCGACCTCGACCAGGCCCGTGTCGACAAGGGCGTGCAATGGGTGCACTCCGAGCTGGATACGTTGCGAGGCAAGCGAAAACTGTCGGCCGACCGCACTTCGCGCCTCAAGGCACTCGTGAGCGGGTCGACGACGAAAGCCGCGTTCCGCGAGGCGGACCTCGTCATCGAGGCCGTGTTCGAGGAGATGTCGGTCAAGAAGCAGGTCCTCGCCGAGGTCGAGGCGGCCGTCTCCGCGACCTGTGTCCTCGCAACCAACACCAGCTCGCTGTCCATCACCGAGATGGCCGCGGACCTCGCGCACCCCGAGCGCGTCGTCGGCCTGCACTTCTTCAACCCCGTCGCGGTGATGCCACTGCTCGAGGTCGTCCGCGGTGGACAGACTGACGACGTCACTCTGGCAACCGGTTTCGCCGTCGGCAAGGCGCTTCGCAAGACATGCATCCTGGTGCAGGACTCGCCCTCGTTCATCGTCAACCGGCTCCTCGGTCGCTGGATGGGCGAGGTCGGCCGGATCGTCGACGAGGGCACCCCGATCGAGGTCGCCGACGCGGCGTTCGCCGGCCTGGCTCCGATGCCGCCGTTCGTGCTTCTCGGGCTCGTCGGCCCCCCGATTGCGCTGCACAACAGCGAGACCCTCGCCGCCGCATACCCTGACAGGTTCGTCGTGTCCGAAGGGCTGCGCCGCGTCGTCGAGGCGAAGGTCTCGGCGTTCTACACCCAGGAGGGCGGCCGGCCGCGGGTCGACGAGTCGGTACGCGCGCTGCTCCCCCAGCCGGTGGAGCCGGTGGTCCTCGAGGCGTCTCAGGTCCGCGAACGGGTGCTGGCGGCGATTGCTGACGAGGCGCGCCGGATGCTGGACGAGGGGGTCGTGCAGGCTCCGATGGATCTGGATCTGGCGATGATCACGGGGGCGGGCTTCCAGTTCTGGAACGGCGGCGTCACGCCGCTGCTCGACCGGACCGGCGTGTCCGAGCGCGTCACCGGGCGCCGTTTCCTCCCACCGGGAGTCGCCTCGGTCCCCGGCTGACCCTGTGCACTGAGTGGAGTCCTGCCCACGGCGGGCTACGGTCAGCACTGCACGATCGGCGGCGTATCAGGGCCGTGCCCCTCCCCTCCTCACCCGCACGGGAGGTGGACGGCATGAGTCGGATGAGGGGCGCCGGCTTCTGGCTGCGCAGGTATGCTCCGGCCGAGCTGGCCTGTCTCGTCACGATGCTCGTGGCCAGTGTCGTCGCCTCCTCGGTGACGACGTCGGCTCCAGTGCTGGCCGCGAGTGCGATCGCTGGAGCGAGCGTCGGCTTCTACGGCGTGGCAGTGGTCATGGTCCTGCGCGAGCAGTCTGGTGTGCTCAGCCCTCACTCCCCCGGGTATGTGCGCAGGCTCGCCTCGCGTACCGCGCTGCTGCTCGTCGCGGAGTTCGGTGCGGCTGAGGTGCTCGACACGTTCCTGTGGCGTCCCGCCCTGATGATCGTCGGTGTCAGCCTCATCAAGCAGCCCGTCCTCGGGCTGCTCGCCGGCAAGGTGGTATCGGACGTGCTGTTCTACACCGTCAGCGCTGTCGGGTTCACCGCCACGGCGGTCACCGGCGCCCGCGGGACCTGACTCCCGGCATACGCCCAGCGGTTGTGTCGTTCGACCCGGGGACGCCACGACGTTCGACCGTGCAGCACGCACCACCCGCACCGCGCAGGTCTGCAGGACGTGGTCGGACCGAGCCACGTGCCGCTATTGGCCGCGCGGCTGATACTATCGGCCGTATGGCCAATAGCGCGCGGTATTCAACCCTGACCCAGGTCATACGCGCCTACGTCGTGGTGGTGCTGGCTACCGTCACGGCCCTCGTGGTCCTGTCGGTGGTCTCGCCGCAACGGGCCACCGAGCACGCTTGGGGTCACGCGGTGATCGTCGCCGTATTCGCCGTGCTGTTGCCGCTGCGCATGCGGTCCGCACGGGCGGGTGACCGGGGCGCGCTGCGCGCCGTGGGGATCATCAGCGCGGTGCTGTTGGTGGTCAACGTCGTCGAGATCCTCATCCCCGGTTTCCTTTCGACGTGGATGCGGATCGAGATGGCCGGCATTGCCGCCTTGATGGCAGTGTCCGTCGCGTTGGTCACCCAGATCGCGAAACACCCGCGCTGAGCGATCGGTGAAGTCGAGAGCACCCGACTCCGGCGACAATGGCCCGATGAGCTCCCCGGACCGGGCAGCGGCACATCCGCGACGCCGTCAGCGCCTCGACGAGGCACAGCGACGTCAGCAGATCATTGCCGGATGCATCCAGGTGGTGGCCGAGCACGGCTATCAGCAAGCGTCCCTCGCGCTCATCGCCGAGGTCGCCGGGGTGTCCAAGGGCCTGGTCTGGCACTACTACTCCGACCGCGACACCCTCATGGAGCAGGCGGCGGTTGCCACCGTCGCCCAGCTGCGCAGACAGGTCGGGGCTGACATCGACCTGACCGCCCCCGTCCCGGCCGTGCTCGACGCCGCCATCCACCGCGCCGCAGACCTCGGCCGCACCCATCCGAGGCAGCTGCGCGCCCTGAGCCAGATTGTCCAGAACCTGCGCGCGGCCGACGGGGCACTGCGACTCGACCTGACCTACTACGAGGAGACCTACCAAGCCCAGGAGGCGTTGTTCCGCCGCGGCCAGGCCGAAGGATCCCTGCGAGAGTTCGACACCCGGGTCATGGCCGTCACCTACCAGGGGGCGGTCGACGCGATGCTGGGATACCTGGAGTCACACACCGACACCGACAGTGGCGCCTACGCCGACACCCTCAGTAGTCTCATCCTCGCTGCGGTCACACACGGCGCGCCATCCAGGCTTATCTCATATGTGAGATAAGTTGGCGTCTATGACCGTCACCGATACCTACCTCGAGCGGATCGGCTCGCTGATCCGCGACGCGCGACGTCACAAGGGCCTGACCCAGCACGAGCTGGCGCGCTCCCTCGGGACCAGCCAGAGCGCGGTCGCCCGGATCGAGCAGGGCCAGCAGAACCTCAGCCTGGAGACCCTCGCCCGGATCGGCGAGAGCCTCGACTCCGAGTTCGTCTCGCTCGGGCACTCCGGTCCCCAGCACCTGCGGATCGTCGGCGGCCGGCAGCTGCACGGCTCGATCGCCGTCAAGACGTCCAAGAACGCGGCCGTCGCGCTTCTGTGTGCCTCGTTGCTGAACAAGGGACGCACGACGCTACGCAGCCTCGCTCGGATCGAGGAGGTTAACCGGATCCTAGAGGTACTCCACTCCCTCGGCGTGCGTACCCGCTGGCTGCCCGGCAGCAACGACCTCGAGATCATCCCGCCCAACCGGCTGGATCTTGCGGGGATCGACGTCGAAGCGGCGCGTCGCACGCGGACCGTCATCATGTTCCTCGGACCACTGCTCCACGACCACCCGAGCTTCAGGCTCCCGTATGCCGGTGGGTGCGACCTCGGCACGCGCACGGTGGAACCGCACATGGCTGCGCTGCGCCCCTTTGGCCTGGATGTCGTTGCGACGCACGGGTTCTACGAGGCCACCACGGACACGAGCCGCCGCCCGGTGCGCCCCATCGTGCTGACCGAGCGTGGTGACACCGTCACCGAGAACGTGCTGCTCGCTGCGGCGAGGCACGATGGCGCGACGGTGATCCGCAATGCCAGCCCCAACTACATGGTGCAGGACCTCTGCTTCTTTCTCGAGAAGCTGGGCGTGCGAATCGACGGCATCGGAACGACCACCCTGACCGTCCAGGGAGTGTCCGACATCGACGTCGACGTCGAGTACTCCCCTTCAGAGGACCCGATCGAGGCGATGAGCCTGCTGGCGGCAGCCGTCGTCACCGAGTCGGCCATCACCATCCGCCGGGTGCCGATCGAGTTCATGGAGATCGAGCTGGCCACCCTCGAGGGGATGGGCATGGAGTACGCCATGAGCGAGGAGTACTTCTCGGCCAACGGCCAGACCCGGTTGGTCGATCTCACGACGATCCCCGGGCCTCTGCATGCGCCGATCGACAAGATCCATCCCCTCCCGTTCCCTGGCCTCAATATCGACAACCTGCCGTTCTTCGCGCTCATCGGTGCCATGGCCGAGGGAACGACGATGCTGCACGACTGGGTCTACGAGAACCGCGCCATCTATCTCACCGAGCTGACCAAGGTCGGCGCCAAGGTGCAGCTGCTCGACCCGCACCGTGTGCTGATCGAGGGTCCGACCCGGTGGCGTGCCGCCGAGGTGATGTGCCCTCCGGCATTGCGTCCTGGCGTCGTTGTGCTGCTGGCGATGCTTGCGGCACCGGGAACCTCGGTGCTACGCAACGTCTATGTGATCAACCGCGGGTATGAGGATCTCGCCGAACGGCTCAATGCGCTCGGCGCGACCATCGAGGTCTTCCGCGACATCTGACGGGACGGGGCGTGTGCGTCGGGCAGCGGTTGTGAAGAGTCCGAGGTGTTGGCGCGCGGGTATTGCGGGTTTCGGGTGTCGGCGCGTGCAGTGGACGCAGGGGTCGTCGATCAGCCCCATTCGATCGGATCCTCACATCACCAGACCCTGACGTTGTCGTCCCCGCGCCTGCCGGACCCTGACGTGGCCGCTCCCGCGTCTGCCAGACCGTGACGTTGCCGCTCCCGTGTCTGCCGGACTCAGATGTTTGCGGGTTTCAGGGTCGCGTGACCCTCGGAAACGCGCAAACTTCTGTGTCCAGTGCTGGAACATCTGTGTCCAGTGCTGGAACATCTGAGTCTCGGGGGTGCGATGACGGGGTGATCGTCGCCCCGGCAGCTCCGCGGTCTGGGCGCGGATCTGCGTTCCTGTGTGGTCATCGAGGTTTCTCCGTCCGCTGCTGCGGCAAACGCAAAGACCCACCTCGGGCGACGAACCTCAGCGAGGTCGAACAGACCTATCCGAGGACGGCGTGCAACCGATCCGCGATCGCGTCGGGGGTGAGGCCGATCTCCTCGAGCACCTCACCGCGAGAACCGTGCGACAAGAACCGCTTCGGGATGCCATGCAGGTGCACCGGAACGTCGAGGCCCGCCTCGCGCAGCGCCAGGGCCACCTGCGACCCGACCCCCCCGACGACGAGGTTGTCCTCGATGACGGCCACCGCCGCCGCGTCGCGGGCGAGGGCCACGAGGTCGTCACTCACCGGCAGGCACCAGCGCGGATCCACGACGCGGACCCCGTGTCCCTGTGCGACGAGCTTCTCGGCCACCGATATCGCGGTCGCCGCCATCTCGCCGAGACCCAGCAGCAGCAGCTCGACGCCGTCGGCCGAGTCGGGCTCGGCCAGGACGTCGACGGTGCCGACCGTACGCAGCGCAGGAATCGGGGCCGGCGGGTTCTGCTTGGAGAAGCGGATGACCGTGGGGGCGTCGTCGACGTCGACAGCCTCGCGCACGGCGCGGCCCAGCTCGTGGGCGTCGCGAGGAGCTGTCAGGCGCAACCCGGGCACGAGACCCGTGATCGACATGTCCCACATGCCGTTGTGGGAGGCACCGTCACTGCCCGTGATCCCGGCGCGATCCAAGACGAAGGTCACTCCGGCATGGTGGAGGGCGCAGTCCATGAGCAGCTGGTCGAAAGCTCTGTTGAGGAAGGTGGCATAGACAGCGACGACCGGGTGGAGGCCGCCGAAGGCCAACCCCGATGCCATGGTCACCGCGTGCTGCTCGGCAATGCCGACGTCGAAGACCCGGTCGGGATACGTCTCGGCAAACTCCCTGAGGCCGACCGGGATGAGCATCGCCGCCGTGATCGCCACGATGTCCACCCGCTCGCGCGCCACCTCCACCAGCGCGTCGCTGAACTCGTCGGTCCAGATGCGCCCCTTGATCTGCAGCGGCAGGCCCGTCTCGGGGTTGATCTTGTCGACCGAGTGAAACCGGTCGGCGTCGTCACGTCGAGCGAGCTCGTACCCCTTGCCCTTCGTCGTCAGGATGTGCACGAGCACCGGTCCGCCGAAGGACCGGGCTCGGCGCAGCGCCGCTTCGATGGCCGGCTCGTCGTGGCCGTCGATGGGTCCGAGGTACTTCATCCCGATGTCCTCGAACATCCCCTGGGGGGCAACCATGTCCTTGATGCCCTTTTTCACGCCGTGCATCGCGCCATACATCGCCCCCCCGATGACGGGAGTGCGCGAGATGGCGTTCTTGCCCCAGTCGAGCACGTTCTCGTAGCTGCGGGTCGTCCGCAGCGTCGCGAGGTGCTCGGCGAGGCCACCGGTCGTCGGCGCGTACGAACGCTCGTTGTCGTTGACGACGATGACGAGGGGCAGGTCCCTGTCGACGGCGATGTTGTTGATCGCCTCCCACGCCATGCCCCCGGTCAGCGCCCCGTCCCCGATGACAGCGACGGTGTAGCGGTCGCGACTGCCGGTGAGGCGTCGCGCCTTGGCGATTCCGTCGGCCCATGACAGCGACGTCGACGCGTGCGAGTTCTCGACGACGTCGTGCTCGGACTCGGCGCGGCTGGGATAGCCGGAGAGGCCGCCGCGCGTCCGAAGCCCGACGAAGTCGTGCCGGCCCGTGAGGAGCTTGTGGACGTAGGACTGGTGACCGGTGTCGAACACGACGGTGTCGTGCGGAGAGTCGAACACCCGGTGCAGCGCGATGGTCAGCTCGACGACTCCAAGGTTGGGGCCGAGGTGGCCACCGGTCCGCGAGACGGACGTGATGAGGAACTGCCGGATCTCGCCAGCGAGGCCTTCGAGCTCCGACGGGGTCAGAGCCTTGAGGGCGTCGGGTCCGTCGATGGAGTCGAGCAGTGCCACGAGGATAGGGTCCTTTGTCCGCGAGTCGGTCGCCCCACTGTAGTTCAGCACGAGGCCAGCGGCAGGTCAGCGGCAGGTCAGCGGAGGGGCGGTGACCCCTGGCCTGACCCGTCGCGCCGGGCTGGTCGCTCAGACGGCGATGACCTCGCTCGCGGCGATTGAGGGGTCCAGGAGGATCTTGGCGTGCCGATCGGCGTCCTCGAGGACCCGGAAGGCCTCAGCGACGCCGGCGAGCCCGACCTTGCCCGTCACGATAGGACCGGCGTCGAGCCGGCCCTCGGCCAGGGCCTGCAGGGTGTCCCGGAACTCCAGTGGGGTGTAGCCCACGACGAAGCGCAGGTCGATCTCCTTGTTCACCGCAAGTGAGGGGCGGATGACGTCGGGTGTCATGCAGACGCCCACGACGACGACCCGGGAGTACAGCGGCGCTGCGGCGAGGAGCCCGTCGATCATTCCCGGCACTCCGACACACTCGAAGACCACGGGCGCTTTCGGGGTCGTTGCACCGACGGAGTCCAGGGCACGCCAGACGTGCCACCACGGCAGCGGCAGCTTGCTCATGCCTTCGACCGCGTCGATGCCGGCGTTGTATGCCCCGGGCATGGTCGTCAGGTGGCCGTGCTCGGCGGCGCTGGCGAACGGCGACTCCTGGGCCGGGTTGACGACGTCCGCGCCGCACTCAGCGGCGAGCGCGCGGCGCCCCGCGGAGAGGTCGCTGGCGATCACCGTCCGCACCCCGCGCGCCTTCAGCACGCGGATGACGGCAAGGCCCACGGGGCCACAGCCGATGACAATGGCCACGTCCTTCTTCGCCACCGCGCCCCGGCTCACCGCATGCCAGGCCACGGCCATCGGCTCGGTGAGTGCCGCAAGGTCGGCCGGCATGCCGGCTGGCACCGCCAAGGTGAGCGACTCCTGGACGACGACCTGCTCGGCATACCCGCCCGGGGCGGCAGCGGACAGCCCGACCCCGTCCACCTGGCGGCCGCGGCGCACCAGGGGAACCGACACGACGGGCGTTCCCAGCGGGATCGACCCCTTGGTGTCCGGTCCGCGGCCGGTCACGACACCGAGGATCTCGTGCCCGAACACGACCTGCTGGTCGGAGCGCAGGTATCGGTCGTACCCGGCGATGGCCAGCACCTCGGCGAGGTCGTCGCCGCTGCGTCGGGCGTGCAGGTCCGAACCGCAGATGCCGCACCGCTGGACGTCGACGAGGAGCTGACCCGGGCCGGGGACCGGAGCGGGCAGGTCGACGAGCTCGAGGGTCCCCTTCGTGCAGGTGACCGCCCTCATCCGCCCGCCCGCACGGACTCGGGTTCGCGGGCGGCCACGGAGGTCAGCTGGTAGGCCTGGGGGTTCCACCGACGGGCCAGCCACCGGAACCTCCAGGTCCAGTCCGGCCAGATCGTCGCGTTGTGACCGGTCGCGTCCTGGTAGAAGCTCGTACACCCGCCCAGCTCCCACACCGTGGTGGCCATCTTCTGGTCGAGGTCACGGTTGTAGGCGTCATGGAACTCGGGCCGCACCTCGATCGCGGCGCCCCCACCCTCGTCGAGCGCCTGGATGGCGTCGAGGATGTGGGTGGTCTGCGACTCGATCATGTAGATCATCGAGCTGTGCCCGAGGCCGGTGTTGGGGCCGAGGAACATGAAGAAGTTGGGGAAACCCGGCACCGACGTGCCCAGGTATGCCCGTGGGCTGCCGTTCCAGACGTCGCGCAGCAGCATCCCGTGCCTGCCGTGCACATGGTCGGCGAAGGGGATGTCCGTGACGTGATAGCCGGTGCCGAAGATGATCGTGTCGACCTCGCGCTCGACACCGGCCGCGTCCACCACCGAGCGCTCGCGGATCTCGCGTACGGCGTGTGGCACCAGGGTGACGTTCGGCTTCTGCAAGGCGGGGTACCACGCGTTGGAGGGAACCAGCCGCTTGCAACCCAACAGGTAGTCGGGGGTGACCGCGCGGCGCAGCTCGGGGTCCGCCACCTGCTTCTCGATGTGGCCACGGGAGACCCGTTCCAGCAGGCTCATCAGCGACGGCCGCTTCGCGAAGCCGAGAACCAGGGCCTCCTTGGCCGCGTAGACCCCGCCTCGGACCACCTTCTGCGCCAATGGAACCCGCCGATAGAGGGTGCGTTCCCAGTCGTTGATCGGCCGCTTGCCGTGCGGCATGACCCAGGGCGCGGTGCGCTGGAAGACGTCAAGGCTCTGGACCGTGTCGGCGATGCGGGGGACGTACTGGATCGCCGAGGCACCGGTGCCGATGGAGGCCACTCGGCGGCCGACGAGGTCGAGGTCGTGGTTCCAGCGAGCCGAGTGCATCAGGTCGCCCTCGAAACGCTCGATGCCGGGCACATCGGGCAGCTTCGGCTCGGTCAGTGGACCGCCGGCGCTGACCAGAACCTGTGCCGTCCAGGTGCCCTGACTCGTGGTGAGGCGCCACAGCTGATGCTCCTCGTCCCAGTCCGCCCCGAGGACGTCGACGCCGGTGCGCAGGTGCGGCCGCAGGTCGAAACGGTCCAGGCAGTCACTCAGGTAGCGACGGATCTCCGGCTGTGGTGAGTAGGTGGACGACCACTCGGGGTTCGGCGCGAAGGAGAACGAGTAGAGGTGCGAGGGCACGTCGCACGTACATCCTGGGTAGGTGTTGAGGTGCCAGACACCACCGACATCATCCGCTCGCTCGAGCAGGACGAAGTCCTCGATCCCGCGCTGTTTGAGGCGATGGCCGAGGGCGAGACCAGAGAAACCGCTTCCGATGACGACGATCCGAGCGGTTGACTCCTCAGCTGCCACGTCATCATGCTGCCACGTCATCGCTGGCCCTCCCCGGCCAGCATGGCCTCCCGGTCCTGGGTCACGCTGCGGGCTGCGACAAACATTCCTGCGGCCGCGACGAGGAAGGCAATCGGCACGAGGATCATCATCGCGGCCTGCAACCCGTGCGCGGACGCGGCATCGGCGGACAAGCCGGTGGACGACTTCGCGAGGGAGTCCGACAACAGGCCCACAGCGATCGGTCCGCCGGCTCCACCGAGCAGATAGCCCACCGCGAACAGCAGCCCCATCGCCGCAGACCGCTGCTCGGGTCGGACGACATCAGCCACGGCTGGCGTCGATGCGGCCAGGTAGACGATGCTCGACAGGTAGGCCAGGGAAACAAAGACGACCAGCTGCCAGAGGGCGCCCTGGCCGGCGGCCAACCCCAGGTAGGCCAGCGGGGCCGCGACCAGGAGGCAGAGGGCCGCGAAACGCACCCGTGCGGAGGCGGACCGTTGGGCGGCCCGATCGCACAGCCTCCCCCCGACCACGAGTCCCAGAAGCCCCATGACGCCGATGATGACCCCGCTGATGGAGGCTGCCGAGACCAGGCTCAGGCCGTAGTACCGCTGCAGTACCGGTGTCGTGAAGGTGCCGATGGCATACGCCGCGAAGTTGTAGCCGGCGAAGGCGACCGCCTGCCCGAAGAGGGACCGTACGGTGACGAGCTGGCGGAGCGACCGGCGACCCGTACCGCTCGGGACGCTCACCGGGTCCGTGGCTCCGCGCGCCGGCTCGCGAAGGCGCAGAATGAGGATCCCGACGACCAGCCCCGGGACGCCGGCGACGAGGAAGGGCGCCCGCCAGCTGTTCGCCGCCTGGGCGATCGCGCCTGCCGTGAAGTAGGCCAGCAGGGTCCCGATCGGGAACCCGAGCATGAACAGGGCAGTGGCGCGCGCTCGACGATCGGTCGGGTACATGTCGGCGATCAACGACCCGGTGGCCGGCGAGTAGCTGGCCTCCCCGATCCCGACCCCGACCCGGGAGCCCAAGAACCCCCAGAAGTTTGTCAACACTGCTGCGGCACCGGTGAACAGGCTCCACACCACCAAGCCCCAACCGGCCACGGTTGTCCGCGCCACGCGGTCTGCCAGGCGGCCCAAGGGCACCCCGGCAATCGCGGCCACGACGACGAAGGCTGAGGCCAGGACGCCGACCTGGGCGTCGTCGAGCACGAACTCGGCCTTGATCTGCTCCAGGACGACCGCTGGGAGTGCACGGTCGTAGAAGTTCAGCAGGTTGCCGAGAAACAGCAGGCCCAGGATCCACCTCGCGGCGGAGTACGTGGGGCGAGCACTCTCGGGTGCGTCGAGCATCGGTTCCGGCATGAGCGTCAGTGTGGATTCGCGGTTCACCGCAGTCCATGGACGTGGGACCAAGGTTCGAAGGACTCTGTTGTCGGTGCGGACAAGCCGCGGGCCCTGCCCTGCCCGGCATAGACGCGGTCAAACCTTGTGCGCGCGTACAACCATTGTGTTCAGTAGCGTCATGGCCCTCGACCCGCGGGAGTTGACCCCCCGGCTCGGCCCGACGCCGGATCTGGCCGCGTTGGACGAGCCCACCCGCCGCGCCCTGCTCGAGTGCGTGCGTCGCCTCGACGGGTCTCTCGACCAGCTGACGTCGCGGATCCTGCGGCTCTACCGTGAGCAGCTGCCCGACTACGACGTCGTTCCCGACGACGAGATCGTCCAGTCGACCCGGGTCATGCTCCGGATCGTCGTCACCGAGGCCGGCTCGTTTCGGCTCCCGGACGCTGCGACGCGGGACCGGCTCGAGGAGCTGGCCCTCCGAAGGGCGTCTCAAGGCCTGCCCCTCGAGGTTCTCGCCCAGGGCTACCAGCTCGGGTCGCGCGAGATGCTGTCCGTGGTGGACGCGGTGGCGCGCGACGTCGGGCTGCCCCCGGAGCTGTCCCTGGCCATCCACGACAGCACGTGGCACTTCGCCAACGAGGCCGCCGGCGTCTTCGCCCGAGTGCAACGAGACCTCACGGTCGCCCGGGCACGCTTCGACGCCGAACGGCGGTCGACGTTCGCCCGTTCGTTGCTCGACGGCTCTCTGTCCGGGGATCAGGTGCATGGCGACGCGGTCCTGTTCGGGCTCGATCCGCGGGCGCAGTATGTCGTCGTCGTGTTCCGGTCCCGGTCGAGCGAGGACGATACGGTTCTTCGTAGAATGTATGCCGGCTTCCCGAGCCAGTCGTTGGTCGCAAACCTCAGGTCCAACCTCGTGTGTATCAGCCGGACCGCACCGAAGGCCGTCGCGGGGACGCTCGCGGCCGTCGGCCCGCCGGAGCCACTGGGCCGGCTGCGCCGCAGCTTTGATGAGGCGGTGTTGGCCCTGGAGACGGCCGAGCAGTTCGGCCTCACCGGCATGGTGTCACTCTCCGACCTCGGCCCGAAGCCCCTGGTGCTCGGCGCCCCGCAGGCCGCGGAGCACCTGCGGGCACACCACCTGGCGGAGCTGGAGCGACTCGGGGACGCGGGCACCGATATCACCGAGACGGCCCGGGTCTTTCTCGACTGTGACCTCAGTGTGCCCGAGACGGCGGGACGTCTGAACGTCCACGGCAACACCGTGCGCTACCGGATGCACCGGTTCCGTGACCTGAGCGGTCTCGACTACCGTCGCACCGAGGACCTCATCACCATGTGGTGGCTGCTCAACGGCGACCGACCACGACGTACTGACACCCGCATCGGCTGAGCCGCAGCGAGGAACCCGTTTGCCGGGTGACCGGGTGGGTAGTGGCTCTGCGGGGTGTGGGGCCGCAACCCGCGACCCAGACCGCGTCGACGAGCGTCGACGAGCGTCGACGAGCGTCGGCGTCGTCGGCAAGCTTCTAAAGGAGCAGGTATGGACTACCGGACCTTGGGTCGCAGCGGCTGTGCCGTCTCGACGTTGACGTTGGGCACCATGACGTTCGGCGCGGAGACCGACGAGAAGGGCGCGCATACGCAGCTCGACCGGTTCCTCGATGCTGGAGGAACACTGGTCGACACCGCGGATGTCTACTCCGCTGGGATCAGCGAGGAGATCGTCGGCCGTTGGCTGCGCCGTCAGCCCGCGGCCGTCCTCGACCGGGTGGTGCTGGCGACCAAGGGCCGGTTTCCCACCGGTAATGGCCCCAACGACGTCGGCCTGTCCCGGCGTCACCTGTCGCGGGCGCTGGACGCGTCGTTGATCCGGCTTCAGGTCGAGCACATCGACCTTTACCAGGTGCACGCCTACGACCCGCATACTCCCCTGGAGGAGACCCTGTCGTTCCTCGACGACGCGGTTCACGCCGGGAAGGTCGGTTACCTCGGGCTGTCCAACTTCACCGGCTGGCAGCTCCAGCGAACCGTCGACCTTGCAGAGTTCCGGCACCTGGCCCCGCCGGTGACCCTGCAGCCGCAGTACAACCTGCTCGTCCGCGAGATCGAGTGGGAGATCGTCCCGGCCGCGCGCGCCAACGGGCTCGGCTTGTTGCCCTGGTCTCCCTTGGGCGGCGGCTGGTTGACGGGCAAGTACACCCGAGACACCCGACCCGAAGGAGCCACCCGCCTCGGCGAACATCCGGACCGCGGAGTCGAGGCATACGACCGACGCAGCATGGTGCAGCGAACCTGGGACGTGGTCGACGCGGTCCGCGAGGTGGCCGCCGGTCGCGGGGCGTCCATGGCCCAGGTCTCGCTCGCCTGGCTGCTGGACCGGCCCACCGTGACGTCGGTCATCATCGGAGCGAGGACGGTCGAGCAGTTGGGCGACAACCTCGGCGCCGCCGACCTGCACCTCACCGAGGATGAGACGGCAAGGCTGGACCAGGCGAGCGACCCCGGGGCGGCCGACTACCCCTACGGGGGCCCCGGTTCGCAGCAGCGGTCACGCACGCTGTCGGGCGGTCGCTGAACCAGCGCTGACGGGGGGCGCTTCACGGTCCGCCGCGGGCGGGCCGTGCGGCGCACGGCTCGGCGGACGGCTCGGCGGTCACGGGTTGCGACTCGAGTGCGGCACGCTCGACCTCCAGGAGGGATTGCCCGCGACGCTCGGCCTGGTATGCCTCGTGGCCACCGCGCAGCCCGAACAGCCGCTTGGTCCACAACAGGTAGGCAACGGCGAACAGGTTGACGACCAGCGCGGCGATCCGTAGCCAGGTGACCTTGGCCAGCAGCTCGTGGACCTCCAGCGGGATGAAGATGGCCGTGCCGACGACCGCGACGTACTCGCCCCACCGGCGCATCAGCCACAGTCCAACGGCTTCGGTGAGCTCGAGCCCCCCGTAGGCGAGCACCCCCAGCGTCACCAGCAGGAGCGTGGAGTCCTTGATGGTGAGGAACTGCTCGATCGCGTGCACCGGGCCGGTTTCCTGAAGGTCCACCCCGAGCAGGTCGGCAACCGGCCGGAGGGCCGGCAGATAGGTGTCGAAGACTTTCTGCAGCGACTCGCGGGACCCTTCGAACCGCCACAGCCCGTATGCCAGGGCCACGAGCAGTAGGCCCCGGATCGCCCGCTCGACCGCCAGCAGCCGCAGAATGAGGGCGTCCCGCAAGGCCCGGCCGCGCAGCACCGCGGGAGCCTGGTCGGCCGGTCCGCGCCCCTGCGGGGCTCCGATGACGTAGTCGCCGCATCGCAGGCACCGCCAGGCGACCCCCGAGGCGGTGGACGCCTCGAGCCGGGCAGCGAGACGCTCCTCGTCCGGCTCGTATGTGCGGTGCCCACGCAGGCCGCACGAACGCAGCTCCCAGCTGAAAGAAGCAAGTGGGCTCCACACGTGTCGACCGTAACCGGGGGGACGCCGGTTCCGCCAAACGGCTAACGCCGGAGCACGGCGAAGAGGTGCTCGAGGTGCGCGAGCGAGCGCACCGGGAATGGCAGCTAATGCCAGTACGGCCGATACCCGGGCCTGTCATGGGTCGTCCACTCCGTGCCGATCTTGAAGGTCAAGACAGGCTGAACGATGACGTGGACTCGGTCGACCACCCACGGCCACGTGACGATCACCAACAACGGGTCGCCGGCTGCGGTCCTGATCGGCGCCGATGAGTGGGAATCGATGCGAGAGCTCAGCGGTGTGTTCGGTGCACGTTGCGGCGCCTACCGTCTGGTCTCGGCATCGTCGATGATGAGCGCAGCGGATCTACGTCATTCACGTCGACCACCGGGCGGACGTCTACCGCCCCCGCTGAACGCATTCCCCGTAGCGCAAATGTGGGGACCTCTCCTCAAGGGGCATGGTGAGGCGCCGACGGACTGGCTGTTCCGCAGGAAGGTGCTGTTCGGTGCGCAATCCTCGCGGCCGCTCCCAGGGATCGCACAGTCAAGCCGCCGCTGCCTGGGAGAATGCTGACAACCCCGTCCAGTGTTGCCGAAAGCGTTCGAGAGCAACGTTGTCCAGCCAGTGACACGCCTCCTGCCCGGGTCTAGATTGCTCGACGGCGGGAAACCCCCTCGCCGTCTCGGGACAGCTGCAGGCAGACGCCCCACCGCCGGTAACGGCGACGCCCGGGCGGAAGGAGTTCCACGTGTCACGCTCGCCCAGCAGAACACAGTCATACTCACGGCCGTCGAGGTGGACTGTCAGTCCCCTGCGAATAGTCGCCGGAGGTGCGGGTCTGGCACTCGCCATCGCCGCCGCGTCCGGTGGCACTGCCGCAACGGCCACGGCGTCGAGTGCCGGCATTTCCCACGCCGTCGCTCGTCCAGCCTCGGCTGGACACATCGCTGCCATGTCTTCGGTCGCTCCGCTGCCGACGTCGACGTGTGAGGCAAAAATCGGGATCGCCTGCTACAGCCCGACACAGTTGAGGACCGCTTACGACACCGCACCCCTCTACGCGGCGGGGATCACGGGCGTGGGTCGGACCATCCTCATTGTCGACTCCTTCGGGTCGCCGACGATTCAGCACGACCTCGACGTGTTCGACTCGCAGTGGGGGTTGCCAGGCACCGCGGTCGAGGTCGTCAAGTACGGCAACGTTCCCCCGTTCGACCCGACAGACGACACTCAGGTCGGCTGGGCACAGGAGACGACCCTCGACGTCGAGTACGCCCACGCCATGGCTCCCGGCGCCCACATCATCCTCGCCGAGACGCCGGTCGCCGAAACCGAGGGGGTGACCGGCCTGCCCGAGATGATGAACGTCGAGAAGCAGCTCGTCGACCAGAACCGCGTCGACGTCATCACGCAGAGCTTCGGCGCGACGGAGAACACCTTCCCCGGTGTCGACCAGGGGGACTCGTCGAGCATCAAGAACCTCCGGTATGCGTTCCAGGACGCCCTCCTGCACGGCACGACCGTGCTGGCCTCGTCCGGTGACGACGGAGCGACGGACTCCCAGGAGAACGGCACCGACCTCTACGACCACCCGGTCAACTCATGGCCGTCGAGCGACCCATTGGTCACCAGCGTCGGCGGAACTCAGCTGCACCTGAGCGACAACGGCACACGTACCTCGCCCGACGTCGCATGGAACGACGGCTATGGAGCCGGCGGAGGCGGCCTCTCGCAGGTCTTCTCCCGCCCGATCTACCAGATCGGTGTCCAGGGCGTTGTGGGGAGCCACCGCGGCACGCCGGACATCTCCATGTCCGCAGCGGTAGATGGAGGAGCATGGGTCTACTACAGCTTCGTCAACCCGACGTCCCCCTGGCACATCTTCGGCGGGACGAGTGAGGCGTCTCCGATCTTCAGCGGGGTCGTCGCCTTGGCCGACCAAGCCGCCGGCCATCGCCTAGGCCTACTCAACCCGGGGCTCTACCTCGACGGTGCGCTTCAGCCCTTCCTCGGGAGCCGAACCGGGCTCGTCGACGTCACATCCGGCAACAACTCGTTCGCTGGCGTCACGGGGTACACGACTCGGCGCGGCTATGACCTGGCTACCGGCTGGGGCACCGTGGACGTCGCCAAGTTCGTCAAGGCTCTCGCGCCCAACGTCCGGTTCTGACCTTTCCCCACCACAGGTCGGCTCGGGCGTGAGCCCCCGGGCCGACCTGGCCCTCATTTCCTACGGGCTCGGCGGCCGTGACTATCGATGGCCCATCGACAGTTACCCGGGTGGGAACGGCGTCATCGGCTCCAAGAATATTCATGCTTTTCGCGGCTACCGGAAGGACAGCCACAGCTCTACGAAGGCGCGCTGACTACAACCGAGGGATGAACCGCTTGCCCTGCATCGCTTCGAGAAGCAAAGCGGAACTACGCTTCGCCGCGACGAGCCTCAGCCCCTCGACCTCGAGGCCCGCCATGATCTCGCTGAGTGCCTCCGTGGTGACGTGCGGTCCCAGCCCAACCCGGGCCTCCCGGTAGGCCTGACGGATCGCCCCGACCTGGCCGTCGATGTGCCGGTCTGCCAGCCATGCGAGCGCGATCGGGTTTTTGCGCCACCCTGCGTAGGAGCGGTAGTCGGGTGGACAGTGGTCGAGCAGCCAGGCCACCGCGCGGTCCTCCCACCCCGGCGTATGCGCGGGTGGGATGGACGGGGGCCACCCAGGCGGGACGGCGCTGCTCACTCCCCCAGTGTCGCCGACATGGCGAGGTCCACTAGCCCAGGGTTCGCGCAGCAGACGGGCTGTCGGGTTCGATTCACCACGTCAGCACACGACAGCATCATCGAACGACAGCAGCGAGTGCGTTGCGTTGGGACCTCGGTGAGATCGCCAGACGCACCTCCTAGGTCAGTGCCCCCATCACTGCCCCCTGTCAGTGCCCCTTGCTTCGAGACTGACTGGACAATGAAGCACATGGCCTGGCGTCGGGAGGTGCTGGGCCCGAGTCCCTGTCCCGGCAGACCCCGGCAAATCCCGTTAGATCCCGTCAGATGGATTGGCGATAGCCGAAGAACTCATGGTCCTGGTTGTAACCGCCGTAGCCGCCACCGATCTCAGAGAAGTCGGCAACGAACTCGATCCCTTTGATCCACTTGACCTGTTTGAAGCCGAGTTGAACCTCGTTGCGTAGCCGTAGCGGGGCCCCGTGTCCAAAGGACAGTGGCACGTCGTTCATGTCATAGGCGAGCATGGTCAGGTGGTTGCTCATCTGTTCGATGGGGTGGGCGTCGTAGTAGATGCCGCCGTCCGGACCGTCGCCGAGGGAGTAGAAGACCACCCAGTTGGCCTCGAGGCGGGGCTTGACCAGCTCGATGATCGTCTGCATGGACACGCCACCCCACTTGGCGATTCCCGACCAGCCCTGGATGCAGAAGTGTTGGGTGATCTGCTCGTGGTGCGGCAATGCGCGCAACGACGTCAGATCGAGGGCCACGGGCTGTTCGACCAGACCGTTGACGTGCAACCGATAACCGGTGAAGCCGTCTCGTTGCAGGGCGGCGTATTCCGGTCCGGCGGGATAGTGGCCGTTGTGCCAGAAGTACGGGGAGATGTCCCGCTCGGTGTACTCGCCGGCGGTGGCGTCGACGTGCTCGAACAGTCGCTGTGCCGGGCCGATGAGGGCGAAGCCCACCCGTTGCACGACCCGGGGGTGGCGCAAGGTCAACGGGGTGGCCGCGACCCAGGCAACGACGACGACCACCATCGAGGCGGCAAAAATTGTGAAGCCCATCCAACCGGTGTCGTTGGTGCCGGCGTACATGTGGTTGAGGTTTTGCAGCAGTCCGGTCATGAACACCAGCGCGACGTGAACCACGACGAAGAAGAGAAACCAGCACAACACCAGGAAGTGCAAGGAGCGGGCCAGCTGGATGCTCAGCAGCTTGCTGATCGGCTTGAACCGGGTGGACAGCGCCGGTGACATGCCCAGCCCAGTGATCAGCGCGAGCGGGGCGGCGATGAAGAGAGTGATGAAGTAAGCCAGCAGCTGCAGGCTGTTGTATGCCACCCATCCGTTCTCGGACGGCCAGGTCAACGACAGGTACTGGATCAGCACCGACACCGCGTTGGGGAACACCGACCAGCTGGTCGGCACGACGTGGCGCCACTGGCCGGTGGTGAACAGCAGGACGTAGAACACCGCGCCGTTGGCCAGCCACAGGGTGTCAACGCCCAGGTGCCACCAGCGGGCTAGCCCGATGGAGTGTCGGATGCCGGGTAGCCCGACGTTACCGGGCAGGCTGATCGAGTCCATCTTCGCGGTCCATAGTGGGTCGGACGGGACGGGCTTCTGGATGCGGAACCAGTCCCGGCCCGGGGTGCTGTGTCTGGTCCAGTACAACCTCGGATGATCACTGAGGATCTGGAAACCGGATCGGATGATGAAGATCAAGAGGAACAGGTTGAAGAAGTGCGCCACCCCCACCCAGATCGGGAAGCCTGCGTCCTGTGCGGCAACAGTCGACACCACCGTGCCCGGGTTACGCGATATGAACTGTTGCACCGTGGTGGTTTCGCGCAGCCCTTGCGCCACCGCAACCGCGACCATGAGAAACAGCAACCCGATCGGCAGCAGCCACAACAGGTTGAACCACCCGTCCCGCCCCACGCGCACACGAGGAGCGACCCCATGAGCGACCGGCACCGAACCGGCCCAGGTCGATGGGTCGACGACCTCCTCGCCAACAGTCAGCTGATCTCGGAAGCTCCCCGACAACGCACGAACAGTCGCGACCGGCACGTCGCGTTCGTTGGGTGTCTGATGCAACAAGCCACCACCCTCGTTCTCCCACACCGCGACCGGTGATGCCGCCGCACGGGAGGTCACCAGCGGGGGTTGGCTTGAGTCGCTCGCGACCACAGGAACACCGTTTGCCACGGCCGTCTCCTGACTCACCTCTCACCCGGAGCGGGGCAATAGTCCGGGATGCGATGCACATTACTCCCGATCCCGCAAGTTGAACCTTTCCTCAGGAGGACAAGGGTGCTCGGCCGGCAACCCGCCGTTCCCTCGAGGCGCTGGCCGCCAGGCTGGCTTCGACGTCAGGCGGAGACCAGCGAACGCAGGACGTACTGCAGAATGCCGCCGGCCCGGTAGTAGTCGGCCTCACCGGGGGTGTCGATCCGCAGCACGGCCTCGAACTCGACGGGTGTGCCGCCCTCCTTGGTGGCCGTCACGTGCACGGTCCGAGGCGTCGTCCCGTCGTTGAGCGCGGTGATCCCGCTGATCGCGAACGTCTCCGTGCCGCCGAGCCCGAGGGAGTCTGCGGTCTCGCCCTGCGGGTACTGGAGCGGGAGGACACCCATACCGATGAGGTTCGAACGGTGGATCCGCTCGTAGCTCTCGGCGATGACGGCGCGCACCCCCAGCAGACGAGTCCCCTTGGCGGCCCAGTCTCGTGAGGAGCCGGAACCGTACTCCTTGCCCGACAGGATGACCAGCGGGACACCGGCCGCCTGGTAGGCCGCCGACGCGTCGTAGATCGTCGTCTGCTCGCCACCGGGAGCCTCGGACAGGAAGCTGCGGGTGAACCCGCCCTCGACGCCGTCGAGCAGCAGGTTCTTGAGCCGGATGTTCGCGAACGTTCCGCGGATCATCACCTCGTGGTTGCCGCGCCGGGACCCGTAGGAGTTGAAGTCCTTGCGCTCGACCCCGTGCTCGGCGAGGTATTTCCCCGCCGGGCTGTCGGCCTTGATCGACCCGGCGGGGCTGATGTGATCTGTGGTCACCGAGTCGCCGAGCTTGGCCAGAACGCGTGCACCGGACATGTCCTCGACCCGGCTGGCGTCCATGGTCATCCCATCGAAGTACGGCGGCTTGCGCACGTAAGTCGAGTCGGCGTCCCATTCGAAGGTGTCGCCCTCGGGGGTCTGCAGCGACTGCCAACGTTCGTCCCCGGCAAAGACGTCCGCGTAGTCGCGGGTGAACATCTCCTGGTCGATCGAGGTCGAGATGGTGTGCTCGACGTCCTGCGGTGCGGGCCAGATGTCTGCCAGGAACACGTCGGTCCCGTCGGTGTCCTGGCCGAGTGGCTGGGTCTCGAAGTCGAAGTCCATCGTGCCGGCCAACGCATAGGCGATCACGAGCGGCGGCGAGGCCAGGTAGTTCATCTTCACGTCGGGGTTGATCCGACCCTCGAAGTTGCGGTTGCCGGACAGCACCGAGACGACGGCCAGGTCGTTCTCCTGGATGGCGGCCGAGATGGCGTCGTTCAGAGGACCGGAGTTGCCGATGCACGTCGTGCAGCCGTAGCCCACCAGGTGGTAGCCGAGCTTCTCGAGGTAGGGCCACATACCGGCCTTGTCGTAGTAGTTGGTCACCACCTTGGAACCGGGTGCCATCGACGTCTTCACCCAGGGAGCCACGCTGAGGCCGCGCTCGACAGCGTTCTTGGCAAGCATCGCGGCGGCCATCATCACCGACGGGTTCGACGTGTTGGTGCACGAGGTGATCGAGGCGATCGACACGATGCCGTGGTCGATCTCGAAGGACGTCCCCTCGGCCGTCGTGACCGAGACGCGCTTCGACGGACGGTTCGAGCCGTCGCCGTCGTCCTGGGGCCTGTCGCCCCCGTTCATCCCGTCCGGGCTGCCCTGGGGTGTCGGGTCGCTGGCCGGGAAGCTGGTGCCGTCACCCGAACTGCCCTCGTCGTGACCGACGTAGGCGGGCAGCACCTTGCGGAACGCCGACTTTGCGTCGGTCAGCTCGATCCGGTCCTGCGGTCGCTTCGGGCCGGCGATCGACGGGACGACCGTCGAGAGGTCGAGCTCGAGCCGCTCGGAGAACCGCGGCTCCACACTGGGGTCGTGCCAGAGTCCCTGCTCACGCGCGTATGCCTCGACGAGGGCGACCGACTCTGGCGACCGGCCGGTCAGCCGCAGGTATTCCAAGGTCACGTCGTCGATCGGGAAGATCGCGCAGGTGGAGCCGAACTCCGGGCTCATGTTGCCGATGGTGGCCCGGTTGGCGAGCGGCACCGCAGCCACGCCTTCGCCATAGAACTCGACGAACTTGCCCACCACGCCGTGCTTTCGCAGCATCTCGGTGATGGTGAGGACGACGTCTGTTGCGGTCGCTCCCGCGGGGATCGAGCCGCTCAGCCGGAAACCGACGACGCGAGGGATGAGCATCGAGACCGGCTGCCCGAGCATGGCCGCCTCGGCCTCGATGCCGCCCACGCCCCAGCCGAGGACGCCGAGCCCGTTGACCATCGTGGTGTGCGAGTCGGTGCCGACGCAGGTGTCGGGGTAGGCCACGCCGTCTCGGACCATGACGGTGCGCGCCAGGTGCTCGATGTTGACCTGGTGCACGATGCCTGTCCCCGGAGGGACTACCTTGAAGTCGTCGAACGCGCTCTGGCCCCAGCGCAGGAACTGGTAGCGCTCACTGTTGCGCTCGTACTCGAGGGCGACGTTGCGCTCGAAGGCGTCGGCCCGACCGAAGACGTCGATGATGACGGAGTGGTCGATGACCATCTCTGCCGGCGACAACGGGTTGATCTTGCCGGGGTCGCCACCGAGGTCGGCCATCGCCTCGCGCATGGTGGCGAGATCGACGATGCAGGGGACACCGGTGAAGTCCTGCATGAGCACGCGGGCGGGGGTGAACTGGATCTCGATGTCGGGGGCGGCGCTCTCGTCCCAGGACCCGATGGCCCGGATGTGGTCGGCCGTGATGTTGGCCCCGTCCTCGGTGCGCAGCAGGTTCTCCAGCAGGACCTTGAGGCTGTAGGGCAGCGTCGCGCTGCCCTCGACCGTGTCGAGGCGGTAGATCTCGTAGCTCTGGTCACCGACCATGAGCTGACTCTTGGCACCAAAACTGTTCACCGAGCGGTCCATCATTGGACTCCTTCCCTCGCACAACTATCTTGACATCAAGATAGTTAATCACATCTCGTCGACATTCTCGAGAGCTCTGCACGCGTGATCTGCGTCTCGCAGCCTATGCCGGAACGGCCGATGCAGACCGGGGCGGGGTCGGCATCAGACCGGTGAGAAGCCGGCGATGCACTCGATGTGGTGCGTCATCGGGAAGGCATCGAAGGCGCGCAGCGAGGTGAGCCGATAACCCGCCTCGTGCAGGTATGCGGTGTCCCTCGCCAGCGCGGCCGGGTCGCAGGCGACATAGGCCACGGCACGAGGACCGGTGGCCGCGACGTTGTCGACGACCGAGCGCCCTGCCCCGGTGCGGGGCGGGTCCAGCACGACCAGGTCCACCTGCCCACGGCGCCGGACGACCCCGTGCATCACCCGGTCCACCCGTCCGTGCCGGAACTCCACCTGAGAACGGTCCGCCGCGTTCGCGAGGCCGTCGACGACGGCCGGGCGGTATCCCTCGACTGCCAGGACCGACCCCCCGGGGCCCACCACGTCGGCGAGGGCGAGGGTGAAGAGTCCGACACCGGCGTACAGGTCGAGGCAGTCCTCCCCCGGTCGAGGCGCCAGAAGGCTCAGGACGCATTCGACGAAGGTGGGCGCTGCACCGGGATGTACCTGCCAGAAACCGCGAGCGCTGACCCGGAAGTCACCCGACCAACCGGGGACCGCGACCCGTTGGTGCACCGCGGGTATGCGTCCGCGCTCGGGCAGCGCCACCACCACCGGCTGCACCGGCACGTCGGCTGCGACGATGTCCACCCCCTCGTGGCCGCGCCAGGAGCGCGCAAGGACACGCGAGGCGATCACCCGCTCGTCGGCGATCAGGCAGTCTTCGAGGACGACGACGTCGTGGGAACGGTGCTGGCGCAACCCGAGCAGGCCGTCCTCGTCGGCGGCGAACTCCACCCGGGTGCGCCAGCGAAGGCCGTCCGGGCTGCCCGGTAGCGCCTCCACCTCGAATCCCGGGAACAGCTCGTCCACGTCCAGCCGGGCCAGCCGTTGGAGCTGCTCGCGCACCACGACGGCCTTGAGCTCGCGTTGATGCGTGAGCGCCACATGCTGGAAGTCGCACCCGCCGCACCGGCCGGGCCCGGCATACGGGCAGGGCGGTGTCACCCGTTTTGTCGATGCTGCCTCGATCTCGACCGCGTCGGCACGCAGGAAGCGGCTCTCCTCGTCGCCCTCGGTGACCCTGACGAGCACTCGCTCGCCTGGGATGGCGTGGCGCACGAACACCACCCGCCCGTCGAGCCGGGCGACACAGTGCCCGCCGTGCGCGACGGGTCCGACGTCGAGCACCGCCTCGGTCCCGACGAGCGACCGAGGGGTCATCGCAGCCCGAGTCGCCGCGTCATCGCGGTCCGCGGCGTACCGATCCGACCACGGGTCCGTCGAAGTCCGAGTCGTCCTCGCGGCCCTCAGAGGAGCGCATCTGCCACGGGACGCTCGCAACCATGACGCCCGGCGTGAACAACAACCGGGCCTTGAGGCGCAACGCGCTCTGGTTGTGCAGGATCTGCTCGTACCACCGGCCGAGGACATACTCCGGGATGTAGACCACGACGACGTCGCGTGGGCTCCCGCTGCGGATCGAGCGGACGTACTCGATGACGGGTCGGGTGATCTCGCGGTAGGGCGAGGACAGCACCTTGAGGGGCACCGGAACCTCGCGTCGGCTCCACTCGGCCTGCAAGGCCGCGGTCTCGTCCGGGTCGACGTCGACCGTCACGGCCTCGAGGACGGTCGACCGCGTGGCTCGTGCATAGGCCACGGCTCGCATCGCGGGCTTGTGCAGCTTGGAGATCAGCACGATCGCGTGGACCCGGCTGGGGAGCATCGGGGTCTCGTCATCGGCCAACCGCAGCTCGTCGTTGACCCGGGAGTAGTGCCGCCGGATGCCGAGCATCATCACGAACAGCACCGCCATCGCCGCGATGGCGTACTTCGCGCCGGCCTGGAACTTGGTGACGAGGACGACGAGCAGCACCGTGGCCGACATCAACGCCCCCACCGCGTTGATGGCCCGCGAACGCCTCATCCGGGCCCGCGCCTTGGGGTCGGTCTCGGTTCTGAGGTGCCGGTTCCAGTGCCGGATCATGCCGCTCTGACTGAGGGTGAAGGACACGAACACGCCGACGATGTAGAGCTGGATGAGCGAGGTGACCTTGGCCTGGTAGGCGACGATCAGCAACGCCGCGGCCGCCGCGAGGATGAGGATGCCGTTGGAGAACGCGAGGCGGTCGCCACGGGTGTGCAGCTGTCGGGGCAGGTAGCCGTCCTTGGCCAGGATCGAGCCGAGGACCGGGAACCCGTTGAACGCCGTGTTCGCCGCGAGGATGAGGATCAGCCCCGTCACGATCGAGACGAACACCACGCCGGGGGTGAAGCCCCCGAAGATCGCCTTGGCCAGCTGGCCCAGCACCGTGTCGGGGACGACGGACGATCCCACTGGCTGCCCGTTGAGGGTCAGCTGGGTGGCGGGGTCGTCGGCCACCTTGATGCCGGTCTCGCGGCCGAGCCAGACGATGGCCGCGAGCATGGTGATCGACAGCGTCCCCATCAACAACAGCGTGGTAGCGGCGTTGCGGCTCTTGGGCTTCTGGAACGCGGGGACACCGTTGGAGATCGCCTCGACACCGGTGAGCGCGGCGCATCCAGAGGAGAAGGCACGCAGGAGCAGGAAGGCCGCAGCGATACCGACCACCCCCTGGCCCTCCTGCGGGACCAGGTCATATTTCGCAGTCTCCGCCTGGCCCAGGTTGCCGCTGACGAGCTGGAAGACGCCGAACAGCCCCATCCCGATGATGCCGACGATGAAGGCATAGACCGGAACCGCAAAGGCCTTCCCGGACTCGCGGACACCCCGCAGGTTCATCGCGGTCAGGATCGCGATGAGAGCGATAGCGGCCTGGACCTCGTGCCCGCGCAACGAGGGGATGGCCGTGGCTGCGTTCTGCACCCCCGAGGAGATCGACACCGCCACGGTCAGCACGTAGTCGACGAGCAGGGCGCTGGCGACCGTCAGGCCCGCTCGCGGACCAAGGTTGACCGTGGCCACCTCGTAGTCACCGCCCCCCGAGGGGTAGGCGTGCACGTTCTGTCGATAGGACGCCACCACGACGACCATGACGAAGACCACCGCGATGGCGATCTGCCAGGAATGCGTCGTGACGAACGCCCCGCCGGCGAGCCCGAGCATGAGCATGATCTCGTCCGGGGCGTAGGCGACGGAGGAGAGGGCGTCACTGGCGAAGATGGGCAGCGCGAGGCGCTTCGGCAGGAGCGTCTCACCGAGCCTGTCGCTGCGCATCGCGCGGCCGAGCACCAGCCGCTTGACGACACGACCTGAGTTCGCCACGCGCACACTGTATGCCGCGCCGAGCCGACGGCCGCCTCACGTCCGGATCGGTGTAGCGTCCCGAGCGTGCACTTCGTCATCATGGGTTGTGGCCGCGTGGGGTCCACCCTGGCCAAGTCGCTGAGCAAGCACGGGCACGACGTGGCGGTGATCGATGTCGAGCCGGCGTCGTTCCGTCGCCTGGGCAGCTCGTTCGAGGGCATGACCGTCACCGGCCTGGGCTTCGACCGCGACACGCTCAGGGCGGCCCGCATCGACGAGGCATACGCGTTCGCGGCGGTCTCCAGCGGAGACAACTCCAACATCCTGTCTGCTCGCGTCGCGCGGGAGACGTTCGGCGTGGAGCATGTGGCCGCCCGGATCTACGACCCGGGGCGCGCGATGGTCTACCAGCGGCTGGGGATCCCCACTGTGGCGACGGTGCGCTGGACGTCCGACCAGATGCTCCACCTGCTGCTCCCGCAGGGTGCCGTGCCGGCGCTCACGGACCCCAGCGGCCGGGTCGTGATCGCCCAGGTCCCGTTGTCCAGGGGGTGGATCGGCAGACGGATCAGCGACATCGAGAACCTCACGTCGTCGCGAATCGCCTTCGTGACACGCCTCGGTGACGGTCTCGTCCCGGTTGATGACACCGTCTTCCAGGACGGGGACCAGGTCCACGTCGCTGCCGCCTCGGATGACGTCGGACGCATCGAGAAGGCGTACGACCAGCCACCCCCCGAGCACTGACCCACCGAACGTTCCCGGAAAGGCCAGCATGCGTGTCGTCATCACCGGAGCAGGAAGCGTCGGGCGGTCCATCGCCAGGGAGCTGTTGCACAACGGGCATCAGGTGCTGCTCATCGACAAGGACGCCGACGACGTGCAGGCGGCCCGGGTCCCGGACGCGTCCTGGCTGCTCGCAGACGCCTGTGAGATCGCCGTCCTCGAGGAGGCGAAGGTCCACGAGTGTGACGTCGTCGTGGCGGCGACCGGCGACGACAAGGCCAACCTCGTCGTCTCCCTGCTGTCCAAGACCGAGTTCGGGGTTCCTCGAACGGTGGCGCGCGTGAACAACCCCAAGAACGAGTGGATGTTCGACGAGTCCTGGGGGGTCGATGTCGCCGTGTCGACGCCTCGACTGATGACGGCCCTCGTCGAGGAGGCGGTCAGCGTCGGCGACCTGGTGCGCATCTTCCAGTTCCAGCAGGCCAAGGCGTCCATGGTGGAGCTGACCATGCCGGGCGACGGGCCTTACATCGGCAAACGGATCGCCGAGATCGACTGGCCGGATGACACCGTGCTCGTCGGTATCATCCGCGACGACCGTCCGATCGCGCCGAGCCGCGATGACGCCGTGGAGGCGCATGACGAGCTGCTGTTCATCACCACGCCCGAGAGCGAGGACGTCCTCGAGCAGATGCTGTCGCCCGGCCACCGGATGCCGCGTGCCGACGAGTAAACCGAGTAACCCGAGTGGCGTCGGATAACCCGAGTGGCGTCGGATAGCCCGAGCACTCCATCGGTCAGGAGAGCACCGGTCTGCCCTCGTCCAGGGGCGTGTTGCCGCGCAGCAGGAGCATGCCGATGACGGCGATGGCCAGCAGGTATGCCGGCCAACCCAGCAGAATCTTGGCCACTCCCAGCGCCGCGACCTCGCCGCCGAGGTAGAGCGGCACCATGATGGCCAGCCGGACCACGTCGAGGGCGACGATGACCCAACCGACGCGACTGGCCACCCGCACCACGCCGGGGTGACGCCGCCAACCGGTGAGGGCCTCGGTGACCACCGCCTGGTCGGCCTCGGCGCGCGAGGCGGCCTCGGGGTCCTGCGGCGCGCCCTTGCGGGTGCTGGCCCGCAGCCGCTCGGACGCCTCGGCCAGCTCGGGGTCGGCGGCCGCGATGAGGAACCCGAACAAGGGCCATCGCACGAGGTTCGACAGCGCCAGGACCAGCCCGACCCCTGCCGTCTGGAGCATGCCAGGAAGGAACGCGTCCTCGCCTCTGCCGGACCGCAGCGCGAAGAACGCCGCGATGGCGACCGCCACTGCGGCATACAGGAGAAACCGCAGGGTCTCCCTGCGCAGCAACCGGATCGCGCTAAGGACGACGATGGCACCGGCAGCCGCGTAGATCGCCGGCCGGGCCTGCTGCACGAACGTCCAGACCAGGACGAAGGCCACCGTCGGGAGAGCCGATTCGAGCGCGCCGCGCCATCCACCGATGGCGAGTGACAGCCGGGTCCGCAACAGCTCCTCGACCGTCACCGGGCTCGCGTCGCTGGGGTCGCTGGGGTCGCTGGGGTCGCTGGGGTCGCTGGGGTCACCGTCGGGGACCCCAGACGGACGGGCAGCCGCCTCAGCCACCCGTGGGGACGATTTCGTAGAACGGGTTGAAGATCGTCGGGATGCCGCGGTAGTAGGACACCCGCCCGGTCGCCCGCAGCTGCACTCCTGCGTGAATCCCGGCGATCTCGCGACGCCCCAGCCAGACCAGGTTGAGGGTCTTGCTCCCGTCGTAGATCTCGACGACGAGAGCAGGGATGTCTGCACGCGGGCGCAGTGTGACGGACCGCACCGACCCACACACCTGGGCACGCTCCCGGTTGGGCAGGTCACAGATGGGGGTTGCGCCGACCCGCTTGGCGTCCTCGCGCAGCTCCTCGGCCTCGTCCTGGTCGGTCGTCCGGGTGAGCCGGTCGGCCAGGCGTCCGAAGAGGCCGCGTGCCTGGGCGGGGGCGGAGACTCCGTCTCGTCGGCCGTGCTCCCGAGCCTGCTCGGGGCGCTGAGTCGGTGGGGTCTGCTGGCTGTCCACCATGCTCAACGCACCTCCGTGATCTCGGGTCCGCGCTCGAAGGGAAGGAGGTCGTCGGCACTGCGAGATGCCCCATCATCGCCCGTCGAAGAGCTGGGTGCCCCACGTCCCGGGGGGTGGCCTGGGGCGGCAGTTCCCTCGGTTGCGTCGGTTCCCTCTGTTTCGTGGTCGAGGTGAGTCTCGTCGGAACCCTCGGCAGCCGGCTGGGCCGGGACCTGCAGCGGCAGCAGCTCGCGCGGCGGACGCGCCTGGTCGTCACGCACCACGATCGCGGTGCGGAACAGCTCCATGAGCGGAGCCGCCTTATGCCGGTCGGTGGCGGCAGCCCCACTGACGACGCCCCGCAGGAACCATCGCGGGCCGTCTACTCCGAGGAACCGGACCGGGTTGTGGATCGTGCGTCCATCGGCCCCGCGAGACGGGATCCGGGCCACCAGCTCACGACCGAACGGACCGTCCACCACCTCGGCCGTGCCGCCCTGGGAGGTCACGCTGTCGGCGATCTCGGTGCGGATGTCCGGCCACACACCCAGCGTGCGGGGTGCTGCGAAGACCTGCATCTGGACCCCGGAGTCACCGAGCATCGCGTGAGCACTCACGACGGACTGCTGTTCCTCGTCGAGCTCGAGCCGCAGCTGCATCCCCTCCACAGGAGTCAGCCGTAGGGCGCCGAGGTCGACACGGTCGTCGCCGCCCGTATCTTCCGCCACCTCAGAGACGTCGAACGGGCCGCGAGCCCGGCTGAACGACTCGACCTCGTCATCGTCGCTCTCTCGATCCCCCTGCCCCCCCCGGTCCTCGGCGACCTGTCCTTCGGCGACCTGTACCCCGGCGACCTGGACCGCGGCGACCTGGACCGCGGCGTCGTCACCAGCCGGGGTGTCCTGCGTGCCGTGTGTGTCCTTGGTGTCCTTGGTGTCCTTGGTGTCCTTGGCGTCATCGGTGTTTTCGGAGTGCTCGCCATCGGCGCCGGAAGCGCTGTCGGTGGCCGAGTCGGTCACCGCAGCGGTGCCGTCGTTCCGGCGGTTCCGGCGGAAGATGCCCAACGTTGTTCGTCCTTCGAAAGGGTGATGACTCAGACCGGGGATCAGCCCGGGTCTCCGAAGCCACCGCTGGCTCCGTGTCCAGTCTCCCCCCGGGGGCTGTCTGGAAGCGAATCCGTGTCGACGAACTCGGCCCTCGCCACCCGCTGGACGACCAGCTGCGCGATCCGGTCGCCTCGACGCACAGTGAACGCGGTCGTGGGGTCGAGGTTGACCAGGTTGACGAAGATCTCACCGCGGTAGCCCGAGTCGACCGTCCCGGGCGCATTGACGATGCTGATCCCGTGCCGCGCCGCCAGACCTGAGCGGGGGTGAGTGAAGGCAGCGTAGCCGTCAGGGAGAGCAATGGCGACCCCGGTCGGCACGAGCGAGCGCTCCCCCGGCTGCAGCGTCAGATCGCAGCGCGCCATCAGGTCCGCGCCGGCATCACCAGGATGTGCGTATGCCGGCACTGCCAGCTCTGGGTCGAGGCGGTGGAGCAGGACCCGCACCGACGTGCCGTCTTGGCCCGTTTGCCTCATCTCAGGCGGCGCACTCCCGGCATACCATCATCCCGCCGGTCTGGCTCGCCAGCTGGCTGCGGTGGTGCACGAGAAAGCACTTGGTGCAGGTGAACTCGTCGGCCTGACGCGGGATGACACGCACGGACAGCTCTTCACCGGACAGGTCGGCGCCGGGCAGCTCGAAACCCTCGGCCTGCTCGGTCTCGTCCACGTCGACACTCGACGCGGACTTGTCGACCCGGCGTGACTTGAGCTCCTCGATCGAGTCTTCGGAGAGATCGTCGTCGGTCTTGCGCGGGGCGTCGTAGTCAGTCGCCATGTGGGCAGTGCTCCTGGGTCTGTGATGTGGTCGGGTCCGTAAAGCGGTGACGTTCGGTTCGGTGCGGAGGGTGTCGGGGGGCGGGAAGAGGGCCGGGACCCGCCTGAGCAGCTGCTGGCCAAGGGGATGGTCTCGTGGCGTTGCGGCGACGGTGCCGATGCAGGTGCGTAGTTCGGTGAGGCATGTTCTCGGACGCTCCGGTGTAACGCCGGTCCCCGCTGGTTTGTGCCCGCCCTAGGCGGCGTTCTGGATCGCCTCGTTCCCCCGTTCGCAGTGTCTGCCGGGCGGATTGTGCCTGACAAACCGGAAAAAGTCACGTTTCGTCTTCAGGAACGGTCTGGCGTGTCGCCGCCATGCTGTCCCTGCCCGGTTCATGACCGACTTGTCACCGAGACGACACCCGGCGACAGCACGGTCGTCATTCCCGTCGCCTAGTGTCGTGCCAGAGCGCTGCACCGCCCTTCCGCCACGCCCCTGGAGGTGCCCCCATGACCGAGTTCGCCGCCCAGATCCGGGCCCGCGTCCGCGAAGCCGTCCACCAGCTCGGACAGGCCGAGCTGTCGGGCGACCACTACTCGGCAGAGGTGTACCGCGCCGACCTCGAGAACATTGCCGACATCGCTCGCGAACACGGCGTGCCGGTGCCCGAGCTCGACGCCCTCGGCCTCACCGCTGCCTGAACCCAGCCGGGGCTCAACGGTCGACGGCTCAGCAGTCGACGGCTCAGCAGTCGACGGCTCAGCGGTCGACGATGTCGAGCAGCTCGCTGACCACCGCGGAGTTCCCGGCGACCGCAAGGACCCCCGACGGGGCCCCGCCGGCAGGTCCGGTCATCCGGCCCCCGGCCTCCTCGACGATGAGCCACCCGGCGGCGAGGTCCCAGGCATTGAGGCCGACCTCGTAGAAGCCGTCCAGGCTGCCCCGCGCGACGGCGCACAGGTCGAGGGCGGCGCTGCCCATCCGGCGGATGTCGCGGACCCGAGGGAGCACGTCCAGCAACAGGGTCGCCTGGGAGCGCCGACGTTCGGGTGTGTAGCCGAAGCCCGTGCCGACCAGTGCCTGCGCCAGGCTGGCGGCGGTCCCGACGGTCAGCCTCGTCGACGGGCTCTCATCCGGGTCGGAAGCGGCCGTTGCCGGCCACGGCTGGAGCCACGCTCCACCGCCTCGGCGGGCGTGGAACACCTGACGCAGGGACGGGTCGGCGACCGCGCCGGCTACCACCCGCCACTTCCCGGGAACCGTGGGGTCACCGGTCGCGGCCGCGACCGAGACGGCATACGCGGGGATGTTGTAGAGATAGTTCACGGTGCCGTCGATGGGGTCGACGACCCAGGTGATGCCCGAGTGGCCCACGTGGTCGGCCCCCTCCTCGCCGAGGACACCGTCGTCCGGGCGCGCCGCGAGGATCAGCGACCGGATCAGCTCCTCGGAGCGGGTGTCCATGACCGTGACCACGTCCGTCGGAGAGGACTTCGTCGCCGACGCGGACAGGTGCGGTGGTCGTTCGTCGACCACCAGCCGTCCGGCCGCGACGGCTACCCGGGTGGCGAACCCTTCGAGCTCGATAGCCAGGGCTGCCTCATCAGGGTCGTCGATGCTCGCGGTCGACGGCATCAGTCGCTCCCGCACGAGGCGGGGCGGGCCTCGCGCAGGTTGGGGCAGCAGCCCGGGGGACAGACCGACGGTCTGTCCAGCGGGGTCCTCTCGACATGCTCGCCGCGCGCCTCGGCGGCCCGTTCGAGCACGAGATCGACCAGGCCCGCGACAAACTCCTCGTCGACACCGACCGTGGCCACCCGGAGCAGCTCGACGCCCACAGCGGCGGCGGTCTCCGCTGCTTCGGTATCGAGGTCGTAGGCGACCTCCATGTGGTCGGAGACAAAACCGATCGGTGCCACGACGACCAGCCGGCACCCCTGGGCGGCCAGCTCGCGGATCCGGTCGTTCACGTCGGGTCCCAGCCACGGCTGGGCGGGCGATCCGGAACGGCTGCAGTAGGCGACCTCCGACGAGAACGACCGTCCGAGGGTGGCGTGGGCGGTCTGCGTGATCGCCTCGGCGACCGCGTGGTGCTGCTCCTGGTAGAGCCGACCCTCACCGTCTCCGGGACCGGAGGTCTCGTCCATGGCGTCCGGGATCGAGTGCGTGACGAAGAGCACCGCGAGCTCGTCGTCGGCGACGTCCGAGCGGCTGCGCAGCGCCTCGACGACCAGCCGGGTGTTGGCCTGTACGAACGCCGGCCGGCCGGCATACGGTCCGATCTTGTCGAGCTCGACGAGCAGCCCCTCGAGCTGCACTTCGGCCAGCGCGTCGGCGAGGTTCTCGCGGTACTGGCGGCACGAGGAGTAACAGGAGTAGGCGCTGGTCGTCACGACGACGAGCCGATGCAGCCCCCGCTCGGTGGCATCGCGTAGGGCGTCGGCAAGGAACGGGTCGGAGTTGCGGTTCCCCCACAGGACGGGCAGGTCGAGGGCGCGCGCCTTGAGGTCCGACTCGAGGGCAGCCACCAGCTCGCGGTTCTGGTCGTTGATCGGGCTCCGTCCGCCGAAGTGCTGGTAGTGCTCGGCCACCGCCTCGAGCCGCTGGTCGGGGATGTTGCGCCCGGATGTGACCCGGCGCAGGAACGGCATCACCTCGTCCGGCGCCTCGGGCCCCCCGAACGAGACGAGCAGCAGCCCGTCGTAGGGAGCCATCGCGTCGGCCTCAATGGTGTCCTCGACATTGGCAGCGGCACTCGAGCTCATGGATGGTCCCTCGGTCGGAACGGTTGCGGCGCGTTGAGAGGCAGCAATGCCACGATACGGATGCCGAACATCGGGCCTGCGGCCGCCCACACCCTGGCCCCGTTCAGGTCCCATCTCGTGTGCCACCGCGCGGCGTGGCCCTTTCCCGTGCGGCTCGGCGCGTGGCAGCATCGACCGCATCGGCGGTGGGCGAGCGTCGTCGGGACTCGTGGCCAGGGGTGGGTGAGATGCAGGACCTTCGACTCATCGGAGTGCACGAGGACGGTCGGCACCTGCTCCTCTCGGCGCCCGACGGCGAGCACTACCGGCTCCCCCTCGACGAGGCGCTGCGGGCCGCGTCCCGGCAGGACCGGCCTCGGTTGGGGCAGCTGCAGATCGAGATCGACGGTGGGCTGCGCCCCCGCGAGGTCCAGTCGATGATCCGCTCGGGGGCGACAACCGAGGAGGTCGCCAGCCGGGCGGGCTGGACGGTGGAGAAGGTCCGCAAGTACGAGGGTCCGATCCTCGCCGAGCGCGTGCACATCGCCGACCAGGCACGCCAGGTACGCGTTCGTGGACGCAGCGGCCAGGCCGGTTCGGGCGCGCCGACCCTGTCCGGTCGAGTGGCGCAGCGGATGCGCGACCGGGATGTCAACAGCGAGGCGGTCGCGTGGGACGCGTGGCGCTCTCCCGACGACGGGCGCTGGACCCTCGCGTTGGCGTTCGCAGCCGGCGGTCGTCAACGCCGTGCGACGTGGATGTATGACCCGGTGCTGAGGACCGTCGAGGCAGCCGATGACGAGGCGAGATGGCTGAGCGCCGACGAACCCGCAAACGGGCCGCTGGGTGCTGCGGCGGCTCGCGTCACGGCGGTGTACGACGTGGAGGCCGAGGGCGGGGTGACCGAGAGCCCGCGCAACCAGGCGGCCAACGCAGCTGATCCGAGCCGGGCCGGTACGCGTGAGGACGAGCCGGTGGACCTGATGACGGCGATGCGGCAGCGGACAACGGTCGGTCGGCGCTCCGGGCATCGCCGGCGATCCGAGAGTGAACGGCGCGCGGCCCCCGCCTTGCCCCTGACCGAGCTGGCCGACGAGACAGCGCAGCCCGAGGATCTGGAGCTTGTGTTGACCGAGACCGCGCAGCCCGAGACGACCGCGCAGCCCGAGACGACCGCGCAGCCCGAGACGACCGCGCAGCCCAACGAGACCGCGCAGCCCAACGAGACCACGGAACATCTCGCGGTTGAGATTGCCGAGGAGCCAGCTGGCGACTCCACGCACGAAGTCCTGGACGCAGCTACCGACTTATCTGCTGACCCCGCTAGGGAATCAGAGCTGGTCGACGACGAGCCATTCGCCGAGCCTCCGGGCTCCGAGGTCCCGCCGCTTGACGACCCTGTGGACGAACCTCCGGACGACTTACAAGACCACGAGCCGATAGATCAGCCGGTGACAACCGACGCAGGCGCCGTCGAGGCGGTCCCTGCTGGCCGCAAATCTCCCTCGCGCAAGGGCGGCCGCACGCCCGTCCCGTCATGGGACGACATCATGTTCGGCACCAAGCGCGACTGACGTGACGGCCTGCTGCGGGCACGTTCCTCGGCAAGGGCCCCAGCCGTTCGGAAATCGCGCAGGTTCACCGAGGGGCGGTCACGCGGCATGGTGATCGCGCGTCGACCCTCGTGCACACAGTCGGGGTGAGACGAGCGCACCGCTACCGAGCGGTGGCGCTGTCAGGGGACCGGCGGCACCGGGCAGACGTCGAGGTCGAAGGGCAGCACGTCGGGCGAGACGGCGGCCGCGCGGGCGGCGTGCGAGGTCATCCGACGCATGTGGTGACGCCGGCACAGGACCTCGTACTCGACCAGATCCGACGAGCTGGGCAAGGTCGGCGTGGTGTCGCCGACGACCACCTGTTCGCCTTCGACGATCATCACGCCGCCCTGGAGCCGGGCGTTGTGCGTGGCCCGGCGCCCACACCAGCACAGCGCCTCCACCTGCAGCTCCTGGACGCGGTCGGCCAGCTCGATGAACCGCTGGGACCCGGGGAAGAGGGTCGCTCGGAAGTCGGAGGTGATCCCGAACGCGAACACGTCGACGTCCATCTCGTCGACGATCCGGGCCAGTTGGTCGACCTGGGCAGGCGTGTAGAACTGGGCCTCGTCGCAGATCAGGTAGTCCACCCGCATACCGATGGTGGCGAGGTCGACCACCTCGTCCCAGAAGTCGAGCTCGTCCGTGACCTCGCGAGCCGGTGTGGACAACCCCAGCCGGGAGCTCAGAACCGACTGACCGGCGCGGTCCAGCTTGGTGAAGATCAGGCCGCCGCGCCCACGAGCCGCGTGGTTGTGGTCCATCTGCAAGGCCAGCGTCGACTTGCCGCAGTCCATCGTGCCGTTGAAGAAGACGAGCTCTGCCACGGGCGCTCACTCTAACGCGACCCGTCGTCAGCAGCGGCGGGGAGCGAGTCAGCCGTCCCGGGCACCAATGCTCACCAGCGGAACGGCGCGCTCGTCGTCGCTGACCGAGCCGTGCAACCCGATGAGCCGAAGCACCTCCGGGCGAGTCCGGCCGGTGTGGACGACGGCGTGCTCCCCGCGCATCATCGCGATGACGTCACCGATCCGGGGCAGCACCCGGTCCGCCACCTGCCCGAACCAGCCCGCTCGCACCGCCTCGTCGCGCCCGAGGACCCAGGCGGCGCCGCCCATGGCAGTGCGCCAGGTCGCCAGCACGTCCTCGGCTGCGTCGGGCTGGCAGTAGAGCTGGATGGACCGGGGTTCGCCGCCGACATGGCGTACGCCCGTGAGCAGCTCGGGTTCGTGCGCCAGGTCGGTGCGGCGCAGGTGCGGGACATCGACCATGCCGTGGTCGGCAGTCACGTGCACCGCCGTGTCAGCGGGGACGTTTGCAGCGAGTCGGGCGAGAGCCCGATCCACGGACTCCAGCTCGTCCCCCCACTCCCACGAGTCGCAGCCGTTGACGTGCCCCACCTTGTCGAGGTCACCCCAGTAGAGGTAGACCAGCGCTCGCGGGTCTGAACGGACGACGCTGACCGCGACGTCCACCCGACTGTCGAACCCTCGCGCGGCGTGGAACCGGCCACCACGCAGCGCGGCCGTCGTCAGCCCGGACCCGTCGAAGAAACCCGGTCCGATCCTCGTGACGCCGACTCCCTCGGCGCCCACCTGCTCGAACACCGTCGGAAACGGCTGCCAGGTCATCGGCGGGGGCCCGTTCTCCCAGGAGAGCTCGTTGAAGACGCGGTCCTGGTGAGGATCGAGGACCTCGTAGCCCACGAGCCCGTGCTGACCCGGGGGGAGGCCGGTCCCGAAGCTGCCCATCGACGTCGCCGTCGTCGACGGGAACCCGCAGTCGAGTCTCAGCGCCGACCCGAGGTGGGACCGCAGGAACGGGGCATGACCGCTGCGACGGCGCAACAACGCGTCGCCGAGCCCATCCACGAGCACGACCACAGCCCGCCGAGCAGGCGCCAGGCCCAGGTCTGGCGCACCGGCATACCGATCGGAACCGATGCTGCGGGCGACCGCGGGCAGGACGTTGACCAGGCTGGTCGAGGCGTACGCCGGTGGGGCCGGTGGGCCGGACGTCACCGCCCGGTTCCTGGCCCTCCGGTCGAGAGGCCAGTCGAGCCGATGGCCGCCGAGAGCGTGCGGGCGAAGTGCATCCCGGTGGAGAGCGCCTCCTCGCCATCGGCGTCGGCGCTGATACGCAGCGAGATGTCGTCGGAGGCGACCGTGCCCTCGAAACCGTGGTCCGCGTCGCACTCGGGGTCTCCGCAGCTGGCGGGGACCAGGTCGATCCGAGCCACGGCACCCCAGCCCACCGTCAGGGTCACCTCCCGGCCGAGAGAGCCGCGCACGTAGGAGTCGGGAGCGGTGACGACGTGGGTCAGCATCACGCCTCGGACCGAGCTGAGCGGCACGGTCTCGCTCGTCGCGGTAGCGACCGCCAGACCCGGCTCGTCGTCGTGGTGGTCGTCGGCGTGGGCGATCACCAGACGGGACGGGGTCATCGCCAGGACTGTGACGTGACGCCGGACCGCGTCATGGTCGAAGGTTGTCTCCTGATGGACCAGGTGGGCCACCACCGCGTCCTGGCCCAGGGCCGACTCCACGACGTCTCCCACGAGAGCCGGGTAGTAACCGGCTCGTTCGATGGCCGCCATGAGGTCGCGCGGCAGGGCGGCGGGGCGGCCGATCTCGGTGGTCCGGGTCTCTCGGGGTGCTGCCATGCGCACCATCCTCGCACCTTCACGCATACCGGCTGTCGCGTCGCCCACCGTGCTGCGTCTGACGAGGTCACGGCGGATCGCCGTGCGTCACGGCAGGTCGCGGCAGGAGGTCAGGAACGTCGGGCCCGGTCAGGAAGGTCAGGCCCGGTCAGGGCACGGGATAGCCTCGCTGTGTGACGAGGCTCGCCGACCGCGTGCTCATCATCGTTCCGGCGTGGAACGAGGAGGCCACCGTCGCGGCCGTCGTGACCGAGATCCGTGCGGCCGTGACTGAGGCGTCCCTGGCCGCCGATCTGCTCGTAGTCGACGACGGGTCCGACGACGCGACCGCCTCCGTCGCCCTCGAGGCTGGCGCGCTCGTCGCACGGCTGCCGATCAACCTCGGCGTCGGCGGCGCGATGCGCACCGGCTATCGGTATGCCCGACGACAGGGCTATGCAGCGACCGTCCAGGTCGACGCGGACGGACAGCACAACCCCGCCGACATCCCAGCCCTGCTGGCGGGGTTGGCGGGGCTGGCGGGGCTGGGTGCTCTGGCGGGCCTCGCGGGGTTGGGTGGGTCGGGTGGGTCGGGTGGGTCGGGCGCGCCGGACGGGGCGGACATCGTCATCGGGGCGCGGGTCACCGGCGACGGCGCCTACGTTGCGCGGGGCCCGCGGCGGTGGGCCATGCGCCTGCTGTCGATCACCATCTCGCGCATCGCCGGGACCCGACTGACCGACACGACCTCGGGCTTCAAGGCCTGCGGCCCGCGCGCGATCGAGCTGTTCGCGCGCAGCTACCCGGCCGAATACCTCGGTGACACCGTCGAGTCGCTCGTCGTCGCCGCTCGGTCGCACCTGCGGATCCGTGAGGTGGCCGTGGTGATGCGCCCTCGGGCCGGTGGCCAACCGTCGCACAGCCCACTGCGAGCCACGGCCTTCCTCGGTCGCGCGGTCCTCGCCCTGACCCTGGCGCTCACGCGCCCCAGACCGGAGCTGCTGCACAGCGGCGCGCATTCACGGTACGAGGAGCTGGGAGTGTGAGCATCCTCAGGCAGAGCGGCTACCCGTTCGCCCTGGTCGTTGCGGTGCTGCTCCTGGTCGCCCTGTTCTGGCTGCTGCGCACGCAGCGGTTGCGCGAGAAGTACAGCGTGCTCTGGTTCGCGGTCATCGTCGGGGTCGTGCTGCTGACCTTCGTCCCGGCGATCACGGGCGGGCTGACGGCCCTGGTCGGAGTCACGACCCCGATCAACCTCATCTTCATCCTGGCGTTCCTCGTCCTCCTCGTCGTCTGCATCCAGCTGAGCATCGAGATCTCGCACCTCGAGGAGTCGGCGCGCACGGTAGCCGAGGAGGTGGCCCTGCTGCGGCTCGAGCTGGAGCAACGCCTGGCGAACCCGGCTCACTCCGAGAACCTGGAGTCACGGGAGCCGACCGAGACGTGCGGTACGGCCGACGAGTGAGGCGTGGGTCGCTCACTCAGCACATGGTTCTGCGCTCAGCACACGGTCCTGCGCTCAGCACACGGTATGCGGTGGGCTGAGCGCAGCACCGTGTGCTGAGTCAGGCCGCTCGTCGGGCGCGGGCGATGGCCCGCCGGACCCGTTCGAGGATGCGCTCCGGGTGGGCGAGGTCGGCCCAGGTCACCCGGACGACCTCGTAACCCAGGTCTCGCAGGCGGTCCTCTCGAACTTCTCGGCCACGAGGTCTTTCGACCCGGCGTACTTCATCAGCCCGTCGAACTCGATCAGAACGGTCGTGCCATCGACGGCCAGGTCGGCGCGCCAGTCGACCTGACCGTCGTGAACCACGAACTGGGGCGTCACAGCCAGGTCGGCACTGACGAGAACCTGTCGCAGGAGCGTCTCCCCGGGTGACTCGGATCGGCCGTCGACCCGTGCGAGAACGCGCCGGACCCCAGTGATGTGGGGATGCCCGCCGAGCTGCCCGACGGCCTCCGCCAGCTGACCGGGGGTCATCAGACACCGGTGCAGGGCTGCGTCGGCCGCGACCAGGGCATCCGGTGGACCGTTGACCAGCCCGGTCTGCACGATCGCCTGAGCCACGGTGACCACCCCGTCGAGGCGTGGGTGGATGACCGCCCCGTCCCGATGACGACTGGCTCGGTCGTAGAGCCGAGTGAGGTGCACCACCTCGAGGTCCGCTCGAAGCAGCGGCAGTCCGTGCCGGACCAACAACGAGTGATGGCTGGCGCAGACTCCCGGAAGGTGCTGGGTCAAGGCGGTGACCCGGAGGCAGTGCTCCAGCCGAGGCTCCCCCACCGGGCCGAGGGCATACCAACCGCGCAGGAGTCGGTGACACTCACCGTCGGCGGCCCGGCGCCTCAGCTCCGAGGCGTCGATATCGGCAGACACCGCCTGGGCAGCGCTGAAGACGCCGTCTCGGGTCAACCTCGTCAGGTCCATGAGGAGAATGGTGCTCGTCCGGGCGCAGTGTGGCCGAAGGCCTGTGGATAACCGGGCCCGTCGTTTCCAGAGCCCCACCTCAGCACACGGTTCTGCGCTCAGCCCACGGTATGCGGTGTGCTGGGCTGGGCGCAGAACCGTGTGCTGAGCTGACGCGACGGGGTGGGCGCGTCAGGTCATGGCGCGACGGTCGGCGTCCTTGCGGGTGAGAGCGGGGCGCAGCGAGATCTCCGCGTCGAGCACGTCGACACCACCCGACCAGGCGTTCACCGGCTGCAGCTCGACACTGACCACCTCGGGCAGGTCGTCGGCGAGGCAGGAGAGCCGGGCGATGAGGTCCGACAACGCGGCTCGATGAACGGGCATGGCACCGCGATGCCCGTGCAGGAGCGGCGCGGCGCGGACGGACGAGATGAGGTCAGACACGTCGACGTCGGTGAGCGGCGGGATGCGGTGGGCGATGTCGCCGAGCAGCTCGGTCGGTGGGCCCGCGACGGAGAAGCTGACCACCGGGCCGAACAAGGGGTCCTCGACGCTGGTGAGGACGCAGACCACCCCGGGGGGCGCCATCGCCTGGACCCGGAACGCCCCATCGGCGATCGGTCCGAGCCGCGAGCGCATCGACTCGACGGCGGTCCGCACCGCACCAGGCCCGGACAGGTCGGCCCGAACCCCGTTCACCCCGGGTTGGTGACGCAGGATCGACGAGGTGGTCTTGAGGATGACGGGATAGCCGAGCGTGTCCGCGGCAGCCACGGCCTCGTCTGCGGTCTCGACGAGGCGAGCGTCCCAGAGCGAGATCCCGTATGCCGCGAGCAGCTCGGCGGTCTCGTCTCTCGTCAGCGTCCTTCCGTCTGAGTCTCCAGCCAGGACCCGCTCGACGAGGTGTCCTGCGGCCTCGCGATCCACCCCGACCGGGTCGACCGGCAGCCCGCGGTCTCGGGCCCGCCACTGGCTGTAGCGGGTAGCCGCAGCGAGCGCACGAACGCCGTCCTCGGGCATCGCGTAGGACGGGACGATCCGGCGTGGAGCCCCGTCGGTTGTCTCGAGAGCGAGCTCCTCACTCACCCCGGACATACCGAGAAACGTTGCGACGCAGGTTTTTCGCTGTGACGGGAGATATCTCGCACGGCGGCGACAACCTGCGCGTCGACGGTCTCCAACGGCGGGATGAAGCAGGTGAGAACGCTGTCGACCTGCTCGTCGTCGAAGGCGGCCCGCAACGCGGAGGAGAACTGTGCTGCGCCCGCGGCGGCGGGCAGTGACACCGGGCCGTGCACGATGTCCAGACCCCAGCTCAGCGCCGCCTGCGCGGTGAGCGCTCCGAGGGCGTCGGAGTTGCCCACGATGGCGACGCGTTGGCCTGCCGGCAGCGGCTGGTGGATCACCAGCTGGGCGACGTCGAAGAGCTGGTGGACGTTCTCGACGCGGATGACTCCGGCCTGGCGCAGCATCGCGGTGAAGGCGCCGGTGGGCACGTGCGTCTCCCGCACGCGGTGACCAGGAGGGGCGCCGTAAGCCGATACGCCCGACGAGACGACGATCACCGGCTTGGTGGTGGACAGGCTTCGGGCGATGCGGGAGAACTTGCGCGGGTTGCCCATCGACTCGAGGTAGAGCCCGACAGCGTGGCTCTGCGGGTCGTCGATCCAGTACTGCATGAGGTCGTTGCCGGAGACGTCGACCCGGTTGCCGGCCGACGCGAACGTCGAGACGCCGAGCCCGCGGCGGTCGGCGGAGGCGAGCACCGCGATCCCGAGCGCACCGCTCTGCGCGAACAGCCCGAGCCCGCCGGACGAGGGTGTCCGGGGGGCGAGCGTCGCGTTCAGACGCACCATCGGGTCGGTGTTGAGCAGCCCGAACGAGTTCGGGCCGACGACACGCATACCGGACTCGCGGGCCCGCCGACGCAGCTCGTCCTGCCGCTCCCCACCGTCACCTCCGCTCTCGGCGAAGCCGCCCGACGCGATCAGGAGAGAGCGCACTCCTTTGGCGGCGCACTCGTCGACGACGTCGAGCACGCTGTCGGCCGGCACGGCAACCACGGCGAGATCTACCGGACCCGGGATGTCACCCACCCGGGCGTGGGCGGGTAGCCCGAGAACCTCCAGCGCCTCGTGGTTGACCGCATAGACCGGTCCGGTGAACCCCCCCTGGAGGATGTTGTCGAGCAGCCGGTGCCCGATCGAGCTCGGCCGTCGCCCGGCCCCGACGACGGCGATGGACTCGGGGTGGAACAGGGCGTGCACGCTGACCGACTCCGCGCGGTGTTCTCGGGAGAGGCGGACCGCCGTGGACTGCTCGGTGGGCCTGATGTCGAACGAGACCCCGACGACCCCGTCCTCGTAGTGGTGCTGGACGGCATACCCCGCCTCCTTGAACACGTTGAGCATGCGACGGTTCTGGGGCAGCACCTCGGCGACGAACCTGGTGACGCCGAGCTCCTGTCCGATCACGGCGAGGTGCTCGAGCAGGACCGACCCGATCCCCTTGCCCTGGTAGTGGTCGGAGATGTTGAACGCGACCTCGGCCGACGAGGCCTCGATGCGGTCCCAGCGGCCGACGCCGATGATCTCACCGCGGACCGTCACGACCAGGGCAACCCGGTCGACGTTGTCGACATTGGTGAACCGGTGCACGTCACGCTCGCTCAGCTCGCGGATCGGTGCGAAGAAGCGCAGGTAGATGGACTCGTCGGACTGGCCGGCGTGGAACGCCCTCAGCCGGTCGGCGTCCTGCGGGGTGATCGACCGGACGTGCCCGACCGAGCCGTCACGCAACACCACGTCGGCGGCCCACTGCGACGGGATCGGCGCGTCACGGCGGTCGCGGGGCATGGACCCATGCTTGCACCACGGCCGGGGGCTGGCAGCATCTCGGTCATGGAGTTCTCCGAGGTGGTCCGTCGCCGGCACATGGTTCGTCGTTACGACCCGGACCGGCCCGTGCCGGAGGCCGCGCTGCAGGCGTGCCTCGAGAACGCGGTGCGTGCGCCGAGCGCAGGGTTCAGCCAGGGATGGGACTTCGTCGTGCTGGCCTCGGCGGAGGAGCGGCAACGGTTCTGGGCCGCGACCCGTGAGGACCCCGATGACGAGGACGCCTCGTTGGACGCCTGGTCGGTGGGCATGCGCACCGCGCCTGCAGTGATCCTCTGCTGCTCGGACAAGCAGGCCTACCTGGACCGGTACGCCGCTCCCGACAAGGGTTGGACGGACCGGGACGAGGCGCGCTGGCCGGTGCCCTACTGGGACATCGACACCGGCATGGCCGCGTTGCTCATCCTGCTGACCGCCGTGGACCAGGGTCTCGGAGCGCTGTTCTTCGGGGTTCCTCCGGAGTACCACGACGACGTGCATGAGGCGTTCGGCATCCCGCGGGAGCACACCATCATCGGGGCGGTCGCGATGGGGTATGCCGTCGACGGCCCGAAGAGCCCGTCCTTGGGGCGCGGCCGGCGCACGGCCGAGCAGGTCACGCATCGGGGCCGGTTCGGGGAGCATTGAGGCTCATCCACAGGTCGGCGGGTCCGTCGAGGCGGGACGACGGCGTGCGCGAGGATGGGCCCGGTCCCGCGCTGCGGGACACCCTTTCCCGGACGAGACGCACCCGACACGCGCACCACACGCGTACAGCAGCAAGGAGCAGGACCGGATGGCTCGACGCAGCGCTCCCCCACCGCCCGACGACCCGGTGGTCGAGCGGATCATCGACATCGACGTCGAGCAGGAGATGCAGAACGCGTTCCTCGAGTACTCCTACTCCGTCATCTACTCCCGGGCCCTGCCCGACGCCCGCGACGGGCTTAAGCCGGTCCAGCGCCGGATCCTCTACGGCATGAGCGAGCTCGGTCTGCGGCCGGACCGGGCGCACAAGAAGAGCCAGCGTGTCGTCGGCGAGGTGATGGGCAAATACCACCCGCACGGGGACCAGGCGATCTACGACGCGCTGGTACGCCTCGCCCAACCGTTCACCCTGCGGGTGCCGGTGGTCGACGGGCACGGCAACTTCGGTTCGCTCGACGACGGGCCGGCGGCGGCTCGGTACACCGAGGCCCGGCTGGCCCCGGCGGCGATGCTCATGGTCGGCGGGCTGGACGAGGACACCGTCGACTTCGTCGGGAACTACGACGACACCGAGACTCAGCCGGAGGTGCTCCCGGCCGCCTTCCCCAACCTGCTGGTCAACGGAGCCAGCGGCATCGCGGTCGGCATGGCGACCAATATGGCGCCCCACAACCTGGTCGAGGTGGTCGGGGCCGCACGGCACCTCATCGCCAACCCCAGCTGCTCCCTGGACGACCTGATGAAGTTCGTCCCCGGCCCGGACCTGCCCGGTGGCGGCCGGATCATCGGGCTCGACGGGATCCGCGACGCCTACCTCACCGGCCGCGGCGCGTTCCGCACCCGGGCGACCGCCCGGGTCGAGTCGATCAACGCCCGGCGCAAGGGCATCATCGTCACCGAGCTGCCCTACCTCGTCGGCACCGAGAAGGTGATCGAGAAGATCAAGGACCTGGTCCAGGCCAAACGGCTGCAGGGCATCGCCGACGTCAAGGACCTCACCGACCGCAACCACGGGCTTCAGCTGGTCATCGAGATCAAGAACGGGTTCAACCCCGACGCGGTCCTGGAGGAGCTCTACCGTCTGACGCCGATGGAGGACTCGTTCAACATCAACAACGTCGCCCTCGTCGAGGGGCAGCCGCGCACCCTCGGCCTCAAAGAGCTGCTCAAGGTCTACGTCGAGTTCCGCACCGACGTGGTCCGGCGGCGGACCGCATACCGGCTGGCCCGTCGCGAGGAACGGCTGCACCTGGTCAACGGCCTCCTGGTGGCGATCGCCGACATCGACGAGGTCATCCAGGTGATCCGCACGTCCGACGACACCCCGGCCGCCCGAGCCAGGCTGGTCGACGTGTTCGACCTGTCTGTGGCGCAGGCCAACTACATCCTCGAGCTGCAGCTGCGGCGGCTGACCCGGTTCTCACTCATCGAGCTGGAGCAGGAGAAGGCCGATCTCGAACGCCAGATCGAGGAGCTGCGGGCGATCCTCGGCGATGAGCGGCTGCTGCAGCGCACCGTCTCCACCGAGCTGGCCGAGGTCGCCAAGGCGCACGGGACCCCGCGACGAACCGTCCTGCTCGAGTCGGCGGGCGCGACCGTGTCGGCGGTCAGCTCCGGCTCTTCGGGCCTGCAGCTCGAGATCCCCGACGACCCCTGCTGGGTGCTGCTGTCGTCGACCGGCCTGTTGGCTCGCACACTCACGGATGCTGCCCTCCCGGCCGCGGGCGGACGGGCCAGGCACGACGTCCTCGTCGGTGCGGTCCGGACCACGGCCCGAGGCGAGGTCGGGCTGGTCACCAGCCGCGGCCGGATGATCCGCCTGACCGTGATCGACCTCCCTGCACTGCCCGAGACCAATGGCGCGCCGTCCCTGGGCGGGGGGGCACCGCTGGCGGCGTATGTCGACCTGCCCCGCGGTGAGGAGCCGCTCACCCTTGCCTCCGTCTCACCCGACCAGCCGGGAATCGCCCTCGCAACGGCGCAGGGGGTCGTCAAGCGGGTGAGCACGGACTACCCGGCGCGGCCGGAATTCGAGCTGGTCACCCTCAAGGACGGTGACAGCGTGGTCGGTGCCGCAACGGTCCGCAGCGAGAGCGACGAGCTGGTCCTGGTCAGCAGCGACGCCCAGCTGCTGCGTTTCCCTGCCGGTGCCGTGCGGCCGCAAGGCCGCGCCGCGGGGGGGATGGCCGGTATCCGGCTGGAACGGGGACAGCGTGTCGTCTGGTTCGGGGTGCTGGGCTCCCGGGTCGACGCCGTCGTCGTGACCTCCAGCGGGTCATCAGGCGCGTTGCCGGGCACGGAGGCCGGTTCGCTCAAGGTGACGCCGTTCGCCGAGTACCCCGCGAAGGGGCGGGCGACCGGCGGGGTGCGCTGTCACCGGTTCCTCAAGGGTGAGGACACCCTGGTCCTCGCCTGGGTCGGTCCCGTGCCCGCCAAGGCCGCCGCAGCCAACGGGGTGCCGGTCGAGCTGCCCACGGCGACGGGACGGCGAGACGGGTCCGGAGTCCCCACCGGGGTCATCATCGCGGCAGTCGCCGGGGTTGGCACCGAGGTTGAGACCAGGGCCTCCCTCGGGGCGAGTACCGAGGCCCTCACCGGGGCCACCGAGGTCGACGACGTGGAGCCGGGGGCAACGACGGCGGCAAGGACCACCGCTGACGGACCCCCGTTCAGTGCCTCGCCGGACGAGACCCCGTGACGACGCCAGACCGACGGGCGGAGCCTCCCGAGCCGAGCACCGGGCACGGCGTCAGCGCACCCGACGCCTGCTCGGTCGTGTGGGACGGCGCCGACGACGTCTCGGTCTACGGGACCGCGGCGCCGGCGCGGTTCTGGGTCGCGCTCGAGCAGGACGGGCCGTGGGGCCGCAACGCCGCGACGCAGTCGCATCTTCCCATCGCCATCGGCCGTGCTCTCGAGCGGCGGTGCAACCAGCTCGGCGGCCGGCTGACCCTGATCAGGCGACCCGGCCCGCATGCCGACCAGCATCGGGAGCCGCGACGTTGTTACCTGGCGTGGAGCGGGCCCGACCCGTTCCTGCTCGTCGTCGACGTCGCGGACGCACCGGCCGCTGTGCTCGACATCGACCTCGCGCCGTTGGCTCGCGGTGACCGCGCCGCGGTCCTCGCCGCCCTCCCCGAAGCCCGGCCGACCCCTCCCGTCATGCTCGTCTGCACCCACGGTCGCCGAGACGTCTGTTGCGCGATCCGTGGCCGCCCCGTGGCGGCCGCCGGGCACGCGGCATACCCGGGTCGGGTCTGGGAGTGCTCTCATACGGGCGGTCACCGGTTCTCGCCGACGGGTGTCCTGCTGCCGTGGGGGCGCAACCTCGCGCGGCTGACCGGGGCGATGATCTCGGACGTCGTCGAGGCGTCCGACCGTCATGCCCTGCCGGCGACGATGACCGGGCCGTGGCACGACCGCGGCGCCAGCGGGCTGCGAGAGCGGGCTCAGGCGGCCGAGTCCGCTGTTCGTCACCTGATCGGCGAGACCGACCTGGAGGCCCTGGACGTGCTGCCTGACCGTGACCGAGAGCACGCCCGAAGGCGCGAGGGGGCGCACGCCCCGCAGGGCGACGGGGTGCGCGTCGTGCACCGGGACGGGCGCGCCTGGCTTGTCCAGCTCGAGGTGGTCGTCGGAGAGCCGCGCGAGAACTCTTGCGGCAGCGCGCCGTTCCCGTCACGCACGTGGGCTACGAGCGTCACGCGGGTGTGATGGCCGAGGTCGGCAAGACGATCACTCGACCGGAGTGGGATCGCTGGCCAGACCTGCGGGTGGCCGAATAGCGCCCTGCTGAAGTCGCCGCAAACTGAGCTCTGACTGGGACGGCGCCCTGACGGGAGAGATGCCTGCCGACCTGGGGAGCCGCGTGGGGCGTTGTTTTTTCGTCAAGAAGCGCAGGGTGGCCGTCAGGATTCCGTCAACGAGGTGGCAGGCGGATGTCTTGTCGTGTTGCAGTACCTGGCGGCGGGTCCATCGGCGGCCCTGTGACGTGGTCCGTCGGGCCGTCTGTTCCTGGGGCGGTCCGAGAGGCGTGCAGTTCAACAAGGAGGAATCTCATGCTCGACGTGATCTTTGTGGGGGTGACGGTGGCAGTGTTCGCGGTGCTGGCGTTGGTGGTGCGGGCGGCGGAGCGGCTGTGAGCGCCGAGAATGTGGTCGGCTTGGTGCTGGCCGTCGGTTTGACCGCGTTCCTCGTGGTGGCTCTGCTCTTTCCTGAGCGGTTCTAGATGAGCAGCACTGCAGCCGGCGTCCTGTTCATCGTGTCGTTGGTGGTCGCGCTGGTCCTGGTTCACCGTCCGTTGGGTGACTACATGTATCGGGTGGTCACCGGCACGAAGCATTCTCGGTTCGAGCGCGGCGTCTACAGGCTGATCGGGGTCAACCCGGTGGCCGAGCAGTCGTGGGCCGTCTATGCCCGTAGCGTCCTTGCGTTCTCAGCCGTCAGCCTCCTGTTCCTCTACGCGTTCCAGCGTCTCCAGGCCTATCTCCCGGTGTCCCTCGGGTTGGACAACGTGGCGCCGGACCTGTCGTGGAACACCGCCGTCAGCTTCGTGACGAACACGAACTGGCAGGCATACTCGGGTGAGTCGACGATGGGTCACTTGGTGCAGATGGCCGGGCTCGCGGTCCAGAACTTCGCCTCTGCCGCCGTCGGGGTGGCCGTGGCGGTGGCGTTGGTCCGCGGCTTTGCCCGCACCCGGACGCAGACGCTCGGCAACTTCTGGGTCGACCTGGTCCGGATCATCGTTCGCATCCTGCTGCCGGTCGCGGTCGTCGGTGCGGTGGTCTTCATCGCCGCGGGGATGGTCCAGAACTTCTCGGCCGGTTCGGACGTCACGACGCTGGCGGGCGCCAGCCAGCACATCACCGGAGGCCCGGTGGCCTCCCAGGAGGTCATCAAGGAGCTGGGCACGAACGGCGGCGGTTTCTACAACGTCAACAGCGCACACCCCTTCGAGAACCCCACCGGCTGGACCAACTGGCTCGAAGTCCTTCTTTTGCTGGTGATCTCGTTCAGCCTGCCACGCACCTTCGGCAGGATGGTCGACAGCGCCCGGCAGGGCTATGCGATCGTCGCCGCGATGGCGATCATCGCGGTCAGCAGCATTGCCATCCTCAACGTGATTCAGGGCCTGCACCCCGGTTCGGTGCCACAGGCCGTCGGCGCGGCCACGGAGGGGACCGAGACCCGCTTCGGCGTTCTCCAGTCCGCGACGTTCGCCGGTGCGACGACCTTGACCTCGACCGGGGCGGTGGACTCGTTTCACGACTCCTACACCTCGCTGGGCGGCGGGGTGGCGATGTTCAACATGATGCTGGGTGAAGTCGCGCCCGGCGGCACCGGATCCGGGCTGTACGGCCTGCTCGTGCTGGCCGTGATCACGGTGTTCATCGCCGGTCTGATGGTGGGCCGCACCCCTGAGTACCTGGGCAAGAAGATTGGGGCCCGGGAGATCAAGTTCGCCTCGCTGTACTTCCTGACCACCCCCACCCTGGTCCTGGTCGGCACCGGTGTGGCGATGGCGATCCCCAGCGCTCGGGCAGGCATGCTCAACGTCGGCGCGCATGGGTTCTCTGAGGTGCTGTACGCCTTCACCAGCGCGGCCAACAACAACGGCTCCGCGTTTGCAGGAATCAGCGTGAACACCGGTTTCTACAACACGGCGCTGGGCTTGGCGATGTTGCTCGGCCGCTTGTTGCCCATCGTCTTCGTTCTCGGCCTGGCCGGGTCGTTGGCGCGACAGAAGACGGTGCCGGAGTCGAGCGGGACGTTGCGGACCTATCAGCCGCTGTTCGTAGGAATGCTCGTCGGCGTCACCGTGATTCTGGTGGCCCTGACCTATCTGCCGGCTCTCGCTCTCGGCCCGTTGGCCGAGGGTGTGCACTGACCTGATCGCGGAAAAGGAATCTCGATGAGTGTGACAACCACCCAAACACCGCCGGCGCCCCAGTCGCCGGCCTCAGAGGGAGCACGCCGCGTGGGCGGCGGCCTGCTCGACCCCAAACAGCTGTTGCGGTCGCTTCCGGGCGCGCTGCGCAAGCTCAACCCAGCCACCTTGTGGCGCAACCCCGTGATGCTGATCGTCGAGATCGGTTCCGTCTGCACCACCATCCTGGCCATCGCCGAGCCCACCGTGTTCGCCTGGCTGATCACCGTATGGCTGTGGCTGACCGTCGTGTTCGCCAATCTCGCAGAGGCGGTAGCCGAGGGCCGCGGCAAGGCGCAGGCGGAGTCGCTGCGCAGAGCCAAGACCGACACCCCGGCCCGGCGGCTGCTCAACTGGACCGCCGAGATCCCGAACCCCCGCGAGGAGCAGGTGCCCGCGCCTGAACTGCAGCAGGGCAACATCGTGGTGGTCGAAGCCGGCCAGACGATTCCCGGGGACGGCGACGTCATCGAGGGCATCGCCAGTGTCGACGAGTCGGCCATCACCGGAGAGTCCGCTCCCGTGATCCGCGAGTCGGGCGGCGACCGCAGTGCGGTCACCGGCGGCACCCGGGTGCTGTCCGACCGGATCGTCGTCAAGATCACGCAAAAGCCGGGGGAGAGCTTCATCGATCGGATGATTGCTCTCGTCGAGGGCGCCAACCGGCAGAAGACCCCCAACGAGATCGCCCTAAACATCCTGCTGGCTGCGTTGACGATCATCTTCGTGCTGGCCGTGGCGACGCTGCAGCCGATGGCCGTCTACGCCAAGGCGGTGCAGTCATTCGCCCCCGACAGCCAGGCCCTCAACGCTGACGGGGTCACCGGGATCGTCCTGGTGTCGCTGCTCGTGTGCCTGATCCCCACGACCATCGGTGCCCTCCTGTCCGCGATCGGGATCGCGGGGATGGACCGTCTGGTGCAACGCAACGTGTTGGCCATGTCGGGTCGGGCGGTGGAGGCAGCCGGCGACGTCAACACCCTGCTGCTGGACAAGACCGGCACGATCACTCTCGGCAACCGGCAGGCCGGCGAGCTGCTGCCGGTGGGGGAGATCACCGCCGCGCACCTCGCCGAGGCGGCGCACTTATCCAGCCTCGCCGACGAGACCCCCGAGGGTCGCTCGATCGTCACGTTCGCCGAGGCCTCCTTTGCCGTGCGTCCTCGCCGCACGTCCGAAGTGGCCGGTGCGCAATGGGTTCCGTTCACCGCCCAGACCCGGATGTCGGGGGTCGACATCACCGATCACGACTCCGTCCGCCAGGTCCGCAAGGGCGCGGCCGCCCAAGTCGCCGCGTGGGTTGCCGAGAACGGAGGCAACCGACTCGACCAGACGACAACCCTCGTCGAAGGCATCTCCGCCGCCGGTGGGACACCGTTGATGGTGGCCGAGCACCTCGACGGTCAACCTGCTCGTGCCCTGGGTGTCATCCACTTGAAGGATGTCGTCAAGCCGGGGATGAGGGAGCGGTTCGACGAGATGCGTCGGATGGGCATTCGGACGGTGATGATCACCGGGGACAACCCGCTGACCGCCGCCGCAATCGCGAAGGAGGCCGGCGTCGACGACTTCCTGGCCGAGGCCACTCCCGAGGACAAGATGGCCCTGATCAAGCGTGAGCAGGAAGGCGGCAAGCTCGTCGCCATGACCGGCGACGGCACCAACGACGCCCCCGCGCTCGCTCAGGCAGACGTCGGGGTGGCAATGAACACGGGGACCTCGGCGGCCAAGGAGGCCGGCAACATGGTCGACCTGGACTCCGATCCCACCAAGCTCATCGAGATCGTCGAGATCGGCAAGCAGCTGCTCATCACCCGGGGCGCGCTGACCACCTTCTCGATCGCCAACGACATCGCCAAGTACTTCGCGATCATCCCGGCCATGTTCGTGGCCGTGTATCCCGGACTGGACACCCTGAACGTGATGCGCCTGCATAGCCCGACCTCGGCGATCCTGTCCGCGGTCATCTTCAACGCACTGGTCATCATCGCCTTGATCCCGCTCGCGCTGCGTGGAGTTCGGTACACGCCCTCAAGCGCGTCAACGATGTTGCGCCGCAACATCTTGGTCTACGGAGTCGGCGGGATCATCGCGCCGTTCCTCGGAATAAAGCTCATCGACCTGCTCATCCAATTTCTGCCAGGGATCTCATAATGCGTCTACCCAGCTGGATCCGCCTACACGTGGCCGCGCTGCGTACTTTGCTCACGCTGACCGTACTCATCGGTCTGCTCTACCCCCTTGCTGTCGCCGGGCTCGCTCAGCTACCCGGGTTGAAAGACCGCGCCGACGGGTCGCTGGTCGGTGCGAGCGGAGTCACGGTGGGCAGCAGCCTGATCGGGCAGTCGTTCACCGACAAGAACGGCAACGCGTTGACGCAGTACTTCCAGTCTCGACCCTCGGCTGCCGGCGACGGATACGACCCGACAAAGACCAGCGCCAGCAACCTCGGCCCTGAAAGCGTCGTCGACGTCCTTCCCGATCCGGCGACCAAGGGCGACACCGGCACGGCCAGCCTGCTGACCCAGGTCTGCTCCCGCAGCCTCGCCGTCGGCAAGCTCGAAGGCGTCGACGGGGCACGGCCCTTCTGCACCACCGACGGGGTCGGCGCGGTCCTGGCCGTCTTCTACAAGAACGGTGCCACCGGCACGGTCACCAAGGTCGTCAGTGTCAACCAGGCCTGCCCGGCGGCCCCGTTCCTGGCCGCCTACCAGGGTGTCCCGGTCACCTGCGGACAGTTCGGTCAGGACTACTCCCAGGGCGTCGTCACCCCGATCCGCGGCGCCGCACCGGCCGACTCGGCGGTCCCCCCGGAAGCGGTGACCGCGAGCGGCAGCGGACTGGACCCGCAGATCAGCCCGCAGTACGCCACCCTGCAAGCGGCACGGATCGCTAAAGTTCGCGGCGCCACCCTGTCCGCAGTGACCAGCCTGATCGACCAGGCCACGACGGGAAGACTGCTGGGGTTCATCGGTGAGCCGGCGGTCAACGTCCTCAAGCTCAACCTCGCCCTGAACCAGCAGTTCCCCTACAAGCCCTGACGCCGACCGCCGCAAAGAAGGACCGTACTCATGCCACCAGGACGGTTGCGTGTCTACCTCGGCGCGGCGCCCGGGGTGGGCAAGACCTACAAGATGCTCGAGGAGGGACAACGGCGCAAGGAGCGCGGCACCGACGTCGTGATCGGCTTTGTCGAGTGCCACGGGCGCGAGCACACGCAAGCGATGGCCCAGGGCCTCGAGGTGGTCCCACCGAAAACGATCAACTACCGCGGCAGTAGTTTCGCCGAAATGGATCTCGACGCCATCCTGGCCCGTGCACGGGAGGTGGTGCTGGTGGATGAGATGGCCCACACCAACATTCCCGGCTCCCGTAACGCCAAGAGGTGGCAGGACATCCAGGCGCTGCTGCACGCCGGGTTGAACGTCATCTCGACGGTCAATATCCAGCACCTGGAGTCGGTGAACGACGTCGTCCGCGAAATCACCGGAGCCCCGCAGCGCGAGACGGTACCCGACGAGATCGTGCGCCGGGCCGAGCAGATCGAGCTGGTCGACATGACCCCCGAGGCGTTGCGGCGTCGAATGGCGCACGGCAACATCTACAAGGCCGAGGCCATCGACGCGTCGCTCGGCAACTACTTCCGGGTCGGGAACCTCACCGCCTTACGTGAGCTGGCCCTGCTGTGGGTGGCTGACAAGGTCGATGACCAGCTCGACAGCTACCGAGCCGACCACCACATCTCCGCCACCTGGGAGACTCGCGAACGGGTGGTTGTCGCGCTCACGGGTGGGCCGGAAGGGGAGACGCTGATCCGGCGAGCCGCCCGCATCGCGGCCCGCACCAAGGGAGCTGATCTGCTCGCTCTCCATGTTGCCTCCAACGACGGCCTCGACGGCGGCGACCCTTCACACCTGGCGCGTCAACGCAGGCTCGTTGAGGAGCTCGGGGGTTCCTATCATCAAGTGATAGGCAATGACATCCCAGCCGCACTGTTGGATTTTGCTCGGGGGGTGAACGCCACCCAGCTCGTCCTGGGTGCCAGCAGGCGCCGCCGGACCGCGCACATCTTCTCGCCCGGGGTAGGGGTCAACACCACGGCGCTGTCGGGCACAATCGACGTCCACCTCGTCACCCACGAGCAGGTGCACCAGGGCCGAGGGGGCGGCGGCCAAGCGCGCGCCTTGAGCGGCCGCCGACGGGCCGTCGGGTTCGCTGTCGCGATAGCAGGGCTACCGGCATTGACTGCGCTGTTGGCGGTGCTGCGTGACGAGCTGTCCTTGCCCAGCGACATTCTGCTCTACCTGGCCGGGGTCGTCGTTGTCGCCCTCGTTGGCGGTCTGTTTCCCGCGTTGTTCGCCGCGGTGGCAGGGTCGGCACTGCTCAACTTCTTCTTCACCCCACCGCTCTACGAGTTCACCATCGCTCAGCGGGACAACCTCATCGCCCTCGTGGTCTTTCTGGCGGTGGCAGTGGCCGTCAGCGTCACCGTCGACTACGCGGCCCGGCGGACCCGCCAGGCCGCCCATGCCAGCGCCGAAGCGGCAACGCTGTTCACCCTCGCGGGCAGCGTGCTGCGTGGATCCCGGCCCCTGCCGGCCCTGCTCGACCAGCTTCGAGAGAGCTTCGGTTTCGTCGGCGTCAGCCTGCTCGAGCGCGTCCCGGGTAGCACCGCAGGAACCGAACAGCGCGGCGACCCCGCCATCTGGCGTCTCGTCACCGCCGTCGGAGACAGGCCGGGCATGACGCCCGCCGACGGCGACGTCGACATCCCGCTGGACGACGGCCTGACGCTCGTCGCCCGCGGACATCCCCTGGCCGCAGAGGATCGCCGCGTGGTCGAGGCCTTCGCTGCACAGGCGGCGGTCGCTCTGAGGCAGGAACGGCTCACCGAACAGGCCGCCGCCATCAAACCGCTGACCGAGGTCGACAAGCTCCGCACCGCGCTGCTGTCCGCGGTCAGTCATGACCTACGCACGCCGCTGTCGTCGGCCAAGGCCGCCGTCACCAGCCTGCGCGGTGTCGACGTCGTCTTTGATCAGCAGGACCAGAACGAGCTGCTCGCCACCATCGACGAGTCCCTCGACCGGCTCATCCGGCTGGTCGAGAACCTGCTCGACATGAGCCGACTCCAGGCCGGTGCCCTCGGGATGGCCTCCGAGCTCGTCAGCGTCGCCGACGCCGTCGCCCAGGCGGCCCACGACCTTGGGCCCGAGGGGCGTCAGATCACCATTCAGGTCCCTGACGACCTTCCCGAGGTCACCGTCGACCCGGCCCTGCTGGAACGCATCCTCATCAACGTGCTCGCGAACGCCCTGCGGTACAGCCCCCCGGACCAACCACCGGCGATCACCGCCAGCGAGCACGGTGGGTCCGTGGAGATCCGGGTCATCGATCATGGCCCCGGCATCCCCCCAGATGATCGGGAACGCGTGTTCCTGCCGTTCCAGCGCCTCGGCGACCGCGACAACGCCACCGGGGTCGGTCTCGGCCTGGCGCTCTCGCGGGGCCTGACCGAGGCCTTGAAAGGAACCCTGACACCGGACAGCACACCGGGAGGCGGACTGACGATGACCCTGCGCCTGCCCGCCGACACAGCAGACGCCGGCTACGACGAGATCGACCTGCGGGTCGAGCGCGCAGTTCCGTCCCAGGGGAACGACCCTGGCAGCGGCGACCGATGACCCGGGTACTCATCGTCGATGACGAACCCCAGATCCTGCGCGCCCTGCGAATCAACCTGGCGGCGCGTCAGTACGACGTCAGCACCGCGACAAACGGGACCGACGCCCTGAGCGTCGCCCGGGAGAGGCACCCCGACCTGATCGTTCTCGATCTCGGGCTGCCCGACCTCGACGGCGTCGACGTCATCCGCGACCTGCGCACCTGGAGCCCGGTACCGATCATCGTGTTGTCGGGGCGAGCAGACAGCCGCGACAAGGTCAACGCGCTCGACGCGGGCGCCGACGACTACATCACCAAGCCGTTCAGCATCGACGAGCTGCTCGCTCGGGTTCGAGCGGTCACCCGGCGCCGGACCAGCCCAGACGCTCCCGTCACGGCGCGGATCGGAGGGTTCCACGTCGACCTCACCGCCCGGGCCGCCCAGAGCGCCGAGGATCCACTGCAGCCATTGCATCTGACTCGCACCGAGTGGCTGCTCCTCGACGTGCTGGTGCGCAACCCTGGCAAGCTCGTCGCCCAACGCCAGCTCCTCCAAGAAGTGTGGGGACCCACCTACCTCCAAGAGAGTCAGTACCTGCGCCAGTACATGGCCCAGCTACGCCGGAAGCTCGAGGACGACCCCGCCCGACCACGCCATCTGATCACCGAACCAGGGATGGGATACCGGTTCCTTCCGTGACCACGGCGAGCGTCGAACGCCCGCGCCACCTTGTCGTCCCAGGGGCTTGCGGTGGAAGTGCTCGGACCCGACCGGCTGCACGTCAGCCGTGTGCTCAGTCCCGATACGCAGCACGCCTCGAGGTTTCCGACCGATCGGACCCGGGAACAGCTCGCGAGGCGGCTCGCCGCCGAGGGCTTGCACGTCACCGCCACCCGCAGCGGGTACCCGTGATTCATGGGCTACTGCTCGCTGACCGATCTCGGCGTGTCGCCGGCGGGGGCAGGAGAGCTGCGTGCCCAAGCCGTGGCCCCGTCGATGACTGGATGAGTCAGGCCGGTGTGGTCAACGGTGCGCGTCGACAAAACCCAGGATTCGCCGCCAGGCGTCCTCGCACGCGGCTTCCCAGAACGCATACTGCTTGTCGAAGAACGAGTGCGGGGCATCGGGATACTCGACGAACTCGTGTTCCACCCCGGCTTCGGTCAGGGCGTCGTCATAGGCGGCGTTCTGCTGCGGGGTGGTGGCCTTGTCCGCACCTGCAGCCAGTACCAATACCGGGGCCGTCATCCGCGGGACGAGGTCCATCACCCGACCGGGCATGCCGTAGAAGCCCATGCACCCCGCGGCGCCGAGGTCGGTAGCCGACAACGCCCACGACTCACCCCCGAACTTGCAGAACCCCAAGGTGAACACCGGGTCGGGGCTGCGCTCCTCGAGCCGGGACTTGGCGGCGTGCGCATCCATGAGGACCTGCTCCCCCGTCAGCGCCTGGGCGTGCGGCATGAACTCGAAGTCGGCATCCCTCGCGGTCATCCCGGCCGTACGCGCATACGGGTCGATCGCCACGGTGTCGATGCCCGCCTGGGCGAAGCACAGCGCCAGGTCGGTGTAGTACGGGTGCATCCCCCTGATGTCCGGGAGGAGGACGAGCGAGGCTCCCCGGGGGGTTACCGGGATGGCGTCGAACGCCGTGAGGTGCGTGCCGTCGGCAGCCACGAGTTCGGTCGCCCCGTGCCGACCGACCTCGCTGGACCGGGGCGGCACGGGTGGGTGTTGGTCGCTGGAGAAGCACATGGGGTGAAGTCTCCACCCCCGCGCTGAGAGCCGGTCAGGGGCTGGTCATCGAGCTCAGCCGTTCGATCTCGTCAGGGCCGAGCTCGAGCGTCATCGAGTCGACCAGCGGCTGCACCTGCTCCACGGTGCGGGCACTCGCGATCGGTGCGCCGACGGTCGGTTGGGTCCGCAGCCAGGCCAGGGCTACGGCGGTGACCGACGTCGCATGCTCCCCCGCGACCTCGTCGAGGGCGTCCAGCAGGTCCCCAGCCCGGTCCCTGTCGAGGTAGCGACCGGCCGCCTCAGCCCGGGCCGATGCGACGCTCCGGCCGGGTCGGTACTTGCCGGTGAGGAAGCCGCTGGCCAAGGAGGAGTAGGGCAGCTCGACGAGCCCGCGTTTCTGGAGCGTCGGCAGGAGGGTGGACTCGATCTGGCGCTCCATGAGGTTCCATTTGTCCTGAGCGACCGTGAACGGGGTCAGCCTCTCGCCGCGGGCGAGGTCGAGGGCGGAGTCGAGCCGCTCGGCGGTGAAGTTCGACGCGCCGACCTCGCGAACCTTGCCGGTTGTGACCAGCCCGTCGAAGGCCGCGACGTACTCGGTCTGGCTGACGTCGGTGTCGTCGCGGTGGGCGTAGTAGAGGTCGATGCGGTCGGTCTGCAACCGGCGCAGCGAGTCCTCGACCGCCGCCTCGATATTGGCCGCGGACAGCCCGCGGCGGTCCTTCTTGCTGAACACCTTGGTGTGGATCTCGACGTCGTCGCGACGTCCGTGGGCCGCGAACCAGTCGCCGATGATCGACTCGGAGTCGCCTCCGGTGTTGCCGGGCACCCACTCGGAGTAGACGTCGGCGGTGTCGATGGCCCTACCTCCGGCCTCGACAAAGGCATCGAGAACGGCGAAGCTCGCCTTGCGGTCGGCCGTCCAACCGAACACGTTGCCGCCCAGCACCAGTCCACCAAAGTCCAACGATGTCATACCAGGCCCCTACCCTGTCGTCTCACTCGCAAACCGCACGGTCACCAAGGCTTGTCGACCGGCGGCCGTCCTGAGCCCCCCGGCTGCTGGTCGCCCTGCCCGCGCTGCTGCAGGTTGTCCTTGGTCTTGTCGTCCAGCTGTCGCTGCTTGTCCTGATTGGGCTGGCCGCCCTGGCCCTGCTGGCCCTGCTGATCCTGCTGGCCCTGCTGGTCCTGCGGCGTCAGCTGCTGCCCCTGCTTCTGCTGTTGCTGGGCCTGCTGCTGGGCGTCCTGAAGCTGCTGCCCCTCGTCGGACTTGGCATCTCCCTCGAAACACCCCTGCGGCGCTGCGGCGATGAGTGCGAGCACACGGTCGTTGTCGGACTTGGCCACGTCGCTCCTTCCCGCGTCAGTGGCTGCCGTGCCCAGCCTCTGGATGCTGAGGACGAGGTTGACCCGAACCGTGCAGGCGTCGCGCGAGTCGGGCGGCGCGAGGGCGAGCGCCTCCTCGAACGCGGCCCGGGCCCCGTCGTAGTCCTGGGCGAGGACGCGGGCGTCCCCTCGGGCGAACGGCGCCTTGTATGGCTCGATGACGTTGACAAAGCCCAGTCGCGCGGCAGCCGACTCCACGCCGGTGATGTTGCCCGCTGCGTATGCCTCTCGCGCCTGGTCCCCGAGCGCCACCATGATGGCGAGCTTGGCCGCGACCAGCGCGAGCAGCAGAACCACAGGCAGCGACCAGAGGACGAGCCGGCGGCGCATCCGCAGTCGTTCGGCCCGTTCCTGGGGGTCCTCGGGTTCGGTGCCCGACCCGGGGCTGCCGTCCGTCGACAGGGTGTTCGCAGACGTACGGGTAGGAGCGATCGTGCTCACGTCGGCCCCCTCCCCCTCGTGCTCGACCATGTCTCCAGCTGGGTGTGTCCCGCGGTCTCCAGCTGGGTGTGTCCCGCGCTGTCCACAGACGGATCCGAGGGTATGCCTCGGCGCCGACGGCCAGCCCCGGCCTCCCGGGTCGGGCTCGTCCGTCCCCGTGCGGTCCGTCCCAGCGCGGTCCGTCCTTTGAGCGCACTCAGAGACGCCAGGATCAACCCCAGCTCCCAGGCGCCGAACACGGCGACGGCGAGCAGCAGCACCCAGTAGAGCTCGGTCCTTCCGCCGAGCTCGGTCTGCTCGGCTGCCCTGACCGAGCCGAGCTGCGTGAGGTGCACGGCATCCACGATGGCCTGACCGCGATCGTCGGACTGCCGGTGCAGGTAGGGGACGCCCAGCTGGCCGGCGATCTGGGCGAGCTGCTTCTCGTCGATACGAGAGATGGCGGCCATGCCGGTCGACGGATCGACCACGTCACCCTCGGACAGGTTCCCGGTCGTCGCCATCGGACCGCCGGTGGGGGTGCCGTACCCGAGGACCGCTCCCCCGTTGACCAAGCCCCCCGTGATCTCGAACGGCGCCGGCTCGGTATCGGCCGTCTGTTCACCGTCCCCGAGGTAGAAGACCAGCCGGGCCCGGTCGGGATGGGTTGCCTGACCGCGTTGGAGGGCGGCGACGAGGTCGGTGCGGGCGACCGTGACACTGCTGCCCTGAGACCAACGGGAGGTCTCGGGTCGCAGCGTGTCCGCGGCGGCAGCAAGGGCCGTGGCATCGCTGGTGAGTGGCAGTCGGGTCGTGGTGTCGAGATCGAAGGTCAGCACCGTGAAGCGGGCTCCAGGCAGCTGCGCAGCGACCCCCTTGAGGTCCGTACGCATCCCGACCAGGCGAGGCTCGGACCCGGCGTAGTCCCGGGCCATCGACGACGTTGTGGTGTCGACGACGAAGTAGACGTCGACCGAGCTGGCGTCGACGCGTACGTCGGTACCGGGCAGGGCTGGACGCGTGGCAGCCAGCAGCAGCAGGACGACGACCGCGCTCCGTCGGCCGCGGGCCCAGCCCGTCTCGGTGCGTTCGAGCCGCCCGGCCGGCCACCAGACCAGGACGGCAGCGAGCGCGGCCAGGAGCAGCAGGACGGGCCAGGGAGCGACGGGCAGGAACGACAGGCTGGTCATGGGCGCCACCTGATCCGGCGCAACCCGAGGAAGGCGAGCGCCGCGAGTGAGGCGAACCCGATCGGCAGGGCCGGGTTGTCGTGGACCACGGTTCGTGGGGAGGACGGGATCCGGCTGGCCTCGCGGGACGTCACTGCTTCGAGGACGTGCTGGACGCCGCCGATGTCGTTCAGAGCGAAGTACGCGCCCCCGGTCGACTCGCTCACCGACTGCATCTCCGTGGCCGACGTCGAGCTCGGGTTGTCTGAGGGGTTGATCCCGTAGATCTGAATCTGGTGCGTGGTGGCGAGCTGGCCTGCCTCGGGGAGCGTGAACAGCGACTTGCCGAGGGTCTCGTTGTCGGACGCGAGAATGACCGAGCGGGCACGCTTGAGCTCGGGATGGTCGAAGCTGCTGACACAGGTCGCGAGCCCGTCGCCGATCAGCGAGCTGCCATCTCCGTTGAGGGTTCCGGCGAAGAACGGGTCCCTCGGGTCGAGCCGGGTCAGCGCCAGCTGGGCCTGGTTGAGCTGTTCGGCGACGAACGTGTAGTCGTCGGTCAACGGGAAGACCGGGACAGCCGAGCTGTTGAAGATCACCAACGAGATGCGCTCGCCCTTGAAGCCCTGCGCCAGGCTGGTGAAGGTCGACACGACCTGTGAGTCGACGTCGATCATCGACCCCGAGACGTCCAGGCACAGGACGATGTCACGGTTGACCTCCTGGGAGACCAGGGTCGTGGTCTGGGTCGGACGGGCGGCGCCGAGCACGGCCGCGGCCAGGAGAACCGCCAGGAGCGCGGCCCCGCCCAGCAGCTGCCATCGGTGTCGGCGCACCGCCCCCCGGTATTCGGGGAGCGCCCGCAGCCCCTCGGTGTTGGCCACCGGGATCGTGGCCGGCTCGCGGCGCCGCTGACGCCACCACCAGACACCGAGGATGAGTAGGGCCAGGACGGCGACCGACGGCAGGATGACCCACGGTTGCGCCAGTGCGCTCAGACCCAGTGCGCTCAGACCCAGTGCGCTCAGACCCATCGCGCCACCACCTCGCGTGCCACCGCGGCGGCTTCGACCACCGAGACGTGTCGCTCGGGGCCGAACTCGACGGGGTAGAGCCGGAACACGACGTCGGACACGGCAGCCATCGCGGGCAGCCCGGTGCGCTGCAGCTCCGTCAGGGTCATCGTCGGCGCGTCGACACCCGAGGCGGCCCGCACGAACTGTCGGACCGTGGCGCTGAGGTCCTGATGCGCGCGACGCGCGGACAGCTCTCCGACGCCGGCACGCCGGACGATCTCGTCGATCCGCTGGAGGGATTCGTCCTTGAGCTGGGCCAGCCGCCACCCGGGCGGCGGCTGCGGTGGGACGAAGGCGAAGACACGGCGCGTCTGTGCCCACACCACGGCAAACCACCCGACGATGGCCAGTCCGACAACCGCCGCGATCACGGTCCACAGGGCCGAGAACGTCATCGGCGGGTAGAAGTCACCGACCACGGCGCCGCTGTCTTTCCAGCATGCGGAAGACCACTGACACGACCTGATCGCAGGCGCCGACCCGGCCGTGAACGATCCCCAGTCCCTCGAGGGTCGAGGCCAGGCTCGCCCGCCGCGTGCTGAGCGAGGCGCCGTATGCCGCGTGCAGCCGTTCGTCGAACCGCACCTCGGGTGCCATGACGAGCTCGTCGCCCACGTCTCGGGCGCCGACCCGACGGCGGCCGGCGCCGGCCACCGTGGGGTCGGCGTCCTCGACCGTCACCCAGAGCACCTCGTGCTGAGCGTGCAGGCGTCGGATCAGGACGACGTCGTCGGCGTCGAGCTCGCGTTCGTCGGCGACGACGACCAGCAGCAGCCGCCCTGCGTAGTGGCTCGCGACATGCTTCAGCTGAGCGTGCAACCGGCTGGGTCCGGAGTCCAGCGTGGTCCGAGTGGCGATCGCCTGCAGCAGCCGCTCGAGGTGCCCCTCACGGCCCTTCGCCGGATACGGGCGGGTGACCGAGGCATCGCCCTCGACCAAGCCGACCAGGTCACCGTGCCGCAGCGCGAGGTAACCGAGGGTGCCGACCACGTTGACCCCGACCACCGACTTCGGTTCTCCGCCGGCGGCGAGCGCAGCCATCCCGCGTCCGGAGTCCACGACGAAGACAACGGTCTGCGTTCGGGTGGCCACCCACCGCTTGACCAGCGGGCTGCCGTGCCGCGCTGTCGCCTTCCAGTCGATGTCGCGAACCTCCTCGCCTGGGACGTACTCCCGCAGGTCGTCGTAGTCAAGGCTGCGTCCCCGGAACACCGACGCATACTCACCGTCGAGCAGCCCCCACGACCGCCGGTGGGCGACGATGAAGAGCGTGCTCTTCACGGGGGTGAGCAAGGCGGTCACGGCGGGCTCCGGTCGAGGTGCTGCAGGGGGTTTCAGGGGGGTTCAGGGGGGTTCAGGGGGGTTCAGGGGGGTTCAGGGCGTGCGGACGGTGGCGACGAGGGCGTCGACGACGGTCTCGACACGGGTGTCCTCCGCGACCGCCTCGAAGCCGAGGACCACCCGGTGTCGCAGCACCCGATGGGCAAGCGCCTTGACGTCGTCGGGGACGACGTGGTCACGGCCGGCCAGCAGGGCGCGGGCTCGGGCCGCCTGGGTGAAGGCGATACTCCCGCGGGGGCTCGCACCGAACTCGACGAACCGGGCGAGGCCCGCGTCGATGTAGGTCTCGGCGTGCCGGGTGACGTAAACCAGGCCGACGGCATACCGGACGATCACGGGGTCGAGGTAGACCCGCCGGGTGAGCTCCTGCAGGCGGATCACGTCGTCGATGCCGATGACGGGCTTCTGGTCCTCGCGGAACACACCCGCGTCGATCCGGTAGAGGACCTCGGCCTCCTCCTCGAGCGAGGGGTAGTCCAGGACGTCCTTGAGCATGAAGCGGTCGAGCTGGGCCTCGGGCAGGATGTAGGTGCCCTCCTGCTCGATCGGGTTCTGGGTCGCGAGGACGAGGAACGGCGCCGGCAGCGGGTAACCCTGTGCGCCGATCGTGGTCTGGCGCTCCTGCATCGCCTCGAGCATCGCCGACTGGGTCTTGGCCGACGCGCGGTTGATCTCGTCGAGCAGCACGATGTTGGCGTGCACGGGCCCCAGGTGGGTGCTGAACCCCGCGGTCGACGCGTCGTATACCTGGGTGCCGACGATGTCGCTCGGGAGCAGGTCGGGCGTGCACTGGATGCGAGCGAACGAACCGCTGACAGCGTGGGCGAGCGTCGAGGCCGCAGTCGTCTTGGCCAGGCCTGGGACCGACTCGAGCAAGATGTGGCCACCGGTGAGCAACCCGATGAGAAGGGTCTCCTGGAGACGTTCCTGGCCGACCACCTTGCCGGTGAAGGCGGTCGAGAGCCGTTCGACGGTGTCGCCGGCCCAGGACATCTCGTCGGGGCGCAGGATCGGTCCCGACGGCTGTTCCATGTCCGGATCGTAAACGGCGGCGCTGTGGCGCCTCGCCACGACCGGGATGGACGGCCGGTATGTGAGCGGCTGCCTCCCGATCCCGACTGATCTCGTGCCCTCTCCTCCTTGCCATCGACCGAACTCACGTTGTCCTTGGTTCCTCAGCCCTGGCGGGGCTTAAAACCGGCAGCAGCGTGAGTTCGGTGAGGATCCTCGTGGCTGCGGGCATCGCTAGCCTCGTGTCATGGTCGCCAACCTCGCCTCCTTCGCCATCCACGTCGACGATGTCGACCGGGCTCGTGAGTTCTACGCGGCGGTTTTCGGCTGGCAGTTCGAGTCATGGGGACCCCCGGGCTTCTACCTCATCCACACCGGCGACGAGAGCTCCCCCGGCATCCAGGGCCTGCTGCACCAACGCCGGGCACCCCGCTCTGGCACGGGTCTCAACGGCCTCGAGCCCACGTTCGCCGTCGAGGATGTCGAGGCGGTGCTGGTCGCTGTGACGACGAACGGTGGTCGAGTCACCATGACCAGGTCAGTGATCCCGACTGTGGGCGCCCTCGTCCGCTTTGACGACCCCTCGGGCAACGACATCGGGGCGATGCAGTACGAGAAGCCGCCGCACACCTGAGGCTGCGGCAGCCACTCCCGCACGCAACAACTCAGACATGAGGAACCTGTTGCGCTGCATCGTCCCTGACTGTTGCAACGACTCCGACATGGAGGAGTCGTTGCGGGACGTTCGAGGGGATGTCGTGGACGCGCGTTCTAGAAGCGCGGGTATGCGGCGGAGACGGTCGCGGCGACGCCAGATCCGCGGGGGATTGGTCGACGGCGCGCATGGGACGAGGCTGCGCGCATCGGACGATGCCTGCGCGGCCGCACCTGCACGCGAGCACGCCAGCATGGCAGCACGGCAGCACGGCAGCACGGGCGACCGGAGCCCGCTCAGGCGTCGATGCGGTCCCGGTCGAGACCCGACGCAGACCCGATGATGAAGTCCTTGCGCGGTGCGACGTCGGACCCCATCAACAGGTCGAAGACGTTCTCGGCGCGCTCCGCCTCACCCAGCGTCACCCGTCGCAGCGTCCGGTGGCGGGGGTCCATTGTCGTGTCCGCGAGCTGGTCGGCGTCCATCTCACCCAGGCCCTTGTAGCGCTGCGGCGGCTCCTTGACCTTTTTGCCGCGTTTCTCCAGGGACGCGCGGGTGCGGCGCATCTCCGCCTCGTTGTACGTGTAGATCAGCTCGTTCTTGGCGCTGCCTGCGGCGATCACCTCGAGGCGATGCAGGGGCGGGACAGCCGCGAACACGCGTCCCGCGTCGACCAGAGGACGCATGTAGCGGAAGAACAGGGTGAGCAGCAGGATCCTGATGTGGGCGCCGTCGACGTCGGCGTCGCTCATGATGATGACCTTGCCGTAGCGCGCCGCCTCGAGGTCGAAGGACCGACCTGACCCGGCGCCGATGACCTGGATGATCGAGGCGCACTCGACGTTCTTCAGCATGTCCGCGACGGACGCCTTCTGGACGTTGAGGATCTTGCCGCGGATCGGGAGCAACGCTTGGAAGTCGGAGGTTCTCGCCTCCTTGGCGGTGCCGAGGGCGCTCTGGCCCTCGACGATGAACAGCTCCGAACGGGCGACGTCGGTGGTGCGGCAGTCGACCAGCTTGGACGGCAGCGACGACGACTCGAGCGCGGTCTTACGACGTTGGGTCTCCTTGTGCAGCCGCGCGCTGATCCGCGACTTCATCTCGGAGACGACCTTCTCGAGCAGCAGGGCGGGCTCGGCCTTCTGCCCCCGAGCCGGGTTGGTGATCCGGTCGGTCAGCTCGGACTCGACGACGCGGCTGACGATCGCCCGCACCGCCGACGACCCCAGGACCTCCTTGGTCTGGCCCTCGAACTGCGGCTCGGCCAGCCGGACGGTCACCACCGCGGTCATGCCGGCGAAGACGTCCTCCTTCTCGACCTTGTCCGAGCCGACCTTGAGGCGGCGGGCGTTGACCTCGAGCTGCTTGCGGAACACCTTGAGCAACGCCTGCTCGAACCCCTGGACGTGGGTGCCGCCCTTGGGGGTGGTGATGATGTTGACGAACGAGCCCAGCCTCGCGTCGTAACCGGTCCCCCATCGCAGAGCCACGTCGACGGCGCAGTCGCGCGTCAGCTCGGTCATCTCCATGTGCCCGGCAGGGTCGAGGACCGGCACGGTCTCGGTGAACGTCCCCGACCCCTCGAGACGCCAGACCTGGGTCAGCGCCGGGTCCGGCGCGAGGAACTCGACGAACTCGGCGATGCCCCCGTCGTGCAGGAACGCCTCCTCGTGTGGTCCCTGTTCACCCGGGGTACCGGGGAGCCCGCGCTCGTCGACGAGCACCAGTGCCAGCCCGGGCACCAGGAACGACGTCTGCCTGGCCCGTGCGGCGATCTGCCCGTAGTCGAGCTCGGCCGCCGGCAGGAACACCTGATGATCCGGCCAGAACCGCACCCGTGAGCCGGTCACTCCCCGCTTGGGTCGCCCGATCACGGGCGGCTCGTTCTTGCGTTGGTATGCGGAGAAGACCGCGTCCGGTGACGGGTCCGACCGGTCCCGGTCGGCATACACGCCGGGCTCGCCGCGCCGGAAGCTCATGGCGTAGGTCTTGCCACCTCGGTCGACCTCGACGTCGAGACGCGCCGACAAGGCGTTGACGACGGAGGCACCCACCCCGTGCAGGCCCCCCGAGGCCGCGTAGGACGAGCCGCCGAACTTGCCGCCGGCGTGCAGCTTGGTGAAGACGACCTCGACTCCGGACAGCCCGGTACGCGGCTCGACGTCGACGGGTATGCCTCGTCCCTGGTCCCGGACCTCTACCGACCGGTCGGCGTGCAGGACGACCTCGATGCGGGTCCCGGCCCCGGTGAGGGCCTCGTCGACCGCATTGTCGATGATCTCCCAGAGGCAGTGCATGAGGCCGCGCTCGTCGGTCGAGCCGATGTACATGGCCGGGCGCTTGCGAACAGCCTCGAGGCCTTCCAGCACCTGTAGGTGTCGGGCGGTGTAGTCCCCACTCTGCGGCGCGTTGGGGGCGGGCGTGCGTGCGGCGCTGGCCACTGCCGAACTCTCCTGGTTCCGCCCGGAACGACCCCCGGGCCGTGCGGGTCCTCGTACTCCCTGGAGGCTATCTGCTGGTCCCGACAGGGGTCGGAGCGCCACGCACAGGGCCGGCTGGGGGTCGTCCCGCTCTCGCGTCGCGCCGCCGCAGCAGCTCGGGCAGCCGCCCGGCGCCGGACATCCGAGTGCCGATCTCGTCTTCCGGGTTGTAGAGCGAGCAGGAGCGCAGCGAGAGGCAGCCGCATCCGATGCAGCCGTCAAGCCGGTCACGCAGCGCCTCGATGGCCGCGATCCGCTCGTCGAGGCGCCCGCGCCAGTCCTGGGAGATCCGCCGCCAGTCGGCCGCCGTGGGGGTGCGGGAGCGCGGCAGCGTCGCCAGCTCCTCGGCCACCTCCTCCAGGGTGAGCCCGATGTTGGTCGCCGCCCGGATGAAGGCCAGCCGGCGCAGCACGATCCGCTGGTAGCGGCGCTGGCCGCCGGGAGTGCGGGCCGCCTCGACCAATCCACGGCCTTCATAGAAGCGCAGCGCGGACGGGGCGAAGCCGCTGCGATGGGCCACCTCGGCGACGGTGAGCGAACGTTCCGTGGGCATGGACGGAGACTACCCTTGACTTCAAGTAGACTTGAAGTTTGAGCATGAGACATCACGGTATCCCAGATCACGAGAGGCACCCTCATGCCCACTGCACTCGTCACCGGCGCGTCCTCCGGCCTCGGCCGGGCCCTGCCCCTGGCGCTCGCGCGTCGTCACTGGCACCTCGTCATCGACGCCCGCGGGGGAGACCGCCTTGCAGCAGCGGCCGCTGCGCTGACCACCGACACCGCGGTCGAGGCATACCCGGGCTCGGTGACGGACCCGCAGCATCGGGCCGACCTCGTTGCAGCTGTCCGGCGCGCGGGCGGTCTCGACCTGCTTGTCCACAACGCCAGCGAGCTCGGCGGCAGCCCCCAGCCAGCGCTGGCCGACCTCGAGGCGGCGACCTTCACCCAGGTGTTCGACACCAATGTCGGAGCCCCCGTCCAGCTCACCCGGCAGCTTCTTCCAGAACTGGCGTCCGGAGGCACAGTGCTCGCGATCTCCTCGGACACCGCCGTGGAGCACTATGGGGGGTGGGGTGCCTACGGCGCCAGCAAGGCGGCCCTCGACCATGTCATCGGGACCTTCGCCGTCGAGCAACAACGCCTCCGCTGGTATGCCGTTGACCCGGGCGACATGCGGACCGAGATGCACCAGGCCGCCTTCCCCGACGAGGACATCACTGACCGCCCGTGGCCCGAGTCGGTCGTCCCCGCGCTGCTGCGGTTGCTCGACGAGCGACCGCCGAGCGGCCGGTACCGAGGCGCCGACCTCGCCGCCGAGACCACCGCGGCGGTCCACTCGTGACCGCACTGGCCTCCGCGCCGACAACCACCTTCCGTGCCCCCAGGGACAACATCGCCTCACAACCGCCGGAAGCGGGGGGTATCCCGCGCGACCACGTCCGCCTGATGGTCGCTGGGGTCGACCCAGACACCGGACTCGAGCACGTCCGGTTTCGGGACATCGGAAGGTTCCTGGAGGCGGGAGACGTGCTCGTGGTGAACACGTCCGCGACGGTCGCGGCCGAGGCGGGCGCGAGGTCGTCGCGGCACGGCCCTGTCGTCGTCCACGTCGCCGCACCACTGGACGACGGCTCGTTCGTTCTCGAGCTCCGGACAGTGCCGGACGCGGCACGTCCTGTCCTTGACGCCCACATCGGCGACCGGCTCGTCATCGGGACGGTGTCGGCGGTTCTGGTGGACCCTTACCCCCGTTCCGGATCCTCCCTCGCCGGGCGCGGCAACCGGCTGTGGCGGGCCCAGGTCATTGGTGACCTGGATGCCGTGCTTTCCGAACACGGCAGGCCGATCGCCTACGGGTACCTCCGGGATCGCTACCCGCTGTCGGACTACCAGACCGTCTTCGACCACCACCCCGGGAGTGCGGAGATGCCGAGCGCCGGGCGGCCTTTCACGCCGGTCCTCGTGAGCAAGCTGGTCGGCGCCGGGGTGCAGTTCGCGCCGGTCCTGCTTCACACAGGCGTGTCGTCGCAGGAAGCGGGAGAGGCGCCGCAGCCGGAGCGGTTCTCGGTCGAGGCGAGCACCGCCGACCTCGTCAACGCCGCGCGCCGTCGCGGCTCCAGGGTGGTGGCAGTAGGGACGACCGCGACCCGGGCCATCGAGTCGGCGACCGGGAGCGACGGGCAGGTGCGAGCCCGCAGCGGTTGGACGGACCTCGTGATCTCGCCCGAGCGGCCGGTTCGGGTTGTCGACGGACTGATCACCGGATGGCACCAGCCTGACGCATCCCACCTGCTGCTGGTCGAGTCGGTGGCGGGTGCGGAGATGACCCAGCGGGCCTATGACGCGGCCGTCTCGCACGCATACCTATGGCACGAGTTCGGCGACTCATGCCTGCTCTTGCCCGGGCGCGGCGGGGCCATCGCGAGGCGGTGACGCTTCCGCGCATCCGTCGGGGCAGTTGGCAACGAACACCTCACATGAAGATCACGGTTCAGCACAGCGTGTTTCACATCACGAGCGAATGCCGATCGGGAAGCAACCCGCGTGCTTGACTGTTGGCAACGAAGCACCGGTTGTCACATCCAACGATGGCCGGAGGACGTCAACGGGGACGTCGTCGAAGCAGATGGCGCACCCCAACCAGCATGTGAGAGAAGGCAGACGTGAACGCAACACTGGCCCCGAGCCTCAGCGCAGCGGATCGTTGTGACCGCTGCGGTGCGCAGGCCTACATTCGCGCCCGCCTAGTGAACGGCGGCGAGCTGCTGTTCTGCGCCCACCACGGGCGTGAGCACCTGCCCCAGCTGCAGGCGCACGCGAGCGAGATCCAGGACGAGACGAGCCGCTTGACGGCGGAGGACGAGCTCGGCTGAACGAAGGAGGGGTAGGCACCGGTGGTCACCATTGTCGTCACCGGCCTGCTCATGGTGGTCGGGTTGGTGGGCATCGTCGTGCCCGTCCTGCCCGGCCTTCTCCTTGTCTGGGCGGCAACCGCATTGTGGGCGTTCGACCATCCGAACCATGCGGCGTGGCTGGTGTTCGGGATTGCCGGGCTCGCGTATGCCGCCGGTGTCGTGACGCAGTACCTCGTGCCGGGACGGCGACTCAAGGCGGCCGGGGTGCGCACAAGCACGTTGCTGCTCGCCGTGGTTCTCGCGATCGTCGGATTCTTCGTGATACCGGTGATCGGGGCGCTGGTGGGATTCGTGCTGGGCATCTACCTCGTCGAGGCGGCGCGTCAGCATGACCACCGGGTCGCGTGGTCCTCGACGACTCACGCTCTCACGGCAGTCGCGATGTCAATGGGGATCGAGCTGACTGCCGGGTTCGTCATCGTGGCCGTCTGGGTCGTCGGCGTGTGGCAGCTCGGGATCCCCTGACAGCCGCAGCGCACCTCGCAGCCGCAGCTCGGCGTCACGAATGCCGCCGCCGTGGATGTTGTCGGCGATGTTGCCGTCGTGCGTGCTGCGTCGTGGATGCTGCCGTCGAACAGGTCGTCAGGCGTGGGATCCAACAGTCGTCAGGCGTGGGAGGCGAGGGTCACCACTCGTCGTGGCGGCGGCGGTCCCAGCGCTCTTCGAGGCGCTGCATGAACCCGGCCTTCTGACCGCTCTGCCGCTGCCCACCACCGGTGGCCGCGCGGCGCACGGACCCATCGGGACCGACGGCACCCATGACGGACTTCTTCGCGGGGCTGAACGCCCACGCTCCTCCGGCAACCATGAGAGCGAAACCAACCGCGCCGAGCCAGATGATCTGGTTGAGCGCTGCGAGCATGACCAGGCCGAGTCCGACGATGACACCGAGAACGCCGACGACGATGCGGCGCTTGTTCGGGTGCAGGCCGTGGTTCGTGATATGCGTGGCGAACCGGGGGTCCTCGGCATACATCGCCTGCTCCATGGCCTGGAGCACCTTCTGCTCATGTTCGGACAGCGGCACTTCTACCTCCCTTGCCCGATCGTCCCTCACTGGGTGGACGAACGAACGCTCCCAAAAGTTCGAACGGCGGCTCGTCAGGCTTCGTTGCCGGGTCCATGGCGGGTCGACGCCCTACTCGTAAGTCACTGTAAGTCCTTTTGGCGGCCTTCCGCGAGTGGGTCCGCACAACTGGTGTTTACGGTTGTACAACGCCTCTCCTGGGGGGGCCCTGCCGAGGGTCCTCGCGCACCAGCGCGGCAGGTCGCACCGCACCCGCACCGAACCTGGCACTGGCCCGGTCGACGGCCCGGTCGGCGTCCCGCCAGCCATGATCCGGCTCGTCGAGGGTGGCCTGGATCAGCGCCCTCTCGGACTCTACGAGACCCTCCATGCGTACCCCGACCAGCCGAATCCTGGCCCGCTGGAGACCGAGTGCGTCGAAGAGGGACCGGGCGGTCGCGTAGATCTCGCGGGAGACGTCCGTCGGCTCCCGCAACGTCTTGGCGCGGGTAATCGTGGTGAAGTCGGCGAACCTCACCTTGATCGACACCGTCCGGCCCATCATCCCGGCCGACCGGACGCGTGCGGCGGTCCGGTCGGCAAGCCGCAGCAGCTCACGGTGGATCACGACGGGGTCGTCGACGTCGTAGGCGAACGTCTCGTCCGACCCGATGCTCTTCTCCCGCTGCTGCCGGACCACCGACCGTTCGTCACGGCCCCAGGCCAGGGCGTGTAGGTGGCTGCCGGAGGAGTCGCCCAGGGCGCGGCGCAGCGTCTCGACGGGTGTGTGCGCGATGTCGGCGACGGTGCGCAGCCCGAGCCGGGTCAGGGACTCCTCGGTGCGCTCCCCCACTCCCCACAGCGCCCCCACGGGCAGCTGGTGGAGGAAGCCGAGTACCTCGGCGTGCGGGACGACGATCATGCCGTCGGGCTTGGCGAGGCTGGACGCCAGCTTGGCGACGAACTTGGTCGACGCGACGCCGACGGAGCAGGTGATGCCCTGCTCGTCGGCAATGGTGTCGCGCAACCACTGGGCGATGTGGGTCGGGGTGCCAAGCCGGCGCTGGGCCCCGGCGATGTCGAGGAACGCCTCGTCCAGCGAGAGTGGTTCGACGAGGTCGGTGACCGAGTGGAAGGTCGCCATGATGGCGTCGGAGATCTGAGAGTAACGGGGGAAGTCTGGTTCGAGGACGACGCCCTGGGGGCAGAGCCGCCTGGCTCGGGCCATCGGCATCGCCGAGGTCACTCCGAAGCGGCGGGCCTCGTAGGTGGCGGACAGCACCACCGAACGGTTGCCGCCTCCGCCGACGATCACCGGCCTGCCCCGCAGGTCGGGCCGCTCGATCAACGAGGCCGAGGCGTAGAAGGCGTCCATGTCGACGTGCAGGATCGTGCAGCCGGTGTCGTCGGGTTCGCCGTCACCCGAGCGGCTCGGGGCTGCGTACTGCCGGCGGCTCACGAGCCGCATCCTCGACAGTACGAGCGGGTATGCGGGTTGGGTCGTCTGGCCGTACGACTCGTCCTTTGTCCGAGGAACGCCATCCGGGTCCGGCCTGGGTGCCTGACCCCTGTCGTCGCGTCAGGCACAGCGGTGACCGTCGCGTCAGGCACAGCGGTGACCGTCGCGTCAGACACGGCGGTGACCGTCGCGTCAGGCACAGCGGTGACCGTCGCGTCAGGCACGGCGGGCGGTGGCGTGCAGCCCGGCGCCCAGGCGTCCGAGCACGTCGGCGTAGCGCGGGTGGGCAGTGACCTCGCGCTCCAGCGCGTCGAGCGCCGCCCGGTCCGCCGCGCTGTCGAGTGCCGCGGACGGGACCATGTCGGCGAACACGCGCACTCCATGCACCTCGACGTCGTCGAAGCCGACCCGGTCGAGCAGGGTGGCCAGCTCCTCGGTGTCAAACCGTCTCGGCAGCGGGTCGGTGCGGCCCCACCGGCCGTCCTCGCTGGTGAGGACCTGCCGGGCATAGCCGAAGTCCCCGGCCAGGGCGCGAGCCAGGACGACCGCGAGTCGTCCGGCCACGAGGAGAGAAAGGTATCCGTCCGGGGCAAGGACCGAGGCGACGCCGGCGAGCGCTCCGGAAGGGTCGTCGACGACCTCGAGTACGCCGTGGCAGCAGACCAGGTCGAAGGCGTCGTCCGAGACGAGGTCGGCCAGGGTCTCGGCGTCCGCCAGGCTGTCGGTGTCACCTTGTCGCCCGGTGATCCGGTCGGCAACGGAGTATTCGGCGGCTCGGCGCTCGAGCGCCGCGAGGGCGTCCGGACTGGGGTCGAGGACGGTGACGTGATGCCCGAGCGCGGCGAGCGGGACGGCGAGCCCACCCGTCCCGCCACCGAGGTCGAGAACACGCAGCGACCGGTCGAGGTCACGGCCTCGACGGCGCACGAGCGCCCCCACAGTGTCACTGACAGCCTGCAGGCGCGGTGGTGTGGGGACCGGGTGGGCAGGGGCGTCGAAGGTGGCGGCGCCGAGGGTGGGTGCGTGAAGGGTGGCGACGTCGAGACTGGGGACGTCCCAGCTGGCGGCGCGGTCGTCGGCCACGTCGTCCTCCCTCCGCCCGGCTGGTCGCGTGGGTCCCCCGGGTCGCCGGCTGCGGCTCGGCGACGTGCGTTCACCCTAATGCTCACTACCGACCCGAGCTTCCGGGGCTGGCATGCCACAGTTTGCGCAGCGGCGTACCGAGCTCAGTCACCCCGTCTGTGTCCGTGGGTGCGTCGGGGATTGTGGGCTGGGCATGGGGCTGGGCGGGTGGGTGGGCATGGGGTTGGGCGGGTGGCTGGGCATGGGGTTGGGGTTGGGGTTGGGCATGCTCGAACACGTCCGGGACGACGCCACCGCTGGCGAGACCCCGAGCAGCCCGGGTGTCTCCCCCGGCCGGCCGCACGTCGGCATACGGAGACTGTGTGAAACCGGAGGCGTGGACGAGCACCCGCCGCGTCCCCGGTGGGAGTGAGCCGCCACCCATCCCGCCTGCCCGGGCGTTCCGGCCGGCCGGTCGGTGAGCATCGGCGTACTCCTCACCGTCTGGTCCTTGGGCGACCCAGTCCGGGCGTCGTGGCGGTGCGCCGTTGCCCTCCCGGTCGTCGGCGACCCGCTCGTCGGCGACCCGGTCGCCGCCGACCTCGCGACCGCCCCCACCTGAGCTGACCCGGGGCCGCAGGGGGTAGGTGCGGCCGTCGGCCTCGACCGCAGCCGCGAGCGCACTCTCGTTGCGGGCCGCGGCATCCCGGTCCTCCTCCTCGATGGCGCGCAGGACGGCGGGTAGACCACCGCGGGTCCAGGCGTCCCAGAGGCCGGACAGCTCCCACGCACCGGTCGCTCGGACCGAGATGCCGCGCGGGCCGGTGCGCCGGGTGATGCCGCGCACGAGCAGCATCCAGGAGTGGAACACCGTCGTCGCATAAGGGCCTTGGGCATCCTCGAAGAAGGTCGCGTCCACGGGTCCCGTCGCATCGTCGAGGGTGAGGAAGACGACCCTGCGACCACTGCGGACAGGCGGAGTCTGGGTGGCGACCTTGACCCCGGCGATGAGGACCTCGCTGCGGTTGCGGGCACCGAGGATGTCCGTCGACCGGGTCACACCGAGCGCGTCGAGCATCGGTCCGTAGAAGTCGACGATGTGAGCACTGGCGTCGAGGCCGAGGATGTCGAGCTCGGCGCGTACGCGTTCCGGCCCGGTCATCTCCGGAAGGCCGGTCCCGCGTTCGAGGCGCGGGGTGTCGCCGAGGTCGAGGGTGAGCTGGATGGGTTGGAGCTCGGCGGGAACCACCGCCCGGGCCGCCTGGGACTGAGACCGGGCCAGGGCTGCGACACGTTCACCGGCCAGGACGTCGGTCGGTGTCCCCACTCGAGCCAGACCATTCCCCGGGGACGACGCGGCGCGTGGGCCGTCGCCGGGGTTGGAATAGCCGAGAGGTTGACCCGACCAGGGCGACCTCGCGCCCGAGACCACCGACTTCGCCGCACTTCCACCACCTCGCAAACCACGCTGACCTCGCTGACCTCGCTGACCTCGCTGACCTCGCGCGGCCGCCGCGCGTGACCAGCGGTCCAGCTCGGCGACGTGCAGCAGCAGGTCGCGGCGGGTGATCAGACCACGACGGCCGAGCCCTGCCGAGGTCAGTGTGGTCAGCATCGTCACGGGACCGTCGAGCGTGACGTCCGCCCGCCCACTCGCTCGGTCGCCTGACCGGGCCTCTGACCGGGCCTCTGACCGGGCCTCTGACCGGGCCTCTGACCGGGCCTCTGACCGGGCCTCTGACCGGGCCTCGAGCTGCGGTGCCCGTGCTGCCCGCGGGCCTCGATGCGCTGGCCGACCCAGCCGGCCTTCGCCCCGCCCGCCGGCGACGGCGCCCAGTGCTCCCACGGCGTCGATGGCATACACCGAGTCGAAACCCCCGGCCAGAACGAACCGTTCGACGACCGGGCGCGAGACGTGGGCGCGGTTCCAGAAGTCGGCGAGGCTGAAGTAGGGCTGACCCGCGACGACCCGGGCGACCTCGGCCTCGCTGATCCCCTTGACGTCGGCGAGCGAGATCCGGATGCCATAACCACTGCCGTCCGGGAGGTCGGAGAGTGGATATGGAAGTGCAGAGGGGTGATCCCGGTCGGATTCCCGAGCGATATCACCCATCTCCAGTGAACCGGGCGGATCCAGCGGTGAGTCCAGCCGTTCGACAACGTAGACGTCCTTGGAGTCGTTGACGTCGAGGCCGAGGACGGTGATGCCGAGGCTACGGGCATCGTCGAGGATCAACCGTTTGGGGTACATGCCCGGGTCGTGGGTGAGTACGCCGGACAGGAAGGCAGCCGGATGGTGAGCCTTGAGCCACGCGGACTGGTAGGTCGGCAGCGCGAACGCCGCCGCGTGCGCCTTGCAGAACCCGAAGGACGCGAACGCCTTGAGCACGTCCCAGATCTTGTCTGTGACGTCACGGGGATAACCGCGGGCGCGGGCCGCCGGACGCCACCACGCCTCGACCGCCTGCTGCCCCGTGGGCGAACCCATGGCGCGCCGGACCTCATCGGCCTCGGCCAGGGTGACCCCCGTCGTCTCAGCGACGATGAGCAGGACCTGCTCATGGAAGACGACAACGCCCTCGGTCTCCTGCAGTGCCGGGATGAGCGTCGGGTGGAGGAACTCGGGGGCCTTCCACCCGTGCCGGGCGTTGAGGAACGGGACGATCATGTCGGACTTGACCGGACCCGGCCGGAACAGCGAGATGTCGGTGATCAGGTCCTCGAACGACTCCGGGCCGAACTTGCCGATGAGCTCACGCTGCCCCGGGCTCTCGATCTGGAAGCACCCGAGCGTATGCGTGGTCCGGACCATCCGGAACGTCGTCTCGTCGTCAAGTGGCACCTGCCCGCGGTCGTCGAGGTCGATGCTCACCCCGTCGACCCGGCGCACCTCGTCGACGGCGTGGGCCATCGCCGACTGCATCCGGATGCCGAGGATGTCGAGCTTGAGCAGACCCAGCGTCTCGACGTCGTCCTTGTCGAACTGGCTCATCGGGAAGCCCAGCCAGCTGGCCTCCACGGGGGTCCGGTCGAGCAGCCTCGAGTTGGACAGCACGACGCCGCACGGGTGGAGGGCGATGTGCCGCGGCAGCCCGTCGAGGCGTTCGACGAGGTCGAGCATGAGGTCGAGGCGGGGTGTGTTGAGGCCGCTCGCACGCAGCTCGGGCAGGTCGGCAATCGCATGCCTGACGTTGCGGGCCGAGATGTGCGGAAACGCCTTGGCCATCGCGTCGACCTCGCTGGGGGGCATTCCCAGCGCGGCGCCGACGTCACGGATGGCGTGCCGCACCCGGTAGGTGTCCATCATCGACACGCAGGTGACCCGCTCGCCGCTGAACCGGGCCAGCACCTTCTCGTAGATCTCGGTGCGCCGCGCCGACTCGACGTCGATGTCGATGTCGGGCAGCTGAGCGCGCAGCGGCGAGCAGAACCGCTCCATCAGCAGGCCGTAGCGCATCGGGTCGACGCCCGAGATCCCGAGCAGGTAGTTGACGAGTGACCCCGCGCCGGAACCACGGGCAGCCACCCGGATCCCCATGTCCTTGATGAGGTCGACAACCGTGGCGACGGTGAGGAAGTAGGTGGGATAACCCAGTCCCGCGATGACGTCGAGCTCGTCCTCGAGTCGGGACTCGATCCGGGTGAGCTCGCTCGGCAGCTCGTGCGGATAGCAGGTGGCCACCGCTTCGCGGCACCGGCGGGCGAGCACGGTCTGCGGGTCGATCTCGGGAGGGATGTCGAGGACGGTCTGCTCGGGGAGGTGGACAGCCCCGATCCCGAGGTCGAGCAAGGGGTCCTGCACGCACTCCATGGCCAGGGCGACGGTCGAGTCCAGCAGCGCGCGCGCACCCTCCCGGGCCAGTGACGTGCCACCGGCCAGCCCGGGTCCTGAGGCTTGGAGGATGTCGCAGGCGACCGCGTACATCGCGGGGGTGGGGCTGAGGTGCCCGGCCGTGGTGATCCGGTCGAGGTGACGCACGTCGAGGGCGACGAGCCGGCGGGCAGCGTCGAGGACGTCGACGGTCGCGGCCTCTTGCGGGTCGGCGTGCCGCACGGCGGCGGTGAGCACGACCGGTATGCGGTGGTCGCGGGCGAGCGCGTAGAGCCGGGCCGCGTGACCGAGGCTGCCGGGAGTGCCCTCCGGCCCACCGTGGCAGACCACCTCGACGGCGATCGCGTCAGGGGGCAGGAGCGCCTGCCACCGGGCCAGGGCGGCCTCGGCCTCTCCGCGGCGCCGACGCAGGACCGCGCGCCCGACGTCGGAGTCGGGTCCGAGCAGGACCACGAGTGGGCTCGGACCGGCCGAACCGGCATCATGGTTGCCCCATCCCGCCTGCGAGCTGCCCCATCCCGCCCGCGAGCCGGTCCGGCCGCTCGTGCCAGTCCGGCCAGTCGTGCCGACAGACATACCTGGCGGGGTCGCCAGCTCCGCGACGAGCTCGGGAGTGGCGACCGGCTCACCACGATCTCCACCAAGATGGGTGCGCGTCACCAGGCGGCAGACGACTCGACCCACCCTGACTCGACCCACCCTGACTCGACCCACCCTGACTCGACCCACCCTGACTCGACCCACCCTGACTCGACCCACCCTGACTCGACCCACCCCCGACCCACCCTGACTCGACCCACCCTGACTCGACCCACCCTGACTCGACCCACCCTGACTCGACCCACCCTGACTCGACCCACCCTGACTCGACCCACCCTGACTCGACCCACCCTGACTCGACCCACCCTGACTCGACCCACCCTGACTCGACCCTGATGAGGCGCTGCCCCGGGCGAGGACGGTGACTCGCGGTAACCGAGGGTCGACGACCGCGCCCCCTCGCACCGGCGTACGAACCGGCGTCCGGCTGGTCCGACCCGACCGGCTGGGGCCTGCGCGTAATGGTGGTTCGTGCCGGACGGCGAGGTCGACACCGAGGATCGGGGCGATCCCTGCGTCGGTGCAGGCCTGGACGAACCGCACCGCGCCGTAGAGGCCGTCGCGGTCGGTCAGCGCCAGAGCCGGCTGCCCCCACGCCACCGCCCGTCGGACGAGGTCTGCCGGGGACGAGGCGCCGTACTGCATCGAGAAACCCGAGGCCACATGCAGGTGGACGAAGGTCGAGCTCGCGAGGGAGGGGGGTACGCGGGTGGGCACGACGCGACCCTCACAGTCTGACGGAAGACGGGCCGGACGTTCTCCCAGAGCGGGACACCGGTGCGACGTACATCGGTAGCGCCTCGGCCCGGGGGATGCCGAGCAGGTCCTGGACGATCTCGAGGAAGACCTCGGCCTGGCGCAACAGGTCGTCGGACTCGCGGGCGCCGATCGGCAGGCCGCGCTCGATCGCCGTCCGCCGCCTCGCGGACGCCGCGAAGAATGCTGACCACTCGACCAGCTCGGGAGCGACCCGGGGCAGGATCTCCCACACGCTGCGCGGCCGGGACCGGGTCGGGATTGGGAGTCGCGGTGCGCCTGACGGGATCGCCATCCTGTCGCGACCTGGCTGCCGGCCGGTCGCACCCCAGCCGTCCGGCCCGGAGGCCCCGTCTGTGCTCGTGCCGTTCGTGCTGCTCGTGCCGCTCGTGCCGCCCCCGGCGCTACCCGGTCGCCCGGCGCTACCCGGTCGCCCGGCGCTACCCGGTCGCCCGGCGCTCCCCGGTCGCCCGGCGCTCCCCGGTCGCCCGGGGACGCTGCGTACGGCCAACAGCGCGGCCGCGGCACGCAGCGCGCCGAGATGGGCCTCGATGTAGCGCTCGGCGGCGTCGCCGGTGCGGCACGCGACGAGCAGCCCGGAGCGGGACCGGTCGAGCAGGTCAAGACAGGTCGAGGCGACCGGTGGACGGGCATACCGGTGGTCGGCGTACTGGGTGCTCATGCGGTTCTCCCTGCTGTTGCTGCGTGATATCAGGTGGTGCTGGTGCAAACCGGTCAGTCGGCGACCTGGACGAGCCGCCAGTCCTCGTCGTCTGCGGTGAGGTCGAAGACGCCGACGGAGAAGGCCCGCCCCGGGCTCGCCTCGACCCGCCAGAGATGCTGCTCCCGCGAGGCGACGGCGATGCCGGTCGGCTCCCCCTCCGCCGGGTCGAGCGCGTCGCGCCACCAGGCCCTGCGTTCGTGCCAGTGCGCGAGGACCCGGTGCACGACGTAGAGCCGGCCGTGCCAAATGAAGGCCTGCGGTGACCCGGGTCGCGTCGCCTGGGTGCCATCGTCGTCCGCACTCACGTCCAGCGCCGACATCTCGACCTCGGGGACCGACCGCACCTCGATCGGGTCGCTGTATCGGCGCATGACGGCATCGCCCCTTCAGGTTTGCGGTGGCCCGGGTGGCCCCTCGGTGGCCCCTCGGTGGTCCCTCGGTGGGGCCGGGATGGATGGTGAGCCGGACCGGCCATGCCTATCTTTCGTACACCTGTTCGACTGATGGTTACGGTACTACCTGGCTCGGACACCGTGTCAAGACCGGTCCGCGTGCCGGCTGTCCGCTCCGGCGTGTCGCCCGGCGCGTCGCCCGGCGCGTCGGTTACCGCTCGCGCTGGTGCGCTGGCTCGAACACCTGTTCCCCCGCCTCGATCGGCACGTCGAGCCGGTTCTCCACCGGTGCCAACGGGCAGGCCCATCGGGAGTCATAGGCGCACGACGGGTTGTAGGCGTAGTCGAAGTCCAGCCGGACCCGGTCGGCGGACAGCAGTGTCACGCCCCGGCCGAACGTCCCCTTGACGGTGTCCGTGAGGTAGCGGCCCCCGCCGTAGGTCAGCATTGAGGTGTCGCGGAACGGCAGGAACAACCCCCCGCCGTAGGCGACGATCCAGAACAGCGTCAGGTCTCCCCACGGCGTCACAACCCGGCCGACCCGCGCATAGCGGATCACACCGTCCTGCCCCCCGGTGTCGACCTCGATCGACCCCAGGGCCGGGGTGAGTGGTCCCTCGTAGGAGTACGCCGACGGTCCGTCGAAGTAGGCCAGGCCAGTCAGTCCCGGTGCGGACACCGGCGACTGCGGGTGGGTCCGGAACATCGCGTCCCGGCCGGCGCGGAAGCCGGCCAGGTCGAGGTCGGACAGATGTAGGGCCGCGGTCAGCTCACGCCACGAAGCGAGGGAGAGATCGGTCATGAGGACAGCCTCCTCCGCCCGACGCCTTGACGGCTTGACGGCTTGACGCCTTGACGGCTTGACGCCTTGACGGCCCGGCGCGCCCGGCGCGCCCGGCGGTCCAGGCGTTGCTGCTCTCGGGGTCGATCCAGTACAGATAGCCAGCTCACGCCGTTGCTCGCCGACGCCGCTGGCCCGCTGTGACACCGTTTTGAGCCGTAGCCGGTCATCCGCACGCGGTCCTCCAGGCCTCCTCCGATGAGCTGCCGCGATCACCGGCGGCCAGTCCACAAGGCCGGTTGACCGGCGGACGTTGACACGAGCGGCACACTGGCGACAGGCATACCGCACGCAACACCGAGGCACCCGGGAGGTGAAATGGGGACCGAGCTCCTGCCATGGGTGTTCACCACGGGCTGGGCAAGCGGCATCAACGCCTACCTCGTCGTCCTCATCCTCGGCGTCGCCGAGCGCTTCTTCCACGTCGGCGGCGTGCCGGCCGCACTCGGACGGACCGACGTCATGGTCGTCGCGGGGATCTTGTTCCTGCTCGAGATGTTCGCCGACAAGATCCCCTATCTCGACTCGGCCTGGGACTCGGTGCACACCGTGATCCGGCCGCTGGTCGGCGCGACCATCGGCTATCTCATCGGGCACGAGAGCTCGTCCCTGGAGGCGGCGTTCGGCGCGGCGACCGGCGGGTTCAGCGCACTGGCCGCGCACCTGGTCAAGGCCGGCACCCGGGCCGCAGTCAATACCTCACCCGAACCCGTCAGCAACGTCATCGTCTCGACCGGTGAGGACGTGACCGTGGCGGGTGTGGTGTCACTGGCGTTCCTCAACCCGTGGGTGGCCGCCGCGATCGCCTTCCTCATCCTCGTGACCGGCGCCTACCTCGTGCTCTTCCTGTTCAGACGGATACGACGGGTCCGCAGCCGGTATGCCGACTGGGGCGTCCGGCACGGTCTCATCCCCGACCCGTCTCCAAGATCACCGGGCTCACCCGGCTCACCGGGATTGACAGGCTCACCGAGATCGACGCGGCCACTGCCTGGCGGTCGAGGGACAGAGACCGAGCCTCTGGACTCCGGCCGTCCCGACTGAGCGACGCGCCTGCTCACGCAGCCTGCGCTCCCGCCCTGACCCGACCGAACTCATGTTCTTGCGGGTTTTTGAGCCCGACGTGTCCGAATTGTCGACAAGAAGGTGAGTCCGGTCGGTGAGCTAGTGAGTGAGCTAGTGAGTGAGTTACTGAGTGAGTTACTGAGTGGGTTACTGAGCGGCGGTCAGCCCCAGGTTGTCGAACACCTGCAGCGTCGCCGTCGAGCGGTTCATCGTGATGAAGTGGATGCCCGGAGCCCCCTCGGCCAGCAGCTGCTGAGCGAGCTCGGTGGTGATGTCCACACCGACCCGCCGCACCGCCTCCGGGTCGTCGGCCACCGCCTCGAGCCGCGACGTCACAGACGCAGGCACCGGCTGACCGGACAGCTGCGTCATCCGGGCCAGCTGCTTGACGTTGGTCACCGGCATGAGGCCCGGGATGATCGGGATGTCCCTCCCCCGCGCCGCCACCCGGTCGCGCAGGCGGACATAGGCCTCCCGCGTGAAGAAAAACTGGGTGATCGCGAACTCCGCGCCGGCGTCGGCCTTGCGCACGAGCACCTCGGCGTCGAAGTCGAGGCTCGGGCTCTCCGGGTGCTGGTCGGGGAAAGCGGCGACCCCGACGGTGAACGCCCCTAGCGAGCGCACCAGCGACACCAGCTCGTCTGCGTGGTCGACGCCCTCCGGATGGCGCACCCACTCGCCTCCCGCTCCGCCCTGGGGGTCGCCGCGCAGCGCCAGGATGTTGCGGATGCCCACCGCGGACAGCGAGCCGATGACCCCGCGCAGCTCCGAGACCGAGTGCCCGACGCAGGTGAGGTGGGCCATCGGCGTGAGCAGCGTCTCACGGGCGATCCGCTCCGTCACGCGGATGGTGCGATCGCGCGTCGAGCCTCCGGCCCCGTAGGTCACCGACACGAACGTCGGGCGAACCTTCTCGAGTCGCCGGATCGCCTCCCACAGAACGGCCTCGGCCGCGTCGTCCTTGGGCGGGAAGAACTCGAAGCTGATGCTCGGCTGCGTGCCTGCGATTGCCCTCGGGATGGAGCGCGTCAGGTGGGCCGGACGCGGCATACGAGTGGTGGTGGGCATGCGTCAAGGTTAGGCGAGCATGGGGGGCCTCCGGCACGTAGGCTGGCCGGGACAAGCCTCGATTCTCAGCCCCCAGACCTCCGCCCCTCTCATCCCAGCCCCTCACATCTCAGCCTCGACTCGTACCGGACAGGAGCCGCGTGTCCCACCCCTTGGACCTGTGCGACCTCCGCCGTCGGGTGCAGGTCGCCGTCGACGCCGAGATGACCGTACAGCGGGCGGTCCTCGCCCCGGTCGGGGCGGAGGTCGACCCGCTCGTCGAGAACATCGTGCGGTTGCTCGCCGGTGGCAAACGGCTGCGCGCTGCGTTCCTCTACTGGGGTTATCGCGCAGCGGGACAAGCCGACTCGGATGCAGTGGTGCGCCTGGCCACCTCGATGGAGTTTTTCCAGGCCGCCGCGCTGCTGCACGACGACGTGATGGACGGGAGCGATGTCAGACGGGGTATGCCTTCCGCTCATCGCGCGCTCGCAGCCCAGCACGCCGACGCCGGATGGGCGGGCGACAGCGACAGGTTCGGCGAGTCGGGTGCGATCCTGGCCGGCGACCTGTGCCTGCAATGGTCGGACGAGCTGTATGCCACCTGCGGGTTGCCGGAGCACGAGCTGGCGCGCGGTCGGCGGATGTTCGACACGATGCGCACCCAGCTGATGGGCGGTCAGTACCTCGACCTGCTCGAGTCGGCACGTGGGTGGGACCACCTCGACACGGCCGAGCGCATCGCGTCCGCGCGCACCGTGATGCGGTACAAGAGCGCGAAGTACACCATCGAGCACCCCCTGCTCATCGGTGCCGCGGTCGGTGGCGTCGGTGAGTGTGACCTGGCCCACCTGTCCGACTACGGGTTGGCCCTGGGTGAGGCGTTCCAGCTGCGCGACGACGTACTCGGGGTGTTCGGCGACCCGACGACCACGGGCAAGCCGGCGGGCGACGACCTGCGCGAGGGCAAGCGCACCGTCCTGATGGCACTCGCCCTCGACGCTGCCGACGCCGACCAGCACGCGGTGGTCGGCAAGCTGTTCGGCCAGCCTGACATCGACGAGGACGGCGTGGCCCAGCTGAGAGGCGTTCTGGTCGACACCGGCGCCGTGACGCGCGTCGAGGCGATGGTGGACTCCTGCGCACGTGAGTCGCTGGCGTCGCTGCGGCGCGCCGTGTCCCTGGAGCCGGAGGCGGTCGGCGTGCTCGAGGAGCTGGTCCGAATCACCACCACGCGCGACGCCTGACCAAGGCCCCTCGTCTCAGCGATTCCCTCAGACGGATCGCAGCCTGCGCCCCCACCAGACCCACAGTGAGCAGGTGCCGAGGACGAGCGCGAACCCGAAGCCCAGGTCCTCCACGGGTGCGAACGCGATCCGCCCGTCGCCGAGGAACGGCACACTCCCGTTGCCGAGGATCGCGCCCGGGTCGTAGGTGACGATCAGGCGGCCGGTGAGCCAGCCGTTGGTGAGCAGCTGGAAGGCGAACACGATCGCGTATGCCGCCCACCACTGGAGCGTCGACACGAGCCGGGTGCGCAGCACGACCAGGTCAACGACGAGCGCGACGACGACGCCCAGGACGGTGGCCGCGGTGTAGCTCATCGGTCGCCTCGTCGACGACGCAGCACGACGCCCACCGACTCGTAGGTCAGCAGGCCGGCCAACGGGATGACGAGGAAGAACGCGAGCTCCTCGACCGGCAGACCGAACAGCCGGACCGGAAGGGTCTGCTCGGGGTCGAACGTCCAGTGACCTGCGTGCGTAGCCGCCACGTCCCAGGCGACGAACACGAGGGCGACGGGCAGCACGCTGAGGGCGAGCCGGCGCACCTGTCGCAGCACCCCGGCGCGGAAGACGACGTCGAGGGGCAGGGTGCCCACCAGGCAGAACAGGAGCATCGCGGCATACGCGAGATGTCGCACGGTTCGGTTCCGACCGGCGCCCTAGAAGGCCGTCGCCTGGGCGCGCCGGCGGATCTCGGTCTTGTGCCCGGCGATGAGCGAGTCGATCGGGGCGCCCGTGACCGGCAGGCTCGCGTCGACCGTGAACAGCCAACGCAGGATCTGCTCGTCGGACATCCCCCCGTCGGCGAGGACGGTGAACGTCCCCTTCAGCTCGGGCCGTGGCCCCTGCTCGCCGAGGAACTTCGCCGGGATGCTGACGACCCGCCTCGGCCCGGTCCGGAACGCGAGCAGGTCACGGTCGGCAAGGAACTGGCGGACGCGGGCCAGGGAGACGTCGAGGCGCTCGGCGATGTCGGGCACGGTGGTCCAGTCGCCGACCAACGTCTCGACAGCTGCGACGGCACCGAGGTCACCGAGGTCACCGAGGGTGTCGTCCAGCTCCTGCGCTGGTTCGGTGGCACGGTTGTCAGACACGTAGGCCAGCCTACGGTGGGCGGAGAAGCCGGCGTGACCGCAGGCACGCCGCGCCCCCGACGTCCGGGTCTTGGACCGCTCGCCTTCGTAGACTTCGGCCATGACATCGAGCGTGTCTGCATCCTCCCTGCCTGTCGTCGGGCGGCTGCTCGACGGCCGCTACCGGGTGCTCTCACACATCGCCGACGGGGGGATGGCCACGGTCTACCTTGCCATCGACGAGCGCCTCGAGCGCGAGGTCGCAGTCAAGGTGATGCGCGAGAACCTCGCCCGCGACGAGACGTTCGTGTCCCGGTTCCGTCGGGAGGCACGCTCGGCGGCCCAGCTCAGCCACCCGCACGTCGTCGCCGTCTTCGACCAGGGCGAGGACGACGGCCACATGTTCCTCGCCATGGAGTATGTGCCGGGTCGCACCCTGCGCGAGGTCCTGAGCGCTGAAGGCCCGCTCACCCCCCGGGCCGCCCTCGACATCTTCGACCCGATCCTGCAGGCGGTCGGCGCGGCCCACGACGGCGGGCTGATCCACCGAGACGTCAAGCCCGAGAACGTCATCCTGCGCGACGACGGGTTCGTCAAGGTCGCCGACTTCGGGCTGGCCCGTGCCGTCACGGCGGCCACGACGACGAACGCGGCAGGCACGCTGCTCGGCACGCTCGCCTACCTGTCGCCCGAGCAGGTCGAGCGCGGCATCGCCGACGCCCGGTCCGATGTGTATGCCGCGGGGCTGGTGCTGTTCGAGATGCTCACCGGTCGCAAGGCGTTCGACGGCGAGTCGCCCATCCACGTGGCGTACCAGCATGTCCACGGCACGGTGCCGGTGCCGTCCGACCTCGTGGACACGGTCCCGCCCGAGCTCGACCAGCTCGTCGCGCTTGCGACCGCACGCGACCCCGACAAGCGACCCGCCAACGCCGGCGACTACCTCGTCGAGGTGCGCCGGTCGCGTGAGCAGATGACACCGGCAGAGCTCGACTCGCGGCCGCAGACGGTGTCCCAGCGCGCCGCGGCGGAGGCACCCACGCGGGTGTCCTCGCAGGTGGCGCCGACCTCGGTCGTGCCCGTGGTCACACGGACCGAGCCCGAGGCATACGGGCCCGGTTCCTCGACAACCCCGCCACCTCGGCCGACGCGTCGACGACGGCGGCTCTGGCCCGTGCTCGTCCCGCTGCTGCTCGTGCTGTTGGTGGCCGGAGGGGGCGGGACGCTGTGGTGGTTCAGCGCGGGGCCGGGGGGGATGACCGTCGTGCCCAATGTGGTCAGCGCGTCGAGCACCGTCGCCGACGGAGCTCTGCAGGAGGCGGACCTGCGCGCCAGCCTCACCCAGGCCTATGACGAGACCGTTCCCACGGGCCAGGTCATCAGGGCGGACCCGGGAGCCGGTGCGCGGGTCCGCAAGCTGTCCGCGGTGAGCGTGGTCGTGTCCAAGGGGCCGGAGCGATATGCCGCACCGACCCTCGTGGGCACCCCCGCGGACGCCGTCGCGGCGACACTCGCGGCCGTCAACCTCACGGTCGGGGCCCGGTCCGAGGAATACAGCGAGACTGTCGCTGCGGGCACGATCACCAAGCAGGACCCGGCTCCCGGTGGTTCTCTCAAACCCGGGGCGCCGGTGGCGTTCACGGTCAGCCAGGGCCGTCAGCCGATCACCGTCCCGACCGTCACGAACGCCACCACCGCCGATGCGACCACCACCCTCACGACCGCCGGCCTGACCGTTACGCAAGGCAACCAGGTCAACAGCGACGACGTGCCAGCCGGGACAGTCGTCTCGCAAGACCCGTCGACGGGCACCCTGTTCAAAGGCGACGCCGTCACCATCGTCGTCTCGAAGGGACCCGTCCTGGTCGCGGTGCCCGCGACGGTCGGTAAGCAGCGTGACCAAGCCGCCCAGCTGCTTCAGGCGGCCGGGTTCAAGGTCGCCTACAACAACGTGCTCGGGGGGTTCTTCAACACCGTGCGCGCGTCGGACCCGGCCGCCGGCGCGATGGCCCGCAAAGGCTCGACGATCACCCTGACGATCGTCTGACGCGGCAACCCGCCGGCCTCGTTGTCGTGACCTCGCCCAGCGCCGTCGACGCGCGCGGACGGCTGGTCGCTACCGGCCTGCTCGTGGTCCTCACCGCGGTGTGGGGGTCGACGTTCTTCCTCATCCGCGACCTCGTGGCCACCGTGCCGCCGACCGACTTCCTGGCGGTCCGCTTCGCGATAGCGGCCGTACTGATGGTGGCGATCTTCGGTCGGCAGGTGCGCCGGCTGGGTCGCCGAGAGTGGGCCGTCGGTCTCGGGCTCGGGGCGGTCTACGGCGCTGCCCAGATCCTGCAGACCATCGGGCTCGCGCATACGGACGCCTCGGTGTCGGGGTTCATCACCGGCACCTATGTCGTGCTCACCCCGGTCCTGTCGGCGGTGCTGCTGCGCGAACGGTTGCCCCGCGCCACCTGGTATGCCATCGCGCTCGCCACCGCGGGCCTGGCCGTCCTGTCGTTGCGCGGGGTCAGCATCGGTCTCGGCGAGGCACTCACCCTCGGGTGTGCCGTCGTCTACGCGCTGCACATCATCGGGCTGGGCCGCTGGTCCGTGCCGCAGCACGCAACCGGGATGGCGGCGGTGCAGATGGTCGCGATCGCCGTTGTGTGCGCGATCTCCGCGGTCCCCGGCGGCCTCGTGCTGCCGTCGACCGGTAGCCAGTGGGCGGCCGTGCTCTACATGGCAACAGCGGCGGGCGTGTTCGCGTTGTGGGCGCAGACCTGGGCGCAGGCGAGGATGACCGCCACCCGGGCTGCGATCGTCATGACCCTGGAGCCGGTGTTCGCAGCCGGGTTCGCCGTTCTCGTGGGTCAGGAGGGGCTGACCTGGCGAATGGTGTTCGGCGGACTGCTGGTCCTCACGGCCATGTACCTCGTCGAGCTGCGCGGACGGCGCACCGGCCACCCGAGCTCCGAGGTGCTCCACCACGAGGTCACCTAAGCCGCGGTCACTTGCCAGCCGAGGTCACCTGCCCAGCCGAGGTCACCTGCGGCGAGGTCACGGCCCTGGCCCGTCTGCACGAGCGCTAGGAGGGTGTGGCCCACTGTGACCAGCGTGTGCCAGACGGGTCAGTCGGGCGCGCGCGGACCATTGCGCAGGAGCGTGGTCACGACGTCGATCGCGACGTCGGTCGCGGCCTCGTCCACGTCGAGGTGCCAGACCAGGCGGACCAGACTCGGGCCGACCGCGTAGATCCGCACGCCCTGGTCGAGCGCCGCAGCCGCGAGACCCGCCCCGGTCCATCCCGCCCCGGACACGTCCATGACCAGGATGTTGGTCTGCACCGTCGCCGGTTCCAGGCATCCGGGTGCCGCCTCGGCGAACGCCGTCGCGGCCCTCGACGCCCGCCGGTGGTCCTCGGTGAGCCGATCGAGGTGATGGGCCAGCGCATACCGGCCGGCCGCCGCGAGGATCCCCACCTGGCGCATCCCGCCGCCGTAACGCTTGCGCCAGACCCGGGCCTCGGCGATCGCGTCGCCCGACCCCACCAGGACGGAGCCGACCGGCGCCCCCAGACCCTTGCTCAGGCATACCGACACGGTGTCGAACTCGCGTCCATAGTCGGCGAGCGGCACGCCGCTCGCGACGTGGGCGTTCCACAGCCGGGCTCCGTCGAGGTGCAGGCTCACGCCCCGGTCGAGGCATCCCGTGCGCAGCGCGCGGATCTGCTCGATCGGCTGGACGGTGCCGCCGCCGAAGTTGTGCGTGTTCTCGACGACGACCAGGGTCGTGTTGACCTGGTAGCCACCAGCGCCGGTGATCATCAGCGCAAGCGGTTGCCGCGCGTCGAGCAACCCGCGGGTCGCGACCCAGGTGCGCGACGAGATTCCCGAGAAGACCGCCGCGGCGCCGAGCTCGGCGCGGACCACGTGGGCCAGCGAGTCGCAGACCAGCTCCTCGCCGGGCTTGACGTGCAGGCGCAGCCCGAGCTGGTTCGCCATCGACCCCGACGGGGTGAACAGCCCCGCATCGTGTCCGAGCAGGCCGGCGACCTCGGCTTCCAGGGCATTGACAGTCGGGTCCTCGCCGAAGACGTCGTCGCCGACCTCGGCCTTCGCCATGGCGTCTCGCATCCGGCGGGTCGGGCGGGTCAGGGTGTCCGACAGGAGGTCTGCGCGCAGCGCCGGACCCGTCACAGGAGTCTCACTCGGACAGCATCTCCGCCACGAGGAACGCCAGCTCGAGGCTCTGCTGGTGGTTCAGGCGGGGATCGCAGACCGACTCATAACGCTTCTCGAGATCCGCGTCGAGGATCTTCTCGGCGCCCCCGAGGCATTCGGTGACGTCGTTGCCGGTCAGCTCGACGTGGATCCCGCCGGGGACGGTCCCGAGCGCCCGATGCACCTCGAAGAAGCCGCGCACCTCGTCGACCACGTCGTCGAAGTTGCGCGTCTTGTACCCCGTTGTCGACTCGAAGGTGTTGCCGTGCATGGGATCGCAGATCCAGGTGACCTGTGCACCCGCGTCGGTGACACGCTCGACGATCGACGGCAGCGCGTCCCGGACCGTGCCAGCACCCATCCGCGTGATGAACGTGACACGTCCCGGGACCCGGTCGGGGTCCACCTTGTCGATGAGCTTGAGCAGCAGGTCGGCTTCGGCCTTGGCGGAGACCTTGACGCCGATGGGGTTCTGGATCCGCGACACGAAGTCGACGTGCGCGCCGTCGAGGTCGCGGGTTCGCTCACCGACCCACACGAAGTGCGCGGACGTGTCATAGGCGAGCCCCGTCCGGGAGTCGATCCGGGTCAGCGGCCGCTCGTAGTCGAGGATCAGCGCCTCGTGGGCCGAGAAGAACTCGGTCGTGCGCATCGTGTCGAAGTCGGCCCCGCACGCCGCCATGAACTTCATCGCCATGTCGATGTCGTGCGCGATCCGCTCGTACCGCTGGTTGGCCGAGTTCGCGACGAAGCCACGGTTCCAGTCGTGGACGTGGCGCAGGTCGGCGAACCCGCCCGTCGTGAACGCGCGGACGAGGTTGAGGGTCGCCGAGGCCGCGTGGTAGGCCCGCACCAGCCGCTGCGGGTCGGGCGTCCGCGCGGTCGCCTCGAAGGCGAAGTCGTTGACCATGTCGCCCCGGTATGCAGGCAGCTCGACGCCGTCGCGTACCTCGTTGCCGCTGCTGCGCGGCTTGGCATACTGGCCGGCCATCCGGCCGATCTTCACGACCGGCACCGACGCTCCGTATGTGAGGACCGCGGCCATCTGCAGGATCGTCTTGATCCGGTCGCGGATGTTGTCGGCGGTCGCCGAGGCGAACGTCTCCGCGCAGTCGCCGCCCTGCAGAACGAACGCCTCGCCGCGCGCCGCCGAGGCGAGCCGGTCGCGCAGGATGTCGCACTCCCCCGCGAACACCAGCGGCGGGTAGGTGGCCAGGGTCGCCACGGCCGCCTGGACCGCGGTCGCGTCGGGCCACTCCGGCTGCTGCCCGGCGGTCAGCACGCGGGCGGCACCCTCGAGCTCGGCCTGGTAGTCGGCCTGGTAGTCGGCCTGGTAGTCCGCGCTGTCCAGCCGTGGTGTGACGGTCACGGCGTCGATTCTAGGTCGGGGACCCGGTCCGCCCGGCCGTGGTCCGGATGACGGTCCAGTGCGTCAAACGGCAGCTGCCCGCCTGACGACGTTGCAAGGGCCGGATTCACGACCAGCGCCCGTCCGCCGGGCCCTCTACAGTGCTCGGCATGACCTTCTCCATCGTGGCGACGGACGGGGCCGCGGTGGGTGTTGCCGTCGCGAGCAAGTTCCTCGCGGTCGGCAGCGTCGTCCCGGATGCCCGGCTCGGGTCAGTCGACGGCGTCACCCGCGTGGTCGGTGCAGCGGCCACGCAGGCCATGGCCAAGTGGTCCTACAAGATCGACGCCCTGGACCACCTTGTGGGCGGCCACGACGCGGGTGAGGCGATAGCCCGGGTGATCGCCGCCGACGACGACCGTGAGCACCGCCAGCTCGGTGTGGTCGGCGCCGACAGCCAGGCGACCTACACCGGCGACGCCTGCATGGACTGGGCCGGCGGTCGCTCTGGCGCCGACAGTGCGGGCCGATATGCCATCCAGGGCAACATCCTGGTGGGGGAACAGGTCGTGGTGGACATGGAGCGCGCCTGGCTGGACAGCGCCGGGGCGCCGTTCGAGCGACGTTTGCTCGAAACCCTGCTCGCGGGGGACGCGGCCGGTGGTGACGCACGCGGGCGTCAGAGTGCGGCCCTGCTCGTGGTCTCGCCCGGCGCCGGTTACGACGCAAGCGGCGTGCTGGTCGACCTGCGGGTCGACGACCACCCGGCCGCCCCCACCGAGCTAGCCCGTCTGCTGGACCTGAACGACCTCTACTTCGGCGGCCCGCAGGGCGTCCAGCCACTGGCTGGTGAGCTGGAGGTGGAGGTCAGCGAGCGGCTGGCCACGCTCGGGTACAGCGGTGGTGACGTCTCCCAGGCGCTGGAGTCCTGGGCAGGCGTCGAGAACTATGAGATGCGGCTCAGTCCCGACGGCATCGACGCCCGGGTGCTCGCAGCGCTCCGGCACGCAACCGACTGACGTCCGGCGGCGGGCCGGGGCTCTCAGGCTGGCAGAGTCCCGCGCATCAGGCTGTCGCCCGAGTGTGCGGGACGGTCGTCGTACTGCTCATGGCTCAGGTCGACGATGGTGTACCCCTGACCGATCGCGTCGGCCGGCACGGGGAAAACGGCTTGCTGCGACGACAGCACCCCGATCGACACCATCCGTTTGCCGTCGGTGTTGATCAGCCACACCTCGACGAAGCCCGAAGAGACGGACATCGGCTTCGTTTCGACCCGCAGCTCGGCCACCCCCCGGCTGTCCACCAGCTGCGCGGTCCCCTCCTGCTGACGGGAGGCGTCCAGTGACTTCAGCGCCACGCTCGCCACCACCGTTGCACTGGGTTCGGACGGCTGCCACACGACTCGACTGACCAACGCGCCGACGAGCAAACAGGCCGCGGCGGCGGCAACGAGCCACGGCGCGCGGCGGCGGGTTGTCGAGCTGCCGTGGCGGCCGAGTCTCCGACCGTGGTCGATGGGCACGACGCTCGCGCCGGGCGCGCCGGGCGCGCCGGGCGCGCCGGGCGCGCCGGGCGCGACGGGCAGGACGGGCGCGACGGGCGCGACGGGCAGGACGGGCAGGACGGGCAGGACGGGCATGGCTGGGGCGGCAGCATGCGTCGGGTCCGACGTCACGATGCCCACCGGCGGGCCGTCCGCGTCACCCGGCTCAAACGGCCCGGTCGCAAATGTCTCGGCCACGATGCGCGCCCACACGTGTGAACCGGGCAGGTTGCGGTGCGCCGCAGGGACACCGGACTCTTCACGGAGCATCTGGTGCACGTGCGCGAGCTCACTCAGCTCTTCGGAACACACCGGGCAGCCGTCGACGTGTGCGCGCAGCGCGGCGTCGACGTCGGTGTCGCCGAGCGCCAGCGCAGCGAGTACCTCGTCAGGAGCGTGGGTCATCGGTCACCTCCCTCAGCTCTCGCCGTAGATGCAGCAGCCCACGTCGGACGTGGCTCTTCACGGTGCCGAGCGGCAGGTGCAGCCGTTCGGCGATGTCTTCTTGTGTTCGGTCCTCGAGGTAAATCAGATTGAGGACGGTACGACGTGGTTCCGGAAGCTGGTCCAGTGCATCCCTGAGGACGACCCGGTCGACGGGATCGGTGTGCTCCTCGCCCTCGACGGCGAGCACCGAGCCGGCCCGGGTCGCCTTGGCCGACTCGCGCGACCGCCGTGCGTACTCGTCGGCGACCCGCCGTCTCGTGATGCCAATCAGCCACGCAGGCAGCGCGGACTCCGAGGGCCGCAGGGTCCCACGGCTTCGCCACGCCGACACGAACACCTGCTGGACAATGTCTTCGGCGTCGACCCGGCTTCGCAGGGAGCGCGTCGCGATGCCCAGGACCAACGGTCCCCAGAGCCGGTAGCACTCGGACAACGCGTCGGAGGACCCGTCCGCCAGGGCCTCGGCCAAGGCGAGCGTGCCACGGGATGTGTCCATCTCGGTCATTGCGGCAAACGATAGGTCACCCACGCTGTTCCTGGGGGTTCGGCACACGATCGGCGACGACGACGAGGTTCTGGGTGTATCCCGAACCCTTGACGTAGGCGCCCGTGCAGGTGACGAGATGCAGCCGCGGCGGGCCGACCAGCGAGAACAGGCCGTCGGCGTCCAGGGTGACCTTGTCCACCCGCGCGACCTGTGAGACTCGGTAGACGACCTTGGCATCGCCGACCCAGACGTCGATCTCGTCGCCGGCGCGTGCCGAGCCAAGCCGGACGAACGGGCCGATGCCGTGCGTCTTGCTGTCGACGTGAGCAGCGAGCACCGCGGCACCGGAGTCAGCCTGCGGCCCGCTGCCCCACTCATACCACCCGGCCGTCGCGGGGTCGGGCGGGATCCCCATCTGGCCATTGGCGTCGACGCCGGTGGCCACCACCATCATGTCGATGCCGAGCCGGCTCACGACGAGACGAGTGGGGGCGGACAGGGCCGCTGGTGCGGCCGGAAGAGCGGTGACCACCGGTCCGGGCGGGCTCGGGGGCGCTTCACCCGGACCGGTGGGGCTCGAGGTCCCGCTCGCGCGGGATACGCCGGTCGGCGAGGGGGTTGCTGCCACGAGACCGGCCGAGGTGCCGTCCGTGGCTGCGGGCCAGAGCCGGGGCACCACGAGGAACGCCATCAGGGCACACCCGACCAGGGTGGCCGCCAGGACGGCGACCACCCTGACCAGTCGGGGTGCTCTCACGGGGTATGCCTCATGGTGTCGAGGTCACGCAGCCGGTGAGGAGGTAGTCGGACCGGACATCAGATGCCAGTGCTGCGGACCTGTGACCGGCGACGGGTGGTCACCAGCACGAGCCCACCGGCGGCGAGACCGCCGAGCAGGACCAGCGCAATGGCGGGAGCAGACGACCCAGAGCCGGCAGCCTGACCACCGTCACCGGCGGGGACGCCACCGGGCGAGGAGTGCATGCCGCTGATGGTCTGAACCGCGAGCTTGAGGTTCTTCGCGTCGGCGGAGCCCCAGGCATACACGATCGTGTTCGTGCCCTCCTTGAGCGTCAGGTTGGCCGGGCCGATGACGACGGTGCTGGTCCCCGCGAGGACCACGTCCGCCGAGACGGTGCCAGCTGCGACCACGCCCGACTTCTCTCCCGGGTTGGTCAGACCGGTGAAGACCGGCGTGCCGCCTGCCCGCACATCGACCGCAGGAGCGGCGGCGGTGTGGCGAACGGTCAGTCGAGCCTTGCCGGCCGGGACCATCGAGGTGTCGTTGACGTAGGGCGTCAGCTCGGGCGCGCCGGTCGCGGACAGGTGTGCGACGACGGTGACGTTGACGTTGGGCGGGACGTTGACGCCCTTGGCCTCGATGACTGCGGCGCCACCGGCACCGGCGCCCACCTTCGTGACCTTGAGGTCATAGGAGCCCGAGGGGAGGCTCAGCGGACCGGCCAGGGTGCCCGGGGTGAAGTTGGTCAGCAGCGCCTTGCCGTTGGCATAGACGTCGACGGGGGTGTCGGGAACTGCGTGCAGAATCGAGACCTGGGCGGTCCCGGCAGCCTGAGCGGACGGCGCCGCGACGGCGGCTCCGACGGATGCTGCGGCAGCGAGCGTGAGCGCGCCGAGGGCGGGCATGATGCGCATGTCGTACTCCTTCGATCGGTGGACGAACCGTGGGAGGCCACGCAGCACTGAGCCCCGTCCGATGGGACGACGCGCCCCCCCACACACTCGCTATTCCGCCCGAGACCGGTATCGGGATGCACCTGTATGCCGGTCAGTCTCGGTGCAGTCCCCTGGAGATCGCGTAACGCACCAGCTCGACCCGATTGTGCATCTGGAGCTTGCCGAGGGTGTTCTGGACGTGGTTCTGCACGGTGCGGTGAGAGATGAACAGCGTGGAGGCGATGTCCTTGTAGCTCATCCCGGTGGCGACGAGCTTGAGGACCTCCGTCTCGCGGTCGGTGAGCTGGGGCGTCTGCGAGGTGGCGGTGGCCGCGTTCTGCATCCGCCGGAACTCACCCAGCACCAACCCGGCGAGCCCGGGGGTGAAGACCGCCTGACCGCGTGCCGTGCGTCGCACCGCCTCGAGGAACTCCTCCCGCGCGGCCGACTTCACGAGATAGCCCGAGGCTCCCGCCTTGACGGCATCGAGCACGTCCTGGCGCTCGCCGCTGACCGAGAGGATGAGGATCTTCGTCGGAATCTCCTCCGCGGCCAGCTGAGCGCAGACCTCCACGCCGTGGACGCCGGGCAGGTTGAGGTCGAGCACGAGGACGTCCGGGGTGGTCGCCTTGACCCGGCGGATGGCCGAGGGTCCGTCGGACGCGGTGCCGACGACGACGAAACCCGCGTCGAGCAGGTCGCGCGCCACCGCATCGCGCCACATGGGGTGGTCGTCGGCGACGACGACGGTGATCTCTGAGTCCGCGGGGGCGCCGTCCTCGGTGTCCTCGGTGTCCTCGGTGTCCTCGCAGGCCATGTCGTCGAGGCCGTCCCAACCCGGGGATTCTCCCGGTCTGCCTGACCTGCTCATCTCCCCGAGCTCACCCACTCTGCTTAGGAATCCACATCTCGACCGTGGTCCCCCCGCCTGGTCCGTAAAGATACCGGGCCGAACCGCCGAGCTCCTCGAGGCGGCCCCGGATGGACGATGACACACCGAGCCTCCCCCGCTCCGATGCCTCGGTGATCCGGTCCTCAGACACGCCGACGCCGTTGTCGCGAACCGTGACCACGATGTCCTCCCCCGCGTCGTCGATGAGGACCCAGGCGTGCGCGTCGGCACCCGCGTGTCGTCGGACGTTGTCGAGCGCCGCCTCCACGGCGGCCACAATCTCGGCCGCTGGACGACGAGGCAGCAGGACCGGTTCTGCCGGAGCGATCAGGTCGGCGGTGCCGGCCGCGGCCTGGCGCAGGTTCTGTCGCAGGTCGACCGGTCCGCCGACGGTCGCCTCGAGCTCGTCGATCGGCACCCCGCTGACCAGCTCCCGCAGCCGCTGCTCCTGCTCTCCTGCCATCGCACCGAGCCGGGCCGCCTCACCGCCGACGTCCACGCCGCGCCGGTGGATGAACGCGAGTGCCTGCAGCACCCCGTCATGGACCGCGCGCGCCAGCCGGTCCCGTTCGGCGTCCTCGGCCTCGCGTTCGAGCGCCTGTCGAAGCTCCTCCTGCTCTTCGCGTGCGCGGTCGGCGCAGAAACCCACCACGCCACCGAGGAGCACCACCAGCAGACCGTTGCTCACCGCAGCGAGCGCCATCGCCTGGGTCCCGACGACCATGGCCGCAGCGATCACCGCACCAGCGAGGGTTCCTCCGCGCCAGCCTCGCAGCACCGCGATGGAGGCCACCGGCACCGCCTGCCAGACGCTCGGCAGGGTCGTCATGCCGCGGATCGCCGCGTCGGGCGAGTCGACCCACCGGGTCGCGATGACGGCAACCGCCGCCAGCCCCAGCTCGGTGAGGTGCCAGCCGAGCTGCCGGCGGCCCCACCCACCCTGAGCCGCTGTCCAGGCGGCCAGGACCACGAAGATCGCCAGGGCCGCCCCGGGCCGCTGCATCTGACCCGCGCGGGTCCAGGCCGACCAGGCGGCGTACACCAAGGCCAGAGGGCGAAACACCTCGATGGCCCGCCAGAGGGCGGACACGACGAGGGAGTCGTCGCGGCCGGCGACGGTGCGCTGCAGCATGGAGTATGCCGGTCAGCTCGCGGCACGCTCGTCGCCGACACCGGAGACGCCAGCGATGTCCGAGATCTCCGGGGTGTCGGCATCACCGGGGCGGCCGATGGGGACATCGTCGACCGGTGAGGTCCGAACCGTCAGGGCGGCCGGATGCAAGGGGGCCGAGTCGCCGTGCTCGGCGGCGTCGAGCGCCTCCTCGAGCTCCTTTGCCGCGCTTCCCGGCTTGGTTGCCTCCTGCAGCTCGCGCGCCTTGTTGCGCGCCGCGGTGAGCAACCGGCTCTTCATCGACGTGGCGTACTCGTCGACATACTCCTGGTCCGACAAGAGCATGAGCTCGTACATGATCTCGTCGGTGATCGAGCGCAGGACGAACCGGTCGTCCTCCATACCCTCATATCTCGCGAAGCTCAGTGGGCGCCCGATCCGGATGCCGATCCGCATGATCTTCGGCAGCTTCTTGCCGGTCGGCTGTGCCTTGTCGGTGCCGATCATCGCAACCGGCAGCACCGGCACGCCCGCCTCGAGCGCCATCCTCGCCACACCCGTGCGTCCGCGGTAGAGACGGCCGTCGGGCGAACGGGTGCCCTCGGGGTAGATCCCGAGCAGCTCACCGCGCCGAAGTACCCGCAGACCGGAGTTCAGAGCAGCCTCCCCCGCCTTGCCGCCGGACCGGTCGACCGGCAGCTGCCCGACCCCCCGGAAGAACATCGCGGTGGCTCGACCCTTGATCCCGCGGCCGGTGAAGTAGTCGGACTTGGCGAGGAACGTCATCCGCCGCGGCAGCATCAGCGGCAGGAAGATCGAGTCGGAGAACGAGAGATGGTTGCTGGCGAAGATCGCCGCGCCCTCGTCGGGGATGTGCTCCTCACCCTCCACCCAGGGTCGAAACAGCAGCTTGAGCAACGGGCCGAGAACGACCGTCTTGAGCACCCAGTAGAACACCGCCCGACCCGTCCTCTCCGGCAGAGATCCCGCACGGTCGTACCGATGTGACCCGCCGCACTTTACGGCACTACCCGCCCGTTGGACCGGCATGCGACCATTTCGCCGAGAGCCTGCCGACAATCCGCCGACAACCGCCGACAACCGCCGACAACCGCCGACAACCGACGACACCCGACGAAGGGAACGTTGCAGATGCCCCTGCCAGTCATGCCCGGGGCCGAGCCCTACGCCAGCGACGGTTCGGGCGAACACGCCTCCACCGGCGTACTGGTCCTGCACGGGTACACCGGGACCGTCCAGGGGGTGCGGCACTGGGCCGAGCACTTCGCCGCCCAGGGGTACGCCGTCCGTGCTCCGCTGCTGCCAGGGCACGGCACGACGTGGCAGGACCTCAACACCACGCGCTGGCCGCAGTGGTATGCCGCGGTCGAGGACGCGTTCACCGAGCTGCGGTCCCGCACGACGCGGGTGGTCGTTGCCGGACTGTCGATGGGTGGTCTGCTCGCCACTAAACTGGCCATCGAGCAGGGCCCGAGGGTCGCGGGGCTGATCCTGCTCAACCCGATCTACCTGCATGACAACCGGATGCTGGTCGCGCTGCCGGTGCTGCACCGGCTCGTCCCCTCCTTCCCGGGGATCGCCAACGACATCAAGAAGCTGGGCGGCGAGCAGGAGCTGGGTTACGACCGCAACCCGCTGCGGGCGATGCGCTCCCAGACCCAGCTGTGGCAGGAGGTCCGGCGCGACCTCGGGGAGGTGACCCAGCCGGTGCTGCTGCTCCACTCGAGGGTCGACAACGTCGTGCCACTGATCAGCTCGGCGTACCTCATGGAGCACGTCGGCAGCGCCGACGTCACGGAGGTCTGGCTCGAAAACTCCTTCCACGTCGCGACCCTCGACAACGACGCCGACGTGATCCACGATGAGTCGATACGGTTCGTCGAACGCCTCGACCAGCAGACCGCGCCAACCACCGAACCCATCAGCTCCCCGGATACCCCGGATACCCCGGATACCCCGGACACCCACGACACCCACGACACCCACGACACCCACGACACCCACGACACCGAGTGAGATCCTGAGCCATGGCCGAGAGAGACGTCGAAGAGCAGTGGGCCGCCATCGTGGCTCATTGGGACGACGTCGCACTCGGGCTCGACCCCTACGGCGACCCGACCCGAGATCCTGAGGATGCGGCCGGCGCTGTCGACGGAGTCAACCTCACGCTCCCCGGTGCTCGGACCGAGCTCGACCCGACGGCAGGCGATCCTCCGGCGGCCGAGTCACGTCCCGTGACGGACGAGCCGGTCATCGTTCCCAGCGAGGTGGTCGAGCCCCACAACCTCCTCGACGCGCTCGACGACCTCGACGCGATGGACGACCCCGACCTCGTCCGGGCGGATGGCAGCCTGACCGAGGACGCGCACTATGTGCCGCCGCCACCGGCCCCACTGCCCCCGTCGGAGGACAAGCACTTCTGGACGATGATCGCGGCTCTGGTGGCTGGACCGTTGCTGTTCCTCTACCTCCTGCTGTTCGACCGTGACGGCAACGGCTGGTGGATGCTTTTCGCCCTGCTGGTCTCGATCGCGGGTTTCGTCCTGCTCGTCCTGCGCCAGCCGCTGGACCGCGACGAGGACGACGACGGCATCCGCCTCTGACCCACCGGTCGTCCGGCCCGGCTCCGAGGCACGTCAGGCGGCCCTCAGTCTGACGAGCCGAGGCCGATCCGCGCCAGGTCGGCGGCTCCGATCAGGCCGGCCTCGTTCCCGAGCTCGGCAGCAACGATGTCCGCCTCGGGCCGGTACCCGCGTCCGGGCAGCTGCCGCCGGAACGTCTCCCGGGCCGGGTCCAGCAACAGGTCCCCGGCCGCGCTCACGCCACCGCCCACCACGAACGTCCCGGGGTCGAAGGCGGCCGCGAGGTTCGCGATCCCGACGCCGAGCCAGCCGCCGATCTCGGCGAGCAGCTCGATCGCCGTCTGGTCCCCCGCCTTCGCCGCCGACGTGATCAGTGGTCCCGTCAGGGCAGCCGCGTCCCCACCGACGTGAACGAGCAGGTCGCTCGCCATCGGCGACCGCGCCGAGATCAACCCGCGAGCCTCCCGCACGAGGGCATTGCCGCTGGCGTACTGCTCCCAACAGCCGCGGTTGCCGCACTCGCAGCGCAGCCCATTCGGAACCACCTGCATGTGCCCGAACTCGCCGGCGATCCCGAACCGGCCGCGCTGCACCTTCCCGTGGATGACGAAGCCGCCCCCGATCCCGGTGCCGAGGTTGACGATCACCAGATGGGACTCGCCCCGCCCGGCGCCAAACCGCCACTCCGCCCACGCCGCCGCGTTCGCGTCGTTGTCGACAAAGATCGGCACGGCTACCCGCCGGCTGAGGGCGTCTCGCAACGGCTCGTGACGCCAGGACAGGTGCGGCGCGAACACGACGGTGGCGCGGTCGGCGGCGACGAACCCGGCCGCCCCGATCCCGACCGCGACGACCCGCTGGGTCCGGCCGAAAGGCACCTCGGACATCAGCTCGTCGACGACCTCGACGATGGTGTCCTCCACGACGTCCGGCGACATCGACCGGTGGGGAGTGTCGCGACGGGTCCGCTCGAGGACTCTGCCCGTGTCGTCGACGACGCCGCCGGCGACTTTGGTACCGCCGATGTCGATGCCGATGGCCAGCGCGCTCATGGCTCCTCCTCATCCCACGACCCGGGGCCCTCCGCCTCGCTGACAGGGATGTCCTCGACGGTCGTCCGCTGCGGTGGCGGAGGCCGCCGGTGGGTGTCGTCCCAGCGCGCGGCGGCCGCGTCGCGCAACGCGTCGGTCACCGCGCCCGCGAGCTCGGCGAGCCGGTCGAGGGTCTCGGGACGCACCGCCCTGGCCACCCTGAGGAGCTGGCAGACGGGGCAGAGCTGGCAGACGTCCGCCGCAGCAGCACCCGACGAACCAGCACCGGTATGCGTCGCCTCGCCCCGGTGACCGCACGTGGGACACGGTTCGGAGGGGCTGCTCGCCGTCTCCGGTGCCGGTGTGCCGGGCCCCGGCGTACCGGCAGCCGTGGTCGCGAACAACGCGTCGAGCAACCGGGCGGTCTCCTGCGTCACCGACCCGACCTGTCCCTGATAAGCCCCTGAGCCAGCTGAGCCCTTCGAGCCCCCCGAGCCCTTCGAGCCCCCTGAGCCATCTGAGCCCTTCGAGCCCTTCGAGCCCTTCGAGCCCTTTGAGCCCTTCGAGCCCTTTGAGTCATTGCCCCGGTCACTCACCGCACCGCCTCCCGTGAGACGTCGTCGGGCTCGGGTTGACCGTCGGTCCTCGGGGTAGGCCACTGGTCCGGGTCCGGTTCGAATGCCACCGAGAGCGTGCCCTCCCGCACCCCGGCGCCCCGCACGACACAGCGTTGCAGCGCGGACGGAAGGCTGAGCACCCGGCGATGATCCCCGACGGCGACGAGGAGCTCGGTGCCGCGCCGTTTGAGGTCGACCTCGGACGCGGTGACGAGTGGGAGCGGGAGGCGCAGCTCATAGCCTCTGGTCGTGCGGCGCACGGTCAGTCCAGTCTGGCGTACCGGTTCGAGCAACCGGTCCGGACCGAGGCTGTCGATCCCGGACGTCACATCGGCGAGCGCCGCCAGCGCGTCGGGGCCGATCGGCTCATAGGCCAGGTAGGGGGCGGTCGCGATGGGGACGCCACCGAACGAGCCCTGGACGTCGGCGAGGCCCGCTGCCTGCGCCGTGTTCCAGGCGCTCCGCCAGGTGTCGGTCTGCTCGCCCGCGCCCGCCTCGACACCGCCCCGGGGGATCAGCCGGTTGACGACGACACCGTCGACGACGAACCCGTAGAGGCTGAGCGAGGTCCACATCCGCCGGGCCTCAGCGATGACGACCCGCTCCGGCGTGAGGACCAGCCGCACCGAGGACCGGTCCGTGGTGAGCAGGGTGTGGACGTCGCGCATCTGCCGGTACCACCCGCTGACCGTCGCCGCCACCTCCGGGCTAGGCAGGGGCACGCCGGCCGCCGCCGCGGCGGCTGGGCGCAGGCTGCGCAGGAGGCCACGCTGACCGGGGAGCAGCCGTTCGAGATGCCAGGCCAGGGCCTCGGGTAGCGCCAGCAGCCGAAGCGTCTCGGCCGTGGGCGCGCAGTCGACGACGACGAGGTCCCAGACGCCGGACTGGGCGCGAGCCCGCAGCTCCAGCAGGGCGGCGACCTCCTCCGCCCCAGGGAGGGAGGTGAGCTCCTCCGCGACGACGGTGTCGATGCCCAGCGTGGCGAGCAGCTCCAGCAGGTAGTTCTGGACTACCCGCCACGATCGGTCGACCGTGTGCGGGGCGCTGACCTGGAGGGCGTGCAGTCCGGGCTCGATGCATACCGGATCGGGCGCCCCGGCGTGAGCGGGGCTGCGGTCGGAAATGCGCAGGTCCCGGTCGAGCGCGTCGCCGAGCGAGTGCGCCGCGTCCGTCGACAGGACCAGGGTGCGGATCCCCGACCGGGCGGCCCGAACGGCCGTGGCGGCGGCGGTCGTGGTCTTGCCGACGCCACCCTTGCCCGTGAACAGGACGATGCGCACCTGGGGTCAGCTCTCGACGCGCTTCTTCAGCTCCTTGAGCGCCGTGTCGACGATGACCTTCTCCGCCTTGCGCTTGAGCATGCCGAGCATGGGGATGTTGAGGTCGACGGCAAGTCGGTAGGTCACGGTGGTGCCGCCGCCCGCCGAGCCGAGCGTGTAGGAGCCGTTCATCGCCTTGAGGACGGTGGCCTTGACGAGCGACCAGGAGACGACGCCCGTGCCGTCGTCGGCGACGTCCCATTCGTAGTCGAGCACGTAGGTGTCCTTGATGACACCGGCGTCGAGGGTGAACTGCACCTGGTCCGGCCAGCCGTCCCCCTCCTCGGACAGGACCGTCACCGCCTTGACCTCACCCGCCCACTTCGGATAGTCCGAGAAGTCGGCGATGACGTCGAGAACGGCCCCGGGGGCCGCGGCGATGGAGATCGAGCTCTCGGTGCGGTCGGCCATGCGCGGAAGGTTACAACCTGGGCGCACACCCCCCCTTCGTTCACCGGTATCGTGCCGTGGACCGTCTCGCTCACGAGCTCCGTGGCGAGCGCACAGCACCTCGCAGGGACCAGGAGAACGTCGTGCAGGACAACGTCGTCGCACCGCTGATCGCCCCGACCACACGTGGCAACCTCGCGCAGACCGTCGTGGTCAACGCTCGGGAGGTCCCCGACAAGGTCGTCTTCGCCAAACGCGACGGAGCCGGTTGGCTCGATGTCACGGCTGCCGAGTTCGCCTCGGAGGTCGACGTGCTCGCCAGGGGGCTGATCGCCGCCGGTGTCGGCGTCGGCGACCGGGTGGCGTTGATGTCGCGGACCCGCTACGAGTGGACCCTCGTCGACTACGCCATCTGGACCGCCGGCGCCGTCACCGTGCCGATCTACGAGACCTCGTCCGCCGAGCAGGTCGCCTGGATCCTGCAGGACTCCGGAGCTGTCGCGGTCGTGGTGGAGACGGGGGCGCACGCGTCGACGGTCGGGCAGGTGCGCGACCGCCTGCCGGGTCTCAAGGACGTCTGGCAGATCGACGCCGAAGCGCTGGACGAGCTGGGCCGCGCCGGCGCCGAGGTCTCTGACGACAACCTCGAGCAGCGCCGTTCCAGCACGGACCGCACCTCGTTGGCCACGGTGATCTACACCTCCGGGACCACCGGTCGCCCCAAGGGCTGCAGCCTCACCCACGGCAACTTCAAGGACCTCGCTGAGAACGCCGCTGAGAGCCTCGCCGGAGTCGTGCGCGCACCCGGCGCAGCCACCTTGCTGTTTCTTCCGCTCGCCCACGTCTTTGCACGGTTCATCGAGGTGCTCTGCGTCGAGTGCGCAGCCCGGATGGGTCACTCGAGCGACATCAAGTCGTTGCTGGACGACTTCGCGAGCTTCCAGCCGACCTTCATCCTGGCGGTCCCCCGGGTTTTCGAGAAGATCTACAACTCGTCCGAGCAGAAAGCCGCGAGCGAGGGCAAGGGCAAGGTGTTCGCCATGGCAGCGGACACCGCGACCGCCTGGAGCGAAGCCCTTGACGACGGTGGGCCAGGGTTCGTCCTGCGCGCCAGGCACGCCGTCTTCGACCGCCTCGTCTACGCCAAGCTGCGCGCGGCGATGGGCGGACAGGTCCGCTATGCCGTCTCGGGAGGCGCGCCGTTGGGCACCCGCCTGGGTCACTTCTACCGGGGCATCGGGGTCATCGTCCTCGAGGGGTACGGGCTGACCGAGACCACGGCTCCGGCGACCGTCAACGTGCCCGACATGGTCAAGATCGGCACCGTCGGCACACCCCTGCCAGGGGTCGGCATCCGGATCGCCGAGGACGGCGAGATTCTGATCAAGGGGGTCAACGTGTTCGTCGGCTACCACAACAACGAGGGTGCGTCCGCCGAAGCGATGAGCGACGGCTGGTTCCGCACCGGTGACATCGGTGAGCTCGACGACGACGGCTACCTCAAGATCACCGGGCGCAAGAAAGAGATCCTCGTGACCGCGGGAGGCAAGAACGTCGCGCCGGCTGTTCTCGAAGACCGGTTGCGCGCGCACCCCCTCGTCTCGCAGTGCATCGTCGTCGGTGACCAGAAGCCCTTCATCGCGGCCCTGATCACCCTCGACCCCGACATGCTCCCGACCTGGGCGAAGATCAACGGCCTTGAGGGTTTGACCCCGGACGCCGCCCGGACCAACGACGTCGTCCTGGCCGAGGTGCAAAAGGCGGTCGACGACGCCAACACCGCCGTCAGCAAGGCGGAGTCGATTCGCAAGTTCACGGTGCTGCCCAGCGATTTCACCGAAGAGAACGGCTATCTCACGCCGTCGCTCAAGCTCAAGCGCAACGTCGTGATGAAGGACTTCGCCGATGACGTCGAGGCGCTCTACTCCACGGCTGCTGTCCGCTAGTCCACCGCCAGTCACCGCTAGTCCACCGCTAGTCCACCGCCAGTCACCGCTGGTCACCGCTGGTTCACCGCCAGTGCGGACCGGGTAGGTCCTGGCCTCACGGGCGGCAAGAGTCAGCCTGGCGGCGGCGCAGGTCAGCCCGCGAGCCGTCTGAGGTAGGCCAGCCAGTCGGCGACTGCGGCGTCCTCGGTGGTGCCGAGGACGGTGCTGAACGCCGCCTTTGCGAGATCGTCCGGTGCCCCCCTGACCGAAGGGTCGGGCTCCGGTCCGCCGGACACGGCCCGGTAGAACTCGACGACTGCGGCCGGGCCGTGAGTCTGGGCCATCCGGGTCACCACCAGCCACGCGGCGTTGTAGGTGGGCGAAATTTCGCCCATCGTCGGGTCGAAGTCGGAAGCGGTCGGTAGACCCGTCGGACCCGCACCTGTGCGGACCCGGTCCAGCAGGTCGGCGGCCACCGTGGCCGTCCCGAGGCCCGACCCGGTGAACCCGACAAAGTCGGCGAAGCCCTCCGACAACCAGGTCGGCACCGGCCGAGTCGTGGTCGCCCGGACCGTGACGTGGGTCAGCTCGTGCGTGATGATGACCTGGCGGCCGGTCGCGGTCAACGACGCGAAGGTCGCCGGGTTCAGGTAGACCCGGTCGCCCGTCGCCGGCGCCCCCGGCGCCACCGGCCCGTCGGTGACGGCCGCCACCTGGTCGAGCCCGGCGGCGGACGCGCGGCCGAGGAGGCGGACCAGCTCGTCGGTCGTGCGCGGCGCGACCAGCACGGCCGGGACTGCGCTCCCCCACACCCCGGCGACGCGCGCCCGGCCGGTGTCGGCCATGGCGAGGTATCCCTGCAGCACCGGAACGGGCTGGTCGCCCACGACCAAGGACGTCGCCGACGCGGCCACGGTCATACCGGGCAGGTCCCACGGCTGCGCTGCCGGCTGGTCGGCCGCTACCCCGGTGAACCGCCAGCCCTGCGGACCCTTGACCACGGCAAAGGCCAGCTCGAAGGTTCGCTCGCCGCGGTCGTACCCGGTGAAGCGGTAGCCGATGTGGAACCGGGCGACCGACCCCTCTGCTCCGCCTACAGCGCCTGGACCGACCGACACCCCGCCCATCGTCAACGAGCTCAGGGGCAGCTGGGACATCCGGTCGAAGGTGTCGCCCTGGTCGCGACCGAAGGGATCCGCAGGGTCGTCCACCGTCGACATCCAGGCAGCGCGGTCCTTGGCGGTCAGGGCAGCCAGACGCCGGTTCGCGAGGTCGGTGACTGCTGCGACCTCCTCGCCGTTCGCGTCGGATGCGGCCAGGGAGCCGGTCGAGTCGGGCCAACGGGCGGCACCGTTGGCGTCGGTACTCACTGGACTTTCCGGGCTCACGGGACTTCCCGGACTTCCCGGACTTCCGGCGCGGCCCGCGGCACCGTCGGAGCCAGCCGTCGTCGCCGGGATCCCCACGGAGCTCGAACTCGGCACGGTCCCGTCCGCTCCGGAGCCGGAACCGGTCGAGCCGGCTTTGCTCGAGACGCCACACCCGGCGAGCACCGCGGCGGCCAGGCAGGCTGCAGCCGCGGCTCGTACCCCCTGTCTCACCACCCGATGGTAGGTGGCGTCGCTGGGCGTCACCGTCGGTTGCCTGTTGCCTCAGCCGACCGCCCGGGTCCCTCTCCAGGGTTCTGTCCAGGGTTCTGTCCAGGGTTCTGTCAAAGGTTCGCGCCGGGCAACAACACCCGGCGCACCCGGCGTTCCGGACGCATCCAGCGCATGGTCTCCGGCCACGAGGCCGAGCGACACCAGCCGGGCCACGGTTCGTCGTTCGGCCGGGTCGAGCTCCAGCTCGCCGTCACCGAGCGTGAGCACCGTGGGCATACCGCGCAGGGCGGTGACGAGGCAGTCGTCGCACCGGAGGTCGCGGACCGGGCAGCTGTCGCAGTCGACGGTCATCAGTGGGTGGGAAATGCTGCGTCGCATGTCGCCTCCTGGAGCGTATGTGAGCACGTATGTTGACTGGTGCCGAGGCTACGACCGACCACCGACAGCCCTCCAGAAAGCCCGTTTGCAGCCCCGACAGCGGCACTCCCCCGCAGTCATTCGGGCGACCGGCGGCCGCGCCTCCCCGGCCCTGTCGGAGGTCGCGGTTAGCGTCGGCGACGTGCCAGCCGTGCAGGGGACTCTCGACGACCTGGGGACCGCCCTGGCCCAGGTGACGTTCGTCGTGGTCGACCTCGAGACGACCGGCGGCAGCGCGACGGCGTCGGCGATCACCGAGGTCGGGGCCGTCAAGGTGCGCGGCGGGGAGGTGCTCGGAGAGTTCCAGACGCTGGTGCGGCCCGATGAGCCGATCCCGGTGTTCATCCAGGTGCTGACCGGCATCACCAACGCCATGGTGGCGCGAGCGCCGCGGATCGAGTCGGTCCTGCCGGCGTTCCTCGAGTTCGCCCACGACGCCGTCCTGGTCGCGCACAACGCCGGCTTCGACATCTCGTTTCTCAAGGCCGCGGCCCGGGCGACCGGGCACGACTGGCCCGGGTTCCGGGTGCTCGACACGGTGCACCTGGCCAGGCAGCTGGTGAGCCGCGACGAGTCGCGCAACCACAAGCTGTCCTCGCTGGCCGTGCTGTTCAATGCGACCACGGTGCCAGACCACCGGGCGCTGCACGATGCCAAGGCCACGGTCGACGTGCTGCATGGGCTCCTCGAGCGGGTGGGCAACCTCGGTGTGCACACCCTCGAGGAGCTGTCGAGCTACACCTCCCGGGTTACCCCCGCCCAGCGTCGCAAGCGTTTCCTCGCCGAGCACCTGCCGGCCGCTCCGGGTGTCTACATCTTCAAGGACGAGCGCGGGCAACCCCTGTACGTCGGCACGTCCCGCAACATCCGCAGCCGGGCGCAGTCCTACTTCACCGCCTCCGAGCAACGCACCCGGATGGCCGAGATGGTGGGGCTCGCGACGAGCATTCAGCCCATCGTCTGCCAGACGACCCTCGAGGCCCAGATCCGAGAGCTGCGCCTGATCGCCCAGCACAAGCCGCGCTACAACCGTCGCTCCACCCGCCCGGAGAAGGTTCTGTGGGTCAAGCTCACCAAGGAGGCGTTTCCGCGGCTGTCCATCGTGCGAGTGGTGCGCGACGACGGCGCCCGATACCTCGGGCCGTTCCGGTCCCGCAAGGGCGCGGAGGCGGCTGTGGCGGCCGTTCACGAGGTCGTCCCACTGCGACAGTGCACCGCGCGGCTGTCGACGCGAGCCAGCGGGAGCGAGTGCGTCCTCGCCGAGATGGGCCGCTGCGGAGCACCCTGTTCGGGTCGTCAGTCCTCGCAGCAGTACGCCGTCGTCGTCGCCCAGGCGGTCGACGCGCTCAGCGGGGACGCCCGGCCCATGACCGCCGCGCTGCACTCGCGGATGACGGTACTCGCACAGCAGCAACGGTTCGAGGACGCCGGCACGGTGCGCGACCGGATGCTTCACCTGGTGCGCGCCGCCGCCCGGACCCAACGAATCGGTCCCCTTGCCGCGAGTCCCCAGATGGTCGCCGCCCGGCGCGCCGACCGCGGCGGCTGGGAGCTCGTCTGTGTGCGATACGGCCGGCTCGCCGGGACCAGCGTCAGCCCCGCCGGGGCCGACCCGATGGTCTACGTCCAGTCGCTCTGCGCCACCGCCGAGGTCGTGCAGCCGCACGCCCACCCCGCGCCGGCGGCCACCCCCGAGGAGACCGAGATCATCCTGCGCTGGCTCGAGTCGCCGGGGGTGCGGCTCGTCGAGCTCGACGGCTCGTGGTCGTGCCCCGTGGGCGGCGCGGGCGGCGTGCGCGCCCTCCTCGACGACGGGCGCCCGCTCGGAGTGACGGCGTTCGACCGTGACGTCGAGGCGAGCGCCGTGCCCAGGGTGCTCGCGGTCGGTTAGATTCGGCGGGTGATCACCGCCATTGTCATGGTCAGCTGCGACGTCGACCGCATTCCCGAGGTGGGGCAGGGCATCGCCGACCTCGACGGCGTCACCGAGGTCTACTCCGTGACCGGTGACGCCGACCTCATCGCCATGGTCCGGGTGCGGGACCACGACCAGCTGGCCGACGTCATCGCCGACCGCCTCAACAAGGTCGAGGGGGTCGTCGGCACGTCGACTCACATCGCCTTCCGGACCTACTCCAAGCTGGACATCGAGGCCGCGTTCTCCATCGGCCTGGACGGCGAGTGAAGACCGGCACGCACGACTGACCGCCGAACGGCTGACCGCCGAACGGCTGACCGACGACCCACTGACTGAGGACCGACTGTCGATGGGCTGCTCGGTCAGCGCGCCCGGGTGGCGGCAACCCAGCGGTCGACGAGCTCGGTTGCCAGGCCCGCGTCAATCGTCGCGGCCGCCCGGTCGACTCCCGACCGCACCGCGGCCAGCCACTGTCCGTGCTCTTGTGACGGATCTACGGGGTCCGGGGGGTCGAGGGAGCTCACGTCCTGCGTCAACGCCAACGCTAGGCCGGCGTTGAGGACGACCGCCTCACGCACTGCACCACCCTGCCCGGCGAAGACCGCGCGCACGACCGCCGCGTTGTGAGCCGGGTCGCCACCGCGCAGCTCCTCGGTGGCATACCGGTGCAGTCCCACGTCGGTCGGGTCGATCGTGCGCGCCACAACCCGTCCGGACCGGACCCACCACACGCTCGACGTCGTCGCGAGGGTCAGCTCGTCGAGCCCGTCGTCGCCACGGAACACGGCCGCATCGCGGCCCCGGCTCGCGAACACCCCGGCCAAAAGTGGTGCCATCCGCGGGTCGGCGACACCCACCGCGGCGTACGTGGGCTGTGCCGGGTTGGTCAGCGGCCCCAGGAAGTTGAACGCCGTCGGTATGCCGAGCTCGCGCCGAGCGGTCGCGGCGTACCGGAACGACGGGTGGAACAGCTGGGCGAAGCAGAACGTGATCCCCGCTTCCGTGGCTACGGCGGCGACGCGGTCGGTCGAGAGAGTCAGGTCGATCCCGAGCGCCTCGAGGACGTCGGCCGAACCGGACGCCGACGAGGCGGCTCGGTTGCCGTGCTTGACGACCGTGACCCCGGCCGCCGCACACACCATCGCGGCCATCGTGGAGATGTTGACCGTATGCGCGCGGTCACCGCCGGTTCCGACGATGTCCAGGCTCGGACCGGCCACCTCGATGCGGGTCGCGTGCGACAGCATCTCGTCGGCCAGCCCACGCATCTCCTGCACCGACTCGCCTTTGGCGCGCAGCGCCACGAGGAAGCCCGCCACCTGGGCGGGGGTGGCCTGCCCGTCCATGATCTGGCCCATCGCCCAGCCGGCTCGTCGTGAGTCGAGGTCGTGACCCGACAACAGCGCGCTGAGGACGTCGGGCCAGCCCGGCTCTGCCGATTTGTCTGTCGGCGCTGCCGACTGGTCCTGCTCGGTGCTCAGCACGGACGCGGGCTCAGGACGTCGAGCCCCGGCGCCCGAGGTCCGCGACGGCGGCGGCGAGGGCGATCGGGTCGATCGGGTGCGGGACGGCCTGGTCGGCCTGGGACCACGCCGCGAGCCAACCATCCTGCGGACGCCCGGTGAGCACGAGGATGGGGGGGCAGTCGAACAGCTCGTTCTTCAGCTGTTTGGACAGGCCGAGGCCGCCGATTGGCGAGGACTCCCCGTCGAGGATCAGCACATCGAAGCCGCCGCCATCCGCTGCCGCGACCACCGCCGCCGGCGTCGCGCACTCGAGCCACGAGGAAACCTCGACGTCACGCGCGGGGCGGCGACCCACCCCCAGGCGGACGGCATCACGAGTAGCGCTGTCGTCGCTGTAAAGCAGCACCCGGATCGAGGTGACCTCGGGCGGCTCGGCTCCCGCCGTCCCGGCGCCCCCAGGCAGAGCGGCGCGCGCCGACGAGCCAACGGACCCGTGATTCCCGGTGGAGGTGGCACCCGGGCCGGGAGGCGATGCGGTCATACGGGGATGGTAGCGAAACGCCTGCGTCGTGTGCGGCCCACCATGTTGCCGGCACCCACATCCGCCACTTCGTCGGCCACCTCGCCCGCCACCTCGTCGGCCACCTCGTCGGCCACCTCGTCGGTACGGCGGTGGTACGGCGGTGGTATGGCGATGACCCTGCCAAAGAATCCGACCGGGGGGTCGCGTGCGCCCCATATGGAGTTGACCCCATAATGACAAGTGTGGCGACCGCATCAGCAACAACGCGCACAGTAGGCCCAGCGCACGGGCCGGCAACGCGACCCAACATGGTCTCGGTCGGCACCATCGTCTGGCTCGGCAGCGAGCTGATGTTCTTCGCCGGACTGTTCGCCATGTACTTCCAGATCCGTTCGCTCTCTCCGGAGCTCTGGGCTGAGCAGACGGCCAAGCTCGACGTCCCGTTCGCCGCGCTCAACGCGTTCGTCCTGCTGGTGTCGTCCGTGTGGTGCCAGCTCGGCGTCTTCAAGGCCGAGGCGGGCAAGCCCAAGCGCAGCGGCCGGCTCTGGCAGTTCAAGGAATGGGGCATGCGCGAGTGGTACGTCGTCACCTACCTGTTCGGGGCGTTCTTCATCGGCGGTCAGATCTTCGAGTACGCCGGGCTCACGAGCGAGAACGTCACGCTGTCGTCGGACCGCTACGGCTCGGTCTTCTTCATGACCACCGGCTTCCACGGCATGCACGTCACCGGTGGCCTGATCGCCTTCCTGCTGATCATCGGGCGGACGTTCACGACTCGGAACTACAGCCATACACAGGCGATCGGCGCCGTTGTCACCTCGTACTACTGGCACTTCGTCGACGTCGTCTGGATCGCGCTGTTCTCCACGATCTACCTGCTCAAGTGACCTGAGCGACACACCCACCTCACGTGACCTCCCGCCCCCGGACGACAGGACTCCCGCGTTGAATGCCTTGGCCGCACGCCGACGTCACCCCGCCGCGATCGCGATCCTGCTGCTGCTCGGGCTCGTCGTGGTCGGTGGGGCGTACTCGTTGTTTGCCCCGAAAACGGCCGAGGCGGCCGGAGTGACCACCGACGTCGTCGCTGACGGTCGAGCCTTGTTCCTGGCCAACTGCGCCACCTGCCACGGGTTGAAGGCCCAGGGGACCGCTGCCGGACCCACGCTGGTCGGTGTCGGCGCCGCGGCCGTCAACTTCCAGGTAGGCACCGGCCGGATGCCACTCGCCGGCCCGGCAGTTCAGGCCCAGCGTGGAGACGTCAAGTTCACCGACGAGCAGATCGAGGCCATGGCCGCTTACGTCGCCACGCTTGGCCCCGGCCCCGCCATCCCCTCCGACGCCGACCTGTCCACCGCCGGCGCGAACGTCGCGACGGGTGGTGAGTTGTTCCGGATCAACTGCGCGATGTGCCACAACTTCGCCGGATCCGGCGGAGCCCTGAGCCGGGGGAAGTACGCCCCGACCCTCAAGGGGGTGGCCTCGCGGGACCTCTACGAGGCGATGCTCACCGGACCCCAGTCGATGCCGGTCTTCAATGACCAGAACGTCTCCCCGGACAACAAGCGCAACATCATCGCGTTCCTCGACGAGACCTACAACAAGCCCAACCAAGGTGGCATGAACCTCGGCAACCTCGGTCCGGTCTCTGAGGGCATGTTCATCTGGATCTTCGGCCTCGGGATCATGATCGCCTTTGCCGTCTGGCTGGGATCGAAAGCCGCCTGAGCGACATGGTGCACATCCGCCGAATATTTGTTCTAATCGTTGAGGGCAAACCGACAGGATCGACGAGCGTATGAGTGACCAGGGCATTTCCACCCGAGCGGACGGTTCGGGCTCGGGAGCTGACGGGCGCGGTGGCGTCGGGACCGATGTGGTGCGCCAAAACGAGCCCGGTGGCGACGGTTCCGGCAACCTGCCCGCGATCTTCCCCAACCCGGGCATGCCGGATCACGTACACCGGATGGCCGACGACGACCCGAGGGCGGCTCGCCGGGCGGAGCGTCAGGTCGTCGCCCTTTTCGGGTTGTCCATGCTGGCCACGCTGGTCTTCATCGTCGCGTACTTCGCCATCGACCACACCGCCGACGTGTTCGTCCCCGGCATCGGCAGCACCAACCTGCTGCACGTGGTCCTGGGGGTCTCGATGGCGATCTCGATGCTCGGGATCGGCACCGGCGCCGTCCACTGGGCCAAGACACTGATGCCCGACCAGGAGATCGTCGAAGAACGCCATCCGCAGAGGTCATCGGACGCCAACCGCACCAAGGCCGTCGGACTGATCCTGGGTGGCGGTGAGTCCACTCAGCTCAACCGCAGACCGATGATCAAGTACGCGTTGGGCGGGTCGCTCGGACTGTTCGCGCTTCCGTTCGTCCTGCAGGTCGCGGGGTCGCTGGGTGATCCGACGAAGGCGTCGAGCGGGCTGGCCGAGACCATCTGGGATATCGCGCCCAAGCCGGACGGCAGCCCCGGCAACCCGATCCGGCTGACGCGCGATCCGGAGCTGACGCCGATCAAGGCGAGCGATGTGACGATCGGCTCGGTCTTCCACGTGATGCCGGAGACACTCAAGGACTCCACGCACGTGCTCGAGGACAAGGCCAAGGCCGCTGTCCTGATGATGCGTTTGGCCCCCGACCAGTTCTCCGGCAGCGAGGCCGGCCAGAAGGCCCTCGCCTGGGGATACCAGGGGATCGTCGCCTACTCCAAGATCTGCACTCACGTCGGCTGCGCAGTGGGCCTCTACGAGCAGCAGACCCACCACCTGCTGTGCCCTTGTCACCAATCCACCTTCGACGTCACCAACGACTGCGAAGTCATCTTCGGCCCGGCCAAGCGTCCGCTTCCGCAGCTGAAGATCACCGTCGACGACGCGGGATATCTCGTCGCCACTCAAGGGTTCCGAGAGCCCGTAGGCCCGAGTTACTGGGAGCGCAATGGCTACGTTCACTGATCCGAGAAGCCCGTCGGCTCTCCGCGAGCACGACGAGCAGGTCGAGGCGCCTGCCGGCGACGGGATCAAGGTCGCCGGCGGAGTCGCCAACTGGCTCGACGAACGCACCGGTGGCGCCGGGTTCATGGCCTTCATCCTCAAGAAGGTCTTCCCGGACCACTGGACCTTCATGCTCGGCGAAGTCGCCATGTACTCCATGATCATCTGCCTGCTGTCGGGCGTGTTCCTCACGTTCTGGTTCGTCCCGAGCGCTGGCCAGATCGTCTACGACGGCTCATACCTGCCGCTGCAGGGCATCACCGTCTCCGAGGCTTACAACTCCACCGTCGCCATCTCGTTCGACATCCGTGGCGGGCTGCTGATCCGTCAGATCCACCACTGGGCCGCGCTGTTGTTCATCGTGGCGATCACGGTGCACATGTTCCGGGTGTTCTTCACCGGAGCGTTCCGCAAGCCGCGCGAGATCAACTGGGTGATCGGCTCGATCCTGTCGATGCTCGCTCTGATCGAGGGCTTCGCCGGATACTCACTGCCGGACGACCTGCTCTCCGGCACGGGCTTGCGGGCGGCCGAGGGCTTCATGCGCTCGGTCCCTGTCGTCGGCTCGTACCTCTCCTACATGGTGTTCGACGGCCCGTTCCCGGGTGAGGCGATACTCCCCCGCCTGTACTCCCTGCACGTGCTCCTCATCCCGGCGATCCTCGTGGGGTTGTTCACCGCGCACATCGTGCTCGTCTTCGTGCACAAGCACACCCAATACCCCGGGCCCGGCCGGACCAACTCCAACGTCGTCGGCTATCCGCTGATGCCGGTCTACATCGCCAAGGCCGGCGGGTTCTTCTTCCTCGTCTTCGGCGTGACCGCGCTCATCTCGGCACTCGTGACGATCAACCCGATCTGGGCCTACGGTCCCTACGACCCCAGTCCGATCACGGCGGGCTCGCAACCCGACTGGTACATGGGTTTCGCTGACGGAGCCTTGCGCCTGCTACCCGGGTTCCTGGAGTTCGTGGCGTTCGGCCGCACCTGGAGCTTCAACGTCTTCATCGGGGCAATCCTGCTGATCCCGGCCCTCTACACGATCTCAGGGGCCTACCCGTTCCTGGAGGCCTGGGTCACCGGGGACAAGCGCGAGCACCACCTGCTCGACCGTCCCCGCAATGCCCCGGTGCGCACCGGCCTCGGCATGATGGCGATCTCGTTCTACCTGATCCTCTTCTTCGCCAGCGGCAACGACATCATGGCGATCAAGCTGCACCTGTCGATCAACGACCTGACCCGGTTGTTCCAGATCAGCATCTTCGTGGTCCCGCCGCTGACCTTCTGGGTCACCAAGCGCATCTGTCTGAGCCTGCAGCGCCACGATCGCGACAAGGTGCTTCACGGTCGCGAGAGCGGCACCGTCATCCGCACGGCCGAGGGGCGCTTCTTCGAGCGCCACGAGCCGCTCGACGAGTTCGAACGCTGGAGCCTGGTCCAACAGGAGTCGCAGAGCCCGCTCGAGCTCGGTTCGGGCACGGACGAGAACGGAGTGGCAGCCAAGCACGCCCGGGCCACGAAGATCAGGGCGCGCCTGTCCAACTTCTACTTCAAGGACCGCGTCGACCCGGTCACCCCGGCCGAGCTGGCTGCCGCTCTTGCTCATGGAGAGCACGACGCGATCGCCGCTTCCGCCGAGACCACCGGGTCCTTGGAGGGCCCGGCCGAGACCCAGGGCCTGGCTCTGCCCGCCTCGGAGCGTGAGTCCGTCAAGAGGGCCCCCGAGAAGGACCTGTAACAGCGGCTGCGACCCCGGACGGTGCTCGAGACCCCCCGCCTCTAGGAGCGGGGGGTCTCCAGGGCTCACGGCGCTTGGGCAGTCGAGAGCCTGGAGCCCGGGCCTACCGACCCCCATGTCACGGATTCGAGGCCACCGTGGCGCGCGCCCCGTGCCATGCAGCTCTCCGTATCAGACTCTGCGGCCCGATCCCGAGGTCAACGTCGTGCACACGGGTTGACTCGTGGTCAACGACGGAGCACGCGCCGAGGTTGGAACCGCGGTCGGCGCTGACACCACATCGCCTCGCAGGGCTTCGCGAAGGCCCTGGCCCGCTGCTCCTCGCGTTCCCCCACTACCCGTTCCACTCTGAGCCCCGCCGACTGCCGACTGCCGAGTCCACGACACGCGCGAGGCGTGGCAGGCTGGTGCGATGGCTCGTGACGGCATCACCATGACGGCGCAGGAGTTCGAGCTGGCCGTGGGCGACGCTCTCGACCTGATCCCGCAGGACCTGGCGAAGCTGATGAGCAACGTCGCTGTCCTGGTCGTCGACGAGTCACCCGCGGGTGAGCCCGAGCTGTTGGGGCTTTATGAGGGGACGCCGCTGACCGAGCGGGACGGCTGGTGGGACGCCGGGTCCCTCCCCGATCGGATCACCATCTTCCAGGGACCGCTGACCCGCCTCTGTCGTGACCGCGACCAGCTCCTCGACGAGATCGCGGTCACGGTGGTCCACGAGGTGGCGCACCACTTCGGGATCAGCGATGAGCGTCTGCACGCACTGGGGTGGGGCTGACCGTCGCCAGGGCCGTGCACCACCCGTGGCGGGATGGCCGGTGTGCGCGGTTGGGCTCAGTTGGCGTACTCGCCCTTGTAGTGCTCGAAGGTCCAGCCGATGATCGCGAAGATGGCAAAGAATGCCCCGATGGTGAACAGCCACCATCCGACCGCCAGGCCGGCGAACATCGTGGCCGCGGTCAAACCGAGCCAGAGCGGCCACCAGGAGTAGGGGGTGAAGAACCCGTATTCACCCTCCTGCTCGGAGATCAAGGCGTTGGGGTTGTCCTCGGGACGGTTGGCGAACTGGCGGCCCGTCACCGTGAGGTAGAAGGAGATGAGCCCGCAGAGCGCGGCGGTCAGCAGGAACCCCAGGGGTCCCACCATCTCGGTCCAGCGCGACCACACGCCGTAGATCACGCCCACGGGCACGAAGAAGAGCGCCAGGATGAGGAAGATCCTGCTCTCGACCTTCATCAGGCCCCGCCGCCTGCCGAACTCGCCGACTGTCCAGGTGCGTGACCCGGCATCTCGCCCAAGTCAGCGGGGCCGAACGCCTTGGTCAGCCCGTTGGCCTCGGGCGCTCGTACCGTCGACGGAGCGACTTCCGGGTGGTGCAGGTCGAACGCCGGCCGCTCCGAACGGATCCTCGGGATGCTGTCGAAGTTGTGCCGAGGCGGAGGACACGACGTGGCCCACTCCAGTGAGGCTCCATAACCCCATGGGTCATCGGTCTCGACCATCGGCGCATACCGCCAGGTCTTCCACACGTTGTACAGGAACGGCAACGTCGAGGCGCCGAGCAGGAACGCTCCTGCCGTCGAGATGACGTTCGCGGTCTGGAACCCCTCCTCTGGGAGGTAGTCGGCGTAGCGGCGGGCCATCCCCTCGATCCCGAGCAGGTGCTGGATGAGGAACGTGGTGTGGAAGCCGATGAACAGCATCCAGAAATGGATCTTGCCGAGCTTCTCGTCCAGCATCCGTCCGGTGAACTTCGGCCACCAGAAGTAGAACCCCGAGAACATCGCGAAGACGACGGTCCCGAACACCGTGTAGTGGAAGTGCGCGACCACGAAGTACGAGTCGGACAGGTGGAAGTCGAGGGCGGGACTGGAGAGGATGACGCCGGTCAAGCCCCCGAACAGGAACGTCACGATGAACCCGATGGCCCAGATCATCGAGGCGCTGAACGTGATGGACCCGCCCCACATCGTGCCGATCCAGTTGAAGAACTTCACACCCGTGGGCACGGCTATCAGCATCGTCATGATGGCGAAGAACGGCAGGAGGACCTGGCCGGTGGCGTACATGTGATGGGCCCACACCGCGACCGACAGCGCACCGATGGCGATGGTCGCGAAGACGAGCGTCTTGTATCCGAAGATCGGCTTGCGCGAGAAGACCGGGAGCACCTCGCTGATGATGCCGAAGAACGGCAGCGCGATGATGTAGACCTCCGGGTGCCCGAAGAACCAGAACAGGTGTTGCCAGAGCATCACCCCGCCGGACTCCGGGTCGAAGATGTGAGCACCGAACCGCCGGTCTGCACCCAGCGCGAAGAGCGCCGCCGCCAGGACGGGGAACGCGATCAACACGAGGATCGAGGTCACCAGGATGGTCCAGGTGAACATCGGCATCCGGAACATCGTCATCCCGGGCGCCCGCATGCAGATGATCGTCGTGATGAAGTTGACGGCGCCGAGGATCGTCCCAAAACCGGCCAGAGCCAGACCGAAGACCCAGAGGTCGCCGCCGAGGCCCGGGCTGTATGAGTTGTCGGACAACGGTGCGTAGGCGAACCAGCCGAACGACGCTGCGCCTTGCGGGGTGAGGAACCCGGCGCCGGCGATGAGCCCGCCGAAGGCATACAGCCAGTAGGCGAACATGTTGAGTCTCGGGAAGGCCACGTCCGGGGCGCCGATCTGGATCGGCATGATCGCGTTGGCGAACCCGGCGAACAACGGTGTCGCGAAGAGCAGCAGCATGATCGTGCCGTGCATGGTGAACAGCTGGTTGTACTGCTCCGGGTTGTCGACGACCTGCAGCCCGGGCGCTGCCAGCTCGGTGCGGATCAGCAGCGCCATGATGCCGCCGAGCAGGAACCAGACGAACGAGGTGATGAAGTAGAGGTTGCCGATGATCTTGTGGTCGGTGGTGGTGATCCACTTGATGAACGTCTGCCCAGGAAGCAGCTTGGGCCTCGACGAGACGCGTTCGCCCGTGGAGTACTCGAACTGGGTGCTGGTCGGGGAGGTCGTCGTCGTGGCCATCAGTTGCTCCCGGGGGGGGTCGGCACGAGCTGTTGGTCCGCGGGCAGTACCGGCTCACGGCTGAGGGTGTTGGGGAGCTGACCGGTCTGGCCCACGGTCTTGAGATGGGCCATCTCGGCGTCGAAGTCGGCCTGGGACACCACCTTGACCTTGAACAGCATCTGGGAGTGGTACGCCCCGCACAGCTCGGCGCACTTGCCCTGGAACTCGCCCTGCTGGGTCGGGACGACCTGAAAGCGGTTGGTCTTGCCGGGCAGCATGTCGAGCTTCTGCAGGAACGCCGGCACCCAGAAGGAGTGAATGACGTCTCGGGCGTTGAGCACGAACTCCACGCGCTTGTTGACGGGCAGGTAGAGGACCGGTTCGGCGTTCAGGGGCTCTCCGGTGTTGCGGTCGAGCTCCACCTGCACCCCCGACTCGTACACGTTGGCGTCGACGTAGTTGAAGTCCCAGCTCCACTGCTTGGCAACGACGTTCACGGTGTAGTCAGGTTTGGTCGAGACGTCGAGCAGCGCCGACTGGTCGCGCGCCGTGTAGTAGAACAGAACGGCCACCATGAACAGCGGGACCACGGTGTAGAGGATCTCGATCGGGACGTTGTAGCGCAGCTGCGGCGGGAGGCCGACGTCGTCCTTCTTGCGGCGATAGCGAACCATCACGTAGATGGTCAGCCCCCACACGATCAGGCCGACGGCGAGTGCGGCGATCCAGGTGCCGACCCACAACGAGGTGACGCGGCCCGTGTTGCTGGTCACCTCGCCGCCATTGGTGCCCTGGGGCAGCCACCCACTCGAGGCGGTGCCGTTGCTGGCGCATCCACTGAGGAACAACGCGCAGGCGATCGCCAGGCCGGCGATCGTGAGCCCTCGGCGCCTCATGGGCGTCAGCGGCGTGGGGTGCGAGGCCAACGAATGCACCTTCCGGAATGAGAATGACGGTCAGGACAAGCATGCGGCAAACATCGGGAAAGCACAGCCGGGTCGACGTCGATATGTTCGTCACACTACCTCCCGGACTGCGATCCCACACGTACGGGTGGGGCTAACGTGACGACCGTGGCGCCCTCGACATCCGAGCGACCAGGTCGGGTGTTCCTCGACGCCTCGTCCGGCCCGATGCACCCCGCGGCGCGCGAGACCCTGTTGGCGGCCGTCGAGGTTGGATGGGCCGATCCGAGGCGCCTTCACGCCGAGGGTCGCCGCGCCCGGGTCCTGCTCGACCAGGCGCGTGAGGTGCTGGCGGCGGGCCTCGGCGTTCGCCCGCCCGAGGTCAGCTTCCTCCCGGGTGGTCCGGTCGCGCTCTCGAGCGCACTCGATGGCATCCGGTATGCGGGCCGCCGCCGCGGGGGCCGCACCGTCGCCGCAGCTGTCGAGCACTCGGCGGTCCTGGTCCCCGCCCGTGAGATCGCCGCCCGAGACGAGCGCACGGAGCTGCTCGATGAGGTGCGGGTCGACGACGTCGGGCGTCTGGACCTGGGCGCCTGGCGCAGCGCACTCGAGGTCCCGGGCACGGTCGTCGCGGCACTGCAGTCGGCCAACGGCGAGGTCGGGACCCGCCAGCCGCTTGGCGCGGCCCATGAGGCATGCCGACGCCTGGGCGTCCCCCTCGTGGTCGACGCGATGGCCGGCCTGGGGCGTGACCCGGTGCCCGATGCATACGACGTCCTCGTCGGCGACGCGCGCTCCTGGGGCGGCCCTGCGGGTGTCGGTGTGCTCGTGGTGCCGGAACGCACCCGGTGGCGTCGCCCTGGGGCGCAGACCGAGGTCGAGGCCGGACGCACCGACGTCGAACCCGTCATCCCGCTCGCCCTGGCGGCAGCAGAGGCCTGGCAGCAGACTCAGACGTCCGGGAGCGCCGTCGGGGACGCTGCCGCAGCCGCCGAGCTCGTCGGACGGATCCGGGATGCCGCCGCCCTCGTCCCAGACACCGTGGTCGCCGGGGATCCGCAGGACCGGTTGCCGCACGTGGTGACGTTCTCGTGCCTGTTCGTCGACGGCGAGGCACTCGTCCACGAGCTTGACCGGCGCGGTTTCGCCGTGGCCTCGGGGTCGGCCTGCACCGCGAGCACCCTCGAACCCAGCCACGTCCTGGCGGCGATGGGGACCCTCACGCACGGCAACGTTCGCGTGACCCTGCCGCTGTCCGCGATCTCGACCAGCCGGGCCGCGGGTGTCGACGCGTTCTGCGCCCAGCTGGCCGACGCGGTGCGAGCCGTGCGGGCGAGCCTCGGGACGCGTGACCTGTGACCTGCGCACCTGAGACGGGCCAGCCGCAAGGCCCTGCGGTCCTGGACGCCCGCGGCGAGCGCTGCCCGCTGCCGGTCATCCGGCTCGGCGCGCTGCTCCGCGGCCTCACGCCGGGATCCCTGGTGCAGCTGCTCGCCACCGACCCGGCCGCCCGGACCGACGTTCCGGCGTTCTGCCGGATGCGCGGGCACGACCTGGTCGAGGTCGAGGAGGTGCGCGTCGACGGGAGTGAGCACTCGGCATACCTCGTCCGTCGCGGCGCCTGAGCCGTCTGGTCAGGCGAACGCCTCCGGCAGCGGCGCCCGTAGCGCGCCCGCGAGCCGGCGCAGGTAGGCGGAGCGCGGCAGCTCGGTCACGCCGAGGCTCGCGAGATGGTCGGTGCGCCACTGCACGTCGATGAGGCGGCGCGGATCGTCGTCGCGGGTCACCAGGTCGTGCAGGGCGATGACGGCCACCTTGGACGCGTCCGTCGTGCGGTGGAACATCGACTCGCCGGCGAAGAGACCGCCGATGGCGAGCCCGTAGAGGCCGCCGACGAGGGCGCCGTCCTGGACCACCTCGACGGAATGGGCCCACCCGAGGCGGTGCAGCTCGCCGTAGGCGCGGGTGATCTCGGGCGTGATCCATCGGCCCGTGCGGCCGGGGTCCGCGCAACCGGCGACCACGCCGGCGAAGTCGGTGTCCACGCGGACCTCGAACCGGTGCATCGCGCGGTGCATGGACCGACTGACATGAAGGTTCCCGGGCAGCAGCACCCCGCGTGGGTCGGGCGACCACCACCCGAGAGGCTCGCCGCCATGGTCCCCGAGTCCCATCGGGAAGACCCCCGCGACGTATGCCTCGAGGACCGTCCCGGGCGCGAGGTCGGCCCCCACCCCGACCAGGTCCTCCCCCGGTTCGGCGCCCGAGACCGCGAACGTGTACAGAGAGCGGGGGGGAAGGGTGGGCACGTTGACGTCTGTCGACTCGGTGGGCTGACCCGCTCAGCCGTTCGGACAGACGACGGCCGGCTCGATCGCGGCGGCGGCGTCCGGTCCATAGGAGTCCCCGATCCGGTCCAGGAAAGCGACCTGTCCGAGCTGGTACTCCTGAGTTCCCACGGTCTCGATGACGTAGGTTGCGAGCATCGAGCCGAGCTGGGCGCACCGTCGCAGGTCGAGGCCGCCGGACAGGCCGGTGATGAACCCGGCCCGGAAAGCGTCTCCCACGCCGGTGGGGTCCGCCTTGCGCACCTCACGGGCGACAGGAACGGCAATGGTCTCCTGCCCGACTCGGTGGATGGTCACCCCGTCCGCGCCGCGGGTGATGACGCGGACGCCCACCCGATCGAGGATCTCGTCGTGGGTCCAGCCGGTCTTCTGCTCGGTGAGGTGCGCCTCGTACTCGTTCGTGAACAGGTATGCAGCCCCGTCGACCAGCCGGCGGATCTGGTCGCCGTCGGCGAAGGCGAGCTGCTGGGAAGGATCCGCGATGAACGGGATCCCTCTCGTCCGACACTCCTGGGTGTGGCGCAGCATGCCCTCGGGGTCGTCGGCCCCGACCAGGACGAGGTCCAGGCCGCCGACCCGGTCGGCGATCGGGCCGAGCTCGATGTTGCGCGCCTCCGACATCGCACCGGCGTAGAACGTCGCGATCTGAGCCATGTCGTCGTCGGTGGTGCAGACGAAGCGAGCGGTGTGCCTCGTCTGGGAGACGTAGATGCTCTGGCAGTCGACGCCGTGGCGGGTCAGCCAGGAGCGGTAGTCGTCGAAGTCCTCACCGACGGCACCGACGAGCACCGGGTGCTGGCCGAGGTTGGCCATTCCGAACGCGATGTTGGCCGCGACCCCGCCGCGCCGGATCTCCAGGTCGTCGGCGAGGAACGACAGCGAGATCTTGTCGAGCTGCTCGACGACGAGCGAGTCGGCGAACCGGCCTCGGAAGGTCATCAGGTGGTCGGTGGCAATGGACCCGGCGACCGCGATCTTCACGCGCCGAACCTACCCGACACGACAACGCCCGGACGCCACCGGTGATGGTGGCGTCCGGGCGGATGGGGCCTTCGAGGCGTTGACCGCGGTGTGGTGCGGCGGGTGTGCCGCTCAGCTGAAGCTGTCTCCGCACGCGCACGAGCTGCCTGCGTTGGGGTTGTCGATCGTGAAGCCCTGCTTCTCGATGGTGTCGGCGAAGTCGATCGTCGCCCCGATGAGGTAAGGAGCGCTCATCCGGTCGATGACCACCTCGACACCGGAAAAGTCGCGAACGAGGTCGCCGTCGAGCGTGCGCTCGTCGAAGCAGAGCTGGTAGATCAGGCCTGAGCAGCCACCTGGCTGTACGCCCACGCGCAGCCGGAGGTCGTCGCGACCCTCCTGCTCGAGCAGGCTCTTGACCTTGCTGGCGGCGACGTCCGTGAGGAGGACCTCATGGACCGCCGGGGTGTCGATGATCGGCGCCGTGCCGGTCTGGGTCTGGTCCTGAACGCTCATCCGTGTGTCCTTCGGGTTTGCGGGAGTCGGAGTGACATCGTCAACCGCGCGTGTCCGTGATCTCTTCCCGGACTCCGCAAGTCTAAGCCCCTCGTGTCGGCCGCCTCACCGAGCCGGTGACCAGGTGGTCGCCACCCGCGCGGCACGCGCCTCGAGGGTTCCCGCCGGGTTGGCGATCGCGGCGGGGAGGTCCTCCGCGCGGTCGCAGACGGCATACGCCCCGGACACCCCAGCCGACATCGACTCCCGGCGCCCGACCCGCACCTGACCGGCCAGGACGACGGCCGGTATGCCTGTCGCCAGCGCGAGGCCCGCCACGACCGCCGACACAGAGTCCCGCAGGCTCCGCCAGTCGAAGGTGCCCTCCCCGGTCAGGACCAGGTCGGCGCGGGCGATCTGGTCGCCGAGACCGACGACGTCCGCCACCAGCCCGGCACCGTCGACGCGGTGGGCACCGAGCAGGAGCAGCGCATACCCGATGCCACCGCCGGCTCCCGCTCCCGGTTCACGGTCGAGCCGGCGCGTGGCCCCGGTCAGCAGATCGACCCGTTCCGGCCGGACCCGGCGCGCGAGGTCGACCCAGTGTCCGAACGCCGACTCCAACGCTTGCGCCTGCTCTGGCGTCGCACCTCGCGGCTCGGCTTCGACGGCGCTCGCCCCGTGGAAGCCGAGCAGGGGCAGGGTCGCAGAGGTGGCGAGTACGAGCTCGACCCCTCGGAACCGGTCGGCAAGCTCGCCGAGGCCCTCGAGGTCGCCCACGTCCACCTCCTCCAGGCGCAGACCGCCTCGACCGAGGACACCGGGTCCGACGCCGAGGGCCGCCAGCATCCCTGCTCCGGCGTCGTGGGTTGCCGTGGCGCCCACACCCACGACGATGCGGCTCGGCGCCGTCGACAGAGCGAGGTCGAGCAGCTGTCCGAGACCCGCCGAGGTGGCGCGGGCGGGGTCGCGTTCGTCGGGCCTGATGAGGTCGGGGCCGCACGCCTGCGAGGCCTCCACGTACGCCGTCCGGGTCCCCCACGACTCGACCACGAGGACACCAGCGGGCACGGAGTGACCCAGCGGGTCGCAGACCGCGGCCGCGAGCACCTCGCAGCGCGCCGAGTCGCCCGCTCGCGGTGCAGCTCCTCGCGCGACCACGTCGACGAACCCGGCCCCGCCGTCGGACATCGGCACGAGGACGAGGTCGTCGTGAGGTGCGGAGCTGGCCCAGCCGCGGGCCATCGTCTCGGCGGCCTCGAGCGCCGTGAGGGTGCCCGCGAACCGGGTCGGGGCCAACACGATGCGCACGGCGCCCATCCAACCCCACCGCAACCGCATCTACCCCGACATGTGGGAGGTGATGCGCGCCACGATCGGCTGCCGGGTGCGGGAGGCAGGCGAGGCCGACCGGCATACGATCGCCCTGTGACCATCACCTCGACCGGGAGGCATCCGCGGCCTTCGTTGATGCCGTTGCTCGTCCTCGGCCAGGGCCGCGACCTCGACTCCGAACGTGGCGTCGAATGTCCGGGAGACCTTCCCGCTCCGTCTGACCCCGACCTTGTCGCTCGGGCCCGGGCGGCCAAGGCCGCGCTCGGTGACAGCGTGTTTGTTCTCGGCCACCACTACCAGCGTGACGAAGTCATCGAGTTCGCCGACGTCACCGGTGACAGTTTCAGACTCGCTCAGCAGGCCGCAGCGAGGCCCGACGCTCCGCACATCGTGTTCTGCGGTGTCCACTTCATGGCCGAGTCGGCCGACATCCTGACCTCCGCCGACCAGACGGTGATCCTTCCGGACCTCGCGGCCGGCTGCTCGATGGCCGACATGGCGGGCATCACCCAGGTCGAGGACGCCTGGGACGACCTGGTCGAGATGCTCGGTGACGATGTCGCCGCACTGATCCGCCCGGTGACCTACATGAACTCGTCCGCCGCGATCAAGGGGTTCACCGGTCGGCACGGCGGCACGATCTGCACGTCGTCCAACGCGAAGACCGCGCTGCAGTGGGCCTTCGACGAGACTGGTGGGGTGGAGGCCGGGGGCAAGGTGCTCTTCCTGCCCGACCAGCACCTCGGCCGCAACACCGCGGTCCGTGACCTCGGCCTCTCCCTCGCCGACTGCGTCGTGTGGGACCCGCACCGGCCGCACGGTGGCCTCACCCCGCACGAGCTCCGGGCGGCCCGGATGATCCTCTGGCGCGGGCACTGCTCGGTCCACGGCCGGTTTGCGGTCGAGGCGGTCGAGCAGGCGCGACGCGAGATCCCCGGCGTCAAGGTCATCGTGCACCCCGAATGCCGCTACGAGGTATGCGAGCTGGCCGATGAGATCGGTTCGACCGAGCGGATCATCAGGACCATCGGCGCGGCACCTGCGGGGACCTCGTGGGTCGTGGGGACCGAGCTCAACCTCGTGAACCGGCTGCGGCAGATGTTCCCCGACCAGACCATCGCCTTCCTCGAGAAGAACGTCTGCTACTGCTCGACGATGAACCGGATCGACCTCCCGCATCTCGTGTGGGCGCTCGAGTCCTTGGTTCAGGGCCGCGTCGTCAACCCCATCCGCGTCGACCCCGACGTCGCTCACTGGGCGCGGGTCGCGCTCGACCAGATGCTCGCCTTGCCAGGCGAGACCTCCAGGGACTGAATCCCGCCTCACCCGTCCTGAGTCTCGCGACCCCTGCACGCCGCTCCGCAGGTGTTCACGGACCGAACTCACGCCTTTTCCCGACCGAACTCACGCCTTTTCCGACCGGACTCATGTCTTCGTCGATTTTCGGGGGGTTCAGTGGGCGAAAACCGGGCAGCTCGTGAGTTCAGTCGCGATGGGTGGCACTCAACGCCGCCGGCTCAGGAGGGTGATGTCCCTGGGTCCTCGTCTACGGTCAGCGAGAACCCTTGGGCCCGAAGCCGGTCCACGAGCACGTCGCCCATCGCCACGGCTGGGGTCAGCACGCCACCACCGGCCTGCGGGCGGCCGCCGTCGAGCGCGAGACTCAACGCCGCCTCGCCGAGCATGACGGAGGTGGCGGCATATCCGGGATCGCCGTGTGCCGACACCACCGACCGCAGTCGGCGCCCGTCGTCGGTGGTGGTACGCAGCTCGCAGCGGAACCGGCCGGCCGCGCGGGTCTGCTCGTCCGGCCCGTCGCCAGGGGCGGGGAGCACCCGGTCGGCCAGGGCGCGGGTCGGGCGCGTGGACATCGCCGACATCAGGGCGCCCAGCCCGACGGTCAGGGCGGTAGCTCTCCCCCGGCCCTTCGTCCCGGTCCCAAAAGCCATCGCCTCGCGATAACGGAACCGCGGTCCGTATGCGTGTCCCAGCAGTGAGTTGCTTCGCCGCACGATACGGGTGTTGAACGGCGCCATGACGAACGGAGCCGTCCACTGGCCGGTGCGTTCGTCCTGATAGACGCGCATGACCTCGCGCTGGTCCTTCCCGTCCGGTTCCGACGCGCGGTCAGCGCTGAGGGCGAACGGGTCGAACACGACCCGACGCCGGGTCGGGTCGGCCTCCAACGCCTCGAGCTGCGCGCGCATCGAGTCGATGGTGCCGCCGCTCACCCCTCCCCGTAGGCGAGTGACGAGCATCGTCGTATCCCCCAGCCCACCCGCGCCGATCTCCTGAGCGTGCCGGTGCAGCAGGTGGACCCCGAGGTCGGACGGCACCGAGTCGAACCCGCACGACGTCACGATCCGGGCACCCGTCCGGACGGCCGTCTCGTGACAGCCCTCGACGAGGTCGCGGACGTAGAGCACCTCGCCCGTGAGATCGGCATAGTGCGTCCCCGCCTCCGCACAGGCACGCGCCAGCGGGAGGCCGAGCCGGGCATACGGTCCGACGGTCGTGACCACGACCCGTGTCGAGCGTGCGAGCTCGCCGACGCTCGCCTCGTCGAGGGAGTCGACGGTCAGCAGCGGCCAGCGGGAGGCGACCGACGGGAGCTCGTTTCGCACCGCCCGGAGCCGTTCGGGCGAGCGGCCGGCGAGCGCGACACGCAGGCCTCGAGGGGCATGCGCGGCGAGGTATGCCGCCAGCAGCCGACCGACGAACCCGGTGGCGCCGAGCACGACGAGATCGTACTCCCGAGCCTCCCGAACGTCCCTGTTCTCGGTGTCCCCCATGTCCTCCGTGTCCCCCATGTCCCCCATGTCCTCCGTGTCAACCGTCTCCTCCGCGTCAACCGTCTCCTCCGCGTCAACCGCGTTAACCGCGACGAGGTCAGGTTCGCTCTCGGGGGTCACCGGGACATCGCGCCGAGGCGGGCCAACAGCAACGCCTCGGCCTGGCAGACCCGCTCGAACTCGCCGAGGTGGAGCGACTCGTTGGCGCCGTGTGCCCGCGCGTCCGGGTCCTCGACCCCGGTGACGAGGATGCCGGCCTCAGGGAACTTCTCGGCGAACCGGGCGACGAACGGAATAGACCCTCCGGCCCCGATGTCGACGGGTTGCACCCCCCAGGCGTCCGCGAAAGCCGCACGCGCCTGGTCGTACACCGGCCCGACGGCGTGGGCGTCGAAGCCAGGCCCCTCGTCGTCGAGGTGTACGTCCATCCGGGCACCCCACGGGAGGTTCTTCTCGAGGTGGGTCCGCAGCAGCGCGAAGGCGTCCTTGATGTCCTCGTCGGGGGCGATCCGCATCGAGACCTTGGCCGACGCGGTCGGGACGAGCGTGTTCGACGAGGTCTCCACCGAGGGGGCGTTGAAGCCGATCGTCGTGATCGACGGCTTGTTCCACAGCCGGGTGAGGATGCTCCCGGTCCCGATCAGCTCGACGCCGTCGAGCAGCCCGGACTCGAGCCGCAGGCGGGCCTCGTCATAGTCGAGGTCGGACGCCAGGCCGGACTTCAGACCGCCGACGGCGACAGTCCCGTCGGGTTCGTGCAGCGTGGCGAGGAGGCGGATCAACGTCGTGATCGCATCGGGCACCGCTCCCCCGAACATCCCCGAGTGCACCCCGTGGTCCAAGGTCGTCACGGTGACGACGACCCGGATCATGCCGCGCAACGTGACCGTCAACGCAGGTTCGCCGATGTCCCAGTTGCCGGAGTCGGCCAGCACGATGGCGTCGGCGCGCAGCCGCTCCCCGTGCCGCTCGAGGATGGTGAGCAGTGAGTCGCTGCCGATCTCCTCCTCCCCTTCGACGAACACGGTGACCCCGACGGGCAGGGCACCGCTGTGGGCCCGGAGCGCCGCGACGTGCGCCATCACACCGGCCTTGTCGTCGGCGGCGCCGCGCCCGTAGAGCCGCCCGTCGCGCTCGGTGGGCTCGAAGGGTGGCGAGTCCCAGTCCGCGTCGCGACCGGGCGGCTGGACGTCGTGGTGGGCGTAGAGCGTGACCGTGGGCGAACCGGGCGGCCCGTCCACATGGCCTACGACAGCCGGACGTCCGCCCTCACGGATGATCTCCACGTCGAGACCCTCAGCGCGCAGGAGCGCGGCGACGGCGTTCGCGCTGTCCTGCACGTGCTGCTGGTCGAACGAGTCGAGCGACACGCTCGGGATGCGGGTCAGGGCCTCGAGGTCCGCTCGTACGGCCGGCATCAGGGCGGTGACCCGCTCCTTGATCTGGGTGATCTGGTCAGGGGTCAGGACATCCGTCGTCACTTCCGTGACTCTAGACCGGCCGGTACCGACGGCGACCCGAGAGGCCCGCCGGCGAACGGGAGCCGGTCGACCTGGGGGCCCTCACGACGGTCGATGGCGCCACCACATCCCGTTCGACCGCTCAGCGCGCGTGCACCGAAACCGGCGCCCAGCACATACCCTGATGGCGTGCTGTTCACCCGGAAGAAGACCCTCAACGACGAGCTGGCCGACGCGGTCCCCCACGAGGAGCGTCCGGGTGCGAAGAACAAGCCGACGCCGAAGCGCCGCGACCAGGAGGCTGCTCGTCGCCAGCCCCTCGTGGTCACCGACCGCAAGGTCGCCAAGGACATCGAGAAGCAGAAGCGCCGCGAGGGCATGGCCAAGCAGCGGCAGGCCATGGTCACCGGTGACGACGCCAACCTCCCGGTTCGCGACAAGGGGCCGCAGCGGCGGTTCATCCGCGACTACGTCGACGCTCGGTGGAGCGTCGGCGAGGTCGTGCTCCCGATCATGGTGCTGGTCCTCGCGCTGTCCTTCCTCAAGACCAGCTGGGCGCTGATGTCGGTGTTCGTGCTCACCTATGGCCTGATTGCCGTCGCGGTCATCGACGCCGTCCTGATGTGGCGGCGGATCAAGAGCCGGCTGATCGCGAAGTTCGGGGCGAGCGGGGTCCCCTCAGGCGTCACGATGTATGCCGTCATGCGTGCCTTCCAGCTGCGTCCGACGCGGATGCCAAAACCGCAGGTCAAGCGCGGCGACTACCCGAGCTGACGACTCCCAGCCCCACCACGTCCACACGGGGTCAGACCAGGTCGGCGAACGCCGTCGGCCTGCGGGTGACCGCGTAGGTCGCGAAGTAGAGCTTCAGCAGCTCACCGGAGTCGGCGCGGACCAGCTCCAGACGTTCGCCTCGTTCCCGGCCCTGCACGGCCCTGAACACGGTCTCGGACTCCCGAGTGAAACGGGTGTCGTCGAGAGCAGCTCCGCCCCGCACCCGCATCCACAGGTCACCGCGCCGCACCTCGAAGACGAGCTCCTCCCCCTCGCTCCACCAGGATCCGAGGAGCTCGTCGAGCTCCGGCAGGGGCTCCTCGGGCACCCACGGCTCCACCAGCGACGGACGGTCGTCGAGGACCATCTCGAGCAACCCCGTCGCCAGCTCGGCAGGCGTCGCTCCGGCTGAGGACGTCGCGACCGCGAAGACGCCGGTCCGCTCCTGCCGACGCACCCGCAGCGCCGAAAGAAAACCGGGCATCGCCCCGCGGTGACCCACGAGGATCCGCTCGCCGCTGCGCACCAGCTCCAGTCCGAGACCGTAGCCGCGAGTCCATCCGTCTGGGTCGATGACCACCTGCGGCCGACACATCTCGTCGAGAGTCTCGACACGCAGGAGCGCCGGGTCCGGCGCGCAGAGGAACGCCGCATACCGGGCCATGTCGCTCACCGTCGACCAGAGCCCGCCCATGGGTGCGGTGGCCCCGGTATCGAGCAACGGCTCCCGACGCAGAGTCCCGGCGAAGGGGTCGACCTGATAACCGACCGCGTGGTCGGACGACGGCACCAGCCCGGTATGCGTCATGCCGAGCGGCCCGAGTACCCGGGCGTGCAGGGCCACTTCCCAGGGGCGGCCGTCCAGCTGCTCGACGACCTGGCCGAGCAGCGCGAAGGCAAGGTTGGAGTAGTGGAACGCGAAATGCCCGGGCAGGACGCGTTCGGCCTGTTCGAGTCCCGCGACCAGTTCGGCGGCGTCCGGAGCGGCGAGCGTCTCCCAGAGGTGACCCACCGGCTCCCGCTGCAGACCTGAGGAGTGGCTCAACATTTGTCGCACCGTGAGCGAGGCATGCTGGGTGTCGGGCAGCCAGGTCCCCAACGTGTCGTCGAGGCTGAGTCGTCCCTCGTCGCGCAGCTGCATGATCAGGACCGCCGTGAAGGTCTTGGTGATCGAGCCGATCATCGTCTGCGTGCCGTCCGTCGCCGGCGTCGGCGGGTCGGCCCGTGCCGACCCCACGTGCGTGGACCAGACCAGCTGCCCGTCCCGGACCACACCTGCCGACAGTCCCGTTGCGCGCCAGTTTCGTTGGGCTGCCACCACCGCAGCCTCGAGACGTGCCGTGAGCCTTGGGTCGAGCGCACTCGTCATGGCGGCGAGGATACGACCCGGCCATCGCGGGACGGACCGGTCAGGCGATTGGGGCCGGCTCGTCCGCGGCCCGGTCCCGCGGTCCGACGGGCTCGTCCGGGGACGACTGCGAGGTCCCGGGCATGAAGAACGCCAGCACGAGCACGACGACGGCGACCGCGGCGCCGAAGGCCATCCCCCAGCGGATCCCGGCGCTCAGAGCGGCAACCTGGTCGGTCCCGTCGGCGACCAGCGATGCCGCGCGCACGGACATGATCGTGATGACGATCGCGGTCCCCATCGCCGCGGCTACCTGCTGCAAGGTGCCCAGAACTGCGCTGCCGTGAGAGTACAGGCGAGTCGGCAGGGCTCCGAGGCCGACGGCGAAGACCGGGGTGAAGATCAACGCCAGCGCGACGCTCATCAGCACGTGCAGGCTCAGCAGCCACCACGCGGGTGAGTCCTGGTTGATCGTCGCGAACCCGGCCAGCACCGCCACCAGGACGGCGGAACCGGGAACGACGAGCACGCGAGCGCCGTGCTGGTCGAACAGCGACCCGATCTTGGGTCCGAGCAGCCCCATCACCAGGCCTCCGGGCATCAGGAGCAAGCCGGTCGTCAGCGGGCTGTACCCATGGACGTTCTGCAGGAACAGCGGGAGCGTGATCATCACGCCCATCAGCGCCATGAACGACAGGCACATGAGGGCGAGGGAGATGGTGAAGGTGCGCACCCGCAAGGTGCGCAGGTCGAGCAGCGGGGTGGCACTGCGTTGCAGACGCACCTGGCGCCAGCCGAACGAGGCCACGCACACGAGACCGACCACGATGCACGGCGCGGCAGGCAACCCCCCGGCGCTGCTGTCTGCCCCGATCTGGCTCAGTCCGTAGACGGAGACGCCGAACCCGAGCGCGGCGAGACCCACGCTCACCAGGTCGGACGACCCGGGCTTCGGCTCGCCGACGTCGACCAGCCAGCGCAGGCCGACAAGGAGCATGGCGGCGGCGATGGGCAGGACGACCGCGAAGATCCACCGCCAGGAACCGAGCTGGAGCAACAGGCCTGACACCGCAGGGCCGAGCGCCGGCGCGACCGCCATGGCGAGCGTCACGTGGCCCATGGTTGTCCCCCGTCGCCCCGCCGGCACGATCGTGAGCAGCGTCGTCATCAGCAGCGGCATCATCACCGCGGTGCCGCTGGCCTGGACCACCCGGGCGACGAGCAGGACGGGGTAGGTCCACGACAGCGTGGCCAACACGGTCCCGGCGAGGAACAGCGACATCGCCGTCGTGAAGGCGGTGCGGGTCGTCACCCGCTGCAGGAACGAGCCGGTCATCGGGATGACGACCGCCAAGGTCAGCATGAACGCTGTCGACAGCCACTGAGCGGCGCGCGCCGTGACATTGAACTCCGTCATCAGGCGTGGGATGGCGTTGACCATGATCGTCTCGTTGAGGATGACGACGAAGGTGGCAGCGACCAGAACCTGCAGGATGCGGTTGCCGTGGGCTTCGCTCACCGGCTCGGCCGAACCGGACCGATCCTGCATCGGTCCGGACTCAGCCGTCGTGGCGTGCTGGGGCAGGGGGGTATCGGTCACGTTGGTCACAGACTGCGTAGGTCACTCGCGAGGTTCCCGGTCATGTGCGGTGAGACCCGACAGCCTGCCGGAACTCATCGCGGGCCACGGGTCGAACCCACGGACTCCCCTGACCACGTCGAACAGGGTATGCAGAGCCGCCGACACCGGTCCAACCATTTCGGGGATCGGGAAGGACCGTTACTCCATGGCTTGCAGGCTCATCGGGCCGTACACGAGCTCGCCGTCCTGTTTGAGTGTCACGGCGTCGACCCCGCTGTCGAGCAGCTCGCGCCACTCCTCGCCCAGCCAGGACTCGGCCTCGCTCTGGGTGGGGAACCCTCCGCCGCCCCCCGGCACGTTGGCCCGTTGCGCGTCGAGAAGGTCCCAGGTCCAGCTTCCGCTCATGGCACGGACTCTAGACGCTGGCTCCGGGGTCAGCCACGGCCAGCGCTGGCGTCAGCGGGTCTGCAGGTGGACGAACGGCGGCTTCACCACGGTCGCGGGTATCAGCCGCCCGCGCACGTCGATGACCACCTCGTCGCCCAGCGCGGCCCCGGTCAGCAGGGCGAGAGCGATGCCGTGACGCAGTGTCGGCGAGAACGTCCCCGAGGTCACCTCACCCACCACCTCGTCCAGCACGTCGCCCACGACCCCGCCACGGGGCCCGGTGCCGGACCCCCCGCCGGACAGCACGGTGCAGTGCGCCCGCGGGATGCCCCGCCCGGCGACGAGCAGACCCCAGGAGACGCGCGCCGGCCCCGCGGCCTTCTCAGCGACGAGCGCGTCCCGGCCCCAGAACTGGTCCTTCTTCCACCCCACCGCCCAGCCGGCTCGGGCCTGCACCGGTGAGATGTCCACCGAGAGGTCCTGCCCGTGCAGCGGATAACCCATCTCGGTCCGCAGGGTGTCCCGCGCACCGAGGCCACACGGGATACCGCCATGCGCCTGCATCGCCTCCACGAGCGCGTCCCACAACACGGTGGTGTCCTCCCACCGTGGGACCAGCTCATAGCCGCGCTCCCCCGTATAACCGGTGCGACATACCGTGAGCGGGTGACCCTGCCACTCGGTCTCGAGGAACGACATGTAGTCGTGCCCGGTCGGCAGCCCCAACGCCTCGAGGACGTCGTCGGAGCGCGGCCCCTGGACCGCAATGATCCCGTATGCCTCGTGCTGGTCCCGGACCTCGATCCCGTTGGGTGCCGCCGCGGCAACCCGGCGCACGACCTCGGCGGTGTTGGCGGCGTTGGGGATGAGGAACACGTCGTCGTCCCGCTTGACGTACTGAATGAGGTCATCCACCACACCACCGGACGGGTCGCAGCACAGGGTGTACTGGGCCTGGCCGGGACCGATCCGCAGCAGGTCGTTGGTGAAGCATCGGTTGACGAACTCGACGGCTCCCTCCCCGGTGACCGATGCCTTGCCGAGGTGGCTGACGTCGAAAATGCCGACCCGTTCGCGGACCGCCGTGTGCTCGGCGACGACGCCGCCACCCGGATACTCGATGGGCATCTCCCAGCCACCGAAGTCCGCCATCTTCGCCCCGAGAGCGACGTGCCGTTGGTGCAGGGGTGAGGTTTTCGGGGAGGAGGCGGCGCTTCCAGCGCTACCGGCGCTCTCGGAGTGTGCTGTCACCCTCGCCTCGCCGTCAGCTGCCGGACTTGCGTCGGAACATCTGCTGGGCTTTGGCGGGGCCATGCGCCTCGTTGACCTTGGGTGCCTCCCCGTCGGCCGAGACGTCGCGGCCCGCGTGCGCCTGCTTCTTGTCGAGCGCCTCGCGGAACTTGGCCTTCATCTCTGCGGACGGACCGCCCGCCTTCTTCGCCTTGCCTGACATCTCGACCGCTCCTCTCGTGCGCCCTGCGCACCCTGAGCGCCCGGTGGGCGCTACCTGACCATGCTGTCATCCCCGGGCGCGCCAGCCCTACACGGTTGCCCTCAGCCGGCGTCAGTTCAGCCGGCGCCAGTTCAGCCGGCTCCAGTTCAGCCGGCTCCGGGGCCCTTCTGACGGTCCTGTGGTCCCCGTTGGCCCTGTTGGCCCTGTTGGCCCTGGCGGCGCTGCCGGGAGCTCCACTCGCGCATCCGCTTGGGGTAGCCGGTCAGCAGCACGTCGTAGACCGGGATGTCCAACGACCGGGCCAGCTCGAACGCCGCCTGCCGCGACCCGACCGCACGACGGGTCCATTCACCGTTGGTCGCGACCAACACGACACTCTCGGCGGAGACGTTGGTCGCGGGCTCGACGTAGGCCTCCACACCCCGGCGCGTTGTCGAGAAACCGCGCAGGTGGTCGAGCACGGCACGACGATCCACCGCCATCGCTGGACCATCGGACCGTCGAGGGTCGCCCGACACCTTGCTGCGGAACCTCCCCCACCACGCCATGGCTGAGGATATCGTGCACCGGTGGTCAGGCAGGGACGACAGGGACAGATGCGCGCCTGGGCACCAACAGGCCCGGGGTTGCTCGTGAGCGTCTGCGCGCTATCCGTGGTGGCCCTCATCGGGCACTTCGCGCTCGCCCTGACGCTGATCGCGGGCACCGTCCACCGTCCTGGTGCCGGGTCATCGGAACAGACCAGCCCCGGCAGTTCGAGCTCGTCTGGATCCGACGGCTCATCCGGATCCGTCGCGGCGCTCCACCTGGACCACTCCTGCCTGCGCGACCACAACCCCGCGACCACCGCCACGATTCCCTCGACGGACCCGTTCGGCACCGACATCTCAGGCCTGGGCGCCAGGGCTCAGCTGCAGCGCCTCTATGCGGTGCACGGTCGCGACCTGGTCGCGATCGATGGCGCGGGCCCGGTCCGGGTCTGCGACCAGCAGCTCTGGAACGTCGTCCTCGCCGCCACCAACGTGCCGCTGCGGTCATACCTCAAGGAGTTCCTCGTCTTCGATGCCGCCCTCGGCGACCGCTCCAGCACCTTCGTCGGGGAGGTGGAGCCGGCCGGCAAGGATGCGAGCCAGTGGCGGCTCTCGATCGCGCCCAATGGTTCGAGCGACCTCGATGTCGCCGTGACTGTGGCCCACGAGGTCGGCCACCTCATCAGCCTCAACGCCGAGGAGCTCGCGACGCCGCAGCCCGCCCAGTGTCAGACCTTCGACGGCGGGCAGGGGTGTCTGGGTGACACGGCCTACCTCATGTCCTTCCTCGACAGCACCTGGTCGGACGACGAGGTCACACAGTGGAACGCGACGTCCGACATCACCGACGACGCCAAACGGGAGACTGCGGTGCGAGAGTTCTACACCAAGCACCACACCTCGTTCGTCGACTCATACGCCGCCACGGATCCCGCCGAGGACTTCGCCGAGAGCTTCGGCATCTGGTGCGCCATCGACAAGGACAACCCCGTGCGGTCCCAGCTGATCGAGGGCGATCCTCAGAACGGTCACGCCAAGCTCGACTGGTTCGAGCACGGTTCTTATAACCTGCTACACGAGTATTCGGCTACGTGCTCTCAGCTGAGGCAGCTCACCCGCTGACCCGCGGTGACCGGACCGGGTCGTTGGTGACAAGATTGCCGCGTACTGCACGCGACGAAGGAGTCCACTCATGCCGGCTGACGCCGGACCGACCTACGACGTCGTCGTCCTCGGTGGCGGCAGCGGCGGTTATGCCTGCGCCCTGCGGGCAGCCGAGCTCGGACTCACCGTCGCGCTGGTCGAGAAGGGCAAGCTCGGCGGAACCTGCCTCCACCAGGGCTGCATCCCCACCAAGGCACTGCTGCACGCTGCCGAGGTCGCCGACAGCGCCCGGGAGGGTAGCCGGTTCGGGGTGAAGACGACGTTCGAGTCGGTCGACATGGGCGGGGTGAACGCCTACAAGGACAGCGTCGTGGCCCGGCTCTACACGGGGTTGCAAGGCCTGGTCTCCGCGCGCTCGATCGACGTCGTCGCGGGCGCCGGCCGGGTGGTGTCCGCCGACGCGCAGCACCAGGTCGTCGAGGTCGGGGGTCGCCGGTTGACCGGCCGGCATCTCGTTCTCGCCACCGGTTCCGTCGCCCGCACTCTTCCCGGCCTGGAGATCCGCGGCAGGGTGATGACCAGTGATCAGGCCCTGACCCTCGACCACGTCCCGGCGCGCGTCATCGTGCTGGGCGGCGGTGTCATCGGGGTGGAGTTCGCCTCGGTGTTCCGCTCGTTCGGGTCCGAGGTCACCGTCGTCGAGGCGCTGCCCCGACTGGTCGCGAGCGAGGATGAGGCGGTGTCGAAGCAGCTGGAGAGGGCCTTCCGCAAGCGCGGGATGACGCTTCGCACCGGCGCCCGGTTCGAGAGCGCCGAGCAGCTGGGCGACGTCGTGACGGTGACCCTCGATGGCGGAGCGAGGCTCGAGGCCGACCTCCTGCTCGTCGCGGTGGGCCGCGGACCGGCCACCGACGGACTCGGGTACGAAGCCGCTGGAGTTGTCGTCGAGCGCGGCTTCGTACCCACCGACGAGCGGCTGCGCACCAACCTCCCGGGCGTGTATGCCGTGGGCGACATCGTGCCCGGCCTGCAGCTCGCGCACCGCGGGTTCGCCCAGGGCATCTTCGTGGCCGAGGACATCGCCGGACTCTCCCCGGCTCCGGTGGACGAGGGAGGCATACCTCGGGTCACCTACTGCGACCCGGAGATCGCGTCGGTCGGCCTCACCGAGGCCCAGGCCCGCGAGCGGTTCGGCGATGTCGACGTCGTCGAGTACAACCTGGGAGGCAACGGGAAGTCGCAGATCCTTCAGACCCAGGGTTTCGTCAAGCTCGTCCGAGAGAAGGACGGCCCCGTGGTCGGTGTCCATATGATCGGTGCGCGGATGGGCGAGCAGGCGGGTGAGGCCCAGCTGATCGTGGGCTGGGACGCGTTCCCCACCGACGTCGCCGGCCTCGTCCATGCTCATCCCACGCAGAACGAGGCGCTGGGTGAGGCTCACCTCGCTCTTGCCGGCAAGCCGTTGCACGCCCACGGCTGAGTGTCCACCGCACGCCACCATTGCCCAACCCCGATGATGCTGACCAGCACCACCCACGACCCTGACTGCACAACGCGGCACAATTCGGCCAAGATGGTCGGACGCAGCCGAGCCAGACAACCGAGGAGATCCATCTCATGTCCGAACGCGTGACCATGCCGGCCCTGGGTGAGTCCGTCACCGAGGGGACGGTCACTCGCTGGCTGAAGAACGTCGGTGACGACGTCCAGGTCGACGAGCCGCTCCTCGAGGTGTCGACTGACAAGGTCGACACGGAGATCCCGTCCCCGGTGTCGGGAACACTGCAGGAGATCCTCGTGCAGGAGGACGACACGGTGCCCGTGGGCGCTGACCTGGCGGTGATCGGCGACGGAAGCGCGGAGAGCGGTTCTGACTCGGGTGCCTCCGCAGCGTCTGAGGACCCCGTCGCGCCGGAGCCAGAGGCGCCGGAGCCGGGGTCTCCCTCCGCCGAGCAGCCCGTTGCCGCCGAGACGTCCGAGCCGGAGGCACCGTCGGAGTCACGGTCAGAGGCACCGTCGGAGTCACGGTCACAGGCACCGTCAGAGGCACCGGGTGACTCTGCCGAGTCGACCCGAGCCATGGGGTCGGGCGGTTCGGGTGGGTCGGCTGGCGGACAGACGGTGACGATGCCCGCGCTGGGCGAGTCGGTGACCGAAGGCACGGTCACCCGGTGGCTCAAGGCCGAGGGCGACACCGTCGAGGTGGACGAGCCACTGCTGGAGGTGAGCACCGACAAGGTCGACACCGAGATCCCGTCACCGGTCGCCGGCGTCCTCACGTCGATCCTGGTCCAGGAGGACGACACCGTGCCGGTAGGCGCGGACCTGGCGGTGATCGGGGGCGACACGCCGCCGTCGACCGATAGCGCGGCAGGCGGCGCTGAGAAAACCGATCGTGAGCCAGAGACGCCGGCACCAGCGGCGCCAGCCGAGAAGCCAGCGCGAGGTCAGGAGCCGGAGCGGCCCGCAGAGCCGGCCGATCCTTCGACATCCGTGGCCCCCCCGTCCGAATCGCAGGCACCCTCGACGGGCACGGCTCCCGCTCCGGCAACGGAACCGTCGTCGGCACCCGCAGGTGACAGCAGCGACGCGAGCAGCGACGGCACGGCATACGTCACTCCGTTGGTCCGCAAGCTGGCGGCCCAGCACGACGTCGACCTGGCCAGCCTGACCGGAACGGGCATCGGCGGGCGGATCCGCAAGCAGGACGTCCTCGACGCCGCCGAGTCGGCGAAACAGGCAGCGGCCAAGGCGGCGGAGCCCGCCCCGGCCCCTGCGACAGCGACAAGGACAGGGACAGCGACAGGGACAGCGACAGGGGCCGGCGCGCCGGCAGGCACGTCCACGTCGACCCCGGCGTCAGGCGGGTCCGTGTCGCCGAAGCGCGGGACCACGGAGAAGATGTCGCGGCTGCGCAAGGTGATCGCCCAGCGGATGGTCGAATCGCTTCAGGTCTCGGCGCAGCTGACCACTGTGGTCGAGGTCGACCTGACCAAGGTCGCGCGGCTGCGGGCCCGTGCGAAGTCCGAGTTCGAGGCGCGGGAGGGCACGAAGCTGTCCTACCTGCCCTTCCTCGCCCTGGCCGCGGTCGAAGCCCTCAAGGCGCACCCCAACGTCAACGCGAGTGTCCAGGGCGACGAGATCGTCTACCACGCCCAGGAGAACCTCTCGGTGGCGGTCGACACCGAGAAGGGTCTCATCGTCCCGGTCGTCAAGAACGCCGGTGACCTCAACATCGCGGGGCTCGCCCGGGCGATCGCCGACCTCGCGGACCGCACCCGCAACAACAAGATCACGCCCGACGACCTGGCAGGCGGGACGTTCACCATCACGAACACCGGCAGTCGGGGGGCGCTGTTCGACACCCCGATCATCAACCAGCCGCAGGTCGCCATCCTCGGCACCGGCGCACTGGTCAAACGTCCGGTCGTGGTCGCCGACGTCGACGGCGGCGAGGTCATCGCCGTCCGCTCGATGATGTACCTCGCCCTCTCTTACGACCACCGCATCGTCGACGGTGCGGATGCCGCCCGGTTCCTCGGCGCGATGAAGGCTCGGCTGGAGGAGGGTCAGTTCGAGGCCTCGCTGGGTCTGTGAGCCAGCCCGGGGCCTCATCGGGGAGTCGACACGTCGTCATCACCGGCGCGTCAGGCCTGATCGGCAGCGCGCTGTCCACCTATCTGGTCGCCCGCGGCGACCGGGTGGTCCACCTCGTGCGCCGCGAGGCTCGCACCGCATCCGAGGTCGAGTGGGACCCCTCCACCCGGCACCTCGACCCCGGCGCGTTCGAGGGCGTCGACGCGGTGGTGCACCTGGCCGGGGCGGGCGTCGCGGACAAACGGTGGACTGCCGACTACAAGCAGCTGATCATCACCTCTCGCACCGACAGCACCACCGCCGTCGCCACGGCGGTTGCCGCCCATGGGAGCGCCCTCAGGTTGGTCAACGCGTCCGCCGTGGGGTTCTATGGGACGGACCGTGGCGAGGAGATCCTCACTGAGGACAGCCCCGCCGGTGAGGGTTTCCTTGCCGACGTCGTCCAGGCATGGGAGTCGGCCACCGAACCAGCCAGCGCCGCCGGTGCTTCGGTAGCGATGTCACGGACCGGTTTGGTCATGTCGCGCGGTGGCGGCGCGTTCGCTCCCCTCGTGCGTCTCGGGCGGCTGGGTATGGCTGGCTCGCTCGGCTCGGGTAAGCAGTACTGGCCGTGGATCACGCTAGACGACGTCGTGCGCGCCCTGGTTCACCTCGTCGACCATCGTGACGTCATCGGGCCGGTCAACGTCGTCGGCCCTGACCCGACACGCCAGAAGGCGGTCGTCGACGAGCTGGGCCGACAGCTGGGCCGCCCGACCGTCCTCCCGGCCCCGGCCTTCGCGCTCCGGGTCGCGCTGGGCGAGTTCTCCAGCGAAGTCCTCGGCAGCCAGCGGGTGGTTCCAACGGCATTGCAGGCCAGCGGTTTCGAGTTCATCCATGGTGACCTGGCGGGTGCCGTCACCACCATCCTCTAACCCTGCCGACTCGCTGCCGACCTCCTACCGACTCGCTGCCGACCTCTTACCGACTCGCCGTCCCGACTCCTTGCTCACTCCTTGCCGACTCGCCTTGCCTTGCCTTGCCGACGATCACAGCGCGGACACGTCGGTGAGGCGCCAGGCGCCGTCCACAACCTGGAGGTGGTAGTCGAGAGGCACACCTGCGGTGGCGGCCAGCTGCTCCCGGCTGCCGTCCTCGTGCAGCACGGTGTACGCGCCCCGGTCCACGACCGCGCGCAGGACGGCGGCGGCTGGCTGTCCGGCGGTCACCGAGAGGACCTGGGCCGACCGCACGGGGAACGTCAACCCGTCATATCGCTGGCGAGCGGCCTTGACGCGTTCCATCGTCGCGGCGTCGGTCCGATAGGAGGTGGACGCCGAGGGTTCGGCGCTGAGCAACGCGCTGGGATCCACGTCCTCGAGCGCCGAGGCGCGGACGTCGGCGAGCCGTTGGAGGACTGCACCCGGGTCGCCCAACAGGGCAGCCGTCAGATCGGAGGACTGCTTCGTGACCGATGCTCCGGGACCGTCCGTCGTTCGGGAGGTGCCTGACGTCCCGGAGATGCCCGTCGTGCTCGAGGTATGCGCCGAGCCGGACGCGTCGGGCGGGTCGGCCGTGATCGTCGCTACGCCGGGCCCCCCTGCTAACGCCACGAGGCCGCCATCCTGGCTACCGGCGACCTTGAGCAGTCCGAGGAGCGCCCCGGCCAGGACCAGCCCCCCGAAGGCCACCATGGCCAGCCGGGTGCGAGACGTCAGACCGACCCGGACGGGCCGGAAACGGTTGATGATCCGCAGGCGATGCTCACGACGGCCCGCCCGCTCGCGGGCCCGCTGCACGCGGCGCAGCTCGGCTCGACCGCGGGTCTCCGCCGCCTCTCGGCGCAGCCGGTTTGTCACCGCCGCAGCCGGGTCGAAATGGCGCCCGACGAGCAGCACAGGAGCGGCCGGGGCCGCCCGGTAGACGGCCAGGGCAGCCGATGCTGCGGATGGCCGCGCCGCCGGATCGCTGGCGAGCAGGCGAAGGAGCACCGGCCGTAGTTGAGGCCCCACCGCGGCGGTGATCTCCTCGAGCTCGAGTGCCACCGCATCGACGCCACCTGCGCGACCGGACTGGGGTGAGCCCGACCCTCGCGCCCACCCGACCCAGCCCGGGGGCGTCGCCCCGCCCGTGCGCGCGAACCAGATCAACGCCCCGAGCGCCCAGACGTCACTGGCCTCAGTCGGCAGGTCTCCGGCGAGCACCTCGGGAGCGGTGAACCCTGTCGTCCCCACGGGAGGGTTGGTCTCGGTGTCGCCTGACAGCCGCGCCGAGCTGAGGTCGGCGAGCATGGGCTTGCCTGAGGTCGTGAACAGCACGTTGCCGGGAGAGACGTCGGCGTGCACGACTCCGGCTCGATGCAGATGGGCCAGGGCGGTGGCCAGCGGAGCCACGATGGTCACGACCTCCCCGACGGGCAGGGTCCCCCGCAGCGCGACGACGTCGTGCATGCTGCCACCATCGGCGATGTCGAGGACGACCGCGACCCCACCGTCAGCGTCACCGTCACCGTCACCGTCACCGTCACCGAGCACGATGCGCTCGCGGGCCCGGACGACGTGCTCGCTGCTGACGAGGGCAGCCACCTCCAGCTCGCGGACCCCCGCGCCCGTTACGTCCAAGCCGGAGGGCGTGCGCACCTTGATGGCGACCTCGGCCCCGCCGGCCGTCGGACGGGCGGACCAGACGCTGCTCGACGCGCCGCGCCCAAGGAACGCCCCCAGGTCGTAGCCTGGGACCTCCGGTGGCAGGTCCCGGTCGAGAGTCGCGAGGCTGGCGAGGGTCACCAGACCATCCTGCTCGTCTGGTCCCGGCCGGCCCGTAAGTTTTCCACAGGCTACCCGCATCACATCGCCAGAGCGCGGATGGGGCGCGGACGTCGCGCGAGGCCTACGGAGAGCAACGCCAGCTGTGGGTTCTTGTCGAGGCGAAGAAACGGCCCGGAGAGACGCAGGTCCACGCGTCCTGCCTCGACCGGCCACGTTGGCGCGTCCCGTCAAGCCGTGTGTGACGTTTGCTCCGGAGCGCTACACCCCCGCTAGGGGGTTCGTCGCTCCGAGCCGATTGTCACCGCGGGAGGATGACGAACCGCTTACGGCAGCCGGCTATCGACACCGGTGCGACCCGACGGGAGTCCAGCCGTCCTAGTCTCAGCCTGTGGTTGCATCCGTGCTGGTGGTCGAGGATGACCCGACTGTGTCGGGCGTTCTCGAGGCGTACCTCGTGCGGGCCGGGTTCACCACGACCGTAGCGACCGACGGCCCCAGCGCCCTGGCAGACTGGACCCGGACTCGGCCCGACGTGGTGATCCTCGACCTCATGCTCCCCGGCATGTCGGGCCTGGAAGTGCTGCGCCGCCGCCGCTCCGACGACGACACCGCGGCGGTGATCGTCCTCAGCGCCCTGGGTGACGAGGACGACCGTGTGCTCGGGCTGGACCTGGGGGCCGACGACTATCTCGTCAAACCGTTCTCGCCGCGTGAGGTGGTCGGCCGCGTCCAGGCACTGCTGCGCCGGGCCGAACGCCTCGCCGCCGCGACCTCTGGTCAGCAGCTCGTCCCCCGTCGGTTGACGACCGGCGGCCTCAGCCTTGACCTGGCCGCGCGACGGGTCACCCAGGAGGGTGCAGACATCTCCTTGACCCCCCGTGAGCTCGACCTGCTGGCCTACTTGATGAGCCACCCCGGCCAGGCCTTCACCAAGGAGCAGCTGATGCGCCGGGTGTGGGGCTGGGACTTCGGCGACACCTCGACCGTCACCGTGCACGTGCGACGGTTGCGCGAGAAGGTCGAGGACGACCCGTCGGATCCCCGCCTGGTCGTGACCGCGCGAGGGGCCGGTTATCGGTTCGACGGACCGGTCGTCACCGAGGACTCGACCGCAGGGGGCGAAGGTGGGTGACATGGCGGCGATCGTCCTGTTGACGGTGCTCGTATGCCTGGTCACCGCCGCGGTGGGTGCCCTCGCCCTGCACCTCGTCAGAAGGCGTTCGCTCGTCTGGTCTGTCGTCGTCGCCGCTCTCATCCCGCTGGTCGCGGTCAGCGCGTCGATCGTGCTGAACGTCCAGCTGATGTTCATCTCCACGCATGACTCGACGGCCGTATCCGTCGCGCTCGCCTGCGCGAGCGTCATCGGTGTGCTGCTGTCGTTCGTTCTCGGACGGCGCGTCGCACAGGGTTCCCGGTCCTTGACCCGCGCGCTGCGCGACCTGGGGAGCGTCAACCGTGACGAGACATCCCTCCAGGCTCAAGGACGGCAACCGGGCGCTCCGGGCGAAATCGCCTCTCTCGCAACAGAGCTCGAGATGACACGACTTCGCCTCGACGCAGCGCAACGTCGGGCAACCGCGCTCGAGGACAGCCGCCGAGAGCTGGTGGCCTTCATGTCGCACGATCTGCGTACGCCGCTGGCGGGACTTCGTGCCCTCGCCGAGGGGTTGGAAGACGGCGTCATCCACGACCGACCCTCGGCCCTGCGTCAGATGCGGCAGACCGTGGACCGCATGACGGGACTGGTCGGAGACCTGTTCGAGCTCTCGAGGGTCAGCGCGGCCCGCTCGTCGCAGTCCCGCGCGCGGTCGATGGTCAGCCTGGTCGAGCTCGTCCACGACGTCGCCGCTGAGCTGGACGCGCACGCCCGGCGACGCGGTGTCTCGGTTCGGGTGCAGGTGCTCGCCGGTGACGACCGACTCGCGGTCGTCGGCAACGCCGACGACCTGGCCCGCGCCCTCACCAACCTGCTCGGCAACGCCGTACGCCACACGGCCCCCGGTGGTGAGGTCGTCGTGTCAGCCGATCGCGGTGAGGACGGCCAGATCCACGTGGGGGTGACCGACGGGTGTGGCGGGATCCCCGACAGCGATCTCGAACGCGTCTTCGACGTCGGCTGGCGCGCTGCTCCCGAGCGGAGCAGTACCGACGCCGGTGCAGGTCTCGGCCTGGCCATCGCCCGCGGGGTCATCGAGTCCCACGAAGGGTCGATCGACGTCCAGAACGTCCCGGGAGGATGCCGGTTCGGCGTGACCCTGCCTCGTGAACCGGTGACCGACTCGGCCTGAGCCGTAGGGTCCCGGCGCGCCACCGGCCCACGGGGGCTGGCGCACCAGCCGATCAGGTGTCAGGTGTGTCAGCGGCGACCCCGAGGTCGCGCACGCCTGCGGCAAGGGCGATCGTGGCCCGCCAGCCCAGCTCCGCAGCGGCGCGCTCACTGGACGCGGTGATGTGACGGACGTCCCCGAGCCGGAACTCCCCCGTCACAACAGGCTGCGGCCCACCGCGCGTCCCAGCCAGAGCCCGCGCGACCTCACCGATGGTGCTGACCACACCGGAACCCACGTTGTATGCGCGGTGCGTACCCGACGCTACGGCCGAGGTCTCCACGCCCACGGCGAACGCCTCGGCGACGTCCCGGACGTGGACGAAGTCCCGCCGCTGGCCGCCATCCTCGAACACCGTCGGCGCGATGCCACGGTCCAGGGCGGAGAGGAACATTGCTGCCACCCCCGCATAGGGGGTGTTGCGCGGCATACCTGGTCCGTAGACGTTGTGCAGGCGCAGAGAAACAGCCGTCCCGCCGGTCTCTCGCGCCCAGACGGATGCGAGGTGCTCTTGCATCACCTTGGTGGCGGCGTAGGTGTTGCGGGGGTCCAGGGCCGCCTCCTCGGAGACGAGCCCTGGTACGAGTGTCGCACCACAGATTGGGCAGGGCGGGTCGAACACCCTGCGCTGCAACGCTTCTCGCGTCCGGGGACCTGGCGGGACCACACCGTGCTCGGAGCAGAGGTAGTGACCTTCGCCGTAGACCACCATCGAGCTCGCCTGGACGAAGCGCGGCACGCTCGTGGCTGCGGCCGAGCGCAGCACGACCGCGGTGCCGAGGTCGTTGCTGGACACGTAGTCGTCTATGTCGTCGATGTCGACGCCCAGTCCGACCTTGGCCGCGAGGTGGACGACGGCTTCCGCGCCCGAGAGCGCCCCTCGGACGACGGCGCCGTCCCGCACGTCGCCCACGATCACCGGGACGCCTAGGGCAGCAAGCCTCGAGGTCGCTCGCTCGCCGCCGTCCCGATGGACGTCGGGGCGCAGGTCGTCGACGACCGTCACGATATGGCCGTGGGCGAGCAGCGCTGCTACGACGGGGATCCCGATGAACCCCGCGCCTCCGGTGACGACGACACGCATGGGCGCCGCGGCCTGCGGCCCATTCATGGCTGCGGAACCCGACCGGGCGCCGTGCCGGGCGTGATGACGTCGACAACGCGGCCGCCGGTCGAGCTGACCCTCGCGGCGTCGATGACGGCCAGGACGTGAACGGCCTCGCGCGGATCCACCGGCATCGCGGACTGGGGGTCGTCAGCCCGCAGGGCCGTGGCGAGCTCACGGTAGAAGTCGGCCTGGTCACCTGCGAGACCGACCACCGGCTCGCGCTCGTCGCCGCGCACCAACCAGCCGAGGTGCTGTGCGTCCGCTGGGAGGAACTCGGTGAAGGCCGTCGACTCGAGCCCCAGAGCGCCCGCCACGTATGCCGCGTTGGTGCCCAGCAGGCGTACCGAAGGTCCGGGGGCGGCCGCCAAGGACGTCGACCCGAGGTGGCAGGCGACCCCTGACTCGTGTTTGCAGCTGAGGAAGGCCGTATCCTCGGAAATCGTTGTGTGGGCTGCGAGCTCGGCATACACGGAGATCACCGGACCGAACAGCTGGACCGCCTGGTCGACGAGATGGCTGAACAGGTCGAGCAGCACCCCACCGCCCTGCTCAGATGTGGAGTTCTCCCGCCACCGGTCCTTGGGAACCGGGCGCCATCGTTCCCACCGCAGCTCGGCTCGCACGATGTCGCCGACGGTCCCGTCGGCAACCACCCGTGCGAGAGTGCGGAACTCCGGGTCGTATCTCCGATTCTGGAAGACGGTCAGGGGGATGCCTGCCGCCGACGCGGCGTCGACCGCCTGCAGCGCCTCGGACGCATCGACGCCGAGCGGCTTGTCGACGACCACCGCCAGGCCCGCGTCCGCGACCCGATGCACCTGCTCCACATGGACGTTGGAGGGTGACGCGAGGACGACGACGTCGAGCCCGGACACGTCGAGCAGCGCGTCGATATCGGGGACGACGACGGCACCCGGGACGTCAACGGCGACCTCGGCTGCCCGTCCGGGGTTGCTTGTTGCGACGGCCACCACGTCGAGGCCCGCCCGGGCGATGAGCGGCGCGTGGAACGACTTGCCGGCGCTGCCGTAACCGACCAGACCCACCCGGGTCATCGGGTCACCTCGGGGACCTCCTCCGGTTCAGGCGTCGTTTCCGCCGACCACGTCTCGTCGGGCGTGGTCGGCTGACGAACCGTCGTCGGTTCGCCTCCCGTCGTGGCCTGAGCCGCGTCATCGCTCTCGTGAGTGAGGCGAACCGCCGCCTTCTCGTGCGAACCGGCGCGGGGAATGCCGAACGGCCACCAGATCCGGTCGCCGAGGTCGTAGGAGAGCGCGGGTACCAGGAGGCTGCGGACGACCAGGGTGTCCAGCAGCACGCCGAACGCCACGATGAAGGCGATCTGGGCGAGGAACAGGATGGGCAGCACCGCGAGCGCCGAGAACGTCGAGGCGAGGACGACTCCCGCACTCGTGATCACCCCGCCCGTGACCGCGAGGCCGACGAGGATGCCGGGTCTGGTCCCACGGACCCGAGACTCCTCCCGTACCCGTGTCATCAGGAAGATCGAGTAGTCGATGCCGAGGGCCACGAGGAAGACGAACCCGTAAAGCGGCGTCGAGGGGTCGGAACCGGGGAATTTGAAGATGTGGTTGAACACGATCGCGGAGACCCCGATGGTGGCCGTGAACGACAGGACGTTGGCCGCGACGAGGAGCAGCGGCGCCCCGAGTGATCTCAACAGGAGAGCGAGCACGACGAAGATGACGCCCAGGATGGTCGGGATGATCACCTTGAGGTCGTGGTCGCTGGCGTCGCGGACGTCGAGGTTCGAGGCAGTACTCCCCCCGACAAGGACGTCCGGAGAGACCTGGTCGAGGGTGGTCCGGAGGGTGGCAATCGTGTCCTCCGCCTCGACACTGTCGGCCGCCGCGACCAGGGTGGCCTGGATGACGACCTGCCCGTCGACGACCCTTGGCGGCTGGCCGGGAGTCGTCCCGATGACCGGGTCTCGCACGCCGTCGACGGTGCCGAGGACCCGGACGACCTGCTGGGCCTGGGTCTGGGGCGCGACGATCTGCACCGGTGAGCCGGAACCCGCCGGGAAGTGCTTGGCCAGCACCTCCTGACCGGTGACCGAGTCGACGGAGGTGAGGAACAGGGCGGACTGGGTGACGCCCTTGGCCTGGAATGTCGGCACGAACGCGGCGCAGGCAGCGAGCAGGACAAAGGTGGCGATCCAGGTCCGTCGCGGGTGGGCGCCCACCATCCGGGCGACGCGTCCCCAGATTCCCTTCTGTGTCACGCCGTCATTGACCGCGTGGTCGACGCGTGGGACCTGGGGCCAGAAGATTCGCCGGCCAATGAGCAGCAGCACGGCGGGCAGGAAGGTCAGCGCCGCGACGAAGGCGCCGGCGATCCCGAACGCACCGACCGGACCGAGGCCCTTGGTGCTGCCGAGCTCGGAGAGCCGCAGGCACAGCAGCCCGATGATCACCGTCGTCGCGCTCGCCGCGATCGGTTCCACGGCCGCCTTCCAGGCCGTCTTCATCGCCTCCCACGTCGACTCGTGCTCGTGCAGCTCCTCCTTGTACCTCGCCACCAGGAGCAGGGCGTAGTCCGTGGCGGCGCCGACGACAAGGATCGACAGGATCCCCTGGCTCTGGCCACTGAGGTCGATCGAGCCGTTCTTGGCCAGCGGAAAGATCACCAGGACGGCGAGGGACAGCCCGAACACGGCCGTGATCAGGACGGCGAAGGGCAGGATCGGACTGCGGTAGACGATCAGCAGGATCAGGAAAACCACGCCGAGGGCGACGAGGAGCAGGATGCCGTCGATGCCGGAGAACGCGATGACGAAGTCCGCGAAGAAGCCCCCGGGCCCGGTGACGTGGATGGACATACCCGCTGGACCGAGCTGGGCCGCCCCGGCACCGCGCAGCGCCTGGGCCACCTCGTAGAGAGCAGATTTGCCGCCGACAGTGTCCTGCGCCTTGTCCGCGAGGAAGGACACCGGCACGAGCACAGCCTGCTTGTCCTGGCTCGGGATGGCGGCGCTCGGGAGGGTCTGGAGGAACTCCCCCACCGTGCGGGTTGCGTCCTCGGGAAGTGGGAGGGCGGGAATGCCTTTGACAAAGCTCGAGATGGCGGCGAGGTCGCTGGTCGTAAGACCATCCGTGCGTTCGACGACGATGAGGTACGGCAGCGTCTTGGTGTCGGTGGCCTGCTGGACGACGGTGGCCACCCGCGCCGACTCGGACGAGGGCGGAAGGAAGTTGGCGTTGTTGTTGGACTGCACCTCGGACAGCCGCCCGACGAGCGGGCCGCCGATCCCTCCGATGGCAAGCCACGCGAGGACCGCGAGAGCGGCCACGATGCGGACCGCCTTGCGAGCACCCTGCTCAGGCGTCTGGCCACCCGTGCTGGGCTGTTCGGGCTCATGGGCGGAGCCTGTGGGTTCGGCTGCGGTCTCGCTCGTCATGTGTACATCATGCGGGAGGGGGGCCCGCACCGACATCCGGATCAACCCGGACCTACTCTGAGGGTATGCGCGTGGTGCACCTTGGTTTCGCCCCGGACCTCGTCGACTACATGGTCGCGTGGGACGCCCAGCGCGAGCTGCACGCGAAGGTCGTGGTCGGAGAAGAGCCTGACACGACCTTGCTGCTCGAGCATGTGGCGGTCTACACCGCAGGCAAGCGCACTGAGCCGCACGAGCGGCCGCTCGACGGCACGCCGGTCATCGATGTGGACCGGGGCGGCAAGATCACCTGGCACGGCCCCGGTCAGATCGTCGGCTACCCGATTGTCCGCCTACCCGCCCCCATCGACGTCGTCGCTCACGTCAGGCGGCTCGAGGAGGTGATGACTCGAGTGTGTGCCGACTTCGGCGTCGACGCTGCCCGGGTCGAGGGACAGAGCGGGACCTGGGTGCTGGCCGACGATCATGGGCCGAACCGCAAGATCGGGGCCATCGGCGTGCGGGTCAGTCGGCAGGTGACGATGCACGGCTTTGCGTTCAACTGTGACCCGGACCTCGGCTGGGCCGACGTGATCATCCCCTGCGGCATCGTCGGAGCCGGCGTGACGTCGTTGTCTCAGGAGCTCGGCCGCGACCTCCCGGTGCACGAGGTGCTGCCGCATGTGGAGAAGCACCTGACCGATGTCCTCGGCTGACCCTTCCCACCTGCCACACACCCTCTGTACCGTTGGATCCATCGACCCCCTCGTCGCAACCACGACCATTGACGCCCGACCGGACACCGTATGGGCGCTGATCTCGGACGTCCTGCGCTGGCCGGACCTGCTGCCCACGACGGTCTCGTCGGTGATCGCGGTCGACACCGCGCGACCCGAGGAGGTCGGTGCCCGCTACGTCATGGAACAGCCGCGCATCCCCCGGGCAACCTGGGAGATCCTCGAATGGGATCCCCCACGCCGGTTCACCTGGCAGTCGTCGATGCCGGGCGTTCGCACCACCGGAACCCACGTCGTACAAGGCCACCCGGACGGTCCCAGCACCGCCAGCCTGGCGATCGAATGGTCCGGTCCTGGGACCGGCCTCGCGCGGATGCTCTACGGGCGGCTGACCCAGCGTTACGTCGACATCGAGGCCGGACAGCTGAAGGCCCGGGCCGAAGCGGCCGGATGAGCCTGTTCCGCATCGAGTCACCCGACCTGCGTTCCGCCTGACTCGACGCCTTCGGGCCACTACCCGACGACCGGCTCGTCTCCAGGTCCTCGAGCTGCCTGACCAGCCCGCGATGGAATACCCCCGACTCCGCCGGCGTACTCTTGGTGCAGCGCCCGGTGACCCCTGGGCGCGCCTGCTCACCGGCATACCGGAGCCGTCCTGGGCAACGTCGACAGTGAGGACGCCGCCGTGACCGTGGCCCCCGAAGGCCGTCGCATGCTGCGTGTCGAGGCGCGCAACGCGGAGACTCCCATCGAGCGCAAGCCGTCGTGGATCCGCACCACCGCCAAGATGGGGCCGGCCTACACCGAGCTGCACTCGATGGTGAAGAGCGAGGGCCTGCACACGGTCTGCCAGGAGGCCGGCTGTCCCAACATCTTCGAGTGCTGGGAGGACCGCGAGGCGACGTTCCTCATCGGAGGTGAGCAGTGCACGCGTCGGTGCGACTTCTGCCAGATCGACACCGGGCGTCCGTCCGACCTCGACCGCGACGAACCACGACGCGTCGCAGCGTCGGTCCGGCAGATGGGACTGCGCTACTCCACCATCACCGGCGTTGCGCGTGACGACCTGCCCGACGGCGGGTCCTGGCTCTATGCCGAGACGATTCGGCAGGTGCACGACCTCAACCCTGGCACCGGCGTCGAGATCTTGGTCCCCGACTTCAACGCGGTCCCCGAGCTCGTCGGCGAGGTCATCGACGCGCGCCCCGAGGTGTGGGCCCACAATGTGGAGACGGTGCCCAGGATCTTCAAACGGATCCGGCCCGCCTTCCGCTACGAGCGATCCCTCGACGTCATCACCATGGGCCGAGACGCGGGCCTGGTCACCAAGTCCAACCTCATCCTCGGGATGGGCGAAGAGGGCCACGAGGTCGAGCGGGCGCTGACAGACCTGCACGAGGCCGGCACCGACATCATCACGATCACCCAGTACCTGCGTCCCTCGCCCCGCCACCACCCGGTTGACCGGTGGGTCAAGCCCGAAGAGTTCGTGCACTGGTCCGAGGTAGCCGACGGGCTCGGGTTCAAGGGTGTCATGGCCGGGCCCCTGGTCCGCTCCTCCTACCGCGCCGGGCGCCTCTGGGCGACCGCCATGCGGCGGTGGGGTCGGCCGATCCCGGGGCAGCTGGCCCACCTCGCGGCCGCGGCCGACTCCCCGGCCCGCCAGGAGGCGGCAACCTTGGTGGCGGGGTTGGCTCGCTCGAGCGTCGCGGCCGTATCCTGACCCGCATGGCCAGAACCCCCAAGGCAGACAAGCCCCCCAAGGCCCCCGGGCGGTTCGCCCAGGTCAAGCAGGTGTTCGTGGCCGCCAAGGCCGTCGACTCGAACATCGGGTGGTGGATGGCGCTGGCCGCCGTCGGCGTCCTGGCTGTCGCGGCAGTCGTCGGCGTGGTCTTCCACATCCTGTTCTTCGCGCTGGTCGTCGGGGTCCCGCTCGCCTTCCTGGCCGCGACCATCGTGCTGAGCCGGCGGGCCGAGCGGGCGGCGTACCGGCAGATCGAGGGGCAACCCGGCGCCGTGGGCGCGGCCCTGAAGTCGATCCGGCGGGGCTGGTACATCACCGAGGAGCCAGTGGCCGCGGACGCCCTCAAGGCGACCGATCTCGCGTCGGCCGCCCTGGTCTACCGCGCCGTTGGTCGGCCGGGCATCGTGCTGATCGGCGAGGGCCCCACCGGCCGTGCCCAAAAGCTGCTCGTCGCCGAACGCCGCAAGGTCGAGCGCGTCGCCAACGGTGTACCGGTCATCCTCATGCGTGTGGGTGACGGGGCCGGAGATGACGAGGTGACCATCCGCAAGCTCGCCAGCAAGGTGCAGCGACTCAAGCCGGTCCTGACCAAGGAGGAGGTGTCTGTCGTCAACAAGCGGCTACGTTCCATCGGAGGCGTCCGGCCGCCATTGCCGAAGGGCATCGACCCCACCCGGGCGCGCGTCGACCGCAAGGCAATGCGCGGCCGCTGACCGCCGCCCGCCCGTGTCGACTAACGCACTCGGTCTGGGTCACCTGGTCGTACGGGCCCGCCAAACCGCACTCCGGCCTCGCCAGCGCGGGCGAGCTCGTCCTGCACCATCGTCACAAACGCCTCATGCCGCGCCGCGATGCCGCGGAAAAAGAGATCTGGCTCGATCACCTCGAGCTCCATCAGCGCGGGAGAGCCCTCCCAGTCGACGAGGTCGACCCTGGCATAGCTGAGCCGGCCCGGTGCGACCTGCATCGCGGCCAGGGCCACCTGGACCTCGGCAGAGTCGGGTGCGTGGTCGGACTCGGTGCCGCCCAGGTGGCGCTGCGAGCGGTAGTCGCCGGCCGCAGGCACCTTGCGCACCGCGTGAGAGAGCCGCCCGGCCATGAAGACGAGCGACCGTTCGCCAGCGGAGATCCCGGGCACGAACGGCTGGACCACCACATCGCCCTTGGCGGACAGCCGCTCCGCTGCGGCGGCCGTCGCCGGGTCGTCGCGCCTGCCGCGGTGGGTCCAGCGCGCGCCGCCGTCGACGGCGGGCTTGACAACGACCTCGTCCCACACGGTCTCCCGCAGCTGGTCGGTGACGTCCACCGACTGACCCGGGATGAGCACGGTGGGCACCGTCGGGACCCCGCGCGCGGCCATCTCGACGAGATAACCCTTGTGGGAGTTCCACCGGATCACGTCGGCCGGGTTCACCAGGGTGGTCACCTTGTCGACCTTCATCGCCCACTCACCAAACTCGACGAGTCGGTCGAAGTAGTCCCAGGTGGTGCGAACGACGACGAGTGCGTATGCGCTCCAGTCGATCTCGTCGTCCCAGGAGACGACGTCGGCCGTCACACCGGCCTCACCCAGCGCCTCGCGTAGCAGGTGGATCTCGGGGTCGGCATACCGCTCGTCGCTGTTGGTCACGAGGGCTACTCGGTCGAGCTCGATGGCCCTCACATCCGGACCAGGACAGTCTGGGCGGCCTTGTCGTGCAGGCCTCGCGAGTCGCGGTCCCAGATCAGGGCGGGAACGGCAACGCAGAGCAGCACGGTGCGGGCCACGACCTGCAGGAGCGTGGCCCGCTCCCCCGCGATCGACGTGAGCCGAACACCGAGGATCCGCTGGCCGAACGTGGAACCCAGCGTGCTCAACATCAGGATGTTCTCGACGCCGAAGATGAGCAGCGGGGCGAACGAGCTCGGTCCCCCCTCACCCAGGGTGACCCGAAAGAGCGCGTAGGCCATCACCTGACACAGCGTCCAGTCGATGACGATGGCCACGAGCCGTCGCCCGAACCGGGCGATCGAACCAGGGCCGGACTCGGGCATGTCAAGACGCTTGCCGGGGTAGTCGGTGGCGGCGTCCGGTCGCCGCGCGTTGGGACCCTCCAGCCAGGATGCGACGTCCCTGCGGTCCACCACGGGCTGAGCCTTCCGTCGATCGTCAGTGCGTGTCCAGGTCGCTGTAACGCCAGTGAAACATTCGGGTCACGGGCTCGTCATTCCCGGGCCCTAGTCTCTCACCCGGAACCGCATGCGCGGTTGGGCGCCCCCGTTGCCTGACGCCCGGCCCGCCACCCACCACAGGAGGATGGATGTTCAGCAAGCCCGAGGAATGCCTCGAGTTCATCAAGAACGAGGACGTCAGGTTCGTCGACGTCCGGTTCTGCGACCTGCCCGGCGTCATGCAGCACTTCAACGTCCCCGCCAAGAGTGTCGACATCGACTTCTTCACCAACGGCCAGGCGTTCGACGGCTCGTCGATCCGCGGATTCCAGGCCATCCACGAGTCCGACATGAAGCTGATCCCCGACGTCTCGTCCGCCTATCTGGACCCGTTCCGGGTGGAGAAGACGCTCATCCTCAACTTCTCGATCGTCGACCCCTTCACCGACGAGCCCTACAGCCGTGACCCGCGCAACGTCGCCGCCAAGGCCGAGGCCTACCTCAAGTCGACCGGCATCGCTGATACCGCCTACTTCGGGGCGGAGGCGGAGTTCTACGTCTTCGACGACGTCCGCTTCGAGACCAAGGCCAACGCCGGCTACTACTTCATCGACTCGATCGAGGCCGCGTGGAACACCGGCCGCGAGGAGCCCGGCGGCAACCAGGCTTACAAGACCCGATACAAGGGTGGCTACTTCCCGGTGCCCCCGGTCGACCACTTCGCCGACCTGCGAGACAAGATCTGCCTCGGCCTCGACGACGTCGGTCTGATCGTCGAGCGCTCGCACCACGAGGTCGGCACGGCGGGTCAGCAGGAGATCAACTACCGGTTCAACACGCTGCTCCAGTCCGGCGACGACATGATGAAGTTCAAGTACGTGGTGAAGAACACCGTCTGGGCGATGGGCAAGACCGCGACGTTCATGCCAAAACCGCTGTTCGGTGACAACGGCTCGGGTATGCATACGCACCAGTCGCTCTGGAAGGACGGCGAGCCGCTGTTCTACGACGAGAGCGGTTATGGCGGGCTGTCGGACCTTGCCCGCTGGTATGTCGGTGGCCTGCTCGCGCACGCCCCCTCGCTGCTAGCGTTCACGAACCCGACGGTGAACTCCTACCACCGACTCGTGCCGGGTTACGAGGCACCCGTCAACCTGGTCTACTCGGCCCGTAACCGCTCTGCCTGCGTGCGGATCCCGATCGCGGGGACCTCACCGAAGGCCAAGCGCATCGAGTTCCGCATCCCGGACCCGTCGGCCAATCCCTACCTGTCCTTCGCAGCGCAGCTGATGGCCGGCCTCGACGGCATCAAGAACCGCACCGAGCCGCCGGAGCCCGTGGACAAGGACCTGTACGAGCTGCCACCCGAGGAGCACGCGGCGATCGCCCAGGTTCCCGGTTCGCTGCCGGCGGTCCTCGAGGCGCTCGAGGCGGACCACGAGTACCTGCTGGCCGGCGACGTGTTCACGCCCGACCTGATCGAGACCTGGATCGAGTGGAAGCGCACCAACGAGGTGGACCCGATCCGGTTCCGCCCGCATCCCCACGAGTTCGAGATGTACTTCGACATTTAGCCCATAACCGCAGGTCAGAGGCCTGCGGGCGGATCTCATTACTGATCGACCAGCAACTTGACCCGGTAGTTGTCATCGCTGGTCATCGATCAAGAGGCCTTCACGACAGCCCGTGCTGAGCGTCAAGGCCTCGTCGATTGCCGAGCCCGAGCCCGAGCCCGAGCCGGACCGCCGAGCCAGACCGGCCGGAGTGACCTCGGTGTCGGTGCCGAGCGTCATGCCGATGGACTCCTGGCCGGTCACGTGGTCGATGACGCGCAGGGGCACACCAGCGTCGGTCCACACGGTGGTGTAGTTCCGGCGCAGCGAATGCGCGTGACCCGTCCCGGCATCCCCCGCGCGCACGGCCTGGGCTCGCTCGGTGCCTCAAACGACACGAACGGGCTCCAATGGGGACTTCATGTCGGATCGGGCGCTTCGGCGCGATCGGCAAGGCATCTGCCGCCTCCACGCCGGCCCCGCCCCACCACGGTCCTGTGGAGAGGGGCCGACCCCCGCGGCGCCTCCGCGCGAGTGCGAGGCGTTCGTTCGTCTATTCGATGACGGGAACTGGTGCGAAGTGCCCGACGACCGTCACGGAGTACGAGACGCGCATCACGTAACCGTCGCTGTCTCCGACCGCGTAGTTGAACATGGCCTCGACGGCGGTGAACATGGCCTCGACGGCGGTGACAGCCTCGGTGCATAGACGTCGAAGTCGTCCACGGCCCAGCCGGCGTTGTTCGAGACTCCGTCGTTCTGGATCGACCCGAGCAGGACGGTTGGAGCCCACTGCTCGATGACGAGCCCCTGACCATCCGGCAGGCCGCGGAGCGGAATGTCGAACGCGGTGGCGCCCCGGTTCCAGCGGGTGGCAGACGTCCCGACGAGGGGCGGGTTGAGGATGACCGTCCCAGAAAGGATGAAGACCTCATGGCCCGCGGGATCCTGGATGTGGACCCAGTGATCGCTGCTGAGGTAGTTGCCGTGGGTGCTGGGTGGAACAGTCACGAGGTGCTCCTTCGATTGGCCTGCCGGCCGGGGCGGCCAACGGTAATGGGTGAGGAGCAACGGCCAGTCGCTCTGATACGCGATCCCCACTGACGGGGGGTGACCCCAGACGCGCCGGTCAGCAATCCCGGGTCATGCGCGGCGTCGACCAGTCGGGTCAGTCAGTCCGGCAGTCCGGCAGTCCGGCAGTCAAGGGAGCGGCTCGCGCCCGCCTCGTCCTGGCTACCCCGGGGACGTTGGTCGGATTCGTGGTCAAGCATGACGTGACCCGAACGTGAACCGGACACCGGGGACACAGTCACCGGGCAATCTTCGAGTTGTCCACTCATACAACCCATTCCGGGGTCAGACGAAAGGTCTTCACCATGTTTGCGACATCACCCATCACCGGCAGGATCGCCGGGTTGGTCGGAGGCGGCGCCTGCCTGGCCGCCGCCGCCGCGTTCATCGTCCCCAGCGCCGCATCCGCCGCCTCAACGACCAGCACTCCCCCGTCCGCATCGGCCGGCACCACCTCGACGACCACCACCGCTGCGCCGTCGGCGACGGACCTCGCCTGTGACCGCGGTCCGTGGGGTCTGCGGGTCGAGGGCGCCCCGAAGGACTTCGACGGCGGTGACCGCGGCGGGGACTATCTGTGGCACGACAGCTCCGGCTTCCACCTGCGGGTCACCCACAAGAACGACAACCGCGTCGTCTACACCGGGCAGATCATCAGCCCCACCCCACTGCGGATCGACCCCGTCAAGCTCGAGAAGGGTGACGTGGCCGAACTGTCCCCAGACCACCGCACCCTCACCTTCGCGTTCGCCGACTACGGACACATCGACGGTGTCAACTTCCACACCGACTGCGCCGCGCGGGTCACCGTCACCGGCCTCAACGCCGGCAACGACCGGCTCCCCCCCAACCGGGTCTACCTCGGCCGAGACGAGCGGCACCCGCAGCAGGTCCCGTTCACCATCCACCGACGCGACCAGTAGCCCACCGAAGAACCACCCCTTTGTCGAACCGCCGAGGGTCAGCCGAGGACCACCACCTCGGCTGACCCTCACCGCTCACAACGGCAGAACCTCTGCAGAGCTCGGTGCCGTGCAGGGTGCCACCTGGGTTCGGCGAGCCGCCCGGCCTGAGGGCCCGCACCCGGGAGCTATCTGCCCTGTCCGGGCACCCTCCTTCCGATGACTGCGGCAGACGCCACGGCCAAGGACCATGGGAAGGACAAGAACATGAGCGAGCTCAACCCGCAGCCACTGCCCCCTCGCGAGGTGGCGGTAACGGTGCACCTGCCAGGGGCCGTCCTCGGAGACCTCGAGTCGTTCCAGAAGGTGCAGGCCAGCATCTTCGACCGGTTCGGGTGCGGTGGCTGCAACTCCGGCATCCCCGCGACCCCCGCCAGTGCCTGGCGGGACGGACAGAGCCGCGCCTTCACGGTGTGGCTGGAGGCCCAGCCCGAGCTAGTCGCCCTCATCGCGTGAAAATAGCCAGAAGCCGCGCACACCAGCAGGATGCGCGTGGATTCCGGCGCTGGTCACAGGCTGAACCAGCCATGATCGCAGCCCCCAGCTATACCGAGGGATCTGCGCCATGCAGGTCTGGCGTGAGCTGCTGGCGGGGCGTCACGAGTCGGCCACATCATCCGGTCGGCATCACGGACCGACAAACCCGAGGCACGCGCTAGCGTTGCCATGGTGGGTTCACGATTGGACGAGGCCGGGTCGCCGGTGGTCGAACCGCAGGTGCCTGCAACCGGTCCGCGGTTTCGCCGACCAGGTTGGCTGACCCCCGCGCTCGGCGGGGTGCTCGCCCTCGGGCTGATCGGTGGGGCGCTCGGCGGCTGGCTGTTCGCGGCCGTGCGCACCGGAGGCGCCGGAAGCTGCGATGCCACCCGGGTGGCGCGTGACGTCCTGCCCAGTGTGGTGACGATAGCCGCATCGGGACCTTCGGGGTCCGGGACGGGCAGCGGGGCCATCGCCACCGCCGACGGGGTCGTCGTCACCAACGATCACGTCATCGCCGTCGCGGCATCGGGTGGAACCATCGACGTGCTGCTGAGTGACGGGACGACGAAGCGGGCCAGCCTCGTCGGGCGCGACCCCAAGACGGACCTCGCGGTCCTGCGGGTCTCCGCCGCCAAGCTGCCCGCGCTGCCGCTCGGCGACGCCCAGCGCCTAGACGTCGGACAACCAGTCGTGGCGCTCGGCGCGCCCCTGGGCTTGTCCAACACGGTCACGAGCGGGATCGTCAGCGCGCTCGGCCGCAACGTCACGGCGCCCACGGGCGACGGCGGCACGACCGTGCTCGTCGGCTCCATCCAGACGGACGCGTCGATCAACCCCGGAAACTCCGGCGGCCCACTGGTCAGCTGCGACGGTCGTCTCGTGGGGATCAACACGGCGATTTCCACGGTTCCCAACGCTTCTGGTGAAAGTGGCGGCGGCAGTGTCGGTATTGGCTTTGCGGTGCCGTCGCAGACGGTCGACGCGATCGTGCGCCAGCTGGTCGCCAACGGGCGGGTCGCACACCCGTGGCTCGGCATGGCCACCGTTCCGGTGCCAGAGTCGGTGACGGACTACTTCGACGCACCTCACGGGGTGTTCGTCCAGGGCGTCGACCCAGCCGGTCCGGCAGCCAAGGCCGGTATCCGGGTAGCAGACATCGTCACGGCAGTCAACGGCCAGGGTGCCAACCCGAGCAGCCTCGCCTACCTGCTGGCGACGGCGGCCATCGGGGACACCGTGACGGTGAGCTACTTTCGTGGGGGCCAGACAGCGTCGACCTCACTGAGGCTCACAGAACAGCCCTGAGCCTGCGTCGTCGCCGAGCTCCGTACCCCTCGACCGCCACCATGCCCACGGACAGGACGAGCAGGGCCAGCAGCTCAGCGAGGCCGGAGAGGCGACCGAGCAGCGCAAAGGCGCCGAGCGCGAACCCGAACACGATGCGACTCCGCGCGAACGCCCGGCCGATCGCGAGTCGGAAGAACCCGAGACCGACCCAGTAGGCACCCACGCCCCCGGCGAGGTATCCCCCGAAGGTGAGTGCGGGAACTGCTCCGGGATGCTCGAGCACGTCGCGTACGCCAGCGACCGCGAAGTCGACACCAAGCAGCATGAGTGCAAACCCGTATCCAAAGCTCAGCATTGCCACGGTCTCGCGGCGGCGCGGCGGCACGCGTTCGAGGGCCCGGTATGCCGCGTCGTCGTCGCGTTCGCCGAAATAGGCGTAGTAAAGGGTCCCGGCCAGGGCCACTGCGGTGAGTGTCACGAGAACCTGTTCGGCATCGAGGTCGCTGAACGCGGTCCCCATCCCGATGGCGATCGTGAGCACCGACTCACCGAGCAGCACGATCAGCAGCACCCCATGACGACGGACGAACCGGTCGGGGTGCGACGAGAGAGCGGGTGCCTGTGTTGCGAAGTCCAGTGATATCCGTTTCACCACGATCGGCAGTACGAGCTCCACGAGGCCCGCCGCGGCCCACCAGACCACCAGTGCTTCGCTGTCGGCAAACACACCCAGCAGCACGATGGCCGGCGCAGCGCCGTTGACCACACAGGTCCACAACACCTGGGCTCGATCGACGATCTCGCACTCAACGAGGTACAGCGCCGTGTGCACGGCGACGACCGCCGCAAAACAGAGGGCGAACACGACCCGGTCGGCTGTCAACGCATACGGGATCGACAGGGCGAGACCGAGGTTCGCGACGATCCCTGCCACGAGCAAGGCGCGCCCGAGCCAGGTCTGGTTGACCCGCACCAATGATGCATAGCTCCCGAAGGTCCACCACAGCAGCACCACGAGGATGACCGTCTGAGTGAAGCCAACCCAGCTGTGGTCCCTCGCGAGGTTCTTCGCCAATTGAGTGATCGTGAAGACGAAGAGGAGGTCGAAGACGAGCTCGAGCGCACTGGACGTCGCGAGATGGGTGGCCGATGGTGACCTGTCAGACGGGCCTGGTCCTCCCACGCCGACAGGTTAGCCGGGAGATCGAGCCGCTACGGCCGAGCCACGCGGCAGTCCCGACGCCGACGGCTCTCGACGCTGGGTCCGCGATGCGCAAGGGTGTCGGCATGAACTCGTCACTGCTGGCCCAGCTCAACGACGCCGAAAGACTGATGTGGGACGAAACGGAGCGGGCTGCCCTGGCCGAGCTGGACGAGGACGCCGTGGGCGAGCTCCATGTGCGAGTTCGACGCGCCCGCAACAAGTACACGGGTCTGTACCGACGTCAGGCCAGTGCTCGGGTCGGAGCGAAGGGCGGGCGCGGCGCGGCCCGGCCTGGGAACTCCAGGAACGCTGCCAAGGCAGAGGTGTTCGAGGAGGCTCTGTCACGCGTGAGCAGACGCCTGGCGGTGTTGTCCCGCCAGGCAGCGGCGGATCTCCGGGCCGAGCGGATCGCCGCCGCACGGGCCGAGACGTCCGCGCCCCCCACTGCTGGAGCCGCGTCGACACGGGCGACCCGCGGGTCCATGGCCCCGGCCCGGCCGCGCGGCGACCAAGCCCTGCGATCTCCACGCACGGAACGCAACCGAGCCAGCACCAGCGCGGCGGGGCGCCGCCGCCAGGGCCGTCGCGACTCGCGCTGACCGGTCAGGATGGGTCGCGATGTGCGTTCCCGCTGGGTCCACAACGCCGCCGGCGGTCCGTGAGGCCCAGGCAGCGAGCGTCTCGGTCGTGGCCGGCGTCGGGGTCACCGTCCTCGGAGTCGTCTGGGGGTCGTCCCCCTGATGATCAGGCGGGTCGGTGCCCGGGGGCGTTCTCGGCGGTCTTGCCCGGATCACGCTCGATGCTGTCGCCGAGAGCCTCGTCGATCTGGGCCAGCAGCTCTGCGGGGATCGTCACACCGGCCGCCTCGACGTTTTCAGTGACCTGCTCTGGCCTCGATGCGCCGATCAGGGCAGCCGCCACATTGTCGTTCTGCAGGACCCAGGCCACGGCCAGCTGCGACATCGTGAGGCTGAGGGCCTCGGCGATGGGCTGCAGCCCCTGGACCCGGCTCAGCACGTCGTCGGTCATGAAGCGCTTGATGGAGTCGGCGCCGCCCTTGTCGTCGGTGGCGCGGGACCCAGATGGCGGCTGCTCGCCTGGCTTGTACTTCCCGGTCAAGACGCCCTGCGCCACGGGCGACCATACGATCTGAGAGAGCCCGAGCTCCCGGCTGGCGGGCACGACATCGGCCTCGATGACACGCCACAGCATGGAGTACTGAGGCTGGTTGGAGATCAGCTGAAAACCCAGCTCGCGGCTCAGCCGGACGCCGTCACGGATCTGGTCGGCCGTCCACTCGCTCACGCCGATATAGAGCGCCTTGCCCTGACGCACGATGTCCGCGAAGGCCTGCATGGTCTCCTCGAGCGGTGTCTCCGTGTCGTACCGGTGTGCCTGATAAAGGTCCACGTAGTCGGTGCCGAGTCGTCTCAGCGAACCGTCGATCGACTCCATGACGTGCTTGCGCGAGAGCCCGACGTCGTTCTTGCCGGCCGGTCCTGTCGGCCAGTAGACCTTGGTGAAGATCTCCAGGGACTCACGACGCTCGCCCTCGAGGGCCTGTCCGAGAACGGTCTCGGCCGCGGTGTTGGCGTAGGCGTCCGCCGTGTCGAACGTCGAGATCCCGGCGTCCAGGGCGGCGCGGACACACTTCTGCGCGGTGTCGTTTTCTACCTGGGAGCCGTGTGTCAGCCAGTTGCCATAGGTGATCTCGGAGATCTTGAGGCCGCTGTTGCCGAGGTATCGGTAGTCCATCAGCCCACCGTACGGGGTGGTGCTCCCCCGCTGACCGAGGGGCATCCCGGACCTGTGGGCCGGCTCGCGCCCTCTACTCGCCGTATGCCGCCTGCACCGCCTCGTCGAGGACACGTCGCGGCCAGCTTGCCGCCAACAGCACAACGGCGCCGAGGCAGATGACCGCGCACATGGTCACCGCCGCCCCGGGGGTGGCCAGCTCGGAGAACCACCCCGCCAGCAGGTAGGAAAGGCCCGCCGCGGTCACCGACAGTGCCCCCGCCAGCCCGAAGACGGTGCCGCGTCGGTCGATGGGCGTGACCAGCGTGAAGGTGGACTGCAGCGGCACCATGAACGCCTGCAGCATGCCGCTGACGAACCAGAGCACGAACACGACGGGCGTCGACAGCCCGAGGACGGTGAACAGCAGCGGGACCGGCATGGCCAACGCGAGCACGATGATGCGGTCGTTCGAGACGCGGGGTTCCCAACGGCCGACGACGACGACCCCGAGGGCTGCCCCGGCAATCGGCGCCGCCATCAACAGCCCACCCGTGCCCGCGCCCCCGGCATAGGGGATGGCCACCGCCTCCGGCGCTGCCACCCCGACTGCCGCGACCAGGCTGAGCAGCAGCAGTCGGCTGAGGACCGGGTGCCGCGCGATATAGGCGATCGCTGCTCCGAGGTCGTCGAAGAAGCCCAGCAACCCCGGTGACGAGTCGCCGACCACCGGCCGGACCTTGACGACTACCAGCACGACGACCGCCGAGACGACGAAGGTGAGCAAGTCCGCAAGAAGCCCCCGAACCGCGCCGAGCCCAGCCACGATGAGTGCGCCGAGGACGAGCCCGACCGCCTGGTTGAGCTGTTCGGACAGCGCCGTCATCCCCATGGCCCGCACGTAAACCCGGCGCTGGGTGAACAGGTCGGTCAGCAACACCTGGTTGGCGGCGACGGCCGGTCCGCCCAGCGTCTCCAACACGAACAGCCCGGCGAGGAGGGCGGCTAGGGGTGCGTGCGTGGCTACCAGCCCGATGAGGACGAGCACCATCAGCGCGCGAGACAGGTGAGAGCACACCAGGACGTACTTGTACGGCAACCGGTCGGCCAGCGGTCCGAGCAGGGTCCGACCGAAGATGGACGGCAGCATGCTCACCGCCAGGGTGGTCGCGGTGGCCAGGGGCGAGCTCGTCCGGTTGTAGACGACCGCCGCGACGGTGAACCGGGCGATGTAGTCGCCCCAGGTGGACAGAGCCCCCGCGATGAAGAGCGCAGGAAAGCCCGGGACCGCAAAGACCTCGGAGTACGGGGGCATCGGCGTCCGTGGGGGATGCCGAGCCGTCATTGCCACGAGGCTACCGGGTGTGCCGGCTGTCGGCGCGCCTAGTAGAAGTTCGCCTCGACCACCGCTCGGCAGCGCCGGCTGACCCGCATGTAGTCCTCCTCCAGGGTGGCCTGAGCACCCGGACGCCGCCCGATGATCCGCCCGATCCCGTCGGCGTCCCTCAGGTCGCTCGGAACCGAGGCGACCGGACGCCCGCGCCACAGGACCGCCGCATTGCGCAGCGAGGCCGCCAGGCCCCAACCGACTCGCAGGCTCTGGGCCTCGCTGGGCGTGAGGTACCCGCCGCCCTCGACCGCGTCGAGACCCGTCATCGTGCCGGTCACCCGCAGCGCCGGGTCGTTGCACGCGTGCTGCAGCTGGACCAGCTGGACCATCCATTCGACGTCCGCCAGGCCGCCCAGACCGAGCTTGAGATGGGTACGCCGGTCCGCACCTCGCGGGAGCCGCTCCGACTCGACCCGCGCCTTCATCACCCGGATGTCGCGGACCTGGGCGGCCGTCAGTCCCCCCTCGGGGTAGCGCACCCGGTCCACCACCGCCATGAAGTCCGCTGCCAGGTCAGGGTCCCCGCCCACGGGACGGGCCCGCAGCAAGGCCTGGAACTCCCAGGTCGCGGCCCACCTCGAGTAGTAGGACTCGTAGGAGGCGAGACTGCGCACCAGCGGGCCGTTCTTGCCCTCCGGCCGCAGGTCGGTGTCGACGTCCAGCTGGGCGCCGAGTCCTGCGGCGCCCATCAGACGCAACAGCTCCTGCACCACCAGGACCGCCCGCCGCTGCGCCTCGGCGTCGTCGAGCCCGCCGACCTGCCCGCCGCCCTGCCCGCCGATCTGACCGCCGACCTGCCCGTCGACCTGCCCGGCGGGACGATGCACGAACAGCACGTCGGCGTCGGAGGCATACCCCATCTCGCGTCCGCCGAGGCTGCCCATGCCGATGACGGCTAACCGGGTGCCCAGCGGCGCTCCGACCTGCTCCTCGACCCGATGGGTCGCGATGTGAAGCGCAGTGTGGAGGGTGGCCCCAGCCAGGCTCGAGCGGGCGGTGCCGACCCCCTCGGGACCCAGGTCGGTGTTGAGATCGGTCATCGCGATCCGCAGCAGCTCGTGGCGTCTGATGCCGTGAACGGAGGCGATCGCGGAGTCGGCGTCCTCCTTGCGGCCGACCGCGCTCGCCATCGTCAGCTGCAGCTGCTCCTGGGACCGGGGCGCCAGCCCACTGCTCTCACCGAGGATGGCGACCGACTCGGGGGCGCTGATGAGCAGGTCCGCTGCATACCGGCTGCGGGCAAGTGTGCGGGCCAGGCGCTCGGCGGAGCTGCCTTCGTCGCGGAGCATCTTGAGGTACCAGTGGATGGTGCCGAGCTCCTCGCTGACCCGACGGAACGCCAGGATGCCCGCGTCCGGGTCGGCCTCGTCGGCAAACCAGCCGAGCATGACCGGCAGCAGCGTGCGCTGGATCGCGGCTCGGCGGGAGACCCCCGCAGTCAGCGCCGCGAGGTGACGCATGGCCCCGCTGGGATCGCGAAACCCGAGCGCCGACAGTCGTGCTCGGGCCGCCTCGGGGCTGAGCGAGGTGTCCGTGGAGGTCAGCTTGGCCGCCGCGTTCAGCAGCGGCCGGTAGAACAGCCGTTCGTGGATGCGGCGCACCTCGCGCGAGCGGGACTGACGCAGCTCGACGACCTCCTTGGCCGGGTCGGAGCGCAGCCCGATGGCGCGACCGAGCCGGCGCAGGTCGGGCTCGCTGGTCGGCATCAGGTGGGTGCGGCGCAGCTTCTGCAGCTGGATGCGGTGCTCGAGGGTCCGCAGCAGCCGGTATGCCTCGCCCAACGTCGTGGCGTCCTCGCGGCCGACATAGCCGCCCTTGGCCAAGGCCGACAGCGCCTCGAGGGTGGTCGCCGAGCGCAGCGACTCGTCCGACCGGCCGTGCACGAGCTGCAGCAGCTGCACCGAGAACTCGACGTCCCGCAGCCCACCGCGCCCCAGCTTGAGCTGGCGCTCGGCCTCGGCGGTCGGGACGTGCGCCTCGACCCGTCGTCGCATCGCCTGGACGTCCTCGACGAAGTGCTCGCGCCCGGCGGCCTCCCAGACGAACGGGGTGATGGTCCGCTTATAGGCCCTGCCGATCTCGAGGTCGCCGGCCGACACCCACGCCTTGAGCAGAGCCTGGAACTCCCAGGTCTTGGCCCAGCGCTCATAGTAGGCCCGGTGGCTGGCGATGGTGCGGACCAGCTGACCGTTCTTGCCCTCGGGGCGCAGCGCCGGATCGACCGGCCACAGAGTCCCCTCCCCCGTCGTCGCCGAGCACGCCTGCATCATGCCGGTGGCCAGGTGTGTCGCCACCTGGAGGGCGCGCTCCTCGTCCACGCCTTCGGCCGGTTCGGCTACGAAGATCACGTCGACGTCGGACACGTAGTTGAGCTCGCCGCCCCCGGTCTTGCCCATGCCGATAACCGCCAGCCGGCAGTCGTCGGACCCCGGCCCGAACTCGTCACGCGAGATCACCAAGGCCGCTTCCAGAGCCGCTTCCGCGAGCCAGGACAGCTGCTCGGCCGCCGCCGGCAGATAACCCACCGGGTCCGGTGAAGTGAGGTCGAGCGCCGCGATGGCCAGCAACTCACGCCGATAGGCGATCCTCAGGGCATCGTACGCGGGCGGGAACCGGCCGCCTGCAGGCGAACGGTCCGTGCGCGGCCCTGTGCGCGCCCGGGCGTCCGCGTCCGCGTTTTGCTCGCGCGCGGCCCCGCCCGGGTCGGAGGGCTCTGACGACGCCGAGGGACTGACCGCCTCGACGAGCCGGTCTCGTAGCCCTGCGGCCGTCGGCACCGTCGCTTCGGCCACGCAACGCCAGTGCTCGGGGTGACTGACGAGGTGGTCGACGAGCGCGACGGACCCGCCCAGGACTGCCACCAGGCGGTCGCGGGCCGGACCCGGACGTCGCAGCGCGGCGAGCATCGCGCCCCCGTCCGACATCGGTCCAGTCGGCCTGGTTGCGAGCGACTCGACGACGCGGACCAGCCCCAGCAGTGCCTGGTCAGGGTCGGCGGCCTGGCTGAGCGCGTCGGGGAGACCGTCGTGGAAGATGTCGTCGAGCGGGTCCGCGAAGCCCGTGAGCACCTTGTCCTGCAGCAGCCGCTCTGCTCGAGCGGGGTCGGCGAAACCGAGTCGCGCGAGCCGTCCCGCGGGGGTGCCCGACCGTCGCCCGTTCGCCCCCGGGACCGCTCCCGCCACTAGAGGCGGGGCAGATATCGGTCGAGCTCGAACTGGGTCACCTGGCTACGGTAGTCCTCCCACTCCGCCAGCTTGTTGCGGAGAAAGAAGTCGAAGACGTGCTCCCCCAACGTCTCGGCGACGAGCTCGCTGCGCTCCATGACGTCCAGCGCTCGCCCCAGTGAGCGAGGCAGCGGCTCGATCCCCATCGCCCGCCGCTCGGCGTCGCTGAGGTTCCAGACGTCGTCCTCGGTCTCGGGCGGCAGCTCGTAGCCCTCCTCGATGCCCTTGAGGCCGGCGTTGAGCATCACGGCGAACGCCAGATAGGGGTTGCAGGCAGCGTCCAACGAACGCACCTCCACTCGCGTCGACTGGCCCTTGTTCGGTTTGTACATCGGGATGCGGATCATGGCGGACCGGTTGTTGTGACCCCACGTGACGTACTCCGGAGCCTCACCACCACCCCAGATCCGCTTGTAGGAGTTGACCCACTGGTTGGTCACCGCGGTGATCTCGGCGCCGTGACGCAGCAGGCCGGCAATGAACTGCCGGCCGGTCTGGCTCAGCTGATAAGGAGCGCCAGCTTCGTGGAACGCGTTGGTATCGCCCTCGAACAGGCTCAGGTGGGTGTGCATCCCGGACCCGGGGTAGTCCACGAAAGGTTTCGGCATGAACGTCGCGTAGATCCCCTGCTCCAGGGCGACCTCCTTGACCACCGTCTTGAACGTCATGATGTTGTCCGCGGTGCTCAGCGCGTCGGCATACCGCAGGTCGATCTCGTTCTGGCCCGGTGCACCCTCGTGATGGCTGAACTCCACGGAGATCCCCATCGCCTCGAGCATGGTGATCGTGGCCCGGCGGAAGTCGTGGCCGGTGCCGTGGGGGACGTGGTCGAAATAGCCCGCATCGTCGACTGGCTTGGGTCGCTTGCCCCGTTTTGGCTCCTTGGTGAGCAGGAAGAACTCGATCTCGGGGTGGGTGTAGAAGGTGAACCCCAGCTCACCCGCCCGCCACAGCGCCCGGCGCAGGACCTGCCTCGGGTCGGCGAAGCTCGCCGACCCGTCGGGCATGGACAGGTCGCAGAACATCCGCGCGGTGCCCGGGCTGTCCCCCCGCCAGGGGAGGACCTGGAACGTCGACGGGTCGGGTTTGGCCAGCATGTCGGCCTCGAAGACGCGGGCGAACCCTTCGATGGCCGACCCGTCGAACCCGATGCCCTCCGAGAAGGCCGACTCGAGCTCGGCTGGGGCGATCGCGACCGACTTCAAGGTGCCGAGGACATCGGTGAACCAGAGCCGGACGAAGCGGATGTCGCGCTCCTCGATGGTGCGGAGCACGAACTCTTGCTGGCGGTCCATGTGACGATCCTGCCGCACCGAGGTTTCGCGGCGGTTACGCCCCACGGCTTGTCCCCGCATCGCCGCCGTCGAGGCTCGGCGAGAGGCGGTCGTCAGATCAGTCCAGCACGGCGCGAGCACTGTGATGACCCGGTATGCCGGAGACCCCGCCACCGCGCCGCGCGCCCGCGCTGCACAGCGTGACCGCCGGGTGGGCTGTCTCGACTCCCCAGGAGCCGACCTCCTCGGGCTGCTCGGCCCATGGCCACCGCAGGGCCCGGTGGAAGATGTTGCCCCCGGGCAGGCCGAGGTCCCGTTCGAGGTCGACAGGGGTGCGAACCTCGATGCAGGGGTTCCCGTCCGAGTCGACGAGCAGAAGGTCCGCCAACGGCTCCGCGAGCACCGAGTCGAGAGCGTGGAGCGCCGCCGCCAGTGCCTCGGCCCGACGGGCGGAGTGGTCCTTGTCGGTGAGGTGCTCGAACAACCGGGCCGGGGTGTGCAGCCCGAAGAGCGTGAGGGTCTGGGCGTCGGACTCGGCCAGCTCCGGCCCGAGGATCGAACGGTCCGACAACGTGTGGCAGTAGACCTCACACGGCAGCGGGTTCGGCAGCCCGCCCGACTCGGCGACGGCATACGCGGCCTGCAGCTCCGTGAGTGTCTCCCGGACGTGGAACGTCCCGGCGAACGCGACTCCCGGCTCGACCCTGTCGTCACGCAACCGCGGCAGGCGTCGCAACAGCATGTTCACCTTGAGCTGAGACCCTTCGGGCCGCGGTCCGGTCGAGACCGGTACCGATCCCGCAGCGGCGAGGAGCTCGTCCAGGACGGCCGGGGCGACCCCCGCGTGCACATGGCCGCGAGTCGTCTGACCGTGACCGTCCCGGCGCCACACCACCTCGCCTTCACCGGAGACGGAGGACACGTCGACCCCGGTGACGATCTCGGCCCCCGCCTTGGTCGCCGCGCGGGCCAGCGCGTCGGTGATCGCGCCCATCCCTCCGACCGGGACGTCCCAGTCGCCGGTGCCCCCGCCGACCAGGTGGTAGAGGAAGCAGATGTTGGCCGCGAGGGCCCGGTCGTCGACGTCGGCGAACGTGCCGATCAGCCCGTCGGTGGCGACGACTCCCCGGACCAGGTCGTTCGAGAACGTGTCGCGCAGCAGCTGGCCCAGCGGCGCGGTGGTGAGGGCTGCCCACAGCTCGTCGTCGGCAGCCGTCGCGCGCATCGCCTTCGCGTCGACCAACGGCTCGAGAAAGGTTGACCAGATGCGCGCGGCGACTTCACCCACACGAGCGTAGAACCGTTGCCAGGCAACGAAGTCGGCGTCTTGGCCCGTAACCCTACGGAACGAGGCACGCGTGGTTTCGAGATCGCCCGTGTCGACGAGCAGACCGGTAGTGGGATCGACCGGGTTCGGGGTGTAGGAGGAGACGCGGCGCCGCACGAGGCGCAGGTCGAGGTCGAGGTCCTCCACGATGCGGCGGGGCAACAGCGAGACGAGATAGGAGTAGCGGGACACGCGAGCGTCCACACCCGGGAACGGGCGCTCCGACACGGCAGCGCCTCCGGTGTGGTCCCGCTGCTCCAGGACGAGGACGCGCCGGCCGGCTCGAGCCAGGTATGCCGCCGCCGCCAGGCCGTTGTGCCCGGCCCCGACGACGACGTCGTCGTATGTCGAGGTCGCATCCGCCATGGCACGGATCGTGCCACGCCCCGCGGCCGGGTGCTGTCACGGCGACGACCTCGAACGTACGCAGGCGCACATCACTGGGTAGGTCAGCACTCTGAGCAGCGTCAAACTCGGCGCACGTCGATCGGTCAGGCCTCGGCGTCGTCAAGGCCCTCATCAGCTGCTCGCATCGTTCGGGGCTCACCAGCACCCAGTCAGGCGACCCCGACGCGGCAGAAGCTATGCCCTGCGAGACCCCTATGCGCGTATGTGTCGCCAACACGCCGCTCTTCAGCAAGCACCACACCCTGACGACCAACGAAGCCGACCATGCCGCGCAGACCGACCGCGGTGTGTTCGATCCGGGGGCCGACCTCGGGCAAGGCCGAGGGGCGTTCAGTGCTCGGGTTGTTGGTGGCTGACTTGACGTCAGCCTCCTCGCAGCCAGCTTCAGTGGGGAGGCACCCTCATGTCCAGGTGTCGCTGGTGCCGGGACGGCAAGCCGGTTCACGCACTTATCGGCGCTCGGCCAGTTGTTCCAGCCTTGGTCACAGCCCTGTCGACGGTCCACACGTCCCGGCCACCACCAGGTCCTGCAGATCTCATCGTGTACGTCGTCCGCTTCAACGCAGCAGGGCATTGACCGGGCGGCACCCGGGTGCATCGACGCCCCATCTGAGAACGTCGACACGAGGATGGTGGACCAGTGAGCGCTACCCAACGCCGGACGACACCTCCTGGCCCAAACGAACTCAGTGGTTGAGCCAGCCGGACGCCCGAGTCGAGGTGGCCCCCGCACCGAGCCTCCGCTGGTACGGCGTTGTCTCACGTGCCGCAGCACGCGCGTCGACCACCGCAACTAGGCTCGCCACATGGCGCAGCTGCGACTGGCGATGGCCCAGGTCAACCCGGTCGTCGGCGACCTCCCCGGCAATGCCCGGATCGTGCGCGTCCGGGTCCGGGAGGCGGCGGAGGCGGGTGCGCACCTGGTGGCCTTCCCTGAGATGGTCCTGACGGGCTACCCGGTCGAGGATCTCGCGTTGCGGGCCTCGTTCGTAGACGCGTCGCGGGCGGCGCTGACCGGGCTGGCGGCCGATCTGGCCGCCGACGGACACGGTGACCTGCCCGTCGTGGTCGGCTACCTCGACCGCGCCTCTGACGGGGCCAACCACGGCGACGCGACGCGTACCCTCCCGCAGAACTGCGCGGCGGTGCTGCACGGCGGGCGCGTCGTCGGCCGCTACGCCAAGCACCACCTGCCCAACTACGGGGTGTTCGACGAATACCGGATCTTCGCACCGGGTGACACCCTGACCGTGGTCCGGGTGCGCGGTGTCGACGTGGCGATCGCGATCTGCGAGGACCTCTGGCAGGAGGGCGGACCGGTCGCGCAGACCCGCGCTGCGGGGGCCGAGCTGCTGCTCGTCATCAACGGCTCGCCCTACGAACGGGAGAAGGACGACACCCGCCTGGAGCTCGTTCGACGCCGGGCCGACGAGGCCGGGTGCACGCTGGCCTACCTCAACATGATCGGCGGTCAGGACGAGCTGGTGTTCGACGGTGACTCGATGGTCGTCGCATCCGACGGACGTGTGCTCGCCCGAGGACCACAGTTCGTCGAGAGCCTGGTCGTGGTCGACCTCGACCTCGACCCCTCGACGGTGCGGGTCCAGGACCTGCCGCCCGACGTGGTGCACGTGGTGGTCTCCGAGGCCGCGGCGGAGGCATACGGTCCGATCGACCCGCCGATGTATCCGCGCCTCGACCCGGTCGAGGAGGTCTGGCGCGCCCTGGGTCTCGGGCTGCACGACTACGTCCGCAAGAACGGGTTCCGCCAGGTCCTGCTCGGGGTCTCGGGCGGGATCGACTCCACGGTGGTCGCGACGCTGGCCGCGGACGTCCTCGGTGGCGAGAGCGTCCTGGCGATCAGCAACCCGAGCCGCTACTCCTCCGGAGGCAGCAAGGACGACGCGGCCGAGCTGGCGACAAACCTCGGCCTGGACTACCGGGTCGTCCCGATCCAGTCGATGGTCGAACCGTTCCTCGAGGCGTTGGGTCTTACCGGCGTTGCCGAGGAGAACCTCCAGGCCCGCGTCCGTGGCGTCATCTGGATGGGCGTCTCCAACCAGGAGGGGCCTCTCGTGCTCACCAACTCCAACAAGAGCGAAGTGTCCGTTGGCTATTCGACGATCTATGGAGACAGCGTCGGCGGGTTCGCGCCGATCAAGGACGTGCCTAAAACGCTGGTCTGGGAGCTGGCAAAGTGGCGCAACCGGTATGCCGTCGCCCGCGGTGAGACACCACCGATCCCCGAGTCGACCATCACGAAGCCACCGTCGGCCGAGCTGCGCCCGGGACAGACCGACCAGGACTCGCTGCCCGAGTACGACGTCCTAGACGCGATCCTCGCGGGCTACGTCGGTGTCGCGCACGGGCGGGAACGGCTGATCGCCGACGGGTTCGACCCGGAGACGGTGGACCGGGTGATCCAGCTGGTCGACCGCGCCGAGTGGAAGCGCCGGCAGTTCGCCCCGGGCCCCAAGATCTCGCCGCTGGCGTTCGGCAAGGACCGCCGCCTGCCGATCACCAGCCGATGGCGCGAGCAGGACGACACCCGCGTCAGGTCGACCTAGCGCCGGTTCCGAGCGCACGCAGAAACAGCGCCTCGCCCAGGGCTGTGCGGCGCAGCTCGTCCGGGCTGACACTCTCATCCGGAGCGTGGATGCGACAGGCTGGCTCCTCGACCCCGATGAGCAGGATCTCGGCACCGGGGTGCGCCGCGGCAAGGGCAGTGCACAGCGGGATCGCCCCACCTTGGCCGGCCTGCACCATCGGTGAGCCGAACGCCGACTGCATCGCCACACCGAGCGCGGCGTAGGCGGGACCGTCCGTGCGGGCGGTGAACGGCTGGCCCAGCGTCTTCGGCTCGACGGTGATGCGGGCCCCCCAGGGGGCGGCGGACTCGAGATGAGACACGAGGAGCCGCTGCGCCGCTGCCGCATCGACACCCGGGGGGACACGAAGGTTGACCAGCGCCCGGGCCTCGGGCTGGATCGATGCGGACGCTCCCTGCACCGACGGTGCGTCGATCGCCAGGATCGTGGCGACCGGCCTCGCCCACAGTGTGTCGGCGACCGTGCCACGCCCGAGGACGTCAACGCCCTCGAGAACCCCCGCGTCAGAACGAAATCGCTCGGCAGGGTAGGCCGCACCGTCCCAGACACCCCGCGAGTCCAGGCCCTCGACGACGGTGTCGCCTGCGTCGTCCCGCAGTGTCGAGAGGACGTGAACAAGCGCAGCCAACGCGTCGGGTGCCGGGCCGCCCATCGCGCCGGAGTGGACCGGGCCGTCCAGTGTGTGCACGGTGACGAGCACGCTCCCGGTGCCGCGCAGGCTGATGGTGACCGTCGGAATGCCCGCCTCGACGTTGCCCGAGTCGGCCACGACGACGACGTCCGCCGCGAAGGTCTGCGGATCGCTGCCGACCAACGTGACCAGTCCCCCGGTCGACATCTCCTCAGAGCCTTCGCACACGACGGTGAGCGCGACGGGCCAGCCACCGTCGACCGTACGAAGCGCCCGCAACGCGGTCAGGTGCATCACGAGGTTGCCCTTGCAGTCGGCGGCACCACGCGCATACCAGCGGCCCTCGCGTTCGGTGAGGGTCCATGGGTCGGAGCTCCACGCGTCGAGGTCACCGATGGGCTGCACGTCGTAGTGCGAGTACAACAGCACACGCGGGGTGCCGGGCGGGCCCTCGGTGCGCCCGATCACGGTGATGCTGCCGTCGACGGTCCCCAGCATCCTGACGTCGTCGATCCCCAGCTCTCGCAACAGGTGAGCGACGTCCTCGGCCGCGGACCTGCACTCGGAGACGGGCTCCACCTCGTCGTCGGCGACGCTTCTGAAGCCCACCAACCGCGCCAGGTCCTCACGAGCGCGCGGCATCAGGGAGTCGACGGCCGCAGATAGCACGGACCGCCCGGACTCGTCGAGCATCAGATCAACTGTCGGAGGTAGGTCGGCAACATCTGCCACCAGGTCGGCCAATCGTGGTCGAAGTCCGGGCCCCAGACATCGACTCGGTTGGGGATCCCCTTGGCGCCCAACATGTTTGCGACCTCCCACGACTGATTCGGGTCTTCCCAGCGACCCTCGCCGGACGCGAGCACCACCATCCGCTGGCGCAGCTGGTCCAGCTGTGGACCCGCCAAGCCCGGGACGAAGTGCAGGGGCGACGAGAAGTAGAGGTCGTCGTTGAACCCACCGAGGAAGTTCTCCACGTGATATGACCCGCTCATGCATACCGCAGCTCGGAAGAGGTGGGGATATCGGCAGATGCAGGCCAAGGCGTTGAATGCACCGATCGACGCGCCCGCGGCGATGATCTCGTGACCCCCGGTGTCGGCCTGGATGGCGGGGACGACCTCCGACGCGATGGCTTCGTGGTATTGGTTGAACAGCCACATCCGGTGCTCGGGCGACCCTTCGTGAGTCGCCAGAGCGCGCCCCGCGGTGCTGTCGAGGGAGTAGACCTTGATGGCGCCGCCGTCCACGAGGTCCGCGAGGTGGTCCAGCAGGTGATGCCGCTCGATCTCCTCGGCGTCGCCTCCGGCGGTCGGGAAGACCAGCACCGGTATGCCGTAGTGACCCCAGCGGGCCAGGGTGAGCTCGCGCTGCGTCCGAGGTGAGTGCCAGCGCTCGACGACCTTGTTCACGGGTTCCTCTGTCTCTTGGTGCTACTCGTAGACGAACTTCTGCTCGCCCGGAAAGACCCAGGTCAACGCGTCACGCAGCCGGTCCCGCCAGTTCTCCCAGTTGTGACCGTCGCGGGCCTCGACGTAGCGAACCTCCATGTCAGTGTCCCTGAACGTCGAGACCATCGACCGGTTGGGCGTGATCAGCGGCTCGTAGATGCCGCACGTCTGGTAGATCCGTTCGGCGACGGGGCGGGGTCGGGCCCGGTAGGAGTTGACGAACTTGACGACCGGGTCGAAGGCTGGTCCGCCACCATGCGCGGCGCCGATGTCGGTGAACACGAACGACCCCGACTCGAGCAGTAGGGAACCGAAGACGTGGGGGTAGCGCACGGCGGTCGACAGCGCGGCGACTCCCCCGAAGCTCGATCCCATCAGGCATCGGCCGCCCGCCTGGTCGATCAGGGGTAGGCGCTCTGTGAGGAACGGGACCAGCTCGCGGGCGACGAAGCGGGCGTGGGGCGCGTGGTTGGCGTACTCGACGAGACGGTTGCCGGGTGGGATGAACGCCGCGACCAGCGGTGCCACCTCGCCGCGATGGATCAGGTTGTCGAGTACCGTCTTGGCCGCTGCATAGTTGAGGTAGTCCTCGCCGTCGTGGCAGATGAGAAGCGGGTAGCGGGCTACCGACCGGAACCGCGCGGGCAGGTAGAGCTGCATTCCCTGTTCTCGCCGTAGTGCCTTGCTGCGCAGCGAGACCCATTCCAGTGAGCCTTGGCGTGCCTCCGGGTCGTAGAGGGTCCACGACGGGACGACATAGCCGGCTGCGGCGGCGACGGAGCTGGACCCGAACGGTCCGTGCGCCAGGCGCGGGTTGAGCGGGTCGTTGACGTACTCCTCACGCCCTCCGCCGCGGACGATGTCGAAGTGATACTCCACCCGAGAGCCCTCGGGCAGCTCGATCGTCGCGAACCAGAGGTCAGTGTCGGGCAGCCGCCGCAACGCGAGAGGGTCCGGCATACCGACGACCCGGTGCCGGACCATCACCTCATCGGCCTCGCCGCGCCAGAGGAATGTCGCGAACCGGCCCTCGACGATCGGCGCAGTGTGTCGGGCGAGGAAGCGGTCGACGGCGCCGGCGTCGGACGAGCCCAACCGCTCACGCAACCGGTTGATGGCGAGCTTTCGGGTGTGGCCGCTGGTCGGGACCGTGGCGGTCGAGGAGGTCACGCGGCCTCCGCCACGACATGCAGGCTGCCGTCGAGGGCGATGATGCGCGCCCCCGTCGGCAGGGCGCCGTCGGCGCCGACGCGCACCCGCGCACCGTCGTCCAGCAGGAGGCAGCTGGACCCCTCGAACCGCCGTGCCAGAACCTCGTTGCGGACGCGGTCCTCCAGGCGCAGGCGGCGGCGGGCGTGCGGCAGAGCGACGACATGGTCGACCCGCGCCAGGCCGCGGTCCCACACCTCGGCGCCGAAGGAGCCCTGAGCGAAGTCGTTGAAGAGCACGACCGTGCGGGTCATCGCCATCGCGCCGGCAGACCAGGCCACGACCGGCAGCTCATCGGGGGGGCGGACACCGAAGAACCGCATCGCCCGCAGGAGGTAGCCGACGTGCCCTCCGGCGACGGCGAGCACGCTGCACCCGGCCAGCTCCTCTGCGACCTCTGCGCGGTACTGGGAGTACAGCTCGCAGCGGTCCAGGACTCCGTTCGCAAACGCGTCGCCATAGAGCGTGCGCACCTCGTGCAGGAACCACTCGTCGAGTCGACGCACGGCCGCGACGGCGTCGGACAACCCGGCTGCGACAACGTCGGCCCGTCCGGTGCGGCGACGCACGGCGTACACCGCGTCCAGCGCGTGGTGCAGCCGCACTGCATACACACCGCCGAGGTCGTCCACCGCGTCTCGGACCGCAAGCGCAGCACCGCCGACCCCGTCGTCTCGCTCGATCACCTCGGTCATCCGGGTGAGCAGCCTGAGGTTGCGGCTTCGCCCATCGAGTACCCCGTCCAGCTCCGCGTCGTCGAGCTCTCGGTCCTGCCAGCCTGCGGTGATCGTGGCGACCGGGCCGTCGACCTCGAGGCTGCGTACGACGGCTCCGGCCGTGGTCAGGAACCGCTGCGGACCGAGCAGGAAGGTCGGGGCGCTCATCCGGCGTGGACGTGCACGGTGCGGCCCACGTCGTCCAGCATCGCCCGGGTCGTGTCGTAGTCGGGGTGCTTCACACGGACGTAGGCGTTGGCCATGTAGCCGGCTTCCACCGCCTGAGTGGGCGTCCCCGGGTCGGGGAGATGGGCGTCGATCACCCACTGGTCGTATCGCCCGCGGATCTGCTCGAGGCCGCTGTAGCCACTGATCACACCGTCCGCCTCCGGTCTCAGGGCCACGATCCCGGCGGACCAGCGGCGGGAGAGCGCCCGGTCGGGGCTTGCGTGTGCGATGACATGCGCCCACTCCCGATACACGTCCACGTCGTTCGCGGCGGAGTAGAGGTCCCAGGCGCCGACTCCCGGAGGGCGGCAGCCGATCTCGGAGAACCGCAGCCCCTTCGGTCCGTGGAACCACTCCATATGGGTGGCCGAGGTCTCGATCCCGAGGGCCTGGATGACTCGGGCGCCCAGCTCTCGGATCTCGCCGTAGAGAGACGACTGGTCGATCCGGTTGGTGGTGACGAACTGCGGCGAGATCCATCGATGGCGCATCGCCTCCAGGACGTTGGGGTAGTAGTGCGTGACCCAGTCGTGCACGACGTGGCCGTCCATCGCGATCGTGTCGTAGAAACCCTCGTGGCCCTCGACGAACTCCTCGACGGCGATGGAGTCGGCATCTCCGAACGCCACGAGCGCCTGATCCAGCTCGGTGTCGTTGTCGACGCGCACGGTCCCCTGGGCGCCCGCACCAGCACGCGGCTTGAGGATCAAGGGGTAGCCGACACTTCGGGCGAAGTCGTGGGCCTGATCGACCGTGTCGACCGCAGCCGAGGCAGCGGTGGGCACCCCCGCCGCACGCAACGCCTCCTTCATGGACGGCTTGTCCCGGCACAGCCAGGTCGTGCGGACGGACGTGCCCGGTATGCCCCGCCACTCGCGGACGCGGGCGGCGGCCAGCTGGTGTGACTCGATCGTGGACTCGAGCCGGTCCACCCACATCTGTTCCTGGGCCCCCCGGACGGCTGTGTCGAGCTGGTGGTCGTCGGTCACGTTCGACACCTGGTAGTAGGCGACCATCTGACCGCGCAGCTCGTCGCCCAGCGCCCACTCCGGCGACTCGCCGACCCCGATGACGTGGGCCCCGACACCCGCGAGCGCGGCGACGAAGCGGCGCTGGTTGTCGGGGAACGCCGGTTCGACGAAGACGATGTTCACGCAGGTGAGACTAGTGCGAGCGCGACACCCGCGACGGCCAATCCCATTGCCCGTTGCTGCACGGTGGACCAGACTTGCACGACGTGATGGCCTGGCTGAACCAGATGCGGATGGACGTCACGCCCTACCGCCAGTCGCGCGACTACCGGATCCTGTTCCTCGCCGGGACCGTGTTCTACCTCGGGGCATGGTCAGTTATGTTGCCGTGCCCTATCAACTCTACCAGCTCACGGGCTCCAACTTCGTTGTCGGGGCCGTCGGCCTGGTCGAGCTCGTCCCCCTCATCGTCTTCGGGCTCTGGGGCGGCGCACTGGCCGACCACGTCGACCGGCGCACCATGCTCGTCTGGACCGGGGTGGCCCAGGTACTGCTCACCGGTGTCCTCGTCGTCAACGCGTTCCTGGGCAGCCCTCAGGTGTGGGTGATCTTCGGCGTCGCCGCGGTGCTCTCGGCCGCCCAGTCGCTACAGCGGCCCTCGCGCGAAGCCCTCATCCCGCGCACTGTCCAGCACGACCAGCTGACCGCCGCGATCGCGCTCAGCTCGGTCGGCATGCAGGTCGGTATGCTCGCCGGCCCCGCGATCGGGGGGGTGCTGCTGCATGCCGTCGGCGTGGGCTGGTGCTTCCTCATCGACGTCGCCGGCATCAGCATGGCCACGCTCCTGTTCACCCGGCTGCGGCCCTACCCGCCGGTGGAGTCGACCGCACCGCCGAGCCTGCGCGGCATCGGCGAAGGGCTCAGGTATGCCGTTTCCCGCAAGGACCTGCTCGGCACGTATGTCATCGACGTCGTGGCGATGTTCCTGGCCATGCCGACGGTGATCTTCCCTGCTCTGGCTCAGGACGTGCTGCACCGGCCCGAGCTGCTCGGCCTGCTGTACTCGGCTGGAACCGTGGGATCCCTCGTGGCGGCCCTGACCTCGGGCTGGGCGACCCGGGTCCATCGCCACGGGCGGGCCGTCGTGCTGGCCGCGATCGGATGGGGCGCGTCGGTGGCCTTCGCAGGAGTCATGGCCAACCCCTGGCTGGTGATGCTCGGCTTCGCGTTCGCCGGTGCGGCGGACGAGATCAGCGGGATCTTCCGAGGCACCATCTGGCACCAGACGATCCCCGACGGGATGCGCGGCCGACTGGCGGGGATCGAGATGCTGTCCTACTCGATCGGGCCGATCGGAGGCGAGGTCCGATCCGGCCTCGTCGCCGACCGGTTCGGAGTCCGGCAGGCCGTCACCAGTGGCGGCATCCTCTGCGTCCTCGCAGTGACGGCGACGGCGGTATGGCTGCGCAGCTTCTGGGATTACGACCAGCGCACGGACCCCTTCGCCGTTCACGAGCGTCAGGTCCGCGCGGCCAGGTCCGCACCTACCGGCCCCGACCCCGGCTCCGGCTCCGACCCCGGCTCCGGCTCCGGTTCCGGTTCCGGTTCCGGTTCCGGTTCCGACAGCTAGTCAGTGGCTAGTCTTCGCTGTCGTCGTCGGTGCGCCCACTGTTCCAGGCCCGGTCCTCGGCGTCCCACTTCTCGGTCCGCTGCTGCGCGCTCTGCACGGCATGCGAGGCCTCGTCGGCCGACTCGTACGGACCCATCACGTCCTGCGCCTGCCCCCGGTTCTCGTCGGTCTCGACCTGGCCGGTTGCGGTGTTGTACCAATAGCTCACGGTGACCTCCCAAAAATGCGGCGATGCAGACTCGCTGTGGTGCGGCTTCTAGACTTCACCGTATGTCGGTCACCTTTGCAACCATCGAGCCTCACCAGGTGTCCCCGCGCCGCAAAGTGCCCGCGAGCATCGCGCGACCGGAATATGTCGACCGCCCCTCCCCCGTTCCGTTCACCGGCCCGGAAGTCAAGGACGCGGAGACGATCGAGAAGATGCGGGTCGCCTCGCGGATCGCAGCCCGAGCGATGGTGGCGGCATCAGAGGTCATCGCCCCGGGGGTGACGACAGACGAGATCGACGCGGTCGGCCACGCATACCTGCTCGACCACGGCGCCTATCCGTCCACGCTGGGGTACAAGGGTTTTCCCAAGTCGCTGTGCACCTCGGTCAACGAGGTGATCTGTCATGGCATCCCCGACGCACGGCGCCTCGAGGACGGCGACATCGTCAACATCGACATCACCGCGTTCATCGACGGCGTGCACGGAGACACGGACGCCACCTACCTGTGCGGGGAGGTCGACGAGGAGTCCCGCCTGCTGGTGCAACGGACGCACGAGGCCACGCTTCGCGGCATCAAGGCGGCGGTTCCGGGGCGACCCATCAACGTCATCGGCCGGGTCATCGAGTCGTATGCGCGTCGATTCGGCTACGGGGTCGTGCGCGACTTCACCGGCCACGGCATCGGGTCCTCGTTCCACAGCGGGCTCGTGATCCCGCACTACGACGCCGCGCCGGCCTACGAGCGGGTCATCGAGCCGGGGATGACCTTCACCGTCGAGCCGATGCTCAATCTCGGCACAGCCGACTGGGAGATGTGGGACGACCGCTGGACCGTGGTCACCCAGGACCGGGCGAGGTCCGCACAGTTCGAGCACACGATCCTCATCACCGAGGACGGCAACGAGATCCTCACCCTCCCGTGACGCGCCCCGCGTCACCGCACGTTGGTGCTGTAGACAGACAGAGAGGCAGGTATCACTGACAGACTGACCGAACACCGGACCAACGAGGCAAAGGGAGGCGCACCGGTCATGTCCAAGCACACGACGGCGCTCGGTATCGACATCGGCGGCAGCGGCATCAAGGGCGCCATCGTCGACCTCAAGAAGGGCGACTTCTGCACCAAACGCAAGAAGATCCTCACGCCCAAACCGGCCACCCCGGACGCGGTCATCGCCGTGGTCAAGCAGCTGGTGGACCACTTCGCCGACGACCTCGACAAGGGCTCCGCCGTGGGTGTCACGGTCCCTGCGGTCGTTCAGCACGGACTGGTGCGCTCCGCCGCCAACATCGACCCGTCCTGGATCGACTTCCAAGGTGAGGACGCGCTGGAGAAGGCGCTCGGTCGCAAAGTTGCCCTGGTCAACGACGCAGACGCGGCCGGCTACGCCGAGCTGCACTACGGCGCGGCGAAGCACGAGGATGGCCTGGTCATCCTCACCACCCTCGGGACAGGCATCGGCAGCGCGATCATGTACCGCAACATGCTCGTCCCCAACAGCGAGCTCGGGCATCTGGAGATCGACGGACACGACGCCGAGAAGGAAGCCGCGTCGTCCGTGAAGGACGACCTGCAGCTGACCTACGAGCAGTACGTGCCGCGGCTGCAGCGCTACTACTCCGTCGTCGAGGCGCTGTTCTCCCCCGACCTCTTCGTCGTCGGTGGCGGAATCTCCAAGGACAGTGACCAGTTCCTCCCGCTGCTCAAGCTGCGCACGACGATCGTGGCCGCCACCCTGCAGAACCGGGCCGGCATCATCGGAGCGGCCCGTCTGGCGCAGGAGGCAGCCGACGAGTGACGCCGCTGGTGTGAGGCTGCTGGGGTGACGCCGCTGACGCGGCCTCAGCCCCCGGGCCTGACGATGACCTTGATGGCGGAGGGATCGCTCTTTGCGGCCGTGAGAGCAGTCTCGACCTCGTCGAGTCCGTAGTGGCCGGTAACCAGGCCGTCCAGGTCCACCCGGCCGGAGGCGGCGAGCTGGATCGCTGTCGGCCAGGTGTTGGCATAACGGAACGCGCCGGTGACCACGAGCTCACGATCCTGGACGTACGACAGCGGGAGGTTGACGCTGTCGCCACCCATGCCGACCAGGACCACGCGCCCGGCGCGGGCCAAGGTCGAGACGGCGTCCCAGGTCGCCCGGGCGTTCCCGGAGCATTCCAACAGGACGTCGGCTTCGATGCCCGAGTCGGCGAGGGTCGCGTCACTGACGTCGATGGTGCCGAGACCCAGGCGCTCGGCCGCGCGCAGCCGGTGGGGGTTGACGTCGGTGACGGTGACGGTGTCCGCACCGTATGCTCGCGCGGTCTGCGCGGCGATCAGCCCGATCGGACCGGCTCCGGTGACCAGGACGGTACTGCCGGGCGACACCTGTGCCCGACGGCAGGCCCAGATCCCCACCGAGAGCGGTTCGAGCAGTCCTGCGGCGTCGTCGCTGATGCTGTCGGGAACCGGGTAGACGAACTGCGCCGGCATCGCCACATACTGGCTGAACGCCCCGTCGTAGGGAGGGGTGGCGAAGAAGTGGATGTCCGGGCACAGGTTGTATCGACCTGCGAGGCACTGCGGGCAATGCCGACAGGGAACTCCGGGCTCGATCGACACTCTCTGCCCCACCCGCAGCGAGGTCACTCCCGCCCCCAGCTCCGTGACGACCCCACCCGCCTCGTGCCCGAGGACAAGGGGTGAGTCCACGACGTACGGTCCGATCCGGCCGTGCTCGTAGAAGTGCACGTCGGACCCGCAAACGCCGACCGAGCCGATCTTCACCAGGACCTCGTCGGCATCGGCCAGTGGAACGGGCCTCTCCTCGACACCCACCTGTCCTATGCCGCGCAGCACGCTGACCTTCATCATCGACATGGGAACTCCTGAACTCAACTGAGCGGACGCTGACATCGGTTGCTCGGATGCTACGGTACTGGTCAAGCCCTGCTCATCTGAGACACGAGAGGTGAGGATGCCCGAGCTGCCAAACGCCCCGTTCGCCGGACCCCAGGAATTGGTTGCGGCGGCCACGGTGGCGCGGATGTACTACTTCGGTCGGCGTTCAAAGGTGCAGATCGCCGAGGAGCTGGGGTTGACCCGATTCAAGGTCGCCCGGTTGTTGGAGCTGGGGCGGGCCAGCGGCATGGTGCGCATCACGGTCGTCGGCGCCGGCTCCATCGACCTCGACTTGAGCGAACGGCTGCGCACCCGTCTGGGACTGCGTCACGCCGTCGTGGTCAACACCGCTCGAGGCGACGACGCGCAGACCCGCACTCAGCTCGGGGCGGTCGCGGCCGACCTTCTCACCGAGATCTGCACGGCCGACGACGTGCTCGGGATCGGCTGGGCCCGAGTCGTGTTGGCGATGGCGGCGAAGCTGCGCGGACTGCACGCCGCACGGGTGGTCCAGCTCACCGGTGCGCTCACCAGACCTGACGTCGAGTCCAGCTCGGTCGACGTGGTCCGCAGCATTGCCCGGGACGCGCACGCACTCCCCTCGGTCTTCTATGCGCCCATGATCGTCAGCGACGAACAGACCGCACGGGGCCTCTACCGTCAGGACGCCATCGCCCAGGCCGTGGCTCATTACGACACTGTCACCAAGGCCGTCGTCGGCGTCGGTGGGTGGAAGCCGCCCGGTTCGACCCTGCACGATGCCCTGACCCCACGGGAACAGGCGCTGATGGGAAAGACGGGCGTGCAGGCGGACCTGTCCGGCGTGTTGCTCGACGCTCAGGGGGAGGCCATCGAGACGCCGCTGAGCAACCGCATCATCGCCATCAACCCCTCCCAGCTGCGGCGCGTCCCCGAAGTCATCGGCATCGCCTACGGCCTGCAGAAGGTGCCCGCGGCCCTCGCCGGTGTCCGCGGTGGTTATCTCACGTCACTCGTCACCCACGCCGACTTCGCCACGAAACTGCTCGGGGCGGCCGAAAACCGATAAGCGAGAACGTCGGGTGCGGCGTCGTTGCGCCCGCCACATCGGCCACGCCGTTGTGCCTGCGCTCAAACGATCCCGATGTCGGCCGCCTTGCCGTCGGCGAGGTCGTGCAGCTGGGCGTTCCCTCCAGCCCCGAACCGGCTCACGTGCTGGACGTACATCCCTCGACCGACGCTGGACAGCAGCGCGTCATGGATGGGAACGATCGATCCCGGTGCGATCCGCGTGACGAAGTCGATCGTCTCGCTGACCTTGCACCAGGGCGCGCTCAGCGGGACAGCGAGTACCTCGACGTCACCCGGCTCACCGTCGTATGCGTCGCCGGGGTGGTAGAGGGCGGGCTCGCCGGCGGCTCGCAGGACCACACCGACGTTGGTGCAACGCGGTACTCCCGCGTGGTTGACCGCGTGCATCACCCCCACAGGGGAGACGGTGACAGGGCCCACAGTGACGTCACTGCCAGCCCTCATCATGACCACGTCGGTATTGGGGTTGTCGAGCAGAGCAGCGGACTCGGGGTCGGTGAGCAACGGTGCCTGACGGTTGGCGGCGAGCAGTGCGGGCAGTCGGTCCATGTCCAGGTGGTCTGCGTGCTGATGGGTCACGACCACCGCGTCGACGTCTCGAAGCCCCTCGAAGCCAGACGAAAAACTGCCTGGGTCGATGAGGATGCGGGAGTCCGCCATCTCGACGAGGAGGCAGGCATGTCCGAGGTGAGTCACGCGCATACAGGCCACGGTAGCGGCGTCTGAACGCTGCTTCCCGCGCGGTCTGACACTGCCCTCGCCAAGGTCGAACCGTCGGCATAGGGTCGGGTCACTCCGTACGTGTGACAGGGCTTCCGTGGGGGTATCCCCGAGGTAGCCCGCACATCGACGTGCGGTCAACACCAATGGGAGGATTGCCAATGAGCGACAACCCGATGGACACCGAGGGCCCCGCTGACGGGGGTGCCGACACCGGCACCCACGACGGCGGAGCAGACGGCGGAGCAGACGGCGGAGCGGGAGACAACGCGGGCCGTGAGGGCCCAGCCGACGGCGGCGCAGACCCTGGCCAGCACGACGGCGGCGCGGACGGCGGAGCCGAGGGCCCGGCCGACGGCGGCGCGGACTCCGGGACGCACGACGGCGGCGCAGACGGCGGAGCCGAGGGCCCGGCCGACGGCGGCGCGGACTCCGGGACGCACGACGGCGGCGCAGACGGTGGGGCAGGCAGCAACCTCTAGATGACCGCCGGCACCAGAACGCGAGTGCCCGCCCGTGCGGGCGGGCACTCCGCGCTGTCTCGGCTCGTCGCTGTGCCGTCGGCTCAGTTCGCCCGGGATTTTTGGGGCCAGGTTCCGCTGCTCACACCGGCCGCGGACCTCCCAGCGAGCTTCGACGACCTGTTCAGCAACGATGCCGTCGACGAGCTGGTCTCACGACGCGGCCTGCGCGCCCCGTTCGTCCGAGTCGCCAAGGACGGGACGACCCTGGCCGAGCGGGCGTTCACCGCGCCCGGTGGCGTCGGCGCGAGCATCGGCGACCAGCTGAGCGACGACAAGCTGCTGCGCCTGTTCGCCGACGGTGCCACCATCGTCCTGCAGGGGTTGCACCGCACCTGGGAACCGGTGACCCGGTTCACCCAGGACCTCGCGGCCGACCTCGGCCACCCCGTCCAGGTCAACGCTTACGTGACCCCGTCGCAGAGCACGGGGTTCAGCGACCATTACGACGTGCACGACGTGTTCGTGCTGCAAGTGACCGGCGAGAAGCGTTGGCGCATTAGGCCGCCCGTGCTCGAGCGCCCGCTTCGTGACCAGCCGTGGGCGGACCGGCGCACTGACGTCGAAGCCGCAGCACAGCACCCGCCCCTCATCGAGGTCACCCTCCGCCCGGGAGACTGCCTCTACCTGCCGCGCGGCTATCTGCACGCTGCCACCGCGCTCGGCGACGTCAGCACCCACCTGACGATGGGGGTCCACCCGTGGACCCGCCGTCACCTCGCCGACGAGATGCTGGCGACCGCGCTGCGACGGGCGAGCGATGACGAGCAGGTACGCGCATCCTTGCCGCTCGGGGTCCGGCTCGACGACGCGGACAGCCTCGAACCAGACCTGGAGGTCGTGCGGGCAGCGGTGCTTCGCGCCGTACGGGAGGTGGGTGTCAAGGACCTCGTCGACGCCCTTGCCGCACGCGGGCGCAGCTCCCAGCGTGCGGCGGCCGTCTCCCCGGTCGCCACGGTGCGCGCCGCCGCGCACCTGGAGCACGAGACGGCGCTGGTCCTGAGGCGCCACCTCGGAGCCAGGCTGGAGACGCCCGAGGACGGCCCAGCGCAGCTGCGCAGTCGGGCCGGCGGCGTTCGGGTGGCCGGCGGCGATCTCGACGCGGTTCGTCTCCTGCTCGAAGAAGGCTCGTGCTCGGTATCGGATCTGGGCGCCAGCCTCGCCCGCCGTCTGCTGCTGTCCGGCATCGTCACTGTCGACGAGCGGTGACCACAACGCGGTTTCGCATCGGCATCTCGGGGTGGACCTACCCTCGCTGGCGAGGTGACTTCTACCCAGCAGGCCTCGCTCACCGACGTGAGCTCTCCTACGCCGCGCAGCGGATGTCGTCGGTGGAGGTCAACGGCTCGTTCTACTCTCTGCAACGGCCTTCGTCCTACGAGCACTGGCGCGACGAGACTCCCGCCGACTTCGAGATCGCGGTCAAGGGCAGCCGGTACATCACCCACATGCTGCGGTTGAAGGGCATCGAGACGGCGCTCGCGAACTTCTTCGCCTCCGGTGTCCTGGCTCTCGGCACCAAGCTCGGACCGCTGCTGTGGCAGCTGCCGGCCAGCCAGGCGTTCGACGCGGCGCTGCTTGCCTCGTTCTTCGAGCAGCTTCCCCGCACGACGAGTGACGCCGCGGTGCTGGCCAGACGGCACGACGACAAGGTGGTCGCCGAGAGAGCCTTGGTGACCGCCGCGGTCGACCGGCCGATCCGGCACGTCCTGGAGGCGCGGCATCCCAGCTTCGATACAGACGACGCCGAGAACCTGTTGCGACGCAACGACATCGGCACGGTCTGGGCCGACGCGGCCGGGAAGTTCCCGGTCATCGACAGAGACACCAGCGAGCTCCGGTATGTCCGTCTGCACGGTCACACCGCCCTGTATGCCAGCGGGTACTCCGCCGCCTCCCTCGACGTGTGGGCCGACCGGTGCCGGGTCTGGGGATCGGCCGGCCGGGACGTCTACGTCTATTTTGACAACGACGCCAGGGGACGCGCTCCCTGGGACGCGACGGCGCTGCACGCGCGGCTCACGGGTTGAGGTCCAGCTGCGCTAGCGTCTCGCGGTCCTCCTGCCCGCCGAAGAACTGGTCGAGCACGGCCTCGAAGGCGGCCCGGTGGTCGGCCTTCGTCGCAGCGTGCAGGAACAACGTCATGCAGGACCTGAGCTTGATGGCGTCGACGGCCCCCAGCACTGTTCTCGGGTTGGTCTCGTCGAGACTCGTCAGCGTCGTGGCGCAGTCGACGAGATGCGAACCGAGCGCACCGTCATCCAGGTAGGCGCGTGCCTCGGCGAGACCGCTGACCGCATACCGACGCGCCATCGGGCTGTGACCCAGGCCGGCGACCTGTGGAAACACGAACCAGACCCAGTGCGACCGCTTGCGCCCTGCACGCAGCTCCTGCAGTGCCGTGTCGTAGGCCCCATCGGTGTCCTGGGCGGAACGGAAACGGGCCAGGTTCCACAGGTCTCCGGTCATCGACCGATTCTCGCGCGACAGGGTCGGCGGCGGTGCGGCAGGGTGGACCCATGTGGATCGGATGGTTGGAGCTCGACCTGCTGCTCGCAGACGTGCACTCGCTCAAGGAGAAGCGCTCGGTGATCCGCCCGATCGTCGCGGAGATCCAGCGTCGGTATGCCGTCTCGGTCGCCGAGGTCGGTAACCAGGACCTGCACCGCCGAGGCACTGTCGGCCTGGGGGCCGTCTCCGGTGACCGTGCACCGCTCGTGGACCTGCTGGACTCCGTCGAGCGCCTGGTGGCTGGCCGGCCCGAGGTCGAGCTGCTGTCGGCGCACCGCTCGCTGCGGACCAGCGACGACGACTGAGCCGACATCGGCTCCGGGCTGACCGAGCCTCCGCGGCCGCGACTGGACTGACGCGCACCGATGGTGCCGGGCGCTCGTCTTTGTGGACGGCTCGCACCATGAGTGGCAGTTCGGGGTCGCCCTACCTGCGGCGGCGCAGGCTCCAGCGTCTCGACGGCCCGGCCGACGATCGCGAACGCGACCGGTGGCGGGTGATCCAGGGCTGGCTGAGTCCCTCGGCGTTCTCGAGGTCCAGCTGACGCAGGATGTGGTCGACGGCGGCGAGGACGGAGCCCTGCAGCATCCACAGGTCGGGTCTCCCGCGAGGATCGACGTCGAGGAACATCAGCTCGGTCAGAACCGCCCGAGTCTCGCGTCCGATCTCGACGTTTCGGTTGAGTGCGTCGTCGACCTCGTCGGTGCTTGCCCCGCCGTACTCTGCGGTCACGAGCTTCGCGAACGCGTGCAGCCCGTTCGCCAGGTCGTCCAACACGACGGCGAAAGCGCGTCGAAGCTCGGCGCCCGCGGCGGTGTCGGCCACGCGTTCATCGACCTCAGAACTGGGTCCGAGGTCATGTAGGAGGGTCCGTTCGGCTGACAGACATTGATCGAGGCGACCCAACACCGCGCGAAGCCCCGGGTGCACGGCGGCAACGGCCAACGCTCGAGGGTTGAGGATGCGTCGATCCTCAACCGCCTGGACGGCGGTGGCCGCGTCGTCCAGCTCACCCTCGATGTGATCCGTCCAGGCCAGCCACGCCTCCAACTCCTCCGGATGTGCCGCACGGTCACCCAGGGCGAGCGCCACCTCGTCCAACAGTGAAGCCTGAGCGCGGGCTACCGCTCGCACCGCATCGAGGGCGCTGGCGTTGGGGATGGCGACGGGCACGAGAAGCGCGAACCCAATGCCGACTGTCGTGCCGATCAGGGTGTTCACCACCCGCACCTCCGCCGCCAGCTCAGGTGACGAGACGGCGAGGATCAGCATGGCGCTGATGGGTGCTTCGAGGGACTGCTCCCGCAGCCGGAGCACGTTCGCCAAGACCAGCGCCGCGGCGATCACAGCGGCCAGGCTCCACCAGGACAAGCCGATCGAGGCCGATACTCCTACCGCCACCAAGACGCCCGTGAGCACCGCACCCACCCGGACCAGGCCCACCTGGAGGGTTCCGACCGTCGACGCCTGGACCACGAGGAGCGCCGTCAGCGGCGCCGTCAGGTCGAGAATGCCCGGGGACACGGCGTTCGCCACGAGGTACGCGACCACCGCGGCCACCGTCAGCCGAGCGATCTGGACCGTCACCGGCCGCAACCGTGCAGGCACCTGCGACCAGGAGCTGGGCATCGACGGCCATAACCACCACCCCAGGTGACGCAGTCGTGCCGACGACCTGCGCCTCAGTGCCGTCAGTGCCTTCCGTGCATGACGTGCCACATCCCACCGCTTTCAGACGTGGCACAGGGGCCAGCTGTCGCAAACCCCCTTGATCTTGCCCGAGACGGCGCGCCCATGCGGATCGGTGTGACGACATTTCGACCGGATCTTTGCCAGCTGTCTGCCCGGGTCAGCGCACCGTTCTCGGCATCAGCACGACCGGCACCGGTGAGTGTCGGACGATCTTCGCAGCGTGCGAGCCGAGCAGGACGCTCTTCAGCACCGACACGGTCGAACCGACGGCGAGCAGCTCGCCGTCCATCCAGGCCACATCGGTCAGCGCCTCCTCCCACGTGATGCCTCGCCCGACGACGATGTCGGCCGACGCCCGCGCCTCGGTGGACCCGAGTGACTGGTTGATCGCAGGCACGAGCTGCGTCATCCACTCGTCGATGACCAGATCCTCGGCCGCGGGCTCGATCGACCCGGAGTATGCGTCCATCGGGCGAACGGCGAAGCAGGCCACCCGCAGCCCGGCGTCGACCTGCGCAGCCAGTCTCGCCGACATACCCACCAGGTCGCTGTCGGCGTCCGATCGGCCGAAGCCGACGGTGACACGGGAGACCCGGCTGGATAAGTCGGAGCGAAAACCGTTGGGAGACACATAGACCGGCATACCGCAGCTGTGCACGACGCGCTCGGCTACCCCGCCCAAACCGACGCGGCTGACCGCTGCCGCTGCGGAGGAACCCAACACCATCGATGATGCACCGCCCTCCTGAGCGACCCGAAGCAGACCAGAGGACACCGACCGCGCGTCCTCCATCCGGTAGGTCACCGCGACCGAGTCACCGATCTGCTCCTTCGCGCTGTGATGGGCATCGCGGGCGAGTGACTTCAGCAGCGCCCGGTACTCCGCGTCGGCCATCCGCGGTCGGGGCGGCCACGGTGTCGGCAGCACGGTCAAGACCACGAGGTTCTCACCACAGGACCTCGCGATCAACAGGGCCAGGTGGAGCGGGGCGACCCCGCGCTCGTCCGGTGAGAGCCCGACGAGGATGGTCACGCGGGGACCGGGTTGGTCTCCACGACCACATGCGTGACGGGGATGTCGTATGCCTCACGCGCTCGGTCGACGACGTCGTACCGCAACCATGCAGACCGGTCCTCGGGCAGGGTGCAGATCACCAGTCGGTCGGGATGGAACCCCTCGACAGCCTCGGCGAGGGCCCGGAGCGGTTTGTAGGTGCCGAGTGCCCCATCGACGTCGCGGCCCTCCTCGCGCAGCATCTCCAGCGTGTGGTCGAGCCGGGCCTGAGCGGCCTGGGTCGTGGCCTCCCACATGTAGACGGCACCTTGGTGCAGCGACTGTCCGGTGTCGATGGGGTTGGCCGGGACGCAGACGTAGTACGTGGCCTTCCCGGCTGGGTCGAACCGCCGCAGCTCGTCCATGAGCTCGGCGCCCTCGACGGTCTCGTTCGCGAGGACCAGGACCCGGTGTGCCTCGTGGTCTGGTCCGCCTCCGGCGGCCGGCTCTGCGGCGGCCGGGTCGACCGGCGACTCCGGCCCTGCGGGACGCTGTACCCGCCGGGAGACGACGTAGATGGCCAGGACCAGGGCCCAGGCGGCCAGGCTGAGGACGAGCTGGATGCGCGTGGAGCCAGTGATCCCCATCTGCAGCAGGACGGCCAGGATGGCGACGATGACAACGATCGACAGGCCGGGAAACAGCCACATCTTGACGGTCAGCTTCTCCGGTGCGGTGCGTCGCCGCAGCACGATCTGGGAGATGGCGATGAGGAGGTAGACGAACAGGATGATCGCGCCCGAGGAGTTGAGCAGGAACAGGAAGACGCCGTCAGGGGAGATGGCGGCGGCTATGACGCAGAGGAAGCCGACCACCGTCGAGGTGAGGATGGCGGCGCGAGGCACACCGCCCGCGCTGACCGTCATGAGGCTGACCGGCGCCTCCCGGCGTCCGGCCAGGACGAAGAGCATCCGCGAAGAGGTGTAGAGACCGGAGTTCAGGCACGACAGAACGGCCGTCAGGACCACCGCGTTCATGATGGTGTCGGCTCCGGGGATGCCCATCAGCTTGAATGCGGCGACATACGGCGAGGCAGCAAGATCGGCCGAGTTCCAGGGCAGGATGACGGCGAGCAGGAAGATCGACCCGACGAAGAAGATGGCGATACGCAGGATCACCGAGTTCGTCGCCCTCGCGATCGAGCGGCCCGGGTCGGGAGACTCGGCAGCAGCGATCGTCGCCACCTCGGCGCCCACCATCGAGAAGATGACGACGACGATTGCCGAGAAGATCGCGTCCACACCCTTGGGGAAGAGCCCACCGTGAGCCGTGAGGTTGCTGAAGTCCAGCGACCGGTTGGGCCAGGCGCCGAAGACGAACAGGGCGCCCAGGATCAGGAACACGATGATCGCTGCGACTTTGATCCCGGCGAACCAGAACTCGAACTCTCCGAACGACGAGACGGAGAACAGGTTGGTCGCGGTCATCAGCGTCATGAGGATGAGGGACATCAGCCAGAGGGGAGCATCGATCCAGTACTGCAGCACCTTGGCGCCCGCGACGGCCTCGAAGCCGATGACGATCACCCAGAAGTACCAGTAGAGCCAGCCCACCGAGAACCCGGCCCACCCACCCAGGGCGTTGCGGGCGTAGTCGGCGAACGACCCGGTCGACGGGTTGGCTGTGGCCATCTCGCCGAGCATCCGCATCACGAGAATGATGAGAATGCCGGTGATGGCGTAGGTGATGAAGGCTCCCGGACCGGCGTCCCCGATGACCACACCGGATCCGACGAACAGCCCAGCGCCGATCACTCCGCCCATCGCGATCATCGTCAGATGCCGTTGCTTGAGGCCCTTCTTCAGCTCGGTCGGCGGTGCGCCCATGGTCGTGCCTTTCGGTCGGATCGGCCCTCATTGCCAAGATGATCGGCGAATGGCCGCATTTAACCCTATTTGTCGGACATCGTCCACCGTTCATCCACGGCTTGCTGACCGACGCTGGTCAGCCCTGGCGAGGTGTGACAGGTTGCGGAGGGCCCTGTGTCGCGCGATCCCGGCTCAGCCGTCCGCCGAACTCGTCCGCTGCCCGTCTCGAGAGGATCCTCATGGGTCAGCCCGCCGCTCGTCGTCTGCCCGAGAGCACCCGGGTCGAGGCGCTCTCTGACGGTGTTCTGGCCATCGCGGTGACCCTGCTCGTCCTGGACCTGCGCACCGACTTCGAACCCGGGACATTCGCCCACCAGCTCGGCGCGCAGTGGCCAAGCTACGCCGCCTACGTCGCCGCCTTCCTGAACGTGTCGTCCATCTGGATCAACCACCACGACCTGTTCACCCGGGTCCGCAGCGTCGACGCGACCCTGATCACGCTCAACCTCGTCATCCTGCTGGTGGCCTCGCTCTTCCCGTGGCCTGCTGGGGTCGTCTCGGCGTCTCAGCGCTCGGGAGATGCCAGTGACCAGGTCGCCGCCAGCCTGCTCTATGCCGGTATCGGGTTCCTCGTACCGCTGAGCTTCATCGCCGTCTACCGCTACCTGGCCCGTCACCCGAACCTGCTGACCGAGCCCGCTCAGGTCACGTATGTCCGCGCCGCCACTCGCCGCGCCTTGGTCAGCATCGTCGTCTTTCCGCTGACGGCTGCCCTGGCGTTCCTGTCCCCCTATGTGGCGCTTGCCCTGTTCATCGCCGTTCCCGCGTTCTTCATCGCAACCGTCTTCCTTCAGGAACGGGCCGACGACGCCGACGCCGACGCCGACGCGGATGATGAGGGACTGTCCGGCATCGGCTGAACCCTAGGTCGTTGTCGCATCCCGGGCCTTGGCGCGTCCCCAGATCGCGAAGGCGTTGGAGGTGTCCTCGAGATAAGGCTGCAACTCTGGACAGTGTCGCAGCAGGACGCTGCTCATGGTGTTGTCCTCGAGCCACGTCATACCGGCATCGGTATAGATGTCGTTGGTGAAGTGGGTCGTGAAGAACCGGTCGCTGTTGAGGCGGCGCGAGGCCATGAGGATGAAGATGCGGAAGGCGGTGTCGCTGAAGGCAAAGCCTTCCGGGCGGTCTTCGGCAAACATGCCAGTAATGAGGTCCACGCTGTCGATGTCCTCGTTGTAGACCTCTCGCAGCTCCTGAGCCCAGTCGCGGTTGCCGGTGATGTCCTCGAAGGTGTGAGGCACAGGCAGGTGCAGCAGCCGACGGAACGCGGTGTAGCGGGGCACGCCGAGCTCGCGGCAGCGCAGGATGTCGGTTGCGGCGAGATCCATCAGCATGCCGTTGTCGGGGCGGGTGAAGGTCTGAAGGTATTTGGGGTAGTTGTGCAGCGTCACCAGGCCGGGGTTCATGGTTCCCAACGTGTACAGGAGGTCGCCGAGGTCGTTGTCGCGAAGGATGTCCACGGCGGCGGTCCCGGTCACGGTGTCGAACTCGCGCGCACCGAGGGTCGGTTTATCGTCGGAGGCAGCCCGGAAGTCGAACTGGTCCGGGATCAGCGGGTGCATCCGGTAGACGGCGACGAACTCCTCGGTGAGAGCGAACGGGACCCCGTCGTCCTCGGTGCCGGAACCCGGGATCCCGGCGACCACCTCGCTTGAGCTCAGCCTCCCGAAGACCTTGTGCAGTCTCTCGCCCTCGAGCCCCCACCAGTTGGCGTGCAGGCCGGTCACCGCCGTGGGGTGGGCAGTGACGGCCGGTGTCCACTCGACGGTGTGGATCTTGGCGAGCAGCGCGGCGGTGATGAGGCGGGCCCGCTGGAACAGCATCTCGTCGTCCATGTCCGGGTAGGTGGTCGCGAGCATCTCGCAGATGCTGTTGTGCTCCTTGATGAACAGCGACTGGAGCACTCAGAGGCCGAACCAGAAACCCGGCGAACGTGCCGGCCCCTGTGCGGCGTCAGGGACCGGAGCCATCCCGTCGACGAGGCTGAGTCGGCCGCCGACATGGCTGCGCAACGCCCCCTGTTCGGCGATGCTGTTGCCGTAAAGCTGGGAGCCGTCCCACCAGTGGCTCATGATGTTGATGTGCGTCGGCGGCTGGTCCGACCTCAGCGGGGCCGTTGGGTCGGTCGGCGTTCTCATCACCAGCAGCGGCGGCGTCGGCCAGTCGTCGTCGGGGGCCAGCGGTATCACCCACGGGTTGTCGCTCGGGCTGACGCCGTGCTTGAACCAGTCCCGGATCATGAACTGCAGCCACGCGGCGATCAGGGCGTTCCCGGTCGCGGCGGGAATCAGCTCGTCCCTGGTCATCAACCGCCGACTGATGGTCCGCGGGCTAGGCTCGAACATTCGATCACGCTGTGGCCAGGTCTCGTCAAGTGGCACGTTGCGGCCGAACCTGGTGCCGGCCATACCCATCTCGGGATGAACCAGGTCGTTCCAGCTGCCATCGACGGCGCGCTCGCTGACGTATTTCCCCTCGAAGGCGGGCGGCTGCTGAGCGTTGTCGGCCGGCAGCCGCGACGTGTCATAGAGGTTGTGCTCGCGAAGGGTGTTCCTGATGCCGATCAGCTCCACCAGACCCAAAGGCTCTGGTAGCTGGTACCAGCCGATGTGCTGATCGACCTTCTCTGCGACAGCATCGAACGCTCTCTCCAGAAGACCAGGTCGATCGGTCTCGTCGGAGCTGCTGATAGTCGGGACGTCGTGCGGCTCGTTCATTCGGAGCTCCCGGGGTGTCAGGCTGGTTGCGGTGCCGCGGTAGTGGTCTCCCGGTCAGTGACCGCGAGGGAGAGACTGGCAGCCGTGCCAAGTACCGGCAGCGCTCGAGCCAGATCGGGCATCGGGATGCTGCCGACGTGAACACCGTCGCGGACTGTGAGGTCCACGGGTCGTTGCCGAACCACCGGAAGGGCGTCGGTGATGGTCTCGTAGTCCTTGATCGCCCCTGGCACCTCGCTGTTCCACGCCGCCCACGCGGTCATACCGGTGTGGTCGTCGTTGGGTCCGACATCGATGATGAGTGAGTCCGCCCAGTCTGGGACCTGCTCGAGATGGTCGGCGAATTTGAAGGAGCCCCTGGCCTCGTCCAGCTGGTAGACGCGCAGGGACAGGACGTGACGCATCCGGCCGCCGTGCGCTGCCGGCGTGAGCGGGTCGTTCCGCTCGGCGGCGAGCTCGGCTTCGTGTCCCGGGTCGATGAGGAACGTACTGAGCAGGGGCACGGGGCTGTCAGCGGTGTCGACCGGCCGTCCGAGCTCGTCGTTGAGCTGGATCGGGCACCAATGCTCGGCCTGCTGTTCGCTCATCACCACGGAAAGACCGCGGATGGCCAGGCGCATGTCGGCCTGCCAGACCGGCCCGAGTGACGCAGCGACGGGCCGGGGCAGGCCGGCGAAGTCGACGCTGACCGCCCAGCGGCCGAACAGGAACCGGCGCAGGTTCTGGTATCCCTCCTCGGAGTTCACCTCTCCGTAGGAACCGGAGTGGGACTTGTAGACGTAGGCGCGGTGCGCCTTGCGGACGTATGCGTGTTCGATCCGGACCAGACCGTCGCTCTTCGGGCCGACGACCACGCGGGACAGGCCGTAGTCCTTGGGATCGGTTCCGACGAGGCAGAAGATGTTGGCCGGGTCGAAGACGTCGTTGTCGATCAGTTGTGGGTCCCAGCTGTCGCCGTCGCCGGGAACGTCCGTGCCGAAGGTCTTGCCGGGGGTGAGATAGCCGAACATCTTCGGTGGCGAGAACATGTCGGCGCCGGCTGGGCCGAAGGCCTGCTCGGCCCAGTCGAGGACCCCGTAGTCGAAGGTGATGCCGCCGTGCGGTGTGCCGTAGGTGAAGAACTTGTCCACGATCGCCTTCGCCGGCTCGCGGCCCTCCTGGCCGCAGAACTTCTGGATCATGCAGCGGGCCACCAGTCCACCCATCGAGTGCGCGACCAGGTTGACCTTGTCGGCGCCCGTCTTGGCGCGCACTTCCATGATCAGGGTGTAGAGGCCGGTGGCGGCCTGTTCGATGTCGAACCCGTCCGCCGTGACCTTCTGATGCAGCTTGGTGAAGAACCGCTCGACCATTCCCTCATGGGGTGGTGGCGGGACGAAGGTCGTGGCCGCCTGGTCATAGAACCGGTACACCCACAGCGACGCGGCCGGGACCGCGCCCGGCACCGCAGCGTCCAGATATTGCTGTTGATCCCCCCGGACCAGGAGGCGGTAGTTCTCGTCGGTCATCAACCGCAGCATCGGGCCTTCGAACTGGTAGAACGCCGGGTCCCCGTCACCGCCCACCCGAATGTGGGTCGCCCCGAGGTTGAACCCGTAGAAGGGGTCGTCCACCTGGGAGTCGATGCCCGCCGTCGCGCCGGCATACCCGCGGATATAGATGATCGGCAACCTGTCCATCACAGTCCCTTCCAGGTGTCACCTTCCACCCGAAGGGCCGACTCAGTCCAGTCCTGCGTTGTTCAGCGGATCAGGGATGTCGTAGGCCTACTGCACCGTTTCGATGCCGGCCAGGATGAGGTCGACACCGGCGAGGAACTGCTCGCGGTCGTCGTGGTCGGGCAGCTGAGTCGCCACCCGACGCAGGAACGGGTACTGCACCGGGTCGAGTCCCGCCCACATCTGCGCGACCCTGCCGAGAAACGCCGTTCGGTCCGTCTCGGGCGCATGCAGACGGGCGTTCGCCGCGTTCTGTCCAGCTACGCCGAGGATGTAGTTCACCAGCGCGGAGGCGACGTCGAACTGCGCTCGTTCGGGCACGCCAAGCGCCTGGAGCTGTTGTCCAATGCTCTCGAAGATCTGTTGCATCGCGGACTGCCACGGCTCACGGAACAGCTGGGCTCCCACCCAGGGGTGCGCGTCGATCGCGTCGAACACCCCGCCGGCAACGGCACGGATGGACTGGTGCGGCTGCGTGTCGACGACGGCGATGACGTCACCCATGACGTGGGCGATGACGGCGTTGGTGGTCGCCGCGAGCAGCGCATCCTTGTTGGCCACGTGCCAGTAGATCGCCCCGGCCCCGGTCGACAGGCGAGACGCCAGGGCGCGGAATGTCAGCCCGCTCTCGCCGTCGGCGTCGAGGATCTCGGTCGCGGCTTCGACGATCCGGTCCGTGGATAGCGCATCTGTACGCCGGTCACTGCGCTGGGTCGAGGTCGCCATGGCCCCATCTTGACACGGCTGGAACATTGTTCCAAGATGGATGGAATGGAACATCGTTCCAATAACGTCCCGAGAGGCAGCGATCACGATGAACGACCACGACATCCTTGCGAAGGCGCCGCTCTGGCGCGCCCTGGCCCACCTGTGCGTCCCGATGATGGCCGCCCTGTCGGTCAACACCATCTACTCGATCATGAACGCGGGCTTCATCGGGTCGCTGCACAGCACGGCTCTTCTCGCCGCGATCACCTACGGCCTGCCCGTCATCGCACTGGTCATGGCGGTCGGCGGCGTGTTCGGCGTCGGCGCGGGCACCGCGATCTCCCGCCTCCTCGGCAGTCTCGAGGAACACCCGGAGCATGCAGACGACATCAAGCGGATGTCCGCGTTCGCGGTCTACGGCTCACTCATCGTCGGCGCGGTCGTCGGCGGGGTGTGCCTGCTGCTGCTCGGCCCGGTCACCACTGCGCTCGGTGCGACCGGAGACGCCGTCGGGCCGACCGCGGTGTATGTGGGGGTGCAGCTCGCGTTCACACCGGTGCTGACCCTCGCGTTCACCCTCGAGCAGCTGGTCCGGGCCGAGGGCGCCGCGAAGGCGTCGATGACCGGGCTGATCGTCAGCACCGTCGCGAACCTCGTCTTCGACGTCCTGTTCATCCTCATGCTCGGCTGGGGCGTCTCGGGCGCTGCGCTCGCGATCGGCCTCTCGAACGTCGTCTCCGTCGCCTACTTCGCACGCCACCTCATCCGCCGCAGCGCCCTGCAGAGCCTCGCGCCGCGCTGGTTCACGCTGCGGCCTGCAGTGATGACGGAGGTGTTCGGCATCGGTGTGTCCGAGCTGCTGCAGAGCGGGTTCCTGTTGGTGTCTGCGCTCGTGCTGAACCACATCGCCACGTCCTACAGCCAGGACCTGCTCGCCGGTTTCGGTGTGGCCCAACGCGTGGTCCAGTTCCCCGAGTTCCTCGCCATGGGTGTCTCCATGGGCGTGCTTCCGCTGTTCGGGTTCGCCTACGGGCGCCGCGACACCGTGCGTCTGCATGGGGCGATCGTGCGGAGCGCCATCGCGGTCGCCGCGCTGGTTCTCGCCTTCGCCCTCCCCGTCTTCCTGCTTCGCGGGCACGTCCTCGCCATCTTCAGCACCGACCCCACCCTGCAGCAGATCGGCGCCACCGTCCTGACCGCGATGCTCGTGTCCGCGCTCTTCAACGGTTTCACCGGCATCTTCATCGCACTCTTCCAGGCCACCGGACAGACACTGCCCGCGATCGTCATGTCCGTGATGCAGGGCGTGCTGTTCGTCCCCATCGTCTTCGCCGCGAACGCGTACATCGGTGAGGTCGGCGTCATCTGGTCGATGGCGGTCACCGAGGTCCTCGTGTTCGCCGCCGCCTCCGGCATCTTCGCTGTCAGGCGGCGCACCATCCTCGCGCCGACGTCGGCCGAAGCCGCAGCGGTGGAGGCCGCGGTCGCGTCCTAGAGGTTGACGTCACGCTCATCCGTTGACGGCGGCTCTACGCCTCATCCGTCTGAATCGTCGGCCGGTCGCCTTCCTCTGCGCTGAGCGGCCTCCTAGGGTGAGGGGATCCAGCCTCCCCCGGCGGATCGCACGTCTGACAAAGGAGTCGACATGTCTTCGACCACTAAAACCGATCGCGCCGCAGCCCAGGCCGTGCCCGGCGCCTGGATCGCCGATCCGGCCCCGCTGGGGCTGGGCGCCTTCGCGTTAACCACGTTTGTGCTCAGCGTCGTCAACGCTGGCATCGTCAACGCCGAGCCGGTTGTCTTCGGTTTGGCTCTCGCCTATGGGGGTGGGGCTCAGCTTCTTGCCGGGATGTGGGAGTTTGCCAAGGGAAACACCTTTGGGGCTACGGCGTTCAGTTCGTTCGGCGCATTCTGGATCTCGTTCTGGTACCTCAACAGCCACACCGACCTCAGCAAGGTCGCCGCCGGTGACGTCGGCAAGGGCGTCGGCCTCTACCTGCTCGCCTGGGGTTTGTTCACCCTGTACATGACCGTAGCCGCATCGCGGACCACCACCGCGGTCTTTGCCGTCTTCGTGCTCCTGACCATCACCTTCTTCCTGCTCGCGATCGGCAAGTTCGCCGACTCGACCACCTGGGGGCACCTCGGCGGCTATGTCGGGATCCTCACGGCTCTCGCGGCCTGGTACGCGTCGTTCGCCGGCGTCTCGGCCTTCACGTTCAAGAGGCAGGTAGCACCCGTCGGACCGCGCGCTTAGTGGACATCGGAGACATCGGCGACATCGGCGACATCGGCGAGCCAGGTGGTGGTTGCTCTCTGAGCTGAGAAGGTCGCCTGGCTGCGTCGGCGAACCCGACGATGACACGCGGGACGTCAAGGTCGATGAGGTCCGAGAACGCGGCGTCTGTGCCGGGAGCGCCATCCACACCGCTTCAGGGGCGCTGAGCAGGCTCAGCGCGCGGGGCGGGTGGCCTCTCCCACGATCAGCGGGCGGACGACGGGCGGCATCCCGCGCCAGGTGTCGGGCTCTACCCGGTCGACTGTCAGATGGTGGGAGATCGCCCCCAGCACGTCCCGGTTGCAGCGGCAGCCCATCGCGAAGACGGCCCACGGCCTCACCAACCGCTCCTGCCAGCGCCGTAGCGCGGTCTGCTCGGGAGCGGCGACGTGTTCGATGAAAAGCAGACGGCCACCGACCCGCAGGACGCGCACGATCTCGGTGAGTGCCGCGTCCAGGTCGGGCACCGTGCACAGGACCATCGTCGACACAACGGTGTCGACGCTGCCGGTGGGCACGGGCAACGATTCGCTTGCGGCGTCGAGGACGACGGCCGTGGCTGCCTGGCCGGCGAGCCGGCGGGCCAGGTGACTGCGCATGCTCGGCGACGGTTCCGAGAGCAGGAGCCGATCGACGGGCGGGTACGCGGCGAGGTTCGAACCGGTCCCGGCCCCGATCTCGACTACCGTGCCATGGGCGCCGGCGAGCAGGGCGGCCCGTCGTTCGGCCATCCCACGGTGCTCTCCCCAGGCGAGAAAGGCGTCGTAGGCGTGGGATGCGACGACCTCCCACCGGGTTTCGGGGGTTCCGGAGATGGATGCGGACGTGGTCTCACTGCTCATGCCGTCCAGTGCACTACACGGCGGCAACCTCGCGCATCGCACCGAGAGGCCATCCCGACGGATGGCCCGCTGAGGCCACCGCGCCACGGATCAGACCAGTCCAGCCCGTGCCGCAGCGGCCGCGGCTGCAGCTCGAGAGGCGAGGCCGAGCTTGGTCCGGATGTTGGCGACATGACGGTGCACGGTGTGCGGGCTCAGCACGAGTCCTTCGGCGATGTCGTCATCGGTCAGACCCGCGGCGACCAGCCGAAGCACCGCCAGCTCCCGCTCGGACAACGACGCGAGGTCCGCCGGAAGAGTCGCATGCTCGGTGCGGCGCGCCACCGGCCCTTCCGGCTCCGCCGAGGAACCGGGAGACCGCGGCAACGAGGGACCCGGCGTCGCCACGCCAGGGGAAGTGGTCCACACCGTCGAGGAGCACGAAGGTGGCACCCGGCACCCGCGCAGCCACGTCACGCCCGAGCGACGCCGCGATGGCATGGTCACCCCGACGATGCAGCACCTGGGTCGGGGCGACAACCCGCGACAGATCGTCTCGAACGTCCATCCCGTAGACGGCCGCGAGCGACGCCGCGGCGCTCTCCGCCGTGGCGCTGAGCCGCTGAAAGCGGGCGAACGCCTCCCGCTCGGCGGCCCCGGCGCCGGGAAGAAACACATCCGCCAGAACCCGCGACCCGAGCCCCCAATGTGACGCGACCACCGACTCCAGCAACCTCCGTGCGGCCTCGGGCGCCAGCCCGCGACCGTCGGCGTAGGTCCCGTAGAGAACCAGCCGGCGAACCCGCTCAGGGCGAGACGCCGCATACCGGGCCGCCACGCACCCGCCCGAGGACGCGCCGAGGACGAGGACGCTGTCCTCACCGGTCGCTTGGACCACCACGTCCAAGACCTCGACCTCGTCGTCGAGGGTGGCGAGCGGCGGACCGCCCCGGTCCGACAGGCCCGTGCCCGGGCGGTCATACCGGACAACCCGGAAACGGGTACCGAGCTGTTCGACGAACCACCGGAAGGCAACATCCTCCCAGTCGAGCTCGAGGTGGCTGCACCACCAGCCGCCGACGACAAGCGTCGGCCCCGTGCCGACGGCCGACCAGGCAACGCGGCGGCCGCGGGCCGTCGTGAACCGGATCTCCTGCTCGGCCACAAGTCGGAGGATACGGCCGCCGCGGGACCCGGTGTAGTCACTGACATCAGCCACATGCGAATCGGCGACTCAACGTTCGAGGTCTGCGGTCACGAGGCCAACCCTCACCTGCCACGACCAGCACGAGCGTCGTTCCGATTGACGGGCGTCCTGATGGCCTGGTTTGTCGATATCCGCCCGTCTGGTGCTGCCAGCTCACCATACGTCGGAAGGGCGGCCGCCCCGCCGGTCCCACGTCGTGGTCAGGGGGTGGCCGCCAGCGAAGCCGCGTGCAGAGCCCAAGCCGGTACAGCGAACCGGTCCGAGTCCTCAGGAAAGGCCCTTGCGCCCAGCTGGGTCAGCCAGCCGTGCACCCGCACGTTCTCGGGATCGACCGAGACCACCATGGTCCGCACTCCGGCACGCCACGCGCGGACGGCCGCGAAGGCTGCGAGCTCGCCGCCAACGCCGTGACCCTGTTCGACGTCCACGACTTCGAGGGCCAGCTCGGCCTCGTCGGCCAGGTCTGACGTGCGGATCCAGCGGACGATCCCGATCGGGCGTCCGCCGCGCCACGCCGCATACGCCTCGTGGTGGCCCGGGCGCAGGTCGGTCAGCACGCGGATCATCCGCGGGCTCAGCCATGGTGTCGGGGCGGAGTAGCGCATGCGGCGAGAAACCGGTGAAAGCCCCTCGTGCACCGCAAGGACCGGCCATGCCTGCTGCGGACGCAGCGCGTCGATGACGGTGCCCCGGGCGGCGTGGCCGGGAACGGACTCGGTTGTGACCTTGCAACTCATGGCAACCAGTGCACCGGAGCGCCGCCACCCGGCGCATCGCACGCAGCAGCCATCCCCGCGGATGGCCCGGCCGGGCCACCGCAGCACGTCCGTCAACGCCTTCACTCGACCACGGACCAGCCACCAGGGCCAGTAGGTTTGTCGGCAATCTGCAATCGAGCTGACGTCGGGCCCCCTCGCTCGGCTCCATCTCAGGGCTCGATCTCAAGGCTCGGGCCTGCGGCTTCATCAGCGGGTAGTCGCTCGACACCCCATGTGGTGTCTGGACTGCTCACGGTGACTTCCCGAGGTAGGTGCCGCCATGGTGGGGATCAACCCCGTACGTCGCAGTGACAGCGGTCGCGCTCGTGCATCCTTCGACTTCGAACGCGGTGGCTGATGCGGATACCGCGTCCGAGGCTTGGCACCGCTACCTGCCAACGCAGGTAGCGATACTGCGCTGGCTCGGCCACACGCGGCCGATCCACATCTGCTCATAGTCGACGACCGTCGCCTCCCTCCGCGATCACCGGGGCCGGCGAAGACTCCCGGGTCGCTCGCACCGGCAAACGCGTTCTCACATCAATATCGGGTCGCGCGAACACCAAGGGAGAGCCGTCTGCTGAGGAGCCGTTTCATCACGGGCGAACCTCGAAAACGTTGTTGAAGGGCGTCGCGGCCGCGGTCCGGAACCGGGTGAAGCCCGCCGCCTCGATGACGTCCCTGATCCGGGCCGGCCCCGCCTGGGTCCCCAGAGCCAGCCCGACGTCCTGCGACAGCGAGGCCGGGGTGCACAGCAGGGTCGAGAACCCGTAGTACGCGCGACCGAGGGAGGTGAGGTTGTCCTCCAGGTGGTCGCCGGCAGCCGGCTCGACGATGAGCCAGGCCCCGTCGTCGGAAAGCGCCTCGCGGACGTGCCGAGCGGCGCCCACCGGGTCGCCCATGTCGTGCAGGGCGTCGAACGTCGTCACCAGGTCCAGATCCTTCCCGGCGAAGGCGTCGGCACCGGCGACGTTGAAGGTGATCCGGTCGGCCACCCCGGCCTCGATGGCGCGCTGGCGGGCGGTGTCGATGGACGGCTCGTGGTAGTCCGAGCCGAGGAACCGGGAGTTCGGGTACGCCTGCGCCATGAGGATCGTCGACGCGCCGTGGCCGCAGCCCATGTCGGCAACGGTGGCGCCGCGCTCGAGCGCCTCGACAACCCCCTCCATGGCTGGCAGCCACTCGGCGATGAGGTGCGCGTTGTAGCTCGGACGGAAAAATCGCTCGCAACCGTCGTGGACGTCGGTGTTGTGGTCGTGCCAGCCGAGGCCCTCTCCCGTTCTTGCCGCCTCGATGATCCGGTCGGCGTCGCGGGCGGTGCCATAAGCAAGCTGGAAGAAGCCGGGCAGGTATGCCGGGCTCGTCTCGTCGGTCATCGCCATGGCGATCTCGGGGGAGATCGAGAAGGACCGACTGTGCGCGTCGTAGCTGAGGTAGTTCCCGGCGGCTTGCGAGCTGAGCCACTCGCGGGCATACGGCTCGGCGGTCTGGGTGAGCTCCGCCAGGGTGCTGGGGGTGAGTGGGCCGTGGTCGGCGATGGCGCGGTAATAGCCGAGGCGGTCGCCCATGACAACGAGCGGGCAGTTCAGGCTGGCGCCGACCTCGTCGACGGCCCTGAAGACGAACGACATCAGCGCGTCCATGTCGATGACGGGCGCGGTGTTGGTGGTGGTCATGCTGTTCTCCTTGGTCGATGTCCGCCGGCTTCGCGCGGCGGGTTGCTCCATCAGCCTTGCGTCCGTGCAGGGCGGCAACATTGGCCTAGGACCTCAGATCCAGGCGGGAGGGCCTTAGGTGGATGGCCTCCGAGTTCTCGTGCGGTGGCTTGCGCCCGACTGGGTCTGCGCACGGCCTCGGCCAGCGTCGGGCGAATCCGCCTGACGACGCAGAGGATGGCGGCGGCGTGGAGCGGACGCCCTCCTTGCGCAGCAGCGACTTCCGTGACCGCGACTGCGCTTGGTGCGCATGAGGATGAGCAGGTGGGTGACGGAGGCCATGGTGGCCAGCCCGGCGAGTAGCAGCGCGGCGTCGAATCTCCACGGTGTGAAAGGGATTCCGATGCCAGACGGGACGGTGGCGTGGATCATCATCGCGCCGGAGATCTTGGCGACGGCGAGGGAGGTTTGCCGGCACGGACCCAATGATGGCGTTGAGGATCTCTGGTAGTTCGGTGGCGATGGGTGACAGCAGCAGGGCCAGCACGACCGAGGACAAGCCCAGTGCGGGGCCGGCCCACTCGAGTTGACGGACGAACAGCTGGGATGCTCCCAAGACCACTACCAGCGTCAAGAGGGTTTGCGTGATGACCTCCCACTGCGCGGGTCGGTCGGCGGCGGGGTCGGCAGGGCGGCCTGCGGCGTTCCCAGCGACCACTTCCTGGGCGTGAGTGGGTCTGCGCCACAGCAGCATTGCTCCGGTCACGCGGCAGGCGACGGTGCCGACCACGAGCGGGCCGCGCATCTCGGCACCGACAGCGATGTCGTTGCCCTGGGTTTTGCTGCCGAACAGCACCGCGACGAGGGTGACGACACTCTCGGGCAGCGCTGTCCCGACGGCCGCGAGAATGGTGCCGACCGCGACGGCGCCGACCTTGAGCTGCACGCCGAGCCATTCCACGGCGTCAACGAACCACTCGCAGGCCTGATAGATGACGACGGCCCAGGCGATGAGCAAGACGAGTTGCAGCACGATGCCGTCTCGGTCCGTGCCGCCCAGCCGCTGACCCTCACCGCATGTGCAGGCCCGGTGACCGGGAACGGTGAGGTTCCAGCACGTCGATGCACCGGCGACGAGGGCTACCCCCCTTCGTTCAATTAATCTACCGGAACATGAGAGCCGTTCGGCGGCGGAGTCTGCTCGTCGATGTCTGTGTGAGGTCGCTGTTGGAGTCAGCCGGTGGCCAGCTCGAGGATGAGGGTTTCGATGCGGCTGCGGATGTCGTCGCGGATCCGGCGGACGGTGTCTAAGGTTTGGCCGGCGGGGTCGTCGACGACCCAGTCTTCGTAACGTTTGCCGGGGAAGATGGGGCAGCTGTCACCACAGCCCATGGTGATGACGACATCGGAGGCGTGTACGGCGTCGGTGGTCATGATCTTCGGCTGTTGGCCGCTGATGTCGATGCCCTCTTCGGCCATGGCTTGCACGGCGTCCGGGTTGATCTGCTCGGCGGGTTCGGAACCGGCGGAGCGCACCTCGATCCGGTCGCCGGCGAGGTGGCGCAAGTAGCCGGTGGCCATCTGTGAGCGTCCGGCGTTGTGTAGGCACACGAACAGGACGCTGAATTTGGCTGTCATCGGTGAACCTCCGGGCGGGGGATGGTGGCGCCACCCCCGCAGTGTTCGCAATGGTGTGGGCGATGGTGGCCGCGATCATCGGCGGCGCTGGGTAGAGCACCCGGATGAGGGCGTACGCGAGCACGCCGCCGAGCAGCTGCATGAGCAGGAACATCGGCGCGGAGCCGGGGGCGATGCCGGCGAGGGTGTCGGACAGGGTGCGGGCCAGGGTGACGGCGGGGTTGGCGAAGCTGGTGGAGCTGGTGAACCAGTAGGCGGCGGTGATGTAGGCGCCGACGAGGTAGCCGACCTGGCCGCCGCGTCCAGCACGGGTGGCACCGAAAATGACCAGCAGCAGCCCGACGGTCGCGACGACCTCACCGAGCCACAACCCGGCGCCGGTGCGGGTGGTGGCGGCGAGGGTGAGCGCGGGCAGCCCTAACATCAGGTTCGCCACCACCGCACCGGCCACTCCGCCGCCCACCTGGGCGGTCATCAAGGTCAGCGTCTTGACGGTGGTGATGGCGCCGAAGATCCGCTCGAGGATGGTGACCAGCGGGTTGAACGCGGCGGAGACTGGTTGCAGCGCCACGACCAGCGCGGCCAGCGCGGCACCGGTGGCCACGCTGTTCTCCAGCAGCTGCAGCCCGAGGTTGTCCGGTGACAGTCGGGCGGCGGCGATCCCGGAGCCGATCACCGCGGCGACCAGGAAGCCGGTGCCGATGGCCTCCGCGGCCGCCTGGCGCAGCAACGATACGACCTGCCCCGCCCCAGTCTCACCGGATGGCGCTGGGGTGGCTGGGGTGGCTGGGGACGGGTTCAACGGCAGCCGCAGGAGGACGGTGCGACGGCGCCGGTTGACGGACCGCAGCAGTCGGCCTTGGCGTCCGGCTCGCAGCAGCCGGGCAGCTCAACGGTTGGGCAGCAGCCGGGCGTGGCCTGCGGCGTCAAGGCCTCCCGGACCGGTGATCCGCTCATCGGGGTAGGTGCGGCTGTCGTCGGCTTGATGGCCCGGATGATCGCGCCGTGCATCTGTGGCGCGGGCAGGTGGGTGAATTCGACGCAGCCGCCGGCAAACCCGGCGGCGGCCAGCCCGCGGAGGTACTCCTGCCTGGACAGGGCGCCGGCGATGCAACCGGCGAACGAGCCACGCTGGATCCGGTCGGCCTCGGTGAGGTGGTCCTCGGCAACCACGTCGGAGATCCCGATCCGCCCCCCAGGGGCCAGGACCCGGAACATCTCGGCCAGCACGGCCGGCTTGTCGGCCGACAGGTTGATCACACAGTTGGAGATCACCACGTCGACCGAGCCGTCCGGCAGTGGCACGTCTTCGATGGTGCCCTTGAGAAACTGCACGTTGCTGGCGCCCGCCTCGGCGGCGTTGGTCCGGGCCAGGTCCAGCATCTCGTCGGTCATGTCGACCCCATAGGCGTACCCGTCCGGGCCGACCCTCCGGGCTGAGAGCAGCACGTCGATCCCGCCACCGGAGCCCAGGTCCAGGACCCGTTCACCCGGGTGCATGTCGGCGACCGCGACCGGGTTGCCGCAGCCGAGGGACGCCAACACCGCCGCCTCCGGTAGCCCCTCCCGCTCACTGTCCGCGTACATGCTCGATCCGAACGAGGACTCATCCTGGACCAGTGCCTCCGCGCCGCAGCACGCCCCGTCCGTGTGGTTCGCCGTATCAACGCAGCTGCAGCTGTGACCGTGCGTGACGGCCACCGCCGCGGCCGCATACCGGGACCGGACCTCGTCGCGGACCTCGTCCACCGTCGCCATCGTCCTCCACCTTCCATCGAGATACGTCGATATGAGAGGCAGCCTGACGCACTCATCGACAGATGTCAATGTGTGTCAGACTTATCATCATGTCCACCGCCACGCTTGCCCCGGTGAATCTGATCCACAACACCAGCGGCTGCTGTCCCCCAGGAGCGGTTTCCGCGATGCCCGTCGAGCAGGCTGAGCAGCTGGCCAGGTTGCTGAAAGCGGTTGCTGACCCGACCCGGCTGCGGCTGCTGTCGTTGGTGGCCGGCACCGATGACGGTGAGGCCTGCATCTGTGACCTCACGGCGCCGGTCGAGCTGTCCCAGCCGACCGTGTCCCACCACATGAGGATCCTGGTTGAGGCGGGCCTGCTGGTCCGGGAGCAGCGCGGTAAGTGGGCCTACTACCGGACGGTGCCCGGTGCGCTGCGGCAGCTGGCCGACGCCTTGGTCCAGCCGCTGACCTGCACCCGGTAGCTCACTAGGACCGCGCCGAGGCCGCCGGCACGTTGTTCGAGGCTGGTCATGCCGGGGCCGTGGCGCCGGCAGGTGCTGCCGCGGTGGGGTGGGTGTCGGCGGGGCTGGTGTGCAGGGTCGCCGCGGACAGCCGCCGTACCTGTGTCAGCAGGTGGTTCTCGGCGTGGTGGGTCACCTCGTGGGCATCGGCAAGGCTCAGCTGGGGGTCGACCTCGAGGTCGGCTTCGGCGCGCAGGGTGTGTCCGAGCCAGCGCAGCCGCAACGCGGTGACGCTCTGGACGCCGGGCGTGGACAGCAGCGCCTGTTCGGCGGCGCCGACCAGGGCCGGGTCGACGGCATCCAACAGCCGGGCCAGTACCTGGCCGGCGGCGCTGCGCAGGACGCCGAGGATCGCGACGGTGATCAGCAGCCCGACCACCGGGTCCGCCCACGGGAACCCGAGTGCGACACCGCCGGCGCCGACCAGCACGGCGAGGCTGGTGAACCCGTCGGTGCGGGCGTGCAGGCCGTCGGCGACCAGAGCGGCGGACCCGATCCGGCGGCCGATGACGATCCGGTACCGGGCGACGGTCTCGTTGCCCGCGAACCCAACAAGGGCTGCCGCGGCAACCGCGGGAAGGTAGCTGACTGGGTGCGGGTGCAGCAGTCGGTCGATCGCGGCATACGCTGAGAACGCGGCGCTGGCTGCGATGGTGACCACGATGATCACCCCGGCGAGATCCTCGGCGCGGCCGTACCCGTAGGTGAACCGTCGCGACGGCGGCCGGCGGGCCAGCGCGAACGCGACGAACAACGGCAGCGCCGTCAGGGCGTCGGCGATGTTGTGGACCGCGTCACCCAGTAACGCCACGGACCCGGACAGGACCACGACGATCACCTGCAGCGCCGCGGTCACCCCAAGCCCGGCCAGGCTGACCAGTAACGCCCGCCGGCCGGCCGCGTCCGCCTCCAACGCGTCGTCGACCTGGTCGGCGGTGTCATGGCTGTGCCCGCCGAAGACTTCCGACAGCCCGTGCCGCATCCGCCCTACCAGTCCCGTGTGGTGATCATGTCCGTTGTTGTCGTCGTCGTGCGGGTCAAGGTGGTCATGCTCGTCGTGCTCGTCGTCTCGGTCAGCATGTTCGGGACGGTGTTCGACGCAGCTCACCTGCTCAAAGTACCCTCATTCGTATGATCGTGCTTACGAGGAAACGACCAAGGTCATGACTCATCAAGCAGCCAGGCAATCGGTCGCAGGCACCAAGCATGCCGACGACGAAGCCGCCCAGAAGGACGCGCCAAGCGATGAACAGGCCCGTGCCGCGGCGGCAACCTTCGCGATGCTCGCGGACCCGACCCGGCTCAAGCTGCTGTGGCTGCTGGGTCGGGACGAGCTCGACGTGGCCACCTTGGCCGGCCAGGCGGGCACGACGCCCAGTGTCGCCAGTCAGCACCTGGCCAAGCTGCGGCTGGCCGGGCTGGTCCGGCAGCGCGTCGACGGGCGGCGCCGGCTGTACACGGCCAGCGGAACCCACCTGAAGGCGTTGATCCGGGAGGCGCTCTACCGAGCCGACCATGATGTGACCGGCGTCCCGGACCACGGGTGAACGTGCGCCATCCGTTCGGTCGCGGACGTCCCACCACCAACGGTCCACCCATGACAAGGGGGGCCCGGCCTCCCCCCGAGCATGACCAGCCCTGGCTGTGGCGAAGCGGCTGACTACCGCGACCCCGAGGGGTCGACGTCCCAGTCGGTCAAGGCAGCGGGCCGGGGGCAGCGAACCTGCCGACCCTTTGTGCCGTGGTCTTCACCGACCGCAAAGGCAAGCACGCAGGAGCGACGTGCGCTGCTGTACGCGAACCGCCGGTCCGGGGAACCTGCCTGCTGACGCCCGAATCGCCCCGCCCGGCTGATCCCTGGCCAGCCGGGCGGGGCGACGGTCCCGCGGAGGGAGGTTGTCAGGGCGTGAAGGTGCCCAGCGGTCCCGCGGTGTCCGCGAACGACGCCGTGTTGAGGACCTGCACACCGGCGTTGTGCTCACCATTGAACGGTGTTGTCGCTCCCGGGCAGCCGGCCTTGACTGCGTCCGCCGGCGAGTTGAACCAGATGCCCACGTGGAACGTGTGGATCGGGGCGAACGGCGGGTTGCTGGTCGCGTCGGGAAACGGCGGCTGGGAGTGCACCAACGGGGCCGGGGCGGTGTTGAGCGCGATCGCGAACGTCTCCTTGCTGAACCGGCCCACGTACTCCTGGTGCGCCTTGCCGGAGGAGTTCGACTCGAGGTCGCCTTGGTACCAGGAGACTCCGAATGGAGCGTTCGGCACCTGGATGACGAAGGTGTCGAAGTCGGTGTTCTTCGGGAGACCGACGGCGTAGACGATCATCTTCTCGACCGCTCCGTCGTGGACGAGCCGGACCTTGGCCGATGCGTGGGGCAGACATCCTGCCTTCACAATGCCCGGCGAGCGCTGCATGGTGAAGGAGGTGCGACCGCCCGAGGCGTCGGCGTTCGCCGATCCGACGAGGCCGGCGCCTGCGGCGAGAACCGCGACGGCCCCGACCGTCATGGTGCGTGTGTTCATTGTTGTTGTCCTGTCGTCTGGTGTTTCCTGACCGGACCCGTGCGGCCCGGACGATGTGGGGTATGCCGGCTGGCTGCAGGGTCGTTGCGACAGCCGAGGGCGGCGAGCAGCACACGCGCGATGTACCGCGGTGCGAGCAGGGAACGCGGCGGGTCCGCGAGGTTCGCGACCCGCATGAAGGCGCCGGAGAGGATCGGGTCGCCGACCGCGGCCCGGCTCAACGCGGTCAGGTAGCGGCTGAAGGCTCGTGTGATCGGTGACTGGTCGAGCTCCCTCCCCGTGACCCCTGCCGCGGCTGCCGAGCAACCGACCGTGATCGCCCACGGGCTGTCCACGTGCCGGGCCACCTTGGCGAAGTAGTGGCGGGCCAGTCCTACCCGGCTCTCTCGCAGGCAGTCCCGCAGCTCGAGCGCCTCGATCGCGGCGAGACTCATGCCCTGCCCGAAGGTGGGGTCGAGCGTGCAGAGGGCGTCGCCGATGACCACCAGCCCACCCGGGAACCGATCGAGTCGCTCGTAACGGCGTCGGACGTTGGCCGAGAAACGGTAGGTCACGGCCTCCCCGAGTGGCTGGAGGCCCTCGATCGTGTCGGCGATGACCGGGGAGCACAGCGACCTCGCAAAGGTGACGAAGGCCGCCAGGTCGGTCGGGGGCCGCACACCGGCATACCCGACCAACGTGAGTCCCCACTGCTCCTGCTCCTGGTAGAGCAGGGTCCCGACCCGGGGTGTCCCGGGGACGGCGGCGTGCAGGATGGCCCGCGCTCCCCCTTCGTCCGAGTCCGAAAGGCGGCGGAACCGCCTCGTGACGTGGCAGGACTCGACCCTGACCCGCTGCTCCTCGGGTGCGTCGTAGCCACCCCGCTCCAGCCATTCGGGCGTGCGGGAGTTGCGACCGGACGCGTCGACGACGAGGTCGGCCTCGACGCTGCGGCGGTGCCGGTCCTGTTGTCCCTTCAGCCCATCGAGGCGGGCGAGGACCAGCCCGGTGACGAGGCGCCGGTCCGGGCTGAACACCAGGTCGAGGACCGAGGTGCGGTCCAGGAACGTGACCTCGGGCAGTGCGGCGACCCGCTCGCGGATGGCCCAGTCGAGCCGCGGCCGGCTGACGACCAGTCCGCGCACTCCCGCAAATCCCCGGGCCATCGGGCGATGACCCGCGTAGACCAGCGTGCCCTGCTGGACGTCCCCGGTGCCGGCACCCTGGCCGACGAGGTCGTCGGTGATCCCGGGAAAGAGCTCCTCGACCACCTCACGGCCTCGAGCGAGCAGCCAGTGAGGGTGTCGCGCCTGAGGGACGCCTCCTCGCTCAACCGGGCCCAGGGGCGGGTCGTCCCGGTCCACGACCAGCACCTCGACGTAGGTCTCGCTCAGAACGCGGGCGGCGAGCAGGCCCGCGATACTGGCGCCGATCACGACGGCCCGACCGCCCTGCCCGGACGCGGCGCTGGTCATCACCCGACCGGCGCGACGATCGCTCCGGCGAGCCCGCGGACGCGGGACAGCGGGACGGTGGAGAAGCTCGGGTAGGCCTGGGTGAGGTCTGCGACCTCGGCGGTCCCAGCCGTCGGGCCGGGGCAGACAACGCGCTCCATCTCCTTGAGGCGCACCGTGTTCTGGACGACGCCGTCCAGTGACAGGCGCAGCAGGTACTCACCGAGCTGCTGGGCGGGCTGTCCCGCGACCAGCGTGCAGGCGTACCGCGGGTACGCGTCGAGCGAGACCCGAGGGATCGTCCGGTTCAGGCTGTGCGTGTCCAGCTGCAGGGTGCCGTCCGGGTTGGTGACGGCCACTCCGGCAATGAAGGTGTCGGTGCCGTTGTTGCCGTCGACCAGGTCGTTCCCGTCACCGGGCGACCAGACCGCGACGTCATCTCCGTCGTCGCCGACGAGCACGTCGTCGCCACGTGTGCTCCCGCCACGGTCCGGACCGCCAACAAGAATATCGGCCCCGGGGCCTCCGAGCAGGGTGTCGCTGCCCTTGCCGCCGATGAGCAGGTCGGCTTTGCCGCGGCCGAAGAGCAGGTCGGTGTCATCGGTGTGCTGCGGAGCCACGACACCGGGCGGCTGGATGAACGGGTTCGACGCGTTGTCGTTGTCGAGGCCGATGTGCACGTCCTGAGCCGGAGTGCCCGGCTCGAAGGACGCGGTGGCCGTTGTCGCAAAGGCGACGGTGGTGGCGACGAGTCCGACGGCGGCGAGGACGGCGGAGCCGCCCAGGAGAGCCGAGCGTGAGGTGGTACGGGTCATTGCGGGTCCTTTCACGAAGCTGCTGGGAACGTGATGAACCTAGGAAGAAGCCGTCTCCCCGGGCGTCGGGAGAGCACCTCAGATCTCGCGACGACTGCCTTAGTCCTGCCGTAGTCCTGCGTCACCGACGCGGGATCGGACAAACCTGATGACGCGACCGCGCGGCAACGGGCATCATGAACAGGTGGGACGTCCACCGGCAGCGTCAGTCGGTCGGTTGGTCGGTCGCGACGAAAGCCTCGGGGTCCTTCGCGCGGCGGTTCGTCATGCCTACGCGGACTCACCCTCCGTGCTGCTCATGTCCGGCGAGACCGGCGTGGGAAAGACCCGTCTGGTGCGTGAGCTCGTCGACCTCGAGCGCGTCACCCTGCTCTACGGCGCGTGCGTGCCGATGGCCGGCGACCCGCTGCCCTTCGCCCCGCTGACCCAGGCCCTTCGTCGGCTGGACCGTTCCGGGACGCTCAACCTGCAGCTCGAGCGGTCACCCGACCTCGCTCGCCTCGTGCCCGGACTCATTGCTTCCAAGGCAGCCAGCATCGTCGGCTCGGCCACACCCGCCGAGCCTGGCCCTGGAACCCAGCTGGGACTGTTCCAGTCCGTTCTGGGACTTGTGGACCGTCTTGGCGCTGCGGCCCCGGTCCTGCTCGTGGTCGAGGACGTGCACTGGGCCGACCGGTCGACGCTGGACCTGGTGCGCTATCTCGCTGCGAACCTCACGGTTGAACGCGCCGTGCTGCTGGTGACCTACCGTGCGGACGCCGTCGTGACCGGCACGCCGGTGGCGACCTGGCTTGCCGAGCTCGGACGCCTCGACATCACCGAACGAGTGGAGCTCGACCGGCTGATGCCGGCCGACGCAGTGGTGCTGATCCGGCAGCTGGCCGGCGACGACGCCGATCCGGACCTCGTCGCCTCCACGCTGGCCCGCTCCGCTGGGAACCCCTTGTTCGCCGAGCACCTGGTGCTCCAGGACCGGGCGCCGGGTCGGAACACGCTGCCGACGACCCTGCACGAGCTGCTCCGCTCCAGGATCCATGAGCTTCCTGAGGGTACCCAGTCGGTGCTTCAGGCTCTCGCCGTCCTCGGCCGCCCGACGTCTGTGCTGCTGCTCGCGGCTACGGCCGGGATCGACCAAGACGAGAGCGAGTCGCTGCTTCGGCCGGCCCTGGAGCAGCACGTGGTGGAGCTGCGCCGTGACGACACCCTGGGTTTCCGTCACCCTGCGTTCGGAGAGGTCGTCTACTCCGAGCTGCTGCCCGGACAACGGCGCCGCCTCCACCGGGCCGCGGCCGAGTCGCTCGAACCCGTAGGCGGGCTGGGAACGGGGCAGCGCAGCTCGGTCTCGGCCGACGCGGTCTCCGGGGAGCTGGCCCGGCACTGGATCGAGGCCGGCGACACGGCCCGAGCCCTGGACGCCTCGGTTGCCGCGGGGTGGGCCGCCGAACGGATGTATGCGTTCGCCGACGCCCATGCGAGCTTCACCCGTGCGGTGTCGATGCTGGATGACGTCCCGGCGGCGCCCCAGGACCGAGTTCGCCTGCTCAAGCATGCAGCCCAGTCCGCGAGCCTGATGGGCGACGGTCACGAGGCCGCACGACTCGTGGAGGCCGCTCTCGAGCTGACCGCCCAGCCTCGACGTCGCGCCGCCCTCAGCGCGAGGCTCGGATCGATTCGCTACCTGGCCGGGCGCGGTGACCTGGCGGAGGGCTGCTTCGAGGAGGCATTGTCGCTCGTCCCGCCCGACGAGCAGAGCATCCTCGTCGCGAGATGCTACGCCGGGCTCGCCCAGGTTCGGGCAGCGTGGGCCGACCTCGACGGTGCGGACCTCGCCTGCGAGAAGGGCCTCGTCGTGGCCAGGTCGATCGGGGCAAGACGCGAGGAGGGCCTGGTCTACAACGCCCTGGGTGTGGTGGCGTGTATCCGCGGCGACCTCGACACGGGAATTGCTCATCTCCGGACCGCGCTCACCATCGCCGCCGAGGTAGGCAACCCCAACGACCTGGCGTCCGCATACATCAACCTCAGCAACTGTCTCGGTGTGGCGGGCCGCGTCGACGAAGCCGTCGAACTGGCGCACCAGGGGACCGAGGCTCTCACCCGAGTCGGGCTCGGCCGCCAGAGCCTGAGCTTCCTCAAGGCCAACGTCGGCAAGGCGCTCATCGACGCCGGGCGGATGCGAGAGGGCAGTGAGTACACCGAGGACGCGCTGGCTCATCTGCCCCACGGCGTGATGGCCGCACCGGTCCTCATCCAGTCGGCCCGGGTCTCGCTCGTCACCGGCGACCTCACCCAGGCGTGGGAACGGCTCGAGCAGGCTCGAGTCATCATCGAGTCGGAGAACGCGCCCGACGAATGGATGCGTACCGTCCTCGAGACGGGCGCCGAGATCGAGCTATGGGCAGGTCGGCCGGCAGCGGCCTACGACCTCGTTGTCGACGGTCTCGACCTGATCGCTGGCACAGACGAGGAGCGTTGGTCGGGCACCCTGGTGGCCCTCGGGTTCAGGGCCCTCGCCACCGGGGCCGAGACGCACCGAGACCTCGAGTCCAGACGACGACTCGCCGTGCGGCGGGTCCGCCTCGACGCGGGGCGGACAGCAGACCGGTCGACCCTGCCGCACTCAGCGGCAGTGCTGGCCTGGCAGCACGCGGAGGCAACCCGCCTCGACCTGGACAGTGACCCTGCGGCCTGGGCCGAGACCGCCGCGCTGATGCACGGCCTCGGGCGTCCGTTCCCGACGGCGTACGCGCGCTGGCGCGAGGCCGAGGCTCGGCTCGACAGCGGCGTAGACGGGCGGGCTATCGCGGCACTGCGGGAGGCACACGCGTCCGCACTCGCTCTGGGTGCCGTCAAACTGGCCGACGAGTGCGAACGGCTCGCGAGGTGGCACCGGATCGACCTCGTGGCGGCGGTGGAGGGCGGCGGCAACCCGTCGACGAGCGGCATCGATGCATACGGGCTCACCCCCCGTGAGCTCGAGGTGCTCTCGGGGTTGTCGGCGGGGCGCACCAACCAGGAGATCGCCGACGAGCTGTTCATCAGCGTGAAGACGGCGAGCGTCCACGTCTCCAACATCCTGCGCAAGCTGGACGTCCGGGGTCGACAGGAGGCGGCCCGAGTGGCCTATCGTCTGGGCGTTGGGGTCTGACCTTGCGTACGCTGAGACCGCCTGTGAGACAGCCGCCACACCTAGAGCGCTGCGGTCGGAGAGAGCTCGGCGACCAGCAGTGTCCCGTCCCGCCGGACATCGATCCGTCGAGGGGAGGTCCTGACCCAATGACTGCCCACCGCAGGGTCGTGTCGAGACGGCCGATAGGTATGTGTCGTGGCAGCAGCGCTCGCAGGTGCTGACCTTGGAGGTACGGGCGTCGACCACCGGTCCCTCCACCGGGGCCACCGGGTCGCAAATCCCACGACGCTCAGGTGAGCGTGACGACACCCTTGACGAGAGTGAACTCCTGGGACGGGAGTGGTCGCGGCGCCGGTCCCGCGGTCACCTCTCCCGTCAGCGAGAACGCGCTCCCGTGACAGGGGCAGGTGATGTGGCCGTCGGAGACCGAGTCGACCGCGCACCCCTGGTGCGTACACACCGCGCTGAGCACCCTGATGTCGCCTGCTGTGGGCTGGGTCACGACCACCCCCAAGGCGGCCACGATCATGCCACCACCCACCGGGACGTCGGCGACTCGAACGGCCGTGACGGCCCGCGACGTCACCGGGGTCGACGCGGACGAGACTCCGCGGGGGACACCCGGCCCTGAGGGCACCGGGGTGTAGCGGGCGCAGGCACCGAGTGCTCCGACGACACATCCCGCGACAGCAACGCCCAGGACCGGCCGGCGGTCGAGGACCCCGCTCGAGGTCGGGTCGGCCGGGGTATTCATCGGGTCATCCCCACGGTCGTGAAGAACCAGAGGGCTGAGGTCAGCCACACCCCGGTGAGCACGGCGAAGAGGACGCCGCCCAACAGTGGCAGGGTCCAGCCGGGCGTGGTTCTCGACGTCAGCGTCAGCATCTTGGTGACGAACGCCCCAAAGAACGCGCACCCCAGCAGGGCGTGGACCAGCACCCGGGGGCTGCTGTGGTCGAGCCCGAGCGCATACAGACAGTGCGTGACGACAGGGAGGACCGCGAGAACCGCGAGGCGCCCTGACCACCGGTGCAGCGACGACGTCCAGGACCGGTCCGCCAGCCCCAGCCGACCCCACATGCCGGCGGCCGTGACGACCTGCACGACGCCGAGGCCGAGCGCGACGGTCGTGAGCCAGGTCTTCGCGGCAACGCCGGAGGAGAAGCCCGCGAGGTTGACCGCATACCCCGCGGGGACGTGGACCGCGCCGTAGACGCCGAGGCCGACGGCGACCCCGGTGCCGACGACGACCGGGACAACCAGCCGCCGCACCGAACCGGTGGTAGGCGGGGTGGCGGGTGCGGTCGTGAGCTCAGAGTGCGTCATCGCCGTGCACCCCCTGCGGCGTGATGGACGTGCCGTCGACCTCGACCGGCCGGCCGGGTGTCAGCGGTGGGGCAGGGGCCACGCCGTCACGACCATCGACCAGCCCCACCTGCGAACCGTCGGGCAGGACGATCCAACCGACGGTCGTCCCCGTGCCGGTCGTGAGCCGGTAGAGCCCGGCCGGTACTGCCGCTGCTGCGGCCGCGACCGAGACCGGTATGCCGCGAACCGTGCCGCTCACCTGGACTCCGGTCGCGGTGGGTCGCACGGTCAGGGAGTCCCGACCCGCGTGCAGCACCGCGCTGTCACCGCCGGCCGTGGGTTCGCCGCCGGCGTTCCTGACCGTCCCGGTCTGCCAGGACTCCAGCGAGCGACCGTCGCACACGTAGGCCAACGCTTTGCCGCCGCGGAAGGCCACCGCGACGCTGACCCGGGTCCCCGGCGCCTTCCCGACGTAGATCGACCCGTCGGGGAACGCCGGAGGCGCCGGCGTCGGCACGGTGGTCGGCGGTGTGGTCGGGATGGTTGTGGTCAGGATGGGTGCGGTGGTCGGGATGGGTGCGGTGGTCGCGTTGACAGTCGAGGCGGATGTGGCGGTGGCTGTCCCGGTCCGCAGAAGCGTCGCCGTCGAGCTGGAGGTCGAGGCGGTCGAGGTGGTCGAGGCGGTCGAGGTGGTCGAGGTGGTCGAGGCGGTCGAGCTGAGGTCTGACCCAGACCCGACGAGGGCATCGGCGGTCAGCAGCCCGGCGCCGACGGCCGCCGCCGCCGCGAGGGTCATCACGGGCCCACGCCAGTGGATCTCGGGGGTCATGACCGAGGTCCGGGGTGCGGTGGGGTGACCGTAAGAGTAGTGACGGTTGGCATGGTGTCTCCGAGATTCGAGGTTGACGCCCGAGGACGAGACCCCAGGCGAAGCACGCTTGTTCACGCGTTGCCTCACGCTAGGAATGCGGTGGATACCTGGACATCGGGCACTCACCTCAGATCGGCGGCACCGCACCTCAGACGCATCGGCGCGAGCGCCGGGTCAGCCCCCTCGACCCGTGACCGGACGGAGCTGACCTGTTCTCGGTGACACGACGTGGCCGCTGCCGCCCACCGAGCCGGGGCGAACTTCTCGGTCACCGCCCGGATGAACCCCGCCGTGCTACGGGCGATCTCGACCATCGACGAGACGGCGTGAACCCCGATCCGCTACCGGTACTAACCACGGACGTTGGTGACCGGCGAGCCTGCTGGACGTGAGGAGGACCCGGGGGACGTGGGGCTGTCTGACGGCGACACATCCACCACGGAGGTCCTCATGCCCCACGCTAATGCCCCGGCTGACCCCGACCGGTCGGCTGCGCCTGACCCGCTGCATCGTCGACGACGGGTGGCCGTTGCGACGGGTCGCGGACCGGTTCGGTGTATCGGTCACCACAGCGCAACGGTGGGCCGGGCGGTGCTGGGCCTCCGGCAAGGACGGCATGTGCGACCGCTCGAGCCGGCCCCAGGTCTGCCCGAGGCAGTTGGGCCGGCGACTCTAGCGGCGGATCCTGGGGCTGCGGGTCTCGCCGAGCTGGGGACCGGCGCGGATCGCGTACCGGCGACGGCTGAACCCTTCCACCGTCCACAAGGTCCTGACCCGCTCCGGCGTTCCACCGCTGTCGTGCTTGTGACTGACCAACCCGGCCACCGGAGCCCGGTTGCGGGCCAAGCCGAAGGCCCGATGCTACGAGCACGAAGCGCCGGCGACCTGATTCACGTGGACGTCAAGAGGCTCGGACGGATCCCGGACGGCGGCAACCGCGTCCACGGCCGGGCCACGCGTACTTCACTGCCTGCGGGATCACGGTCAAGCGGGTCCTGACCGACAACGCGTCCTCCCACCGCGCCAAGGCCGCGGTCGAGGGTGAGGGTGTCGAGAAGCGGCTTCGCCGCCCCCCTCGGCGAGGTCACCCACACATGGACCCCGCCCGTACAACCCGACCCTCGAGCAGGAATGGCCCTACCGCTCTGCAGCCGAGCGTGTCGCCGCGTCCCCTACTTCCTGCACACCTGTAACGACCACCGCGGTCACACCGAACTCAAGGGCGCCTCACCAGCCGAGCGTGTACCCAACCTCCGTTGGCTCAACACCGAGCCGGCCGCGGCCTGGTGGACTCCTTCGTCAACATCAGGGGGCGCCATGTCGACCGGTCAGTGGGCGTCGATCTGGGTGCGCACTGGTGCGGTCGTCGAGGACTGGCTACTGACGGCGCCGTTGGTGGACACCGTCGCGGAGTGCCAGGTCACCGGACCCGGCGAGTCCGCCAGCGCCTGGCCACTGGGTTGGGCAGAGGACATCGTGTGTAGAGCAGGCCCGCCAGCGGCCTGCGACCCGGACTCCGTCTGGGATCCGACATAAATGACCTGCTCTGGCCGGTTCTCGATGAGCGAGATGTCGGTGCAGATGTTCAACGGGGAGTTCCACCCGACGGTCACCACGAATGTCACGCCGTGATTCGGGTCGAACGGCGGGCCGTGCGGGGTGACGTTGTCGACGGTGACCGAGGCAGCCCCGATGAAACGTTGGGCACTGTTGTCGCCGAGCTTCTGACCTCCGGTGACGTACTCGCTTGCGGACACGGCGACGACAGAGTCCGCACTGAGTGCCCCCCAGTTGAGGTTGACCGTGTTGCGGCCCGGGTTCATCCTCCAGTAGACGCGAATGGACATCGGTACCGCTCCTTCGTAGAAATCGAGTGGGAAAGGGTTGTCAGCGTTAGGCCCGGGGAGGCTCCAGTCGTGCACTGAACCATCGGGATTGGCCCGCGGGAAGTGTTCGTCGAGAAGTGCCTTGAAGCGAGGGAATGGGTCATCGCTACCGCCGGTGAGGTTGCGGTAGACCCCCGCGAGCGTTGGTGCAGCAGCGGCGATGACCCTATTGATGTCGTAGCCGAGCTGGTAGGACAGGTAGTTGATGAACAGCGTGGCGCACCCGCTTTTCGCGTCCGGGGCGTGGTCGTGCTCATCGATGTTGTTGACATAGTCGACCCGGTCGCTGTTGATCCAGAAGCGGGCCGTGTCGAACCCGGGTTCGTTGAACCCCAGGTTCATACGACGGAGGAACTCGGCCGAGAGCACCCGCGAGAGTCCCTCGCCCGCCGATCCCTCGTTGCTGCCGTCGCTGGCGAACCAGCCCTTGTTCTGGGCGAGCATGAGCATCTCGACGACCTCGGCGACAAGGAGATATCGCACGACGTCAAGCCCGGATCCGTCGCCGGGACGCAGCGAGATCGGTGGTCCCCACGAGGCGCCGGCATATCCGCCCGGCACGATGTCGACCTCGATGGGCAGTGGGTACGGCAACGCGATGCCACCGAACCATCCGGACATGATCTGGTAGTCGGCCTCGCACACGTTCAGCAGGGCCTGCGCCCGCTGGAGGCCGTCCGGGCTCGACAGTGAGGTGTCATAGCTGATCTTGTAATGAGTCGTGGAACCCGCGGTAGATAAGGTCATGCTGAAAAGGAGCCGCGCCGACGGCGCGTTGATACGGCCCGAGCGCGGACAACGAACCGCTGCCTCGTCGCGATGAAGGTCCAGTATGACGGAGCAGCTGAACCGGTATCGCGGCGAAGGTCCGCGATGATCGTGCGCTCCTCCAACGCCAAGCACCTCGACGAATGCAGGGCTGGCCGGCTGGCTCGTCACAGCCGGCCGGGGCACCGGCGCGCCAGCCGACTTGCGGACGTTTGCACCCGTACCGCCAGCGCGTCACCGTTTTACGGTTCACCCCCGGACGGCACCTCCGAGTTGTTCCCCCCTGGAGGATCGACCCGCCCAGATCCCGTATCGCGACCTCTCCTCACCCCCTGGTGTTGCGACGTTGGCTCGAGCCACCACCTGCTAAAGCGCGGGCGGCGGCGTGCTCACAAGTTGACCTGGGTGCCGTGGCGCCAGACGGAGCGGATGTTGAGGGTGTCGCTGATCGTTGTGGTCGGGTCGCCGTCGACGAGGAGCAGGTCGGCGCGCAGTCCCGGGGCGATGCGGCCCCGGTCGTGCAGGGCGAAGCGGCGGGCGGGGGTGGAGGTGGCGGCTCGCAGCGCGTCGATGGGGCTCAGCCCGGCGCGGACGAGGTATTGCAGTTCGTGGTGGACACTGGCGCCGTGGGCGAGGCCTCCCAGGAACGGCAGCGGCTGGGAGACGTCGGTGCCTACGAGGATGTCCACGCCGGCCTCGTGCAGTGCCTTCACCGAGTCGAAAACCTGTTGCAGATCGCCTTGGGGGTAATGGTTGAAGCTGCTGCGCAGCGTCGTCAACCACTTCTCGTCCAGGCGCTCGTGGACGCGGGGGTCGTCGGCGAGCTCGGCGCCGCTGATGCCCATCATCGAGGCATCGAGCACGATGCAGGCCACCACGAACGCGCCCGTCTTAGCGAACTGGTCGACGATGTCGGGGGTGTGAGCGCGGTCCATGAACAGGTGCGCGAGGCCGTCGATGCCGGCGTCCAAGCACATCCGGGTCGCGTCGATCGTGAGCGCGTGGGCGATGGAGAGCATGTCGTGGTCGTGGGCTGCAGCCACGCCGGCATCCAACGTGGCCTGGTCGAGCATGGGTAGGCCGGGGTGCCCTTCCACCGAACCGTCGTCGACCATGAACTTGATGTAGTCCGACCCGGCCCCGACCAGCTGCGCAATACAGGCGGCGGCCTGCTCGGCGGTCGTGACGTGCGGGCGCACGATCGGATCGACCCGTGGGCGGCGCGGACCGGAGCCGGGACCGGGGCCACCGGGACGGAAGTCCGGGGGGAACAGTTCTTCAGGATGCCCACCCGGCGGGGTGATCCCAAAGCCCGACGAACGCACGTCGGCCACGGCATCGTTGTCGCTTAAATGGGCCCGGTCGTTGCGGGTGTTGGTGCCCTGCATCTCCAACTCCGTGGTGACCCCAAAACGCAGCGCCAGCGCGAGCGCCTCTTCGTCGGTATGCACGTGTGCATCGATCAGACCCGGCAGCAGCGTCGCGCCGAGAGCGTCGACGACGGCAGCCTCGGATGGCGTAGGGCCACCTACGGACACGATGTGGCCGTCTGCCACGACGACGACAGTGCCCGCCGGGAGGACCTCGACTCCGTCGAACACCTGTGCTCCCACGATTGCGGTGACCATGATGAGTTTCTCTCTGTGAGGACGACGCCCTACGAACAACCGGGGTTTAATTGTGTATGGGCAACCAGTTGCAAATTAGCATATATATGACCCCACGCATATGCTTGCGGAGTGACAAGACAGCGTGACTGCGAGGACGTAGCGGCGTTAGGTGCCCCGGCGCTGGCGGATCCAGGCGGGAGCGAGGCCGAAGCTCTGCTGGAAGCGGTCGGGACTGCGTTCTCCAAATTGCGGCGCCGGGCAATGTCAGTTCCGCTGGACCCGCCGATACACCGCCAAGACCTCCGTCGTGACCTAGCCCTGAGCGCGGTCGAAGAATCTCCTGACGGACTATCGGTCGGCGAGCTGTCCGACAAGCTGATGATCGACGCCCCCGCGGCCAGCCGCCAAGCCGCCCGGCTCGTCGAAGACGGCTACCTCCTCCGCGTCGCATCGCAAGCCGACGCCCGCCGGATCCACCTGCACCTCACCGACCTTGGCGCCCATGCCCTCAGCCAAACACGCCACCAACAGCGGGAAGCCTTCGAATACCTCACCCGAGAATGGCCCACCTGCGAACGTCTCGAGCTCGCCCGACTGCTCATCAAGTACACCCGAGAAACAGCACCCGAGGCCCGGGTCTCACCTGCCCTCGGAAGTCACGCATCGGAATGACACTGCAACGCGACGACGTACCCACCAGCACAGGCCCTTGCCCCCGATAGACGATCCCCCACAGGACGAGCGGACCCCAGCACCTCGGCCGATGGTGCGTCACCGTATGCCGTTCCCTTCCGTCCCCAGCATCCGCTTGGCGCGGTGGTCAACCGGCCTTCGGTGTGGCCTGACCGATGACTCGTCCGCGCCGTGTTGGTCTGTACGCCGGATACCGGCTCATGCGAGGTTGACGCCATGCGGAAACCGACCTTAGTTCGCCCGCCGCTGGCGGGACATGCTTAAGGTGGACGACGGGTCCCGGCCTCGGAGAAGTCGTGGTCATCAGGTGTGGTGGTGGCCGCTCGAGCCGCTCCGATCTGAACCTTCAGTTCCGCGATCTCGGCGTCCCGGGCTACGGCCAGGTCGTCGCGCTCGGTGAGCGCCCCGGGAGTGGGCCTCGTCCTGAGCCCGAGCTGTTCGGCGAGCCTCACCAGCTCGTGTCGGGACAGCGGCGTCAGCGTCGCCGCGAGGGCGGGGTCGAACTGAGCCCCGTCGGCACCGCGTAGCGCTTGGCGTGGACGCAGATGCGGCTCAGTCCGAGGGTGTCATGCGTATGCAGGGGGTAAGAGTGGTCACGCCATGTGGAGTGGAGGACTTTTGCGACTCCGAGCGCGTTCGGCATGAAGGTGTGACCGCGTCGTCCTCAGGCATTCTCAGACGATATCTAGATCAGCCTTCCCGCGACGGGACAAGCTTCAGCCGATCGCGCATCGTGAGTCATTCCGCCGCCTGCCGGGCGCGTTCTGCGTATCCCCGGAATCGGACGTGAGGTGAGAGCGCCGCCCCCGCTGAAAGTCGCTGTCAGGGCCCCCTTCTCTGGTTCGCCGGTGGTTCCGCTCATCAACCGCTCAGCAGGATCACGATGTCGTCATTGTTCGTGTGTGTTCTTGTTCGCGCTGATGCGAGGTCTCGGCTGGGTCCTCGAGTCGCAGTTCCTGGTCGGGTCCGGCCTCGGTGTGGCGCTCGGTGGTGTAAAAGCGGACCTCGTGGCCGTCGGGGTCGTGGAGTGCAGGCAGGATCCATCCGATCCCGGCGAAGTGAACGCCGGCGTGAACCTCGCCGAGGTTGGTCAAACGCTCGGCCAGCGCCTCGATGGATGCCTTGTCCGGGACTCCGATGCAGAAGAAGTCAAAGTCACCTAGGCGGGCGGATCGCTCGGGGTCGAGCCGCAGCGCGACATTCGGGCCGCCGGCAGGGTGTACCAGGCCGATCCCCATCAGGCTGCCCCGCTCGACGAACTCAATCTCGAACTGGTAGCCGAGCCGCGATGCGTACCAGTTGTGAGACTGGTCGAGGTCGGTGACGGGGATCTTGATGTGGTGAATGCCGTCCAGCACGGGAACGTCCATGATCCGCCCTCTAGCAGTGAGACTGTAGTGCAGTTAGACTGCACTACGTGGTGCGGGGTGTCAATGCCCAATCAGGGCAGCGAAGAGCCGAACAGGTCGCGCTGACCGAACAGCGGCTGGTCGAGTCCGCGACCACGTTGTTCCTCCGCGATGGCTACGTGGGAACGACGCTGGCCGCCGTTACCGCCCTTGCCGGTCTCGCGCCTCGGACCGTGTATCTACGGTTTCCCACGAAGGTCGAGCTGTTCCGGCGGGTCATGGACGTCGCGGTCGTCGGCGACACCGCCGTGGTCGACGTCGCTCAACGCGACTGGGCCAGAACCTCCCTGACCGCCCCGACCTTGGACGAACGGACCCGGCTGGCAGCACGCGGCGCCCGGGACATCCTGGCCCGCATTGGGCCACTGCTGCCGGTCGCGGAAGCCGCCGCCGCCGTCGAACCCGGCATCGCCTCAGCAGCCTCAGCAGCCCGCGACGCCACCCGGGACCAGATACGCCACTTCTGGGCCACCGCAGCCACCGACGGACTACTACCCGGCCACGTCGACCCTCAATGGCTCGCCGACACCGCCTGCCTGCTCGGCTCAGCCGATACCTTCCTTCTCGGTACCCGCCTCCTGCACTGGACACCCGACGCTTACGAAAACTGGCTCCTCACGACCTGGAAGGCGCTGCTGGGTCCGCCGCAGAGCCCCCCTCACCTGACCGACGCCGCCACAAACTAACGTCTCGGGCGGCCAGACCGATCGGCGGCGGCCGCCCGCGTATGTCGTTCCGCCCGTCAGGCAATGCGGCCGACTTGAGTCGGCGCCTCCCGTCAGACGTTCGGTCAAGCCACGATCCACCCTTGGTGGGGTGAGCTACTCCCCCGCGAAGCGCGCGGGTGGTCAGGCACTCTGGAGAGGGTGGATCCGTTGCAGGGCGGCGCCGAGGTGGTCCTTCTCGAGTTCGAGGTCGAAGCGGGTCTGCAGGTTGAGCCAGAACCGGTCGCTGGTGCCGAAGTAGCGGGCCAGCCGGAGCGCAGTGTCGGCGCTAATCCGGCGCTTTCCGTGCACGATCTCGTTGATGCGACGTGGCGGGACGCTGATGGAGATCGCAAGGTGGTGCTGGGTCACGCCAAGCGGAGTGAGGAAGTCCTCGAGGAGGACCTCCCCGGGGTGGATCGGAGCAATGGTCGTCATTGGTGTTCCTCCTTTGGGTCAGTGGTAGTCGACGATTTCGACGTTTTCGGGTCCGGCGGCCGTCCAGGTGAGGCAGATCCGCCACTGTGGTTGATGCGAATGCTGTGTTGACCGGTCCGATCGCCCCGCAGGGCTTCGAGCCGATTGCCAGGCGGGACCCGCAGGTCGTCGAGGGTGTCGGCGGCATCCACCATGACGAGCTTCCGTAGTGCGGTTCGCTCGATCCGCGGGTCGAGTTTCTTGGTGCGTTCTCGCGACCAGAGGCGTTCGGTCATCGTGTTACCGAACGACCTGATCACCACCGAAGCATCACGCGCCGCGTTATGTCCAGCCTACCGGTCATCCGGAGGCGCGCCCTGCCGAGCCGGCCGCCCCACACCGCCGCGTAGAGGGCGGCTACGACCGCCGGACCATACCGCTGTCGGGACCACCCTTCCTATGCCGCAAAGCGTGCCCGGCGTGGATCACGAGGTCACATGCAGCCACACGGCGGAGCATCCTGTGCCCTGCGGCTTGAGGAGCCCTTCGTCCTTCAGTTCATCGAGGACGAGTCGGATGGTCGGATCGCTGATGCCGGGCAATGCCGCCCGTACATCAGAGATAGCGAAGACGGATGCACCGTGGCTCAAGACGTGCTCGCGGACGCGTTCCGCTTTCGCGCCTCCAGACCTATCGGCGGCGACACCCTCAGCTAACCGGGCGTAGCCGCGAGCGAGGAGGTGGCTGAAGTACAACAACCAGGGCCACGGGTCGTTGGCGTGGTCGTTCCAGTCGTGGGTTGAGTCGAGCAACGCCTGGTAGTGGTCGTCAGCAGGTTCGGCGATGAGCTGCTCGAGCGACACGTCGCGGCCGACCCCGTAGCCGGCCTTGGCGAGAAGGGTGTTCGTTAGCGCGCGTGCCATGCGACCATTTCCGTCTTCGAACGGATGGATGATGAGCAGATCCAGGACGAACAGGCCGATGAGGAGCACTGGGTTTTCTTGGTTCGCCTTGAGCTCGGCGGCGTACGGCATCGACGTAGCGGTCGATGAGCTCGGCGGCGTAGTGTTCGGTGCGAGCGGCCAGGACGGGCTTGAACCGGGATGGTCTGGACTCCGTCGGGAGACCGGTCGACGACGAGGTTGCCGTTCGCCTTGAAGGTCCCGCCGGTGGCCTTGGTATTCGCGAACAGCAGCCGGTGCAAGTGAAGAAGGAGGCCGACGTTGAGTGGCCGCCAGTCCTGGGCGAAGAGGTGGTCAAGGGCAGCACGGTAGCCGGCGAGCTCTTGTTCGCTGCGGGTGCGCAACTCGATGGGCTTGTTGGCGATGATGGCGGCCGCCCGGCTACGGTTCTTGACGACGACGCCCTCCATGGCAGACGACGCGGTGATGCTCGCGACCCGAGCTCGGTTGGCCAGCTCGGTGAGCAGGTCGGGCACCTGGTTGAGGTAAAGGCCCTCGCCGCCTTGGCCACGGTCGATGTCGCGTAGCGTCATCACCACAGGCGCTGGCACAGCGCCGAGGACTCGGTCAAGGTCGACGAAGGAGGGCACCAGAAGTCCTCACAGACGCGTCTAAATTGTATATTGAGACGGTACTTTATGTAGTTGAGACCATCTTGAGGGCAGTTCGGTGACTCCAGCTCCGGCGCGCCGAGCCTCCGAGCCTCCGAGCCGCCGAGCCTCGCGTCAGCCACCCGGCCGCCCGATGGCGGAGCCAGGATCCGTAGGAGTCCGAGCGGGATGAAGATCAGGATGTTCCCGGTCACGTTCGCGAACGCGGCTCTCTTCGTTGCGGGAGAGTGCGGGAAAGCGTAGGTCGTGATGCTGGCGAAGGGGACCAGATTGAACGAGCGCTCCGAACCCGGTACGCGCGAGAAGAGGAGCAGCTTGAGCGCGAAGGCGGCGTAGAGGGCGAAGCCGACCAGGATGGCCACGGTCTCCGCCTTCGCCCTTGGCGTGGCGGTGTCACCGGGGCGGCGCGTCATCCGTGGCTGCGGTGGTCTTCTGTTGCGCACCCCGCCAGCTGCAGTTGTCCACGCATATGCAGGACGGTACAGAGGGATCTTGTCGCGCTGCCGCGCGACCTTGATGCGACAGCCGTCGCGTCGGTAAGCGTGGTCCCCCGACGACCAGCCGACCGCCGTGGTCGCGTCACGGTCTCTTCGGGCGGGTCATCTGAGCAACTCGTGCACGCTCCGCTACTTCGCGTTTCAGACGTGCTGGAGCTCGCGGACCCGGGCCGGGTGGACGTGGCAGTGGGCCTGCTCAAGCGCATACACCCCCCGATAGCGGCGGAAGTGGTCGAGCGACTCGTCGCCGACGCGGAACGACTTGCGGTTGCTGGAGGAGTTGACGACACCCAGCACATGACCGGGTCGACGACGTCGGCGACGGGAGCAACGAGGCAAACCCGGGAACCCCGGGCGGCGCGACTGGCGTCCCGGCGTGAAGGCCCTGCAGTCGGACCCTCCCCACGCAGAGTGCCCCGCTTCGCCGCAAGGGACCCCAGACCCTCAGCGAGTGCCGATGACCCACAGCGTGGTGTGGTCCGCGCTACCCGTGGTTTCTCGACCCCAGGCGAGCGCACGGGTCGGGCGTCCATACGACAATGCGACCACCAGCGTCTTGGGTCGTTCGGCTGTTGCGTCGATCTCGGTTCGCCGCGTCTGGACGATGCGTCGCATCAGGTCGTCCGGCAGCTCATGGTCTGCCGCGAAGTGGGTGCTTCCGCTGGTGGTCTCGAACTCGCTCAACGCCTCGAGAGCGGATGCGATGACCCCGCCGCTGTAGGGGTATAGCGACAAGAACCTCTTCCTGCGCACCGCCGCCACCAGACCCTTGTCACGGTAGACGAGCGCAGCCATGGCGTACCTGGTGCCCTGCTCGGCCTCCGGCACGACCTCGAGGGCGATGGCATACACCCGCGCGAGTGCGTCCCGGTCAGCCAGAACCACCCTGTTCCGCCGGGCCCGTCGCTCCCTCCGCCGTTCTGTCCGGTCGGCTGGCCCTGGTAGCCGCCCGCGCTCCCCAACCCCATGCATTGTTGTCGGTGTTGGTGTCGGCGCCGCAGTCGCCCGAGCCGCCGGCGCCGCCGGCCACGGCCACGGCCAGAAACATGTCGACGTTCTGGTCCACAAGGACCGACGCACCACCGCCACCACCGGCATAGCCGGCGTAGATTGAGTTGTCCAGGGGAGGCATCCTCTGGCCGCCGGAGAAGTTGCTGCCCTCCCAGGGCAGTCCCCAGCCCGCCCTGCTGTTTTGGGTTCGACATTTCCTCCGACGCCGATGGTCAGGACCTGGCCGGGAATGACCGCTAGTACTCCGCTAGTACCCGCTAGTACGCCCTTGATTTCAGCACCGCGGGCGGTGCCCTCGATTCCGAGATGGTGCTGCCACCCACCATGTCGACCGTCAGCTGGGTGACCCCGGGGGGGACCACGTACGTCTGCGCGGCGCCGCTGGTGTCGAACTCATGTCCGGGGTACGCCATGAATGCGACATTGTCTGTTCGACCCGATCCGTTCTGCGAGTAGATGTCGCAGGAGGTGCTGGTGGTCGTGTGGCTGACCCAGTTGTCTTCGACGATGGGCGCGCCCGCGTGGAAGGTGTACGTCGCCCCGGTCGAGTCGCGGTATTCCAGGTCGATCGTGTCGTCTCCGGCAGAGTTGTCGCTGACGAGCGCGAGGGCTCCTGCTGCGAGGGTCTGCGGGGCCTCAGTTCCCCAGTGCGGGTCGGTGCCACCGTGTGCGGCCGGCCCCAGGGTCAGCGGGAGGGTGGTGCGGTTCGAGAGCGAGATGTTGATCACGGTGGAGCCTTTCGGGTGATGGATGTCGCGCGGTGCGGCGACCCCTGTGGTGTGGAGAGATGTGGTGCTGCGAGGTGCCCCGACCAGCAGGCGCGGCTGAGCCAATGAAGAGTCGGATTGACCCTTTGGGCGGCCAGCGACTCGAGCTGGGCCAGCGGTAAGTCGGGATTGATTTCTCGGGCGGGCCGCGATTCGAGGTGAATCGAAGTGGATCGATGTGAGGCGGGAACTGCGGTGGGGATGGTGCTCGTTTCGCCTAGGGTTATTCGAATCACGTTGGGATTACTGGGATTTCGAGGGTAGAGGGGGTGCCCGGTGTCCAGGTGAGGGTGGCTTTCCCGTTGGTGCTGGGTTCGTAGTGGGTGGGGAAGTGGCCGTACAGGGGGTTGCGGGGTTGCAGGTAGCGGCCGGCTACCAGCAGGCGCAGGCTGTCGCCGGCGTGGAACCAGGTGGCTGAGGAGCTGAGCGGGACAACAATGTCCATCGGGTCGTTGTCGCGGACTGGTTGCAGGGTGGCGAAGGTGTGTTCGGGCTGGTGCGGGCGGCTGCGGTCCGGATCGAGCTCGCGTAGCGCCAGCCGCAGCCGGCCCTGGGCGACCATGTCGCGTCCGTATCCGTAGGAGCCGCCGAAGGGGACGGGTTTGCCATGAGACCACTTCTCCACGCCGATGAACAGCCTGGGGTCCTTGGCGCCGGTGGTGCCGACCTGCAGCCGGACGGTCATCGGGCCGCTGATCTCGGTGTCGGTGTCGAAGGTGTAGGTAAAGGCGGCGGCGTTGCTGGTCAGGTCGAAGGTGACGCTGCCGGTCCCGCCGGTCCTGTCGGGTTGGACGTTCAGCTCGCCGTCGGCGGCGAGGTACAGCTGACGCCAGTCGGTGCGGGCCAGCGGCCATTCCTGCTCGTCGCGCACTGCCACGACGTGGTCGAGCCGGTCCCGGATCTCCAGCCGCACCGGTGGCAGCGGGGTCACGTTTCGTTCGCGCAGGTGCCGGTCGAAGAAGGCGAGCTGGGTGGCGCGGGCGTCTTCGCCGTAGAAGGTGGACCATTTTCCGCCGCGGTGCGTGTAGGCGTGCCGTTCGGCCGAGCCGGCCTGCTGGAACGCCCGCATGGATCCGACGCTGTGCAGGTTGTCGTCGGAGAAGCTGGTGCACTCCAGGAGCGGGACCCGGATCTTGGACAGGTCCGGGGTGACGGCGTCCCACCACTGGTCCCGCAGCGGGTGTTGACGCCGTTCCTTGGCAAAGTCAGTCTTCAGGCGGGCGACGCGTTTGGTCAGGAACAGCCAGACCCGGGCGAAACCGTCCTCCACCACGCCGCCGGGGGTGAAGAAGTCGCGGTAGGCGTCGGTGAACCCCTCCCACGGGCAGATCGCCTTCAGCGCGGGCGGATTCAGGGCGGCCACCTTGTACTGCGACAGGGCCAGGTAGGACACCCCGAGCATGCCGACCCGCCCGTTGGACCAGGGCTGGGCGGCGGCCCAGGCGACGACCTCGGCGATGTCGTAGGCCTCCTGGTCGGAGAGCAGATCACCCGTGCCCTCGGAGTGACCGCCGCCGCGGGTGTCCAGGTTGATCACCGCATAACCCTGCTGCGCCCACCAGACCGGGTCCGGGGCTTCCCAGCTGGTCTGGTCCGAGATCCGCAGCGGCTCCGGCTGGTTCATGATCCGGAACTGCGGGTTCAGCTTCACCCGGCCACCGCGCTTGATCGTGGGCACGGTGTCCTTGCCGTACGGGTGCGCCGACAGGATGACGGGGAACGGCCCGTCACCCTGGGGGCGGAACAGGTTGAGCCGCAACGTGATGCCGTCGCGCATCCGGACCGGGACGTCCGCGTCCTTGATGACGTCGGCGGGCATCGGGTACACGGTGACCGGCGGCTGCAACGCGGCCCGCCGCCGCGTGCGGGCGTAGGCGGCCTCGCCGGGGCGGTGCCACGGCTGGTCCAGGACGGGGTTCTTCATGACGGTCTCCTCATGGTTTATAACTACGTTCTAATGATGTGGAACGTGACTCTAGAGCATGATGTAGGGTGCTGTCCATGCCCCTCTCGAAATCTCTCGAACCAACTCCGCCCAGCCGCCAGAAACGGGTAGGCGACGCCCTACGGCAGGACACCCGGCTTCGGCTGCTGGACGCGGCCGCGCAGGAGTTCCCCACCCACGGCTATGCGGCCACCACGGTCGCCCGCCTCGCCGCAGCGGCCGGGGTGTCGGTCCAGAGCCTCTACCTGGCCTGGGGCAGCAAACGCGCGCTGCTTCGCGGATACATGGAGGACGCCCTCGCCGGTGACGCCGGCTCTCCGGCCGACGCCGCCCCCCGGTTCGACGGCCTATCACCGCAAGAGCGCCTCGTCGAGCTCGCGAACCTGGTCACCGAGGTCGCGGACCGCGCCGCAACCGGATGGCGACTGTACCGGGACGCCGCCGCCGTAGACACCGAAATCGCCGCCGACTGGGACGAGCTGCAGACGCTGCGCCATCGCACGGTCACCCGCGCACTCGAACCCATTCCCGCCACCGCATTAGCCGACGGCCTGACCATGGCCCGCGCCGTCGACACCGCCTGGACGATCGCCAGCCCAGAAAGCTACGACCTGCTCGTGCACCGTCTCGGGTACCAGCTCGAGGACTTCCAGACCTGGATGGGGCGCACCCTCGTCGCCGCCCTGCTGCGACCACCAGGCACCCACAAGTGAGCGCCGTCCGTGAGGTTCACCCGGGCCGGCAGGCCCACCAGCGCAAGGCCCGCCGGTGGGCGTGGCTGATCATCCTGGTCGCCGGCACCGGGCTGTTCGAGCTGGTCCGCCTCCTCTACCAGGCCACCGGGAACCCGAACCTGTTCCCGTCGCTGCTGCTGTTAGCGGCCGCCGTGATGCCCGCATCGTTCGCGCGCGTTCCTCTACGGCCGGCACCTGCACTACCAGCAAGGGCCGGGCACGTTGTTGGCTGTCGCCCTCCTCGGCGGCGTTGTCGGCGTACTGGCCTCCGGCCTGCTCGAATACGACACCCTGCAGGGCCTAGGCGTGTTACCCAGCGTCGCTGTCGCCGCGATCAAGGAAACCGCCAAACTCATCGTCCCCGGGGCTTTCCTGCTGCTGTCACGCCAGCCCGCCGGCTACCGGACGGCTTGATCCTCGGCGTCTCCTGCGGCGCCGGGTTCGCGGTCCTAGAAACGCTGGGCTACAGCTCCGTCGAAATCCTCCGCTCACACGAAAATGTCCACGACGTTGTGGACCTGCTCATGTAGCGAGGGTTGTTCAGCCCGGCCACCCACATGGCCTGGACCGGCCTGACCGCGACCGCATTGTGGTACGCCGTCGGTCGCCACGGGAAACACCACTCCATCGCCACTCTCATTGGCGTCTTCGCGACCGTGGTCACCCTGCACGCACCGTGGGACAGCGTCACCAACCTGGTCGGCCACGTCACGCTCGCCGCCGCCAGCCTGACCCTGATCGGCGTGGTCATGCACGTTGCCGCCGGCCGCCCCCTGGCCAAATACGATCGGCCGACAGCACCGAACCCACCGCACAACGCGTGCGACCTAGAACTACACACTCCAGCAGTGAAGGGTCTTCGGCATCACAGAAATCCGGGCAAGGCGAATGACGGCGCACGACGCCGCCCCTACAAGCGTTTGACCGACCCCGCGGCCGCCGGCCCGGGGGTCACCGCAGGTAAGGGAGGACCTCCGTCGCCAGGAGCGCGTTGGACTCGGCCACTAGCCCGGGTCGACGTCCCGGGAGGCCGAGACGAGGATCAGCCGGTCCAGACCCAGGCCGGCTAGCAGCTGCAGCTTCTGCGCTACCTGGTCTGGGGTTCCGACCACCGCGAAACGGTCGAGGAACTCGTCGGGCAGTCCGCCGACATGCCGCGCGGTGGTGAGCCCGTGTTGCGCCTCGACGTACCCCCGGCGCAACGGCTCGACGACATCGCGGTCGTTCGCGGAGAGAGCGTGGAGGGGCCCTTCGCTGACGAAGTGGGCAAAGATCGCCGCGCTCCTGTGGACCAGGTCTCGGGCGGTAGCCTGCTGCCTGCTCACGGCGACGTTGACCCACGCGCCGATGCTCGGCAGGGCGCCGGCGGCCGCCTTTCAGGCCACGTCGATTCCCCATCGGACCCGGTCCGGCTCGGCGCCGACGGTGAGGTCCACACCGTCGGCGTGTCGCACGGCCAGCCCGATGGTGGCAGGGCCGGTGGCCGCGACTGGACCGGAACCTTCCCGACCAGATATGCCTATTACCAATACATCCGGCCGGAGACTCCCGGGCCGGCCGGCACCTGACCACCGGCCAGGTAGGTGCGCACGTCCTGGACGTATCGAACCAACTGCGCGCCGCGGCTGCCGTCACTGCCGCATGTCGGGTGACCGGGTTCGTGACGCCGGGTCCCAGTTGAGGCGACTGGTGGCCCGGGCGGCCAACGCCAACTCGATGTACGGGTCCCCGACCAGCATCTCGCTGTCGGCGAGCAACAGAGCGTCGACCCCCCACTCCTCCAGCTGGATGGCCAGGTCCACCACCTCTCCCGGCACGGGAAACCCGTGCATCCAGATCTCTGTCACGTTACCCTCCTCTGCTGCCGGCCGGTTGGTGGAGGCATGGATGTCTCGGGTCAGGCCGAGACGTTGGTGCCGTCGAATAGCATGTTGACCGCCGTCGGTAGCTGGTCGAAGCCCCGGATGACGGTCTCCAGCAGGACCAGTCTCCCCCCGGTTGAGGTCGACGACGTCGACCCTGGTTGTCGTCACCTCAACTTCTGCCGGATCGCCCCTAAAACGACCAGCGATGACCACGGCTAGGACGAACAACGCAGTCAGCAGCGCCATGACAGCGTTCTGGAAGGCCGGGTCCAGCCCGTTGAACTTGCTGTTCAGGTACATCGCAAACCAGTTCCCGCCGATCGTGATGAACCCCAGGAAGAAGACCGCCAGTCCCGCGATCGTGCCGACCATCGTCCATCTCTGCGCCGCCGCCCACTCTGCTGCCCCCTTGAGGCTGCGGAAACCGCGGTAAGAGGCATAAGCGAGCAGCAACCCGGTCACCGTCTCGACCAGGATGATCGAGACGTACCCGGCTACCTGAAACCAGGTGGCGTCGACAGCCCGCCACTGAAATCCGCTATCCGGTACCAACCCGTCCTGGCTGAGAACCCCACGCACGAACGCCCAGTAGCTGGCGGGGTTGGTGATGTTGTCGAACGCGACCACCAGGTAGTACGCAGCGGTCATGAGCACCAGGGCACTTGCCGCGGCCCGCAGCACCGGGCCGAGGGTCTCCGACCCCTCAGGCGTGGAAGGCCGGGTCCGCCGATCCGAATGTGAAGCTGTCATCGCACGATTCCTTCACCTTCACTGAGTCACTTTGCGAGGTCCACCCGCAACAGAGACCAGGAGCGGACCCACCTTTCCGTTCGCTCAGCCAGGATGCACCCCGCGGCGGCTCGTGATGGTGAGGAACGGTCTCGTCTCGTCTGTCCCGCCCGCGGCGCGCGGCACGCTTAGAACGGACGTGTCCTTCCGCCCAGAAGGGGCGTGTCCTCGACGCGGGTGTGAGTCCGTACCTGGGGGCAATCCAACCCGACCAGGATCCCCATGAAGCGGTCCGCTTCCGAGGTCGCGCGATGTCAACAGATTGGTGCTCCGCCCGCGCGGATGCCTTGTCGAACCTGGCGGGGATGCCTGTCGTTGACGTCGTGCACGAGGCTGATCGGCTGGTCGTGACCGTTGAGAGCGACCAAGACGTCGGGGGCTGCCCCAAGGGCGGCACTGTCGCGGTCGGCTATAGACGGCGGGTAGATGGACTGCCACTAGGCCAGGTCACATTCTCGGACCTGGTTGTCGTCGACGCTCGAAGATGAGGTGTAGCACGGAGGGTTCCTAGTGGACCAGCACGCCTTGGCGCCCGGTGAAGCCCATTGAGTCCCAAATTGGTCGCCATGCTGTGTCGTATATGACGACGTTGCCGTCGTTTTGGATCACGGCTTGGGCTCCAGGACTCCACCACGTCGTTGTGTTCCAGATTGCACCGCCGGTGGGGCCATAGACCACCATGTTGCCGTCGGGTTGAGCCCGCAGGGTCGAATTCGGGACGAACGTGCTGGTCGACCACATGGGCGACCCGTCGCTCCTGGATTCGACGACATTGCCGTTCTGGCCCATGGTGAGGGTGTACAGCCCGTTCCAGGAGTGGACCGCCTCAGTCGAGTACAGGTGGGTGAAGCCGCGACGCGGGATGAAGTTGAGCGAGCGATGACCGGTGAAGCCCCGACTATCCCACTGCGCCACCCCCGAGGTGGAGTACAGGACCAGGTTTCCGTCGTTCTGCATCATCAGAGAAGCACCGGGGCTGTAAACCGCCGCGGTCCACTGCGGGTAGTTGTCCTCAGAGTCGTAGACGACGACGTTCCCGTCCGGCTGCACCCGCAAATAGCTGTTCGGCAGGTACGTGCCAGACGCCCATTGGGCCACGTTGTTCGCGTTGTAGACCACCAGGTTCCCATCCGTCTGCATCGTCACCCTGAACCGTCCGTCGGGCGAGTACGTCGACGCGCTCCCGCCGTTCACGCGAGACGGAACGGAACTATCCAGGGCGAAGATGGACAGTTGGGCTGTCGAGCCGTTGAACACGTCGGCGTCGCCGGGGAAGGTACCGCTATCGCTGTACTGCCAGAGCGTCTGAGAAGCCCAGCCTGCCGGCATGGGGCCAGGGGAGGTCGAGTAGTAGGCGATGAACAGTGGGTTGGTTGAGCCGAACGAGGGGTCCCGGCCGGTGCAGGTGTTCCACCAGTTGGTTGTCGAGTAGATGGTCGGATAGCGGCCAGTGCGGGAGAAAACGGTATTCGAGAAAGCCCGGATCCAGCTCGACATCCCAGTCGTGCTGAGTCCGTAGCACGTCGGACCGTATGGGTTGTACTCGATGTCGAGCATGGGGGGCAGCGTCTTGGCGTCGGCGCTCCAACCGCCTCCGTGGTCGACGAAGTAGTTCGCTTGAGTGACGCCACTGGAGGTGTTTGGCAGGGCGAAGTGGTAGGCGCCATGGATCATCCCCGCGCTGGCCGAACCTTTGTATTGCTGAGCGAAGTAGGAATTGAGGTAGCCCGTGCCCTCGCTCGCCTTGACGTAAACGAATTTGGCACCGTTGCGCGCGACTGTTTGCCAGTCGACATTGCCCTGATAGCTGCTCACGTCATGTCCATACGGCTGATCAGTAGCCATCGACGGGTCCTGCATCGTCTGCGGCGAAAGTTTCTGGGTGCTCGCGGTTGGTTCATGCGCCCGGATCGTCGAGCCCATGTGATCCGCCTCCGGATGAAAGACGGCGGCTGGGGCCGAGGGCAATACAGGAGCTGGGCTCGGTTGGCCGGCGCCCGAGGCGGACGTGTTTACCGTGGTGAACAAGAGTGCCGTGGTGAGGGTGAGGACACTCACGACGCGCGCAGGGCTCATGGTCATTCCTGGGAGGCGGGAGCAGACCTGCATACTGTGCCAGACGTCCGACGATTTTGGGAGGGTTTGCCCTGGTTTCGCGGCCCATGGCTACCCCGTCAACTTCTTCGACACCGCCGAGGTCTACGGCGACAAGGGCGGCAACGAGACCATGGTGGGTCGCTGGTCCGCCCAGGGTGGACAGCGCCGTGAGCACACCGTGCTGGCCACAGAGGTCTACGGCGCTATGGACGATCCGCGTAGATGGCCTCGATGACCGCCCGAGCAGGCTCTCCCGGTCCTTGAAGTGGCTGTAGATCGACGGAGCGGTGATCCCAGCCCCTCGAGCGACCCCGCGCAGCGTCATCGTCGGCGATGGTCACCTCGCCGTTATTGAGTGTGCGGCTCAACCGACCACTGGCCGAACAACGGCAAGCTCTCGGCTCTCAACATCCGGCGACCCTGCAGTGCGCTCCGAGCCGTACCCACGGCAATGGCGCTGCAAGACGTGCGGTCGATTGCCCGCAACCGTGATGATCGGTGCAGCTGCGGCGGCGGCACGCGGGCAGAGATGCAGTTCATCGCGGACCACACGTGTGGTGCGGCACGCGCGCCTCAGATCCCGCGCTGTCTGACGCCCAACGCCGTCGCCATACTCCTGCCCGGGACCGCGACGGCGCGCGAGTTGCGCATCTTTTGTCCGCAGTGTCAGCGGCCATTGACGCCGGGAGGTTTCCCATTCCAGGTCCGCAACTGCGGGAATGGCGGCATGTCGGTGAAGGTCCATCGGGCGACTGTCGTGTTCTCACCTCGATTCGCCGTCCTCGTCAACCCGCCCGATCCGGCGGTCGCCGCGCAGCTTCGAGCCGCGGGTGGAGGCGCCCGCGCCCTGGAGTGTGTCCTCGACGGAACGACGGCGGATGATCCGACCCAGGGCAGACAAACGTATGCCGGTCTTCTTGAGACCCTGCGCCAAGCGGGCCTCTCCGAAGAAACGGCCCGTACCCTTGCGCAGGAGGCCCTCGACCGCGGTGAGGTCGACGCCGGCCACGGCGGCGGGCTCGTCCTTCCGACTGGGTCCTGAGAAGGCCCACGAAGAAGCACTCAGCCTCGCGTCTGCCGTGCGAGGTGGCCGAACGCGCGTCGCGGACATGGCCGCTGGCACCACGCCGCCACTTCGGACGCTCTACGAGGGCGCCTACGGCGATGCGATGCGCGAGGCCCATCTCGCAGGCGTCGAGCTACTCGCAAACTTCCCAGTGGCCACGCTTTCGTTCGGCTACACGCGAGGCGACATGTCGCCCGGGATCGCGCGGCTGGTCCCCTTCCGCGAGCGCGGGCACGTCCGGGCCTGCGGCTCACTGTTCGCGAACGGAGGCACTGCTCTTCCGACTCGACCCGATGCGTGTGTACCAGCACCTCGTTGTTCGCGGTCATGCATTGCCCGACTGCGACGGCGGACGTGCGGCGCGAATCGCCCTGCTGGAGCGCATCGACCTTCCGTACCCCACACGGGAGCAGTACCAACCGCTCGGCGGCGGATTGCTCCAGCTTGTGCACTCCTACGCCCACTGCACGATCCGCCGGCTCGCATCCCTCGCCGGCATCGAACGTGACGGTCTCGCCGAGTACCTCCTGCCGCACCACCTCTCGTTCGTCGTTTACGGCCTCCCGCGGCGACTTTGTCCTGGGGGGTCTTCAGGCCGTCTACGAGACCTCGCTCCATCGCTTCCTGGTCGACCTCGTCGAGGGCGAATCGCGATGCGCGCTGGACCCGCGGTGTCGAAGTGGCGGTGGCGCGTGCACGGCGTGTCTGCACCTCGGCGAGCCCTCGTGCCGCTGGTTCAACCGCTTCCTCGACCGCTCCGAGCTATTCGGGACGAACGGCTTCCTATCCCCGGTGCACTGAGGTGGACAACGCCGAGTTGATCGCAGGTGTGCTCGTCGACTGCGCCGACCCCCGCGCAGCGCCGTTCAACTCGCCGCCCTCCTCATCGCGCCTACATCCGATCGTCCAGCAGCGGTGCGCGCCGGACTCGATCCGGACCTGGTCGACGTCCTGCGCAAATCGACTCCCTCTCGTCGGTGATGGCGCGGCGGTCCTCTGCCAGGAGGCTGCCGCGTGGGTCCTAGACGGTATGACGTGACTGCTCGGGGCGTCCGAGGGGTTGCGGGCCGGGGCCTCACTCACACAGATTCGTGGGTTACCGAGTAGGGGCTGCCTGCTCGGCCTATCCGACATGTGTGGGAGGCCCCGGTGTTCTCTGAGCGTACGAGTGTGGGACTGGATGTGCACGCACGGTCGGTCGTCGCGGCGGCGATCGATGGTGTGACTGGCGAGGTCTTTAAGGCGAGGTTGACTCCTGACTATCGGGATGTCCTGCGGTGGGTCCAGGAGCTTCCTGGGCCGGCTGCGGCCACATATGAGGCTGGCCCGACGGGGTTCGGCCTTTCCCGGGCGCTGACGGCTGCTGGTGTTCGGTGTGAGGTCGCGGCGCCGAGCAAGCTGCAGCGGCCCGCCGGTGACCGGGTCAAGACCGATCAGCGGGACGCGCTACACCTGGCGCGGCTGCTGCGCCTGGATGAGGTGACATCGGTGACAGTGCCGAGCGTGGACCAGGAGGCCGCAAGGGATCTGGTGCGGGCCCGGGAGGATGCGCGGGGGGACCTGATGCGGGCCCGGCACCGGTTGTCGAAGCTGTTGCTACGCCACGGGATCGTCTACTCCGGTGGGCAGGCGTGGACCGGACGACACGACGCGTGGCTGCGTCAGCAACAGCTACCGGCCGCAGCGGCGCGGCTGGCGTTCGACTCCGACTACGACGCCGTTCTGACCGTCGCGGCCCGACGTGACCGTCTCGACGCCGCGATCACGACGATGGCCGCCGACAGTGAGTTCACCGAGGTCACCCGACGGCTGGGCTGCCTGCGGGGCGTCTCCACCCTGACCGGCTTCGCCCTCGCGGTGGAGATCGGCGACTGGACCCGGTTCACTGGGGCCACGATCGGGTCCTACGTCGGCCTGGTGCCGTCCGAGTACTCCTCGGGCGCCTCCCGGGTCCAGGGCGGGATCACCAAGACCGGAAACGGCCACGCCCGCCGACTGTTGGTCGAGGCCGCCTGGCACCACCAGCCCCGGTACACCGTCGGGAAGACGATGCGCGACCGGTGGGACCTGGCACCCGCGGCTGCGAGGGCCCGCGGCGACGCCGGCAACAGGCGCCTGCACCAGCAGTGGGTCCGGTTCAACGACCGAGGCAAACGCCACGTCATCGCTAACGTCGCTGTCGCCCGCGAGCTGGCCGGCTGGTGCTGGTCCCTGGCCGTCATGGACTGACCCACCAAGGACTGCTCGACTCCCCGGGCCCGCTGGCGGCAGCGCGTGGAGTGATCCGCGGAACACCTATGGGCAGCAACAGGACTCACGTCTTGACGCGATGCCCGACTCTAGACAAGCGGACCCGCTCCAGCCGAACAGCACCGTCTTGCGGTACCCAACCCGCGCATATCAGTCAGACCGCGCGTCGCCCTGACACGCACGCCAGCACAAGCCCCCGGAGCCGAGCACAGAGGCGCCGACCAGACCACAATCCGGTCGGCGCCTCACCCTGCCCACTTGACAGAACGCCCCTACATATCAGGTGTTGAGCCCACAGAGGTTGGGTACGCGTTCGACTGGTGGGGCGCCCTTGAGTGCGGTGTGGCCGCGGTGGTGATTGTAGGTGTGAAGGAACTGGGGAAACGCGGCGACGCGCTCGGCCTCGGAGCGGTAGGGCCGGGCGTAGGCCCATTCCTGCTCGAGGGTGCGGTTGAACCGTTCGACCTTGCCGTTGGTCTGGGGCCGGTAGGGCCGGGTCCACTTGTGGGTGACCTCGCCCAGGGCCGCGGCGAAGTCCTTGGAGCGGTAGGCGGATCCGTTGTCGGTCAGGACCCGCTTGACGGTGATCCCGCAGGCGGCGAAGTAGGCGTTGGCGCGGACCCAGAACGCGGACGCCGTCTCCTTACGCTCGTCGGTCAGGATCTCGCAGTACGCCAGCCGGGAGTGGTCATCGACGGCGTTGTGGATGAACGCGGTCCCCGGTTTGGCGGTCTTCTTGATCCGGTTGCCCTTGGCGCGGCCGTGGACGCGGTGTCCCCCGCCGTCGGGGATCCGGCCGAGCTTCTTGACGTCGACGTGGACCAGGTCCCCTGGCGCCTCGTGCTCGTACCGGCGAGGTTTCGGTTTGGCCCGCAGCCGGGCCCCGGTGGCCGGGTCGGTCAGTCACAAGCAGGCCAGCGGCGGAGCCCCGTAACGGGTCAGGACCTTGTGGACGGTGGCCGGGTTCAGCCGCAGCCGGTACCCGATCCGCGCCGGCCCCCAGCGCCGGGAGACCCGCAACCCCAGGATCCGCCGCTCGAGCCGCGGGCTCAGCTGCCGCGGGCACACCTTGGGCCGGCTCGAACGGTCCGCCATCCCCGCCAGGCCGTGGCTTCGGTAGCGGCTGGCCCACCGCTGAGCCGTCGTGACCGAGACCCCGAACCGGTCCGCCGCCCGACGCAGCGGCCAGCCGTCGTCGACGATGCAGCGAGCCAGCCGCAGACGACCGGTAGGAGTCAGCGAAGCGTCAGCGTGGGACACGAGGACCTCCGTGGTGGGTGTGTTGCCGTTAGACAGCCCCACCCCACCCGGAGGTCCTCCTCATATCCAGCAGCCACGCCCGTCACCAACGTCCGTGGTCAGTACAGCTAGGCCGGGCCACCCATGCGTGAGTAGCTCATCGAACCGGTCGGAGGTCGGGCTGCTCTCAGGGTGGTCCTGGTCCCGTCCGAGCCGTCCGAGCCGTCCAACCCGGCCGTCTCGGGGCCGAGGGCCGCATCGGTACCGCTCCCCCACATCCCGTTTCCACAGCTCAACAACCTGATAGTGCAGCTCAACAACCTGAAAGTGGACGAGTCGGTCGATACGCCGGGTTCTGTCCCGTGCCGCCGTTGCCAGCACCACAGTGACGGTCATCCATCTCGACCGGCCATTGCTGACCGGTTCCAGCGCCCTACCCGCAGACTCGGGCGGGCCGCCCTCGAACGTCTGCTGTCTGAGCTTGCTCCAGGTGGGGTTTACCGAGCCGCCCCAGTCACCTGGGGCGCTGGTGGTCTCTTACACCACCGTTTCACCCTTACCTCGCCCCCAGCCGAGGCCGAGGACGGGGCGGTCTCTTCTCTGTGGCACTGTCCCGCGGATCACTCCGGGTGGGTGTTGGCCACCACCTTGCCCTGTGGAGCCCGGACGTTCCTCGGCAGGATCCTCGCAACGACTCCGAGAACCACTGACGCGACCGCCTGACCGACTCATCCGCCGCACAGACTACCGACATACGCCGGTATGTCGCTGGCCGACTGCGCCGCGACCGAGCCGTGACCGAACCGCCGCGTCGTCCTCCCCCCACACGACGGGCCGCTGGTGGTACACCATCCCCTGTGAGACGCGCCCCTGTCGCCCTGGCCACCGCTGCGCTCGTGCTCGGCCTCGCCGGGTGCAACAGCGCAGGAGGGATCTCGATCCCCACGATCCCGTCGGTGACGATCCCGTCGATCACCGTCCCCACAGTGTCCATCCCGACCATCCCGACCATCACGCTGCCGACCCGCACGGAGACCGAGACGGTGACGCAGACATCCCAGCCGACCACCCAGACGGTCACCGAGACGTCGAAGCCGACCCCTGCCCCAGCTCCCGACCCGGCGGCTACGTCGGGCGGCCTGCCCGCGTGGCTCTGGTTCCTCATCATCGTCGTCGTCGTCGCGGTCATCGCCCTGATCGTCTGGCTGGTCCGCCGGTCGCAGACCGTCGCGGCCTGGGACGAGAAGATGCACGGGGCGCGTCGCGAGGCGGCGTGGGTGGAGGACTCTCTCATCGACCAGGTCAACAGCCGCGCCACCACTGCCGAGGCGGCAGCGACCTGGGCAGCGGCACGGCCGCGGCTGCTCACTCTCGACGAGTCGATCTATGCCCTGTCGACGACCGCGCCCGACCCGGAGCGGGCCGCGGGCGCCACTCGGCTGCGAGGTCGGCTCCAGGCGCTTGTCGACGCGGTCAGCGCGGACACCGCGACCGGTGACAGTGCGACAGTGGACGACCTGCGGGTCCGCCGTGCCGCTGTCGCCAAGGCCAGGTCCGACCTGCGCGGCTTGCTGCAGTCGACAGGTCCCCAGAAGCAGGGCCAGCGCGGCTAGCAAGCTCCAGGTCCGGGATGCAGACCGCCACTACGGGAGCGCCGGGTCCTGCGGGCTGAGCGGCGCGAGGGTCGCTGGGTTCCGTTGCTCTTCCTCGACCCACCGGTCCACGTCCGCCCAGGTCTCGTCGACCCAGCTCACGATCCCGGCCTCGTCGCGCGGGACCTCCTGCGCCGCGGTGACCCACCAGTGGATCACCATGGGCTGGTGGTCGACGGGCAGCGCTTCCCAGACGTCGACCGGGCTGACCAGCAGGTCGAGGCCCGCGTGAGCGATGACGACGACGTCGAGGTCGGGGCGCGCCGACAGGGTTGCCACCACTCCCCCTGGCCGCGGGGGCAGCACGAATGCCTGCTCCTCCGCCTCGGCGGCGCGTTCGAACTGGCCCTGCTTCTGTAGCCACCGGACCGCGCGCTCGTGCCGCTTCGGCGTCCAGTTGCCCCCCTCGGGGAAGATCAGCAGCGCTTCGTCCGCTTCGAGCGACAAGGCGAGCCGGCGTACCGCCTCGATCTTGTCGTCACCGGCCCCGGTCCCCGACGGCACGAAGTACGAGTCGAGCCGGTTCAGCAGCAGGTCGATGCCCGGGTCCCACTGCAGCGCCGCCTTAAGCACAACCTTGGGCCTGCGGCCCAAGGTTGTCAGCAGCAGGTTGACCAGCGTGAACGAGTCCCCCGGACCGGCGTGCCGGCTGAGAACGAGCAGCGGCGTCGACGGCGACGGCAGCGGGCAGGCGTCGACGACAACCCGGTAACCCAGCATCGACTGCGACGCCCTGCCGAGCACCCGCAGCGCCTCCGCCAGCAGGGCCGAGTGCCGCTCGCGCCATAGCCGCTCGTCCCGGCTCGGCAGCGGCTGACGGAACCAGAGCAACCAACACCCGACGACCATGCCGACGTCGGTCCAGATGTAGGCCATCCCGAAGCTCACGACCCTCAGCAGCCGCTTGCGCCGGGTGAACAGTGAGATGACCGCTCCGACGACATAGAACGGCAGCAGCACAGCGGTGGACAGGAGAGCGAGCGGCAGCCAGAGCACGTGGCCGAGCCGGCGCAGCGCTTTTGGGGGCACCCAGAGTTTCACGAGGTCCGCTCAACCAGGTCCGGTGCCCACGCCGTCGAGGTAGCGGGCGCTCGCCGCCGCGGCAGCATCGATGCGCTCTCGGACCTGGCGAGCCCCCTTGTAGGACAGCGTTAGTGCGGGTGAACGTTCCGACCCGCTCGGCAGGATGTGCAGGTCGACGGAGTCGGGGACCCGCGCGATCTCCTCGTTGAACCGGTAGCGCCGGGCGATCTCGAACGCCACCAGCCCGACCTCCCAGGGCCAGCTCGGGGCCCGGAGAGAGTGCTCGATCCGGCCCACCTGGAGGACGTAGACGGTCCGGGCGCCGAGGTCGAGGGCACGCGCCACGGGGATGGAGTGCACCAGCCCGCCGTCGAGATAGTGAGAGCCGTCGATCTCGTGCGCGGGCAGCAGGCCCGGCACGGCGCAGGATGCGAGGACCGCGTCGACGACGCTCCCGGAGTCGAACCAGCGTGCCGACGCGGTCTCGATCTGGGCGGCAACGCACTGGAACCGCACGGGTAGATCCTCGATCAGGCGCCGGTCGAGCTCGGTGCTCAGCAGCACCTCGAGCGCCTCGCTGGAGTGCAGGTGGGTGGCCAGGCGGGCGACCCGCTGCACACGTGACCAGACCGAGTCGGTGAACACGCCGGACTCGGACGCCTTGACCCACAGGTCCGCGAGCCGCTCCACCGCCGCCGCAGTCGGGTCGGCCGCCAGAAACGCGCCGTTGATCGCACCGACGCTGGTCCCGACCACCAGGTCAGGCTGGATACCAGCGGACAGCAGGGCGGTCAGCATCCCCACCTCGCTGGCTCCGAGGACCCCGCCGCCGCCGAGGACGAACGCGACAGGACCGGGTGGGGGTGGCACAGCAGCGAGGCTATCCGGGGTGCCCTGGGCGGGGTGCTGTCACGAGCCGTATTGCGGTGGAGAACGAGGCGTCAGAGCCCTCCCGCCAGGGAATCGATGACGTGCGCGGCGGGCCCTGTCGGTGCGCTGCGATAGCCGGTGCCGGCCCACAGATGCAGCCGGTTGGCATCTGCGGCCGCGGAGGCGGCTTGCCGGATCGGGCGGGTCAGGTGATGCAGGGCAGGGTAGGCGACCGGGGCGGTGGCTCCGTGTTGGTCGATGAACTCATTGCGCAGGGCCCGGGCGGGGCGTCCGGTGAAGGCCCTGGTGATGACCGTCCGGTCGAACGTCGGGTCGCCGAGAGCGGCCCGGTGGGTCGGTGAGGTGCCGGCTTCGTCGGTGCGCAGCAGCAGGGTGCCGACAGCCACCGCGTGCGCACCGGCTTCCCGGAGGCGACGGACCGCGTCGGGCCCGTCGACCCCACCGGCAGCAATGACGGGCAGCTCGGTGACCGCTCGGACCTGCCGCACCAGCTCGTCCGTCTGGATCTCGGCGATGTCGCGTGCCGGGTCAAAGGTGGCGCTGTGGCCTCCCGCGGAAGGACCTTGCACGATCAGCCCGTCCACGCCGGCGTCCCGGGCCATCGCGGTCTCCGAGGGCGTGGTCACCGTGGCCAGCACCTGGGACCCGGCCTCGCGCAGCGAGGCGATGACCTGCGGCGGCGGCAGCCCGAACGTGAACGACACCACTGGTACCGGGTGCTTCCGCAGCAGCGCGACCTTGTCCTCCCATCGGTCGTCGTCCTCGACCGCGACAGGGTCGAGCTGCAGACCGTATCGGTCGGCGTCCGCCTGGAGCTCGGCGGCGTAGGAGCGGAAGGCGGCGGCATCAACCGCGGACCGTGCCGGAACGAACAGGTTGACCCCGAACGGGAGCCCTGTGCGACGCAGCTCCTCGATCTCGGCCGAGAGCGCTTGCGGGCTCTTGTATCCGCCGGCGAGGAACGCGAATCCTCCCGCAGATGCGACCGCGACGGCCAGGGCCACCGTCGTCGGGCCCCCCGCCATCGGTGCTGCGACGAGGCGGAGACGAGACCGCAGCGGTGGAGCAGAAAAGGTCATCGTGAGTCCTTTCGAGCGACCAGCATGGCGCGATCGGCGGTCGACAGAACTCCGAACTAGCATTCGCCGGTATGCCGGGTCGTACCTTCCGCAAGGCGGGAGACAACGCGCCGTTCGGATACTTCGCCTGGGAGGCGGCGGGACTTCGTTGGCTCGCCGCAGCCCCAGCCGGCGCTGCCGTGGTGCCGGTCCTAGAGGTCGGCGAGGACTTCCTGGACCTGGAACGGCTCGTCCCGACCAACCCCACCCGGGCTCAGTGCGAGGCGTTCGGGGCGGCGCTGGCGCGCACCCACGCGGCCGGCGCACCGGCGTACGGGAGTCCGCCCGACGACTGGCGTGGTGACGGGTGGCTGGGGCCGCTCAGCGACCCGCTGCCGTTGCCGCTCCACCCGGTCGACTCGTGGGGCAGGTTCCTGGCCCGCGAGCGGCTGGCACCGATGCTCGCGGCGGGGCTGCGGACGGGCGTCTGGGACGAGTCGGACGTGGCGACCTTCACGCGGGTCATGGCCCGGCTCGAGCGCGGTGAGCAGGACACCGCCGAGCCCGCCGCGCGCCTGCACGGGGACCTGTGGGCCGGCAACATCGTATGGACCGAGCGGGCGGGGGTGTTGATCGACCCGGCCGCCCACGGGGGCCACCGGGAGGCGGATCTCGCGTTCCTGGCGCTCTTCCCGCCACCTCACCTGGGCGCGATCGTCGGGGCCTACGACGACGAGCGTCCGCTCGCCGACGGTTGGCGCGAGCGGGTGTCCCTGCACCAGCTGCACCCGCTGATGCTGCACGCCGTGCTCTACGGCGGCGGGTATGTCGAGCACAGCCGCGCGGTCGCCCGCCGCTGGGCCTGACGATCGTTCTCAGACGATCGTCATCCCCACCGTGCCGGTGGCCACGTCGGCGGCGTCGATCCGCACCCGCACCTGCCGTCCCAAGACGCTCTCCCCGCGGGCGGTCCCCACGATGGCCGGGTCGGTCAGCTGCACGGTGACCCGGCTGCGCTTGGGGTCGACGTCGACGACATCGGCCGCGAAGGTCTCTCCCAGGCGCGACGTCAGGACTGCGGCCTCGACCGCGTCGGTGCAGGCCCGTTCGACGGCCTTGGCGCGCTGGTCGCCGGCTTTCATCACGTCCGGCAGGCCGGCGAGCGACTGGCGGGCCCAGTCGGGAACCGGCTCGTCAGCGGTGAGCGCGGCACAGACCACGAGGCCGAACCGGTCGACCAGCCGCCGCAATGGCGCGGTGACGTGGGCGTAGGGCGCGGCCACCGCGGCGTGCACCTGCTGCTGCGGAGGCGCCCCGTCGAAGGCGGTGTACCCGGCTCCACGGAACAACGCGGTCGCCTCGTGCACCAGTGCGAGCTGGCGTGGGTCGGCGAGATCCAGGCCCCGGATGAAGTCGCCGTAACGTTGGCTCGGTGGCCAGTCCACGCCTAGCGCCTTGGCCTGTCGACGGAACCGGGCGACCGCCCCCTGGTCCGGCGGTGGCATCGTCCGCAGGAGCCCAACCCGGCCGCGCAGCATCATCTGGGCAGCGGCCATGCCGGTCATCAGGGAGATCTGCGCGTTCCAGTCCTCGGTGGGGACCGGAGGGCGGAACCCCAGCACGTAGTCGCCGTCCGGAGCCTGGGTCACCTCCTGCTCTGGCAGCGGCAGGCTGGCGCCACCGCGGGCGGCCTCCAGCGCGATCCGCAGCTCGCCGACCACCTGCAACAGGACGAGCACCTCGTCGGCCGTACCGGCGTCCAGCGACTCCTGCACGCCCCGGTAGTCCAGCCGGGCGCGACTGCGGACCCGCGCGAGGTAGACCTCGGCCCCGTACTCGTCCCCGTCGGCGTTGAGGCGCAGGTCCCAGACGAACGCCGGCCGCACCCGATCCGGGAGCAAGCTCCCCGCGTCCTCCCCGATCGTCGGCGGATGCAGCGGCGTACGCCGGTCGGGTGCGTAGATCGTCTCGACCCGCTGCCGGGCCTCGGTGTCGACCGCACCGCCAGGACGCACGAAGGCAGGGACGTCCGCGATGGCATACCGCACCCGGTATCCGTCCCCGTCGCGCTCGATGTGCAGCGCCTGGTCGAGGTCCATCGAACCGACGGGGTCGATCGTGACGAACGGGACGTCCGTCTCGTCACGGTCGGGCAGCGCCAGCGCCCCGACCGCGGCGGCGGCCTCCTCGAGCACATCAGGGGGGAACCCCGCCGGCACGTGCAGCTCCGCGCGGATCGCCTCGAACCGCGCGACGAGAGCGACGGTGTCCACCGGAGCCCGAGCCGGGACCGGGGTGGCGGTGCGGAACCGGATCGCGCGCTGCGGCATGTCCGCACCATACGCAGGCCCCGCATAGAGTGCGCTGCGTGCTGGTCCTGCTCCCCCCGTCCGAGGGCAAGTCCCCCGCCCGGCGCGGCCGGCCACTGGACCTCGCGAGCCTGTCCTGGCCCGAGCTGACGGCCACCCGCCACCACGTGATCGACGCCGTGGCCACGACCAGCCAGGCACCCGGGGCGTTCGAGATCCTCGGCGTACCAACGACTCTCGCCGACGAGGTGGCCCGCAACACCCAGCTTCGTCGCGCGCCCACCGCTCCGGCCGGAGCCGTCTACTCCGGTGTGCTCTACGAAGCGCTCTCGCTGGCCACCCTCGACACTGCCGCGCGACGCCGCGCGAACCGGTGGGTCGTCATCGGGTCCGCGCTCTTCGGGGCCGTGCGACTCATCGACCGCATCCCGGCATACCGGCTGTCGATGAAGGTCAACCTGCCCGGCGTCGGGCCTCTCGCGGCCGTCTGGCGAGACCCCCTCGCACGGGTTCTGCCGGTGCTGGCCGGGCGCGGGCTCATCGTAGACTGCCGCAGCACCACGTACGCCGCCGCGTGGGTCCCGAGAGGCGCGCTCGCCTCGCAGTGGGTGCAGGTGCGCGTGCCCGGTGCGACCCACCTGGCGAAACACACCCGCGGTCTGGTCACCCGGCACCTGTGCGAGGCCGGCGTCGACGCGCGGACACCGGGCAGGCTCGCCGCCGTCGTGGCGGAGGCGTTCGAGACGCGTCTCCAACCTCCGGCTCGGCCAGGGCTCGCGTGGGTGCTGGACGTCGTCACTCGACAGACGACGTGACCGACCTCGCCGATCTGGCCGGGCGGGTGGTCCCGGTGCTGGCCTTCCTCGTCGCGATCACCGTCGTGGCGGAGGTCGCCGACCTGGCCGGGGTCTTCGACATCGCCGCGCACTGGGCCGCCCGCGCCGGACGCCACCGGGTCTGGACACTGTGGCTGCTCGTCGTCGCGATCGCCTGCGCCAGCACGATCGTCCTCAGCCTCGACACCACGGCGGTTCTCCTCACCCCCGTCGCGATCACCGTCGCTCGGCAGGTCGGCATCCCGCCACTGCCGTTCGCGATGACGACGCTCTGGCTGGCCAACACCGCGTCGCTGCTGCTGCCGGTGTCGAACCTGACCAACCTGCTCGCCTTGCACCGCCTCAACCAGCTCGGGGTGGGGCAGCTCGGCTACCTGCGGCTGGCTTGGGCGCCCGCCCTCGCCGCGATCGTCGCGACCGTCGCGCTCCTGGCGTTGCGCCACCGGAGGGCCCTGTCCGGCCACTACAGCCCGGACGCTGCCCCCGAACCCCACGACAAGGTCCTGCTCGTGGTCGCCGGGGTGTGCTGCATCGCGCTCGGCCCCGCCTTCGTGTCGGGGGTCGTGCCCGCGATCCCGTCGGCAGTCGCTGCCGTCGTGTTGGTCGTGACCGTGGCGGTGCGGGACCGGTCGCTACTGCGCCGCATCTCGGTCCCCTGGAAGATGGTGATCGGCGTCAGTGCGCTCTTCGTCGCGGTGGACATCGCCCTGTCCCACGGGCTGCGCGAGGTTCTCGCGGCACTGGTCGGCACCGGTACCACCGGCGTCGCGCTGCTGCGTGTCGGCGGGGTGGGTGCGGTGGCCGCGAACGCGGTCAACAACCTGCCCGCCTACCTCGCGCTCGAGGCGGTCTCCTCGGACGCCCCGCAGCGGCTGATGGCGTTGCTGGTCGGGGTCAACGCCGGGCCTCTCGTCCTCGTATGGGGGTCGCTGGCAACCTTGCTGTGGAGGCAGCGGTGCCGGTCGGCCGGCCTGGAGGTGAGCGCCGCATACCTGGCTCGCGAGGGTCTGCTCTGCGCGGTGCTGAGTGTCGGCGCTGGGCTGGCGGCGCTGGCCTTGGTCGGCTGACGCGGTCGGGGGTGTCCGACGCGGGCGAGGCGCGATCTCGGCCCCTGTCAACCCACCAGGTGAGGACGTCGTGGCTCTCCACGCATGCGGCTGGGCGAGCCCTGGCTGGTGCGGACCTACACAACTCGCGCCAGCGCCGCCTGGAGGTCCTCGACCAGGTCGCGCACGTCCTCCAGGCCGACCGAGACGCGCAGGGTGCCGTCCGTGATGCCGACCGCCGCGCGCGCATCGGGCGTCAGCCGCCGGTGGGTGGTCGTGGCCGGGTGCGTGACCAGCGACTTGGAGTCACCCAGGTTGTTGGAGATGTCGATCACCTCGAGCGCGTTCATGACCTGGAAGGCCTCCTCCTTGCCGCCGTCCACCGCGAACGTCACCACCGTGCCGCCCCCACTCATCTGGGCTGTGGCGAGGTAGTGCTGCGGGTGGGTGACGAGGAACGGGTACACCACTCGGGTGACCCTCGGCTCGTCCTGCAGAGCCAGGGCGACGGTCATCGCGTTGGCCGCCTGCCGCTGCACCCTCAGCGACATCGTCTCGAGCCCCTTGACCAGGGTCCAGGCGTTGAACGGTGACATCGCCGGCCCGGTATGCCGCATGAGGTTCTTGACCGGGCCCCCGATGAACTCCTGCGGCCCGAGGACCGCTCCTCCGAGGACGCGTCCCTGGCCGTCGATGTGCTTGGTCGCTGAGTAGACGACGATGTCGGCACCGAGCTCGAGCGGTCTGGAGAAGACGGGCGTGCCGAACACGTTGTCCACCACCACCTTTGCGCCCACGGCGTGCGCGAGCTCAGAGACCGCTCGCACGTCGACGAGCTCCTGCATCGGGTTGCTCGGCGTCTCGAAGAACACCGCTGCCGTCGGCCTGTCCAACGCCGCACGCCACTGGTCCAGGTCCGTCCCGTCGACCAACACCGACTCGACGCCCCACCGCGGCAGAATCTCGTCGACGATGACGAAGCACGAGCCGAACAGCGCGCGGGACGACACGATGCGGTCGCCCTGACCGCACAGCGCGGCGAGCGCGACGAATACCGCCGCCATCCCGCTTGCCGTCGCAAAGCACGCCTCCGCGCCCTCCAACAGGCGCAGTCGCTCCTCGAACATCCGCACCGTCGGGTTGCCATAACGGCTGTAGATGAACTTGTCGATCTCGTCCTTGAACGCCGCCTCGGCCTGCTCCGCGGAGTCGTAGACGAACCCCGACGTCAGGTAGAGCGCTTCGGCCGTCTCGTCGAAACCGCTGCGGGACAGCCCGCCTCGCACTGCGAGCGTGTCCGGCCGCAGCTGCCGTCCCGTCATGCGTCGCCCCACTCTCGTGAACCGGTCAGCCCTGCCGCCAGGGCAGACCCGCGGCCTTCCACCCCGCCACGCCCCGATGACCCTGCGGGTCGTTCGGACCCTCGAACCCGTCCACGACGTTGTATGCAGGCCCGAGCCCCGCCCCGGTAGCCGCCTCGGCCGCTGCCGCCGAGCGGACACCCGACCGGCACAGAAAGTAGGTCGGAGTCCCTGCCGCCACCCCGAGCGCCCGCAGCTGGTGCAGGAAGTCCGGGTTGAGCTCGCCGTCGGGATAACCCTGCCACTCGACCGTCTGGACCCGCTTGTCGAGGGGGCCGAGATCGGGGAGCCCGACGTAGGTCCACTCGGCGCGGGTGCGTACGTCGACGAGCACAGCGGCCGGGTCGTCGCGCAGCGCCGCGAAGGCGTCCTCCGGGCTGACCTCTCCGCGTAGCTCATGCCGTCGAGGATGGCACAACAGCCGTCACGAGCCGGGCGCCGTCCGATTGACGAACGGCACAGAGAGGGCGCCTCCGGCAGCGATCTCCACCGCCGTCACCGATCCCGGATCCGTCCCTAACGCCTCCAGTCGGGCAACCGGCACGTGAAACGCGGCGGCGATGACGACGAGGATCGGACGGCGGCCGGTGACCACGACGACGTCCCCCGGCGTCCGCGTCACACGCGCGAGGGCAGACCTTACGCGGGTGGTCAGCTCGGCGGTCGACTCACCTCCCGGGGGACGCTGGTCCGCCGGGTCGACCTGGGCATCCAGGTAACCGGCCCAGGCCTGAGGCCACCGCGCCTGGATCTGGGCCGCTGTGAGCCCGTCCCAGAATCCGAACCCTTGTTCGTCCCAGTCCTGCTCGACCTTCGGGCTGACGCCCAACGCCTCGGCGATGGCGGCACCGGTCTCTTGGGCAGCCGCCAGACTCGACGTGACCACGCGAGCGTGATGCGGCGTACCCGTGTCCCGGAGCTCGTGCGCCATGAGCCCACCCATGCGGCGGGACTGCAGACGACCGGTGTCGTCCAGGGACGGGTCCGACAGGCCCGGACCGCTCAACCGACCCTGGCTGGTCATGGCCGAAGAACCGTGTCGTGTCAGCCAGACTCGCGCAGGTCCGTTCAGCTGCAGCGTTCCCGAGGCGGACCCCTGCTCGCGGACGGCAGTCACCGGCTCGGGCGAGCGCCGCGGCGCAGCGGCCTCATTGTCGGCGGGACCACCACTGGTGGTCGACAGCCGGTCGATCGTCAGCCCGTCCATGCCGTCGTTGCTGAGCTTGTCGGCGGCCTTGTTGCGCTCGCGGGGGATCCAGGTCCACGACACGGAGCCACCCGCGGACTGGATGCGGCGCACCAGCTCTCGAGCTTCGAGGGCGAGCGTGCGCATGTCCTCGTGCTTGATCTTCCACCGACCGGCCATCTGCTCGATGACCAGCTTGGAGTCCATCCGGACCTCGACGGACGCCGACGGGTCGATGGTCACAACGCTCTCGAGTCCGGCGATGAGGCCGCGGTACTCGGCGACGTTGTTGCTGCGCCTGCCCAGGGGCGCGGCCCGTTCGGCGAGCACGGCGCCGGTGTCGGCGTCGCTGACCAGCGCACCGTAACCGGCCACACCGGGGTTACCCCGCGACCCGCCGTCGGCCTCCATGACGAGCCGCCGGCCGCGTGTCGACGCCGGCATCAGGGCGCGACGAGGCCGGACTCGGGGGTGCGGACCATGATCCGTCCGCACTCCTCGCAGCGGAGCACCTCGTCGGCAGGGGCCGTGGTGATCCTGTTCATCTCGACCTGGTTGAGCTCCATGTGGCACCCGCCGCAGCGGCGCTGCTTCAGCTCTGCTGCGGCGATGCCGCCGCTGGACGCCCGCACGCGCTCGTACAGCGCCAGCAGGTCCTCGCCCACCCGCTCGACGGCACCGCCGCGACGGCCGGCGACCTGGTCCCGTTCGGTCGCGAGGACACCCATCGCCTCATCCCGGGTCGCGGTCGCCTCGCTGAGCCGGGCAGTCAGCCCGTCGCGGGTGCCCTGCAGGTGCGAGACGTGCCCGGTCATCAGCTCGATGTGCTCCATCACCTCGAGCTCGATGTCCTCCAGCTCGGACTGACGCCGCGCCAGCGAGGTGAGCTCGTGCTGGATGGCCTGCAGGTCCTTGGCTGAGCCCGTCCCGGCATCCAGCCGCGCCTGGTCACGGGCCGCCCGGTCGCGGACCAGCTGCACATCCGCTTCGGCCTTGTCGACCTCGCGCTGCACGTCCGACAGGGCCGTGCGAGCGTTGACGAGCTGGGTGTCCAGCGTGCGGGACTCGTCATCGAGGGCCAGGACCTGACGATGCTGGGGCAACGCCGAGGACGCATGCCGGATCTGGTCCAGCCGGGTGTCGATGGCCTGCAGGTCGAGCAGGGCGAGCTGACGGGCGGGGTCGGCTTTCAGGATGTTCCTCCGGCGGCGTTGGCACCGACGACGAAGGTCCAGGGTTCGGTGCGCAGGGTCGAGACGTAGGCATCCAACCTAGTCGGTGCCCTCGTCGCTGCCCTCGTCGCTGCCACAGCCGTTCCCTGACCCGCGGCGGGGTGGACCGCCTCGAGCAGTCGCGTCCGCGCGCTGGCCAGCCAGACCCATTCGCTGGCCCAGTGGCCCGCGTCGACCAGGAACGGCCGGCCGCCCCGCGTCGTCTCGCGCTCCTCCAGCACCGGATGGTGACGCAGGTCCGCGGTGACGAAGACATCGGCTCCGGATGCCCGGGCCACCGCGAACCGGTCGTCACCCGAACCGCCGACGACAGCGACGCGCTGCACCGTGGCCCCAGGGTCGCCGCTGACCCGGACGCCTCCGGCCGTCGCCGGCAGTCCTGCAGCTACCTGAGCTGCAAACGCGCGCAACGACATCGGTGCCTCGAGGCGGCCGACCCGGCCCAACGCATACGGGCCGGGTTCGAGAGGCTCGACGTCGGTGAGGCCCACCGCGGAGGCCAACGCGTCGCACACCCCTGGAGTGGCGACGTCGGCGCTCGTGTGGGCGCAGTAGATCGCCAGGTCTCCCAGGATGGCCCGCGTCACGGTCTCCCCCTTGGCGCCGGACGTCGCGACGCTGTGGATGCCGCGCAGCAGGAGAGGATGGTGGGTCAGCAGCAGGTCGGCCCCCGCGTCCACCGCTTCATGCACCACCGCGAGGGTGGGGTCGACAGCGAGGTGGACCAGGCGCACCGGCTGGTCGAGGTCTCCCGTCACCAGCCCGACCTCGTCCCACTCCATCGCGGTGGACGGCGGGTAGAGCGACTCGATGGCGGCGACCACCTGGCGCAGGGTCAGGGCGTCGGCGCGGTCAGAACCGTCGGTCGGGGTTCGGGGGTCTGACACGAGGCGAGGATGCCACACCCGGCCGACTGACCTACCGTGGCCAGATGACCCGACCCGCACCAGCCCACCGCCGCCCCGAGGGAGTCAGCGACGCCACAGTCGAGGCTCTGGGCAAGCTGTCCGAGGCCCTGGAGGTCGTCGAGAACGCGCGCGGCCACCTCTACGAGTTCCACCGGCTGTCCGGCATGGCCGACCTCACGCTGGGCGAGGCGGTCGACAAGCTGCGGGACGCCGGACACGCGGAGCTGGCCGAGCGTCTGCAGGCCGAGCTCGTGGGGCTCAACGTGGTCGAGGGGCGCTGGACGTTCCAGATCGTGGAGGAGTACGACGACGGGTACTACTGCACGTTCAAGAAGCTCGAGGCACGGGCTCGCGACTCTCTGGTCGGCGGGAAGCGCCACCTGTTCGAGGCGGAGATGAAGCAGGACCGCCGCACCCACGGGCGACCTGGGCACGAGGCCGTTCCGGGCTGATGGCGCCGTCAGAGCCGTTCAGGTCGCGTCACATCAGGCGTTGCGGGCGGCCGGCGGCAGCCGGGCGGCGTCCGCCTCGGGCCAGTCGCGGGGGTCGGCGCCCAGGGTCACGAGCTGGTCCAGCTGCTCGCGGCACCACGGTGACACCGCGCGGGCGCCCTCGAGGACGTCAGCGCTGAAGTCGTCCCAGTCGACCCACTCGGTGCCCCCGACCTCGTAAGGATCCGGCGACAGCAAGGTGGCGTCGACCCAGCCTGCGTAGACCGGGCACAGCTCGTGCTCCACAACCCCTTGCATCTCGGCCCGATAGCCGAACTCCGGCAGCACCAGCCGGAGTGCGTCGATCTCGAAACCGAGCTCCTGGCGCGAACGTCGTGTCACGGCGTCGGCGAGGATCTCGCCGGGCGCCGGGTGGCCGCAGACCGAGTTGGTCCACAGACCAGGGAAGGTGCGCTTGTCGACCGCCCGGCGCGTCAGCAGGAGCCGGCCGACGGCGTCGAAGAGGTAGACGGAGAACGCCAGGTGCAGCGGGGTGTCGCCGTCGTGGACGGTGGCCTTGTCGGCGGTGCCGGCGGCGCGGCCGTCGGGGTCGAGGAGGACGACGAGCTCGGACGGCATAGGGGAACCCTAAGCACGAGGTGGTCGCAGCGCCTCCCGGGAGCCGCTGAACGGGGTTGGTGGCGATCGGGACCTGCTGGTGACGGAACGACGACCAGCGCCCGTTCGGCTGCCGCGCGGGGGTGTCACGATGGGCCGCGTGACCTCTACCGCTGCAGACGCCGTCGTGGTCGGGGCCGGCCCCAACGGGCTCGTCGCCGCGATCACCCTGGCCGACGCCGGATGGGATGTGGTGCTGCTCGAGGCCCGGGACAAGGTGGGCGGGGCGGTCTCATCGGTCGACCGGGCCGGCTGGGTCATGGACGAGTTCAGCGCCTGCTATCCCCTGGCGGTGGCGTCCCCGGTGCTGGCCGACCTCGACCTGGGGTCCCACGGTCTGACGTGGCGCCGTTCGGACACCGTCCTGTCCCACACAGGGCTGCCGGACGACCAGCGCGGCGTCAGCATCTACAGCGACCCGGCGCGCACGGCGGCGGCGCTCGCGGAGGACGACCCCGCCGACGGCCAGACGTGGCTCGACCTCGTCGCGCAGTACGACCGGATCAAGGGCCCGTTCCTGGACGCCCTGCTCACCCGTTGGCCGCCGGTCTCGCCAGCCGTTCGTCTGGCGCGTGCGTGGGGTGCCACCGACCTGCTCGCGCTCGCCAGGTTCCTCACCCTGCCGACGACCCGGATGGGCGAGGAGCTGTTCCGAGGACAGGGCGGCCGGATGTTGTTGGCCGGCAACGCGATGCACGCCGACATCCCACCCGAGGCGCCCGGCAGCGGCCTTTTCGGGTGGCTGCTGAGCATGCTCGCCCAGGACGTCGGATTCCCCTCACCCGAAGGTGGCGCGGGCCGGCTGGCGCTAGCGCTGGCCTCGCGGGCCCGCGAGGCGGGGGTGGAGATCCGGACTGGCGCCCAGGTGGAGGCCGTCGTCGTCGCCGGTGGCAGAGCCGTCGGTGTACGCCTGGCCGACGGGACCCGGGTGAGCGCCCGACGGGCGGTGGTGGCCGACACCAGCGCGACCGCGCTCTACGAGCGGCTGCTTCCGACAGACGCCGTGCCACCGTCCGTCCGCGAGAGGCTACGCACCTTCGTCTGGGACCTGCCGACGGTGAAGCTGAACTACCGGCTCAGCTCCACCCCCGCCTGGACGGCGCTCGAGGCACGGTCCGCCGGCGTCGTCCACCTGGGCCGGGACGTCGACGGAATCGTCCGCTGGTCCGCCGACCTGGCAACCGGACGGGTGCCGTCCCGCCCGTTCGCCCTGGTCGGCCAGATGTCGACGATCGACCCGACACGCTCTCCCGAAGGCACCGAGTCCCTCTGGCTATACACCCACCTGCCGCGCGGCGTCACCGACGACCCGTCCGCCGAGCTGCTGGTCGATCGGGCGCAGGAGATGGTCGAAGCCTTCGCGCCCGGGTTCGGGGCGCTCATCCTGGACCGCTGGGTTCAACGCCCCTCCGACCTGGCTGCCGCCGACGCCAACCTCGTCGGCGGCGCGGTCAACGGCGGCACGGCACAGCTGTTCCAGCAGCTGGTCTTTCGACCGATCGTGGGACCGGGCGGGCCGCGTACCGTGGTGGCGAACCTCTACCTCGGCAGCGCCGCCATCCACCCCGGGGGTGGCGTGCACGGGGCGTGCGGCCACCTCGCCGCCATACAGGCGCTGTCGGACCACCGGTGGTGGTCACGCCCCGGCAACGCCGTCGTCCACAGCGCGCTTCGCCGCCTGCAGACCTGACGCGTCCCACCAGGTCCGAGCGACATGCACGAACGCCCCGGACACACAGTTTGTGGCCCTTTTGCCCGCTCGTGCATGTCGCTCGGCCCGAGCGGACCAGCACAGTCGCGGCCGCAGCCGGCAGCGGGTGCGCGTAGGCCCGGCCGGGATCGAACCGACGACAGCCGCGGTGTAAACGCGGTGCTCTACCAACTGAGCTACAGGCCCGGGGCCGCCGTCAGTCGGAGGCCATCGATGCGGGAAATGCGGGGAGACGCGGGGAGGCGCGGAGAAATTCTGTCAGACGGTGGCGGTCTCGCGCCGCAGGTCGGTGAGCGCCTGGGTGTAGCCGGCGAAGTCGCGCGGCTCCCCCGGCCCGTTGACCAGGGTCCACCGGATGAGACCGTCGGCGTCCACGAGGAAGGTCCCGCGGATGGCGAAACCCATGTCCTGCGAGAACACCCCGTATGCCTTCGCGACCTCGCCGTGCGGCCAGAAGTCGCTCAGCAGGGGGAAGAACAAGGCCTCCGCGTCGGCCCAGGCACGCAAGGAGTACATCGTGTCGCACGAGATCGACAGCACCTGGATGTCGGCCCCCTCGAAGTTCTCCAGCCCGTCCCGGATCGCCCTCAGCTCACCCGTGCAGATCCCGCTGAAGGCGAAGGGGTAGAAGACCAGGACAAGGTGCTTTTTGCCGGCGTAGTCCGCCAGGGACACGGTCTCGCCGTACTGGTTCTTCAGCGCGAAAGCCGGCGCCCGGTCTCCGACGTTGAGCGGGGCGGACGGCAGGTCGGAAGGGGACATGCCGCCCATCCTGCCAGCCGTAGCACTCCCCGGCTCCCGGTCGCCGCTCAGCGGCGCTGGCCGCGGGGCGACACCAGTCGCTGGACACCCCAGTCGGCGCTGACGTTGGCCACCCCGGCGCTGTGCAGGCCGGCCGTGGTCGCAGACTCCTCGATCTCGCTCGGGTCGACATGGTCGCGCTGGCCCGCCCGCGGGGTGAGGAGCACGACGAACCCGTCGTCCGCGAGGTTGGTCAGCGCGTCGACGAGGGTGTCGACGAGGTCGTCGTCGCCGTGCCGGAACCAGACGAGCACGGCGTCCGCGACGTCGGCGTAGTCCTCGTCCTCCAGCTCGGTGGTTGTGAGGTCCTCGATGGCGAACCGGAGCCCGTCGTCGACGTCGCTGTCGTAGCCGATCTCCTGGACGACCTGGCGCGCCACGAACCCGAGCCTGGCCAGGGCGGCCATGAGCGCCGGTCGAGCTGACGCCGCCCCCGCGGTCGAACGCACTGTCTCGCATCCCTCCCGGTCGATGGCCTGCTGCGCCGTGCGGTCCACGGCAGGTCCAACCGTAATCGACCGCAGGACCTCGGGCACAGGGTCTCACCTGCCGACCTACAGTGGAGCGGTGGGACGGGTCACTCAGCGCGCACCGGTGACACGCCTCGACGTGTCCGACCCGGCCGCTCCACGCCTGGTCAAGCGGCCCGACACGCTGGCGGTCGAGGAACCCATGGAGATCCGGGTCGACGGATCCGCGCTCACCGTCACCATGCGTACCCCTGGGGACGACTTCGACCTCACGCTGGGGTTCCTGCACGCCGAGGGGATGATCGTCGACGCCGAGGACGTCACCCGGCTGATGCACTGCCTCGACACCGATGAGAGCGGAGTGCCCACCTACAACGTCGTGGACGTGACTCTCGCGGCGGGGGTCGCGTCGCCCGACAACCGCAGTCGCGCCTTCCTGACGACCAGTGCCTGTGGGGTGTGCGGCACGGCCAGCATCGAGGCGCTGAGGACGACGAGCCGGTATGCCGTGGCACAGGACCGCACGCACGTCGACCCCGCGGTGCTGGCCGGCCTGCCCGGTCTGCTGCGCAAGGCCCAGAAGGTGTTCGACCGCACCGGTGGCATCCACGCGGCGGGGCTGTTCACCAGCGACGGCACGCTGCTCGTCGCCAAGGAGGACGTCGGGCGTCACAACGCCGTCGACAAGGTGGTCGGCTGGGCGCTTCGCGAGGGCCGCCTCCCCTTGACGGGACACGTGCTCGTGGTGAGCAGCAGAGCCAGCTTCGAGCTCGTCCAGAAGGCGCATGCGGCCGGGATACCGGTGCTGGCAACGGTTTCGGCGGCGTCCTCCCTGGCCGTCGAGCTCGCCGCCGAGGTCGGTATGACGCTGGCGGGGTTCGTCAGACCTCCACGGCTGAGCGTCTACGCAGGCGTCGAGCGGCTGCTCGGCGAGGGCGCGCACCTGGACGGCCGTCCTGCAGCCGATGCATATCTCGACACCGGAATTTCCCAGCCCAGGGATCTCGACGTCGGCTGATGTGACGCAGCCCTGCCTCGGGGTGGAGGATGGGCGACAGCGGCCTCACCCCTGACAACGTCCCCCGGACGGCCGCCTGAAAGGACGATGCACTGTGGCACGACAGGAAGCCGGCCCGATCCTCAACGGCATCCCCAGCCAGCTCCCGGACACCGACCCCGACGAGACGCGGGAGTGGTTGGAGTCCCTCGACAGCGTGATCGACAACGCCGGTCGCACCCGCGCCCGCTACGTCATGCTCAAGCTGCTCGAACGGGCGCGTGAGCAGCAGGTCGGGGTGCCGTCGCTGACGGCGACGGACTACGTCAACACGATCGGTCCCGAGCAGGAGCCCTGGTTCCCGGGGGACGAGGACGTGGAGCGCGAGTACCGGCGCTACCTGCGCTGGAACGCCGCGATCATGGTCCACCGCGCGCAGCGGCCCGGTGTCGGTGTGGGCGGGCACATCTCGACCTACGCCTCGGCCGCGACGCTCTACGAGGTGGGCATGAACCACTTCTTCCGCGGCCCGGACCACCCCGGCGGCGGCGACCACGTCTTCTTCCAGGGGCACGCCTCCCCCGGTATGTACGCGCGGGCCTACCTCGAAGGGCGGCTCACCGAGGACGACCTCGACGGGTTCCGGCAGGAGAAGAGCCACCTCGTGGACGGCCAGATCCGCGCGCTGCCCTCCTACCCCCACCCACGGCTGGCGCCGACGTTCTGGCAGTTCCCGACGGTGTCGATGGGCCTCGGCCCGATGAACGCGATCTATCAGGCGCAGTTCAACAAATATCTCGACAACCGCGGCATCAAGGACACCTCCCAGCAGCACGTATGGGCGTTCCTCGGCGACGGCGAGATGGACGAGCCGGAGTCGCGCGGCCTGCTCCAGCTGGCCGCCGGGGAGGAGCTGGACAACCTCACCTTCGTCATCAACTGCAACCTGCAGCGGCTCGACGGTCCGGTCCGCGGCAACGGCAAGATCATCCAGGAGCTGGAGGCGTTCTTCCGCGGCGCCGGGTGGAACGTCATCAAGGCGATCTGGGGCCGTGGCTGGGACCCGCTGCTCGCCAGCGACCGTGACGGCGCGCTCATCCACCTGATGAACTCCACGAGCGACGGCGACTACCAGACGTTCCGAGCCAACGACGGCGCATACGTGCGTGAGCACTTCTTCGGCCGCGACCCACGCACTCGCGAGATGGTTGCGAACTGGTCCGACGACGACGTGTGGTGGAAGCTCAAGCGGGGCGGGCACGACTACCGGAAGGTGTTCGCGGCATACCAGGCAGCGATGAACCACACCGGGCAGCCGACCGTGGTCCTCGCCAAGACGATCAAGGGCTACGGCCTCGGGACGCACTTCGCCGGCCGCAACGCCACCCACCAGATGAAGAAGCTGTCGCTGGCCGACCTCAAGAGCTTCCGCGACGACCTGCGGATCCCCATCACCGACGAGCAGCTCGAGGCCGACCCCTACCAGCCGCCGTACTACCACCCGGGCAAGGACGACAAGGCGATCCGGTACATGATGGAGCGCCGCGCCGCCCTCGGCGGCGGTGTGCCCTCGCGCCGGGTGCAGCACGAGTCGCTCAAGCTGCCCGGCGACGAGGCATACGCGCAGATGAAGAAGGGATCCGGCAAGCAGGAGATCGCCACCACGATGGCGTTCGTCCGTCTGCTCAAGGACCTGATGCGGGACAAGGAGTTCGGTGCCCGCGTGGTCCCGATCATCCCCGACGAGGCGCGGACCTTCGGGATGGACTCGTTCTTCCCGACGATCAAGATCTACAACCCGCACGGGCAGAACTACACGCCCGTCGACGACGAGCTCATGCTCGCCTACCGCGAGTCGAAGACGGGCCAGATCCTGCACCTCGGCATCAACGAGGCCGGTTCGATGGCCGCCTTCACCGCGGCGGCCACGTCGTACGCCACGCATGGCGTACCGATGGTCCCGATCTACGTCTTCTACTCGATGTTCGGCTTCCAGCGCACCGGTGACTCGATCTGGGCGGCGACGGACCAGATGTCGCGCGGGTTCCTCATCGGTGCCACGGCAGGACGCACGACGCTGACCGGGGAGGGTCTGCAGCACGCGGACGGACACTCGCCGCTGCTGGCGTCGACAAACCCAGGGGTGGTGACCTACGACCCCGCCTATGGCTACGAGATCGCCCACATCGTCCAGGACGGCCTGCGCCGGATGTACGGCGACGACCCCGAGAACGTCGTCTACTACCTGACGGTCTACAACGAGCCGCTCGTTCAGCCCAAGGAGCCGGACAACGTCGACAAGGAGGGCATCCTGCGCGGGATGTACCTGCTGTCGCCGGCGAAGACCGACGGCTGGGAGCACCCCCCGGCACGGGCTCAGCTGCTCGCCTCCGGGGTGGGCGTCCTGTGGGCGCTCGAGGCCCAGCAGCTTCTGGGCGAGGACTTCCACGTGGCTGCCGACGTGTGGTCGGTGACCTCGTGGAGCGAGCTGCGACGCGACGGGTTGGCTTGCGATGAGCAGGAGTTCCTCGACCCCGAGCGCGAGGCCCGTACGCCGTGGGTCACGCAGAAGCTCGCCGACGCACCTGGGCCGGTGCTTGCCGTCTCGGACTACATGCGCGCCGTGCAGGACCAGATCGCGCAGTACGTCCCCGGGGACTTCATGTCGCTCGGCGCCGACGGGTACGGGTTCTCCGACACCCGTGCGGCGGCACGGCGGTTCTTCCACATCGATGGGCCGTCGCTCGCCGTCCGGACGTTGCAGATGCTCGCCAAGCGCGGGGAGGTCCCCGCGGACGACGCGGTCAAGGCGGCCGAGAAATACCGGCTCGACGACGTCACCGCCGGCACCAGCGGCAACGCCGGCGGCGAGTCCTAGCGGCGCAGCACCCCGACGCACTAATGGTGCCCAGCGCCCGCATTTCCGAGCGCTGGGCACCATCAGTATCTAGACCTGGCCGCCCCTAGGCTGACCACGTGTCCAAGGTCCTCACGTCACTGCCCGTCGGCGAGCGCGTCGGCATCGCCTTCTCTGGGGGCCTAGACACCTCCGTCGCCGTCGCCTGGATGCGTTCCAAAGGGGCGGTGCCCTGCACCTACACCGCGAACCTCGGTCAGTACGACGAGCCTGACATCGACTCCGTCCCGGGCCGAGCCGCCGCATACGGCGCCGAGATCTCCCGGCTCGTCGACTGCACCGATGCCCTCGCCGAGGAGGGGTTGTCGGCGATCGCGTGCGGCGCGTTCCACATCCGCAGCGCCGGCAAGACCTACTTCAACACCACGCCGCTGGGCCGGGCGGTGACGGGCACGCTCCTTGTTCGAGCGATGGTGTCCGACGGCGTCTCCATCTGGGGCGACGGGTCCACCTACAAGGGCAACGACATCGAGCGGTTCTACCGTTACGGGCTGCTCGCCAACCCGTCGCTGCGGATCTACAAGCCGTGGCTGGACGCCGAGTTCGTCACCGAGCTCGGCGGCCGCACCGAGATGTCCGAGTGGCTCGTCGCCCACGACCTGCCCTACCGCGACTCCACCGACAAGGCGTACTCCACCGACGCCAACATGCTCGGAGCCACCCACGAGGCCAAGACCCTCGAGCACCTCGACGAGTCGATGGAGATCGTCCACCCGATCATGGGCGTCCCCCATTGGGACCCCACCGTGGCGATCGAGACCGAGGAGGTCACCATCGGGTTCGTGCAGGGCCGGCCCACGTCGGTGGGCGGCGTCGAGCTGCCGTCCGCGGCCGCTGTCATCCACGAGGCGAACGTCATCGGTGGCCGCCACGGCCTCGGCATGTCGGACCAGATCGAGAACCGGATCATCGAGGCCAAGAGCCGCGGCATCTACGAGGCACCGGGCATGGCCCTGCTGTTCGCGGCGTACGAGCGGCTGCTCAACGCTGTCCACAACGAGGACACCATCGCGAACTACCACCAGGAGGGGCGTCGACTCGGTCGCCTTCTCTACGAAGGTCGTTGGCTGGACCCGCAGTCGCTGATGCTGCGCGAGTCGCTGCAGCGCTGGGTCGCCTCCGCCGTCACCGGTGAGGTGACGTTGCGGCTGAGGCGCGGTGACGACTACTCGATCGTCGACACGCGCGGCCCGCACCTGTCCTACGACCCCGAGAAGCTCTCGATGGAGCGCACCGAGGATGCCGCGTTCGGCCCGGTCGACCGGATCGGGCAGCTCACCATGCGCAACCTCGACATCGCCGACACCCGCGCCAAGCTCGAGCTGTATGCCGCGCAGGGCCAGCTGGCCGGCGGGCACACCGCGGCCCTGGTCGGGGAGCTGACCAGTGGCGGCGCCGAGGCGATCGCGATCGGCGACCGGGACACCGAGGCGGTGGACGAGGCACAGGAGCGGTCCGCCTTCGACACCGGCACCGACTGATCGACCACCGAATGAACGACACTGTCACCCGTCATCGCGGCGCGTCGAGCACCTCGTGCAGCCGCACCGCAAACGCCTCAGGCTCGCCTGACCAGCCCAGCTCTCCGCCGAGGAACCCGCCGTGGTGACTCGGGAACATCACGAGCGGCTCGCCCAGACCGGCAGCGACGCAGGCCGCTGTCCGTCCGGTCACGGTGTCGATTGACTCCACACCGGCGGCCATGACGACCCTGGTCGACGCCGCCTGGAGGGCCGCGTAGTCCGGACGGTAGGCCGTGATGGCGGCGCCCGCCCCGGACAAGAGCGGGTCGTCCCGCGAGCCGTCGTCGTCGCCCGGCATACCGAACGCCGCGGGGTCCGGCAGTGGCCGCTGCACAAAGTCTTGGGTGAACCTTCCCTGCCATGAGGTGAAGGCCATGAAGCCGGCCATCCCCCAGGCCGACCCTCGTTGTTGGTAGGCCTGCATGAAGGCCCCCTCCGCCGCAACGGCCCACTCGGCATCGGGCAGTTCGGCCAGGACCGGAGGCTCGTGAGCGACGAGGATGCGAACGTCGTCGGGGTGGGTGGCGACCAGCTCCAGGGCGTTGACGGCCCCACCGCTGCTCGCGAAGAGATCTACTGGACCGGCCCCCAGATGGGTGACCAGGGCGTGCAGGTCGGCTGCGTGCATCGGGGGGGTGCGGTCCTCGCGGCCATCCTTTCGCTCGCTCCGGCCAAGGCCGCGGGGGTCGTAGGTGACGACGGTGCGGTCGTCCATGTGCCCAGCGAGCGCGGCGAACCCGTCGGCCCCCATGGGGTGCCCGGCCATCAGCAGCACGGGGTGTCCGTCGGTGGGCGGCAGAGGTCCGCGCACGTCATAGGTCAGGTCGACCTCGGGCGTCTCCAGCGTATGGGTGTCCATCCGGTTCCTCTCTGTTACGTGTTGCCAGGTCAGACCACGACGAGGCCCCGAACTCATCGCGAGTCGAGCGCACGGATGGCCGGCGTTGGGGTCGTCTCGCCACAACCGACTCCCAGAAGTCTTGTAGCGGCCAGGCTAGGCGCACATCCCGTTACCGGATCGCGCCTACTCAACGGATATCCGTGGAATGCCCGCGGACCGGTGGAGCAGCGCTGCGGATCGGTGGAGCAGCGCTGCGGATCGGTGGAGGGGCGGCGGATCGGTGGAGGGGCGGCGGTCGCACGCCGACGGCCAGCCGGGCGACATCCTGCGGTTGTCGTCGGTCCGAGACTGGCGGGTTGTGGAGGATGCACAAATAGGATCGCGTGATGGTGGCGATCGGAGGCGAGACACGAGACCGTGTATCCCAGGCGGCGGGGCCGCTGGCCACCGCCGCGGTCCGCCAGATCGGGACCGACCTCGGGTGGTACCGCGCCTTGTCCGCGACCGACCGGTCCTGGATCGCGCTGGTCACTCAGGCCGCGGTGGGCGCCTTCGTCGGCTGGCTTCGTGACACCGGAGGTGAGGAGGCGGCTGGACGGCCGGCGACGGCCGACGTCTTCGGTACGGCGCCCAGGGAGCTGACCTGGTCGATCAGCCTCGGTCAGACCCTCGACCTCGTGCGTTCCGCCGTCGACGCGGTCGAGGAGGAAGTGCTGCGACTGGCGTCGCCGGGTGACGAGTCCTCGCTGCGGATGGCGGTCCTTCGCTACTCGCGCGAGGTCGCCTTCGCGGCGGCCCAGGTCTACGCCGAGGCGGCCGAGGCCCGTGGTGCCTGGGACGCGCGGCTCGAGGCTCTGGTGGTCGACGCGGTGGTGCGGGCCGAGGCGGACGACTCGATGCAGTCGAGGGCGACCGCACTCGGGTGGGGCTCCGTGGCCTCGGTAACCGTCGTGGTCGGCTCGACATCGGTCCGGGGTGGAGCGACGACGGTGGACGCGCTGCGAAGGGCGGTGGCGAAGCACGGCGCGGTCGCCCTCGCCGCGGTCCAGCGGCGCCGGCTCGTCGTGATCCTCGGCGGAACGTCCACTGCGGCCGGCGCGCTCAGCATCGTCACCTCGCTTCTCGACTATTTCGGAGACGGCCCGGTCGTCCTGGGGCCGACGGTTCCCCATCTGTTCGCGGCGGGGCGCTCGGCGCGCGCCGCCCTCAGTGGGCTGGCGGCCGCTCCCGCCTGGCCGCTGTCGCCTCGTCCGGTGCTGGCCGACGAGCTGCTACCCGAGCGCGTTCTCGCCGGGGACGCCCAGGCTCGGCGCACCCTCGTCGACCGGGTCCACGACCCGTTGATGGCCCAGCAGGCGCTTCTCCACACGGCTTCGGTCTATCTCGAAAGCGGCCGGTCCATGGAGGGCGCCGCCCGGGCGTTGTTCGTCCACCCCAACACGGTGCGCTACCGCCTGGGCAAGATCGCCGCGCTCACCGGCTACGACCTGGCCCACCCGCGCGAGGCGCATACGGTCGCGATCGCTCTTGCCGTCGGCCGGCTCGCCGCCACGCCCCCGGTGGAGTGGCGGCTGGGTGCGCCCACTCCGGGGCGGGACCGCGTTAGTCGGACCGACTAGGTCGGCAGGTCGGGTCGTTGTAGGAACTCTCCAAAGTCGCACCCCAGAGTTGGTGTGTTTCGACGACGGCCGACCCGAGCGCCAGACGCAAGGGTGGAGCACGTGCTCGCCATCGTGTGCCCAGGACAGGGCTCCCAGTCGCCCGGATTCCTTTCCCCGTGGCTCGAGCTGCCCGGGTTGCGCCACCACGCCGAGGAGCTTGGTGCGGCGGCCGGCATCGACCTGGTCCTGCACGGCACGGGATCCGACGCCGACACGATCCGCGACACCGCGGTGGCGCAGCCACTCATCGTCGCAGCCGGGCTGCTAGCGCTCCAGGCCCTTTTCCAGGGGCAACGCGGCACCGTCGCCGACACGGCACGTCTGCTGGCTGGTCACTCGATCGGCGAGATCACGGCGGCGGCAGCCGCCGGGGTCCTACCCGCAGACGAGGCAATGCGCCTCGTGGGTGTCCGCGGCCGGGCGATGGCGAGCGCCAGTGCAATCACGGCCACCGGGATGTCCGCGGTGCTCGGGGGCGACCCGGCCGAGGTCATCGCCGCCCTCGAGGACAAGGGCCTGACTGCCGCCAACATCAACGGCGCCGGCCAGGTGGTCGCTGCCGGGACGCTTCACCAGCTCGACGCCCTGGCGGCCGACCCACCGTCGCGAGCTCGCGTCATACCCCTGCAGGTCGCCGGTGCCTTCCACACCCACCACATGTCTCCCGCCGTCGAGGCGATGGGAGCGGCAGCTGCGGAGCTGACCGCATCGGACCCCAGGCCGCCGCTGGTGTCCAACGCCGACGGCCGACTGATCGAGTCGGGTGCGCTTCTCCTGCAGCGACTGGTCAGCCAGGTGAGCAACCCGGTCCGCTGGGACCTGTGCATGGACACCATGACAGAACAGGGCGTCACCGCGATCATCGAGCTGGCCCCCGCCGGCACCCTCGTCGGGCTCGCGAAACGAGCGATGAAGGGCGTCGAGCTCGTCGCGCTGAAGTCCCCCGCTGACCTCGACGCCGCGCGGGCCGCCCTTGCCGCCCACGGCTTTTCGACGTCAGATCACACCCCAGCCAGCACAGAGGACCCTCGATGACCGACCGGACGACCACGTTGGCAAACATGCCCCGCCCCAAGGGAACGGGGACGTTGGTCCAAGCCGACGGGGCTCGACACGCCCGCATCTGGGGGGTAGGCGGCTACCGGCCCGAGCGCGTCGTGCCCAACTCCGAGATCGTGGGGCGCATCGACTCCTCCGACGAGTGGATCCGCGAGCGCTCCGGCATCGTCTCCCGTCGGATCGCCGCCCCCGAGGAGACGGTCGTCGACATGTCCGAGGCAGCCGCCCGAGACGCTTTGCGTGCCGCAGGGATCGACGCGTCACAGCTCGGCGCCATCATGATTGCCACGGTCACCCACCCCTACCAGACCCCGGCTGCGGCGCCGATCCTGGCAAACCGTCTCGGGTCCACCTGCGCCGCGTTCGACATCTCGGCGGCCTGCGCGGGCTACTGCTACGGCATCTCGCTCGCCAACGACATGGTCCGTGGCGGGAGCGCCGAGTACGTCCTGGTCGTGGGTGTCGAGAAGCTGTCGGACTTCACCGACTACGACGACCGTGGTTCGGCGTTCATCTTCGGGGACGGCGCCGGCGCGGCCGTCGTCGGCCCGTCCGACTCGCCGGGCATCGGACCCACGATCTGGGGCTCGGACGGCGAGAAGTGGCAGACGATCTCCCAGCGCGAGCCGTGGACCCAGTTCCACACCTGGGATGGCCCCGCCCCCGCTGGTGCGGCCATCGACCGTTCCCCTTCCCCTTCCCCTTCCCCTTCCCCTTCCCCTTCCCCTTCCCCTTCCCCTGCCCCTGCCGCGGTCAGCGGCATCGACCGCGACTGGCCGGCGATCGGCATGGCCGGCCAGTCCGTCTTCAGGTGGGCGGTGTGGGGGATGGCGCCGGTCGCCCAGCAGGCGATCGACAAGGCCGGGATCACCATCGACGACCTCGACGCCTTCATCCCCCACCAGGCCAACATGCGGATCATCGACGCGATGATCAAGCAGCTCAAGCTCCCTGCCGACATCCCGGTCGCCCGCGACATCGCCGAGACGGCCAACACGTCGGCGGCCTCCGTCCCACTCGCTACCGAGCGGATGTTGCGCCAGCACGAGATCCCCAGCGGTGGCCTCGCGCTGCAGATCGGCTTCGGCGCCGGACTCGTCTATGCCGCCCAGGTCATCGTGATCCCGTAGCCACGTCCGCGGCCACAGGCATACCCTCACGACCGCGTCTTTCAGACCACCGTGTACCACCCGTTCACCGACACAAGGAGCAGGACAGATGGCGCAGAGCGAGCAGGAGATCCTCGAGGGCCTGGCCGAGATCGTCAACGAGGAGACCGGCATCGAGACCGACCAGGTCGAGCTGGACAAGTCGTTCACCGACGACCTCGACATCGACTCCCTCTCGATGATGACGATCGTCGTCAACGCCGAGGAGAAGTTCGGCGTGAAGATCCCCGACGACGAGGTCAAGAACCTCAAGACCGTGCGCGACGCGGTCACCTTCATCGGTGGCGCGCAGGGCTGAAACCGGCGCTCACACACGACTGACCCCGGCGCGGACTCGCGGGTAGCACCACGCGCGGGGTAGAACGGTTCCCGACGGAGCCGTTCCACCCCGCGTCCCAAGGAGCCACCGAAATGACGTCTTCCCGCGACCAGCGCATCGTCGTCACCGGACTCGGCGCGACGACCCCGCTCGGCGGAACCATCACCGAGACCTGGGAGGGCGTCCTCGCCGGACGTTCGGGTGCCCGCCCCATCGACGCGGACTGGGTGAGCAAGTACGAGCTGCCGGTCACCTTCGCGGCGCAGCTGCACACCCCGCCGGAGGGTGTTCTCGCCAAGGTCGAGATCCGCCGTCTCGACCCGTCTTCCCAGTATGCGTTGATAGCCGCCCGAGCCGCCTGGGCCGATGCCGGCAGTCCCGATGTCGAACCCGAACGCCTCGCCGTCGCCGTTGGATCCGGCATCGGTGGCGTCTGGACCCTGTTGAACCAGTGGGACACGTTGCGCGAGCGCGGACCACGGCGCGTTTACCCCCTCGCGGTCCCGATGCTGATGCCCAACGGTCCGGCGGCGGCCGTCTCGCTGGACCTGGGCGCCCGCGCCGGCGCACATACACCGGTTAGCGCCTGCGCCTCCGGTGCAGAGGCAATGGCCCTCGGGGTCGAGATGATCCGCAACGGTCGCGCCGACATGGTCGTCGCCGGTGGCACCGAGGCGGCGATCCACGCCCTGCCCATCGCGGGCTTCGCCGCAATGCACGCGCTGTCGACCCGAAACGACGATCCCGAGAAGGCATCGCGGCCCTACGACACCGACCGTGACGGGTTCGTGCTCGGCGAGGGGTCGGCGGTTGTCGTCCTCGAGACCGAGGAGCACGCCAAGGCCCGTGGTGCCCAGATCTACGCGGTGCTCGCTGGAGTCGGGATGTCGGCCGACGCCTACCACGTCACCGCCCCCGAGCCCGAGGGTGCAGGTGCGTCGAGGGCGATGCTCGAGGCCGTTCAGTCGTCTGGTCTCGAGCTGCGTGACATCGTCCACATCAACGCCCACGCCACCTCCACACCCGTCGGCGATGTCGCCGAGGCCAAGGCGATCGTGCGGGCCTTCGGCGAGGCGACGGCCGACATCCCGGTGAGCGCCACGAAGTCGATGACGGGGCACCTGCTCGGCGCCGCCGGCTCGCTCGAGGCCCTGTTCACGATCCTGTCGATCCGGGACCGCAGCGCTCCCGCCGCGATCAACATCGACGACCTCGACCCGGCGATCCCGCTCGACATCGTCCGCGGGGAGCACCGGACCCTGCCCGCCGGGGACATCGCGGCCATGGACAACTCGTTCGGGTTCGGCGGCCACAACGTCGCGCTCGTGTTCACCAACCCCTGACGGAACGAACCGGCGGCCGAGGTGTGTCCTAGAGGTATGCCTCGTCTACCGATTGCCCGTCCCTTCCGCACTGCGCTCGTCTTGGCCGCCGCGCTTGCTCTGGCTCTTGCTCTGGCAGGATGCGGGTCGGCGACGACCCCAGGGGGCGCGGGCGCCAGCTCGGCTGGAGCCGTCCCCCCCTCGCCGTCGACGTCGGAGCCGACCTCGATCTCGACCTCGAGCCCGCCGTCAACGCCCTCGACCGCCGGGACACCGACCCCGCCCACAGCGCCCCCCTCCTCACGAACGTCGCCTGTGACGACCGGCCCTCTGACGATCAGCCCTGTGACGACCGGCCCTGTGACGATCACCGGTGTGCCGGAACGGGGAGCCGAGCCCAGCTGCCTCGTGCTGCAGGGGTACACGCTGAATGGTGGTGACCGAGCCCTGCTGGCGTCCGGGAAAACGGTGAGGATCACCGGTCACACCGACTCCAGGCTCGCGTCCTACTGCCAGCAGGGATCGATCCTCGTGGTCGACTCGATGGTGGCCACCTCCTGAGCCCAAGTCTGGGAGCAGAGCGCTCGGATTCCCGGGCGCTCGACTCCCAGATCCGTCAAAAGACGGCGATGTGGTGGGGTCTCAACCCACCTTGTGCAGCCAGCGAACCGGGGCTCCCTCACCCGCATACCGGAATGCCTCGAGCTCGCGGTCCCAGGCGCCGCCCAGCGCAGTGTCGAGCTCGGCCTGCAGTCGGACGGCATCACCCGACGCCGCGCGCACGGCCTCGCGGATGCGTGACTCGGTCACGAGCGTGTCGCCGCTGGCCGACGTCCAGCTGTGGTGAATCCCGAGAGACGGCGTGTGCGACCAGCGGGACCCGTCGGTCGACCCGGTGGGCTCCTCGGTGACCTCATACCGCAGGTGGTCCCACCCGCGCAGGGCGCTCGCGAGCCGCGCGCCGAGGCCTGCCTCGCCCGCCCAGGACGCCTCGGTGCGCAGAAGTCGCGGCCCGGCCGGCTGAGCTGTCCAGTCGAGGTGGACCCGCTGACCGAGGGCTGCTTCCAAGGCCCAGGCGATATGCGGGCACAACGACGTGGGGGCGGAGTGGATGAAGACCACGCCCCGGGTAGGTGGCATCGCGGCAGACATCTGGTGCTCCTTGGGTGTGCGAGAGACGTCTTCCCCACGAACCTCACACCAAGGAACAAGCTGTGTACCAAGCGTCGCCATTGTGCCTCATCGAGCACACCAGCACCACCAGTCTCACTGACTGGGCCGATTTCGACCGCTGTGGAGGCCGGGGCGAGGGGTCCCTGCAGCGCCGGTAGGCTCACCGCGCGCCTTGGGGCGTCCGGGGCAGTAGCTCAGCCGGTCAGAGCAGCGGACTCATAATCCGTCGGTCGTGGGTTCAAGCCCCACCTGCCCCACCCCACCTGACCGGCAGGTTTGCCCCGTACATCCAGGGTCTGTCGGTCGCATCCTGCGCCGGCGTCGGTGCGATCGATGTCGGCCCACTGTCCTGGGCGAACGGCACGTGCCAAGGGGCGACGGCGTAACCGTGGTGGGTCAGTCGGTACCCGTATCGCGGGTCGGGTCGGTGGTTCTGATCAGGGAGGCTGCGAGGTCGGTCTGGCGGTAGAAGACGTCTCTGCCGGAACGCCAGCTGTGCAGAAGGCCGTTCGCCCTCAGCACGGACAGATGTTGGCTGACGTTGCTGGGAGCAAGTCGCATCCGAAGGGCCGTCTGGGTGGTGCTTCTGGGGACGTCGAGTCCGCGCAGTATGCGGGCGCGGGTCGCTCCGACGAGCCCAGCCAGCGGGTCGTCATCTCGGGGTCTGACCTCTACACCCGTCTCCCAGACGCGGCCGACACCGCGCGCGGTGTAGGTGGCGCTGAGCTGTCCGGCGTCGTCGTGGCTGACGACAAGGGCGGGATAGACGAAGACGCTGGGCGTCAGGACGAGGGTGGTCCCGTGGTGGCGTTCATCAACATGCGCGGGTTTGTCGATCCGCAGGTGCACTCCGTTGATGCTGATTTCGGGGTGGATGTCCACGAGCAGGTCGTACAGGCCCCCGACGACAGCGCGAGACGCGCGATAGGCGACGTCAGCTTCGAGTACGTCGCAGATTCGTGGCCAGTGGGGGGAGATCGCCAGGTTCCAGTATGTGTGCAGCTCGTCGGCAACCCGGTCCAAGGAGGCGGTGGGGTCGGCCATCAGCGCGTCGACGATCCGAGGTCGTCGCCATCCGGCCCATGCTTGCTCCACGTCGTCGACGAACCTTCGGGGCGGGTAGCGGCGTAGCTGCTCCAGCTGGACCTCGATGGCCGCGACGTCGGTGTCGCTGGGAGCGAAGAGGAAGTCGGGTGGCCACCGGGTGGGCGGACAGACCGCCATGAGCAGGTCCAGGTCCACGGCGCCGGGAAGCTGGCTTCGAACCGCCTTGACCCAGCGCTGGTGGGGATGGCCTGTGCGGGGCATCCCCAACAGCCGCAGGCTTGAGCCGACCTCGATCAGCGGTGAGAAGGTGAAGCGGGTGTTGCCCAGAAGTGCGGGACTGAGGGTGAAGTCGAGCACAGGTCAACGCTAGCTGGGCCGACGTCGCCAGGCGAGGGTCCGAGGGGGAGTCAGCCCTGCCCTGCGGACCACCATCTGTAGGTTCGCCGAGCCATACCGGCGCCTCATGGTGTCAACGAAATCGTGGCCAGGTCGTAGTAACCGCCGAACAAGGGGTTGACCTGGGCGCCCTTGACCCCGGGGCCGGTCATGAAGGTGAACTTCTGGCTGACCAGCGGGACGACGCCGCCGTCCTTGCTGATCCGCTGGTCGATCGCACCCCAGGCCTTCTCGCGGGCGTCGGTGTCCGTGATCTTGTAGGCGGCGTCGATCGCCGAGTTGACGGTGTCACTGTTGTAATAGCCGTAGTCCTGGTTGGAGCTGCTGGCCGTGATGTTGACACGCCCGTCGAACAGTGGCGGGATATCGGTCGACCCGGACGGCCAGTCGGCACCCCAGCTGGCCCAGAACACGTCGCGGTCCTTCATGGCCGCACCCGCGATGGTCCGGTAGTACTTGTCCGTGATCCCCTCGAGGGTGGTGCTGAACCCGGCGGCGTCCCAGGTCTGCTTGAGCGCGGCGAGCGCCGCGTCGCGGGTCGGCGACTTGCGGTAGACCACCTTGATCGGGACCGGCAGGGTTGTGCCGGCGTCCTGCAGGACCTTCCTGGCGCCCGCGGCATCACCGGAGGTCGGCGCACCGAAGGGGTTGAAGCTCTTGTCGTAGCACTTCATCACCGGGTTACAGATGCTGTAGGTCGGAGTCATCACCTGGGTCCCACCGTTGGCGGTGACGTAGGCGTCGCGATTGGTGGCCATCGCGAAGGCCTGACGGACCTTCGGGTCTGACATCACCTTGCTGGTGATGTTCGGCTGGACATAGTCCACGTATGGAGCGTCGGTGTTGACCGTGCGGGCGGCGGCCGCTGGGTTGGCCGCGATCTGCGGCAGCAGCGACGCGGGAGCCTGCGTGAATGACAGAGCCGTCTTGTCGTTGCCTCCGGCAGCGAGCAGCCGCTGGTAGATGGTCTCGGTGGCGACACCTTCAACGTCGACGATCTTGTCCGGATAGGCCTTGCGTACCGGGTCGGTGCTGGCGTCCCAGTTCGGGTTTCGGACCCAGGTGCCGCCCTTGTTGGCATCGAACGTGCCAGACAGCATGTAGGGGCCATTGGAGAACACGTCGAACAGGCTCTGGGCGCCCTTGTCCTTGTCCTTGCGGAACGGCGAGTACGCGGCCAGCGAGGCGGCGGCCTGGTTGAAGTCGACCCACGGGATCTTGAAGTGCAGAGTCAACGTCTGACCCTGACAGGTGACGGCCTTGTCGTAGTCAGCCTGACCGACGCCGCTGTACGGGCCCTTGTAGGTCGGGCTCCCGTCGGCGGCAGCGGGGATGTCGAGGAAGTTGATGATGTAGGTGGGACCGTTGTGGATGATGTCGGTGGCGAACGTACGCGAGATGCCGTACTTCACGTCATCGCAGGAGACGGGTTTGCCGTCCTGCCACTTCGCGTCCCCCTTGAGGGTGAACCTCCACGTCTTGCCACTGTCGCTCATCGTGCCCGTGTCGGTGGCCAGGTCCGGGATCAGCTTTGAGTCCCTGCCGACCGAATATGTTGTCAGGCTGCGGGCGTACGCCCGGGCCGCGAACTCCAGGTCGGCGCCGACGTAGGACTGTTGAGGGTCGAGCCCGTTGTGTGGGCCGAGGTTGAGGATGTACAACGTGCCGCCCTTCTGAGCCGGCCCCGACCCACCCGTCCCCCCACCGCTCGAACCGCCAGAACCGCTCGAGCTGCACCCCGCAGCAGCCAGGGCGAGAGCCACCCCCAACGACACTCCAGCGGCGGCCTTCTTCTTGTCCACCATCGCGTTTCCCTCCTGGTCACGTGTAACGCGCCGACAGAGCGTGACGCCCGTCGCCGACAGGCTCGAATTCGGCCACCGACGCACGTCGGGGTGCCACGCAGGATCTGGCGATCCGTTGCTCGATTAACCCGCCCGCACCACCAGAGACCAAACCATTGCGCCCAGGACGAATCCGTCGGTCGAGGTGGTCGCTGCTTAACCGCCTGTCCAGGCGCCCGGGCGCGCACCCGCGACCGGCATCCTTAAACCGTCGGACCGTGTCGCAGCCGCGTCGCAGCCGTGTCGCAGCCTGTCGCACACTTTGCTACAGTTGCGCCATGACGAGGACCATCGCCCAGCGCGAGCTGCGCAACGACAACGCGAGGGTAATCGAGGCCGTGATGGCTGGCGAGACCTTCATCGTCACGCGCAACGGCGAGCCGGTCGCCGAGATTCGCCCGCTCCGTGCCGGCCGCCGCACCTTCGTCGCCCGCGAGGAGGTCGCGGCGCTCGCGACCCCCGGCGTGCGAATCGATCGGCATCAGTTTCGCGCTGACCTCGACCATCTGATCGACCAGGGCCTGTGACGTGAGGTCCGGGCTGCTCGATACCTCGGTCGTCGTCGACTGGCACGACCCGATCGTCGCCAGGGCGTTGCCGGACCAGCTGGCGATCTCGGTGATCACCGCGGCCGAGCTGGCGGCGGGACCACACCTCGCCGCCACCCACGCCGAACGGGCCAGGCGGCAGGCGCGGCTGCAGGAGGTCGAGGCGAAATTGGAGCCGCTTCAGTTCGATGGCGCGGCCGTGCGCAGCTACGGGCTGGTGGTCGCCGCCGTTGTCCGCGAAGGGCGAAGGCCGCGTAGCCGATTCGCGGACCTGCTGATCGCGGCCACAGCACACGCGAACGGCCTGGATCTTTACACCCGCAACGGCGATGACTTCACGGGACTCGAAGACCTCGTCGACGTTATCGCCATCTGATGGCCAGATAACTCCCGATCGAGGGGCACACACGCGCACAGTCGCTGACGCCAGACGACCTTGGCCGTCGGGGAGCCGTCCTCTCCAGGCGTTCAGGCCGTCCCGTCAGCTCCACGGTCGGGCGACTCTGCGAACGCCGCGTACAACGGCGCGAGGTAGGTCACGAGATCCGTACCACCCAGAGGCGCTCCCGGCGCGGGGAGCTGTCGCAGCAGCAGATCCGTCGGCAGCTCGGCGTGGACCGGCAGCGCCGGGACGGGCGCTCCGGTCCAGAAATCACCATCAGCCAGGGCCAGATCAGCCAGCGCCATCATCGCTCCCACCCGAGGACCGTCGGTCGTGCGCCCTACCGGATCCACCGCACGGTGTGCCGTTTCGCCGCCGCGCAACTCGCGAAGCCGGTTCAGGAGCGCCTCGCGGCTGCGTCCTCGCCAGAGCAGGATGGCGAAGGGGTCGTCGTCGAAGCTCTCCGCCAGCAGGTAGAACGCCGCCGCGAGATGCTTGCATGGAACCTCCCAGTCCGGGCAGGAACAGCTCAAGGTCAGGTCCGTGGCCCGTTGCGGGAAAAGCGGCGCGCCAGCTTCGAGAAAGACCTCCTCGAGGTCGCTGGGCATCTCGCCTGCCAGCAGCCTGGCACTGTGGATAGCCTGCTCAGCAAGGGTTACCTCGACCTTGGCCCACACCAGCTCGCTGAAGGCGGCCAAGGTGATCGATACCTGGTACGGCGTCTTGCGCGAACCCTGCACCGACGCCGTGACCACACCAGGGGTGACCGTGAGGGACACCACCTGACCCCGTCGGGCGTAGTTCTTGCCGCGGGTCAGCCGGGAGCCGAGCGCGAACGACTCCAGCACCTCGATGAAGCGTCGCGACCACCAGTGCTCCCCGATCGCACCCCGCGCGCTCCGGGCGACGAGCCCGCCGTCCACGGCCCGAGGTTGGGAAGCCGGCGCGAAGCCGCCCGACCAGCTCGAACGGCCGCGACCGGGCGGGCGCACACCACCACCGAGGCGACCGGGAGGGCTCACTCCACCACCGACCCTGGTTCGAGGGTGAACAGCTCGCGCAGGGCTGAGGTGGAGAGCTCGGTGAGCCAGCCTTCGCCGGTGCCCACGACGCTGGCAGCCAGGCCTCTTTTGTCCTTGATCATCAAGGCGATCTTTTCCTCCAAGGTGCCCGCGCATACCAGCTTGCGCACCTGGACCGAGCGGGTCTGCCCGATCCGGAAGGCGCGGTCGGTGGCCTGGTCCTCCACCGCCGGGTTCCACCACCGATCGACGTGGATGACGTGGTTGGCGGCGGTGAGGGTGAGCCCCGTGCCCCCTGCCTTCAGGGACAGCACGAACAAGGACGGCCCGCCGCCGTCGGGGTCCTGGAACCGGGCGACGAGGTCGTCCCGTTGACTCTGGCCCAGGCCCCCGTGCAGGTAGCCGACGTCGCGACCGAATCGCGCACCGAGGTGCGCCCGCAGCAGGTCCCCGAACTCGGCATACTGCGTGAACAGCAGCGCCTTCTCCCCCGAGGCCAGCACCTCCTCGAGGGTCTCCTCCACCCGAGCCAACTTCCCTGACCGTCCGCCGAGCGTGCTTCCGTCTTTCAAGAAGTGCGCCGGGTGGTTGCACACCTGCTTGAGCTTGGTCATGGTCGCCAGAACCAGCCCACGGCGCTCTGTGCCGCCAGTGCCGCCAGTGCCGCCAGTACCGCCAGTACCGCCAGTACCGTCTGTGCTCTCGATGCGGTCCATCATGTCCGCAACGACCGCCTGATAGAGCGAGGCCTGTTCGCGGGTCAGCGAGCACACCACCTCCATCTCGATCTTGGCCGGTAGGTCGGTGATGATCGACGTGTCGGTCTTCAGCCGGCGCAGCACGAACGGCTGCGTCAGCGACCTCAGCCGGGTTGCCGCCTCGGCATCGCCGCGCCGCTCGATGGGCGTCGCGAAACGCTGCTTGAACGACGAGGGCTGACCGAGCAGGCCGGGGTTGGCGAACTCCATCAGGGACCACAGGTCACCCAACCGGTTCTCCACCGGGGTCCCGGTCACGGCAAACCGGCGATCCGACGGCAACGAGCGCACCGCAACCGCCGCCCGGGTCGCCGCATTCTTGACCGCCTGGGCCTCGTCGAGGACCACGCGACGCCAGCTCATCGCACGCAGCGCGTCGATGTCACGCACCACCAGCCCGTATGTCGTCACGACCAGGTCGCAGGACGCCACGACGTCCCGGAAGGCCTTGCCTTTGGGTCGCTCGGCGCCATGGTGGACGTGTACCCGCAGCCCGGGGGCGAAGCGAGCAGCCTCCCGCTGCCAGTTGCCGACAAGCGACATCGGGCAGACCAGCAGGGTCGGCCCCCCCTCCGACGGGAGCTCGCCGCACATCAGCGCAAGCAGCTGCACCGTCTTGCCCAGACCCATGTCGTCGGCGAGGACACCACCCAGGCCGACGGACTCGAGGAACGACAGCCAGGCCAGACCACGTTCCTGGTATGGGCGCAGCTCGCCGGTGAAGCCCGCCGGCGCGGTCACCGGTGCGATCCGGTGGTCCACCTGACCGGACAGGAGGTCCGCGAGCCAGCCCTGCGCCTCGACGTCCACGACAGGCAGGCCGCCTGGTCCGTCATCCAGGGCTCCGACGGAGGCGAGCACTTTCGCGACGCTCATCCGACCGGCGCCGCGCGACGGTGCGGCCAGGAAGGTCCGGGCCCGCGCGAGGCGGTCGGCATCGACATACATCCACTGACCGCGCACCCGCACCAATGGCCGCTGCGCCTCGACCAGGTCGGTGACCTCCGGCTCAGTCAACGTGTGCTCGCCGACAGCGAGATCCCAGCGGAAGTCCACCAGACCCTCCTGGCCGATCACCGCCTTGGTCGCAGCAGAGCCCGGCTGAGCCGGTGTCGAGACCGACAGCTTCGCGCCCAACCGCATCGACGGGCTGGTCCACCACCCCGGCAGCAGCACGCCGAAGCCGGCGGCCAGCAGGATCGGCGCGGCCTCCGACAGGAACAGGTGCGCGCCCTCGACATCCAGGGTCAGCGCCGAAGGCTTCGCGGTCCGAAGCGCACGTTCGATGTCCGGATAGAGGCGCACCGCGCGGCCGAGCTCGCCGAGCAAGGTCTCCTGCGGGTCGGCGACGTGACGCGCCAACGCACGCAATGCGCCCTTGGCGCGCCACACCTGCCCGGCGTCGACGATCAGGCTCGGCTCCTGCATCGACTGCAACGCGAAGTCCACTCGCCAGGCGGGGTCAGGCACCACCTCGCCAGCCGTTGCCTCATCTCCCGTGGCCTCTTGCGCTGCTGCGCCTGCTGGCCCGACGGGCTCGACCAAACGGAAGCAGGCCCGAACCGCACCGACCGAGGTGACCTCCCGCTGCCAGTCAGCCAGAGCCTCGTCCAGGGCGGTCAGGGCTGTCGGGGTGATGGCGAAGTACGGGTCGGAACCGGTCAGCGCCGACCGGAACGACGCTGCTGCCCGCCTGCGCGCAGCAGGGCCAAGGCACGAGCGCACCGCTGCGTCCACCAGGGCATCAGTCGCAGCCGCCAGCGACCGCAGCGCGGGCGCCCCGCGGTCGATGTCAGCAGCGCCGTCGGCGGTGAAAGAACCTGGCAGGCCCCCGGCCAAGGCACGCAGCCATACGGCGTCGGCTCCGGTCACCACCGCAGTCCACAAGGCCATCGCTCGACCGTTGCCCGCGGCCCGCACGCGCGGAAGTGCCCGGCCACGTGCGACGAGATCCACGGCAAACCCCGCGAGTGCCCGCAACGCTCCCAGGTCCGCGCCGGCGATCGCTCGGTCGCTGTCGATCTCGGGATCGCCCGCTGTCAGCAGGTAGCCGAGGGCGGCTTGAGGGTCCACCACGAGGGTAGGGACCTCCCACCGTCCATAGGCCAGGGACGGCGGGGTCTGCGACTCCTCGCGGGTTCGGCGCACCTCTGCCGAGGCAGACGGGCCCCGGCCCCGGTTCGGCATGGCAAGGACGGCCACACCTGGGGCGCCGTCGCAGGCCGTCGTGGTTGCCAGTACCTGCGCCGACACGGCGAAAGGATGAGGCTGTGTGGACGGGCGGCGACCCCGACGCACCGGTGGCTGCGCCGGCGCTTCGCAGTCCTCGGCCCACAAGATCAGCTCACCCGTGGGGTCGCCCCGGATCGACCACCACCCGTGAAGGACCATCAACGCTGTTTCATCTCCAGGATTCACCCGCCGGGATCGCAAACCTACCCGTTCAGGTTGACGTCGGTGATGGACCGTCCATCGACACGTCGCCCCCCAGCGTCAAGCAGCTCGAGAGCCTGTCACGGCGCTGGATCCTTCCGCGAACTGACTGACGTGCTGCTGGACCGAATATCCGGCGCGCTCGGTGTGTCCACGCTACGAACCGCGACCACCATCACACACCTCATCGGACTGATGCTCGGCTCGACCGTCATCAGCATCGAACCACTCGGATCAGCCAGTGAAGACGAGCTCGTCGAACTCGTCACACCTGCCATCACGGGCTACCTCAACCCCTGAACATCCCCACGACCTCCACACACGGGGCCGTGATACCGACTGCCAAAAGCCCGTCCGGGCATGAGCGCTAACGGCGCAAAGACGTGACCCCGGCGGCGGTGACCGGGATATCGGCGCAAGAGGGGTGCGGGACGGCGGGCTGCCTCGCCCGTCAGTCGGGGTCTCACTCGCACCGGTAGATGCCCGGGTCCTGACGGCACCATCTGGCCGGGTCGACGGGGTCGACGGGGTCGACGGCAATCACCGGTAACGCAGCTGTGTGGTTGTAGACGCGTGAGCCCGGCGTCTGTTCGAGCAGTAGTCGCCGCGTCGCCCAGGACCGGGGATGCGCATCGAGGTGGCTAGGACTGGAGCGGATCCCATCGCCACAACCTGGCGACTCACGTGACCTTCGACAGGCAGCTCTCGCGACCGCCCGTAGGACACCGAGCTGGCGCGGCTCCTGCTGCCTGAATCAACGACGGTTGACACGGGGCCCTCAGGGCCTGGAGCCCCGACGACTCACGAGGCGCACATGCGTCCGGATCGACCAACGATGCGGTGCGGGGCTACGCTCGCGGCTGTGGCGGCAACGTCAGCGAGGCGACGCTGGAGGCCTGCTCACCGCATGGATCGAGAGGGAGGAGGAGGAGGCTCTGTGGCCCGTCCGCTCCCGGTGGCTGTCGTCCAGGCGCTCCCGATCCCGGTCGCCGATGCCGCCACCGAGTTCCCGGCCCAGCTGGCAGCGCTCGTCGACGACTTCCCCAACAGCCGCCTCGCTGTCTACCCCGAGCTGCATCTCTTTGGCGTCGGGGGGCTGCTCGCGCAGCGTAACGACACCCTCAGGGACGCCGCTGAACCGCTTGACGGGCCGCGCGTCACGATGTTGAAGGAACTCGCTGGCGACCTGCATATCTGGCTGATTCCCGGCACGGTCTGCGAGGCAGGCGGGGACGGCCAGCTATACAACACCTCGCTGGTGATCTCGCCCGACGGGGAGCTCGTCGCGTCCTACCGCAAGTGCTTTCCCTGGCGCCCCTACGAGCCGTACACGCCTGGCGACCGGTTCGTGGTCGCCGATCTGCCCGGCGTGGGTCGGGTGGGTATGTCGATCTGCTACGACGCCTGGTTTCCCGAGGTGTCGCGACACTTGGCGTGGATGGGCGCCGACGTGATCGTCAACCCGACGCAGACCACGACATCGGACCGCGAGCAAGAGATCGTCTTGACTCGCGCGAACGCCATCACGAACCAGGTTTTCGTCTTATCGGTCAACACCGCAGCGCCGCTGGGCACCGGCCACAGCATGATCGTCGACCCCGAGGGTCGGGTTCGCGTCAGCGCCGGCGACGCCGCGACCGTGCTCACCGACGTGCTGGACCTGGACGACGTGACGCGGGTCCGCACCTTCGGCACCGCCGGTCTCAACCGGATGTGGGACCAGTTCCGTGATGATGACGCGCCGCTTGCTCTTCCCCTGTACGAAGGCCGGATAAACCCCCTAAGTTGGCACCCGGGCGGTCCGTCTGCGCCGGCTCCGTCGTCGAAGACAGACTGAAGGCAAAGCCCACCTCGATCCGCAACAGGTCCCGCCGCGCGGCGGACAGGGAGAGCCTCGTGGATACATCAGCGGCCGACACCTCGAGCACTGACACGTCGTCGGCGTCACTCACGCGGACGCTGACGCTGCGACCGGTCGTCTTGTTCGGACTCGCCTACCTGGCACCGATGATCGTGCTGGGGACGTTCGGCGTGCTGGCCGATGCGACCCAGGGCGCAACACCCACCGCCTATCTCGTGGCCCTGGTCGCACTGCTGTTCACCGCGTTGAGCTACGGCAAGATGTCGGCGCTGTTCCCGGTGGCCGGGTCCGCCTACGCCTACACCCGACGCGCCATCGACGGCCGGGTCGGGTTCCTCGTCGGTTGGGCAGTGTTGCTCGACTACTTCTTCCTGCCGATGGTGATCTGGCTGATCGGCTCGGCGTTCCTCTCAGCACAGTTCCCCGGCGTGCCGACGTGGATCTGGATCATCGCCTTCATCTTGGTCACCTCGGTCCTCAATGTCATCGGAGTCAAGGCTGCTGCGAACGCCAACCTGCTGCTCATGGTCTTCCAGATCCTGGTGCTCGGGATCTTCGTCACCCTGTCCCTGATCCACGTCTTCCGCGCGACGGGCGCCGCCTCGCTCGCCAGCACGACGCCGTTCTTCAACAGCCATACGACGATCTCCGGCATATCCGCCGGTGCGGCGCTGGCGGCCTATTCCTTCCTGGGGTTCGACGCGATCACCACCATGACCGAGGAGACAATCGAGCCCAAGCAGACGATCCCGCGGGCGATCATCCTCGTGCTGTTGATCGGCGGGGGGCTCTTTCTCGTCGTCACCTACGCGACCCAGCTGGTGCACCCCGGCTCAACGTTCACCGACCCGAGCTCGGCGGCGTTCGAGATCGCCAAAACCATCGGCGGCGACCTGTTCTCATCGTTGTTCCTCGCGGGTCTGATCGTCACCCAGTTTGCCTCCGGCCTGGCCGCGCAGGCCAGCGTCGCCCGCCTGCTGTATGCGATGGGCCGCGACTCGGTCTTCCCCAAGAGGATCTTCGGCTTCGTCCACCCGACGTTCCACACTCCGGCGATCAACGTCATTCTCTCCGGCGTCGTGGGCCTGCTCGCGCTCAAGCTGACCGTCGAGAGCTCGACCTCCTTCATCAACTTCGGTGCGTTCAGCGCGTTCACCTTCGTCAACCTGTGTGTGATCGCGATGTTCCTGCGAGGCCGGCGCGAGGGGCACAGCCAGAACGTCGTCACCCACGTCGCCTTCCCTGCGATCGGTGCAATCATCGATGTCTACCTGCTGTTCCACCTCGACAGCCAGGCCAAGATCCTCGGCTTGTCCTGGCTGGCCTGCGGCATCCTCTACCTCACCTACCTCACCCGAGGCTTCCGCCGACCGCCGCCGGAGATCACCTTCGTCCACGAGTAGGTGTGCGCCCTGGCAGCCGACGGCCGCCCGCCTGCTGATCAGCGGCGCGCAGGCAAATTGAATGAGGTTTCAGACCGAAACGTCCGCGCGGCCCAGGCGATTCGCAGGTGAGGAGAGTCACCCCCGGGCAGGGTATGCGGTCAGGAGGGGGCGCTGTCGGCGAAGGCTGCCTCGAGGATGTCGAGTCCTTCGGAGAGCAGGTCGTCGCCGGCGACGAGCGGCGGCAGGAACCGGATCACGTTGCCGAAGGTGCCGCAGGTCAGGGTGATCAGGCCTTCGCGGTGGCAGGCCGTGTTGACGGCCCGGGTCAGGGCGGGGTTCGGCGTCGTGTCTGCCGCACCGGCCACGAGCTCGATGGCGAGCATCGCGCCGCGGCCCCGGATGTCGCCGACCTGAGGGTATTTCGCGGCGAGCGCCTCCAGGCGGGGCCGGAACAGCTGCTCGATCGCGCGGGCCCGGCCGGTGAGGTCGTCGGCGCGCATCGTCTCGATCGCGGCGAGCGCGGCCGCGCAGGCGACCGGGTTGCCGCCGTAGGTGCCGCCGAGGCCGCCGGGGTGGATGGCGTCCATGATCTCGGCGCGGCCGGTCAGCCCGGCGAGCGGCAGCCCACCGGCGATCCCCTTCGCTGTCGTGACGAGGTCGGGGACCACGCCCTCGTGTTCGCTGGCGAACCAGTCGCCGGTGCGGCAGAACCCGGTCTGGATCTCGTCGGCGATCAGCACGATGCCGTGCTCGGTGCACCACCTCGCCAGGGCCGCGACGAACCCGGGCGGCGGCACGATGAACCCGCCCTCGCCTTGGATCGGCTCGAGGATGACCGCCGCCGTGTTCTCCTCACCGACCTGGCCGTGCACCAGGGAGGTGACCTCGGTGAACGCCTCCTGCGCGCACCGCTCGGGTCCGGTCGGCCACCGGTACGGGTAGGCCATCGGCACCCGGTAGACCTCACCCGCGAACGGCCCGAACCGGTGCTTGTACGGCATGGCTTTCGCGGTCAACGCCATCGTCAGGTTCGTCCGCCCGTGATACGCGTGGTCGAACGCGACGACGGCCTGCCGGCCGGTGTAGGAACGGGCCACCTTCACCGCGTTCTCAACCGCCTCGGCGCCGGAGCTGACCAGCATCGACCGCTTCTCGTGCGCTCCGGGGGTCAACGCGTTCAGCTCCTCACACACCGCTACGTACTGCTCGTACGGCGTCACCATGAAACAGGTATGCGTGAACTGCGCGACCTGACGTTGCACCGCCGCGACGACACGCGGCGCCGCGTTACCAACCGACGTCACCGCGATACCCGACCCGAAGTCGATGAGCTGGTTGCCGTCGACATCGACGACGATGCCCCCACCGGCCCGCTCGACAAACACCGGCAGCCCCGTGCTCACCCCAGCCGAGACCGCCGCCGTCTGACGCACCTGCAGGGCCTCAGACTTCGGACCAGGGATCGCCGTCCGAAGAACCCGCTTCTGCTCGATTGTCATAGAGCCCAGCCTGCCCCTCCGGTGGCATGGCGTCCACTACTACCTGTGGCACACGAGGAGGTGCACGCTCGCTGTGGGTCAGCCAGCCGGAAGGGGAACCGGGTCCGCTTCTCGTTCTCGTATGGGGTCGGTGAGGGCGATGAGGGTGTTGAGCGCGGTTTCCAAGGGTGCGGTGTCGCGGTTGACCTGCGCGAGGAGCAGCCCACCTTGCAGGGTGGCGAGAAGGGTGACAGCGAGGTCGGCTGGGGTGACGTCGTCGGTGAGGCGCCCGTTGGCTTGCAAGGACTGCAGGCTGTCGGTGAGAGCATCGGACCACTGACGGAACCCCGTGGCGAGGTGGGCGCGGGCGACCGGATCGGATTCGGCGAGCTGGCCGGCCAGGGAGCCCAGCGGGCAGCCACCTTCTCCGCTGGTGCGGTGAGCTTGTGCCACGACGGCGTCCCGCCAGGACCGCAGCCCCGCGGGGGCATCGCGGGCATCGCGGGCATCCGGGGCATCGGGGGCATCGGGGGCGTTGCGCCGTTGTCCCTCGACGATGCGCTCGGCCTGGCTGTCGATGACCGCCCGTAGGAGAGCGTCCTTGTCGGTGAAGTAGTGGTACAGCTGCGACCCGCTGACCTCGGCCGCCACCCGTACGTTGTCCACGGTCGCCTGACCGACCACCACGGACCACCACCGACCACCACCGACCACCACCAACCACCACCGAGCACGACCCAGCACGCCCGAGCACGACCGCTGTCCGGGCCCCCCGCCCAGACCCCGTCACCGACGATTGGACGATCCATGGCACTGCTGCGCCCCGGCGAACCCTTCCCTGAGCTGACCGTCGCCCTCGCCGACGGTGCCAGCCTGCACCTGCCCGCCGACCTGCATGGCGACTTCGCCGTCGTGCTGTTCTACCGCGGCTCCTGGTGCCCCTACTGCAACGCCCAGCTGCGAGCGTTCCAACGCTCCCAGCAGGCGCTCGCCGACCTCGGCGTACGGACCGTCGCGATCTCGGTCGACGACGAACCCACCACTGCCGCCCTGATCGCCAAACACGGGTTGACCTACCCGGTCGGGCACAGCGCCGACGCCTCGGCCGTCGCCGAAGCCACCGGCGCGTACGTCGACCCCGACGAAGGATTCCTGCAGTCCACCGGGTTCATCCTCGCCCCCGACGGCACGATCGCGCTCAATGTCTACTCCAGCGGTGCAATCGGGCGGCTGGTGCCCGAGGACGTCATCGGCATGATCCGCTACATGCGTGAGCACGCCGTGGCGGGTGCAGACGCATGACCGCTCCCGTTGCCGCAACGGCCAGCGAGCAGGCCGACCTGCACTTCTACTTCGACCCGGTCTGCCCGTTCGCCTGGATGACGAGCAAATGGGTCCGGATGGTCGCCGACCAACGCTCTTACACCGTGGACTGGCGGTTCATCTCATTACGCCTCCTCAACGCCCATCTCGACTACGACGCCCACTTCCCCGAGGGCTACGACGCCGGGCACACCGCGGGACTACGGCTCCTACGGGTCGCCGCCAAACTGCGCGCCGAGCATGGCCGGGCGGCGATCGGGCCGTGGTACGCCGCCGTTGGCGACCGCGTGTTCGACGACCCGTCCGCCGCACAGGACGCCACCCACGGCGCCTACCGTGGTACCCGTGAGTTTCTCAGCCCGATCCTGGTCGACCTGGGCCTGCCGTCAAACCTGCTTGACGCACTGGACGACCCGACGTGGGATACCGAACTGCAGGCCGAAACCGACCAGGCCCTCTCCCTGACAGGCAAAGACGTCGGTACGCCCATCATGCAGTTCCAGCCTCCGGACGGGGTCGCGTTCTTCGGGCCCGTGATCAGCCGCCTGCCCAGCGCCGAACAAGCTGTGCCGCTGTGGGAGCACGTCCTCGGCCTGGCCAGCTTCGGCGGATTCGCCGAACTCAAACGCAGCCTGCGTGAGCAACCCCAGCTGGCGAGCTTCGGACTCGGCCCAGACGCGACCGGGGTTCAAGAGGACTGGCACGGTGGCAGCCGGAGGACAGCCGGCTAGACCACGGCTGAACCCTCGAACCGCCCCCGCACTGCCCTGCCACATACTGGACCGTCCCGCATCTCAGCCGAACCCGGGCGCTGTTTCCCCCTCACCTGCAGTCGGGGCGACTTAGGTGAGCTCCTCGTCGGCAGGTCAGTCGCGTAGAAGGCTGGCCGAGACGGTCCAGAGGCGCTGTGCCGCAGCGGGATCCAGCGCCCATGCTTTGACACCGTGGGGGTGCTGTGCCAGGGAGGAATCGTCCGAAACGGTGTAGGCCTCCTGCGCGTCGTCGAGGTAATGACCTCCGGAGTGAGCGAACTGCGGGGCGACGGCCGCGACGATGCTGGTGGCGGCCCCTTGTGCGACTGTCTTGTAGGTGAAGACTCCGGCGGCCTCGGCCGCGTCGAGGGACTCCCTCTGCTGCGTGGTGAAATGGCGTTGCAGTCCGGTGGCGACCCCGCCCGGGTTGACCGCGTTGGTGACGATGCCGTCGGACGACCAGAGACGGGTCGCCTCGACGGCGAACAGGCTGTTCGCGGTCTTCGACTGGGCGTAGGCAATCTGGGGGTCATAGCTGCGTCGCTCGAAGTGCAGGTCGTCGAAATCGATGCCGGAGCGCATATGCGCCGTCGAGCTGAGGGAGACGATCCGTGCTCCGTCGCGCTCCGATGCTCCTCGCGCCAGCGCGTCGTGCATGCCGGTGGCGAGAGCGAAGTGGCCGAGATGGTTCGTTGCGAACTGCAGCTCCCAGCCCTCTCGGGTTCGTTCGAGGCCGCCGGTGACCAGTCCGGCGTTGTTGATCAGCAGGTGCAGCGGCCCGTCCCATGTCTCGACGATCCGTGCGACGGTAGTCCCGTCCGCGAGGTCCAACCGCAGGACCCGGGGCCGGACCGCTCCGGTCGACTCCTGGATCATGCGTGCAACGGCGTCTCCAGCGGCCGTGTTCCTCACGGCGAGCGTGACCTCAGCCCCAGCGGCGGTCAATGCCCGGGCGGTTTCGACGCCGATCCCCGATGAACCTCCCGTGACGATCGCGCGGACGCCCGCCAGGTCGACGCCCTGAAGCACCTCGTCCGCCGTGCTCGAAGCGGTGAACGAGGTCGTGATGAGCTCAGGGACGGTCACACCACAATGATGAACGATCGACTCCGCGACGGATTCCGACCTCCTGGTCTGCGTTGACCCGCGGGCCTCTGCGCAAGGTGATATATGTGATACACCTTCCGTGCGGCGAGATTGAAGCCAACCAGCCAGCGGCGTAGGACGGGCGCGACTGCGAGCCCCGAGTCGACAGGGAGTTTGATGACCACGTCCCGGGCCAGCGCGGCGACCGTGACGCTTCCGGGCCGCGCCCAGGTCGTCGTGGCTGGCGGCGGACCTGTGGGCCTGGCCACAGCCCTCGAGCTCGGGACGCGCGGGATTGACTGTGTCGTCGTCGAGCCCCGTGCAGAGGTCAGCCGTGCCCGGCCTCGGTGCAAGACGGTCAATGTCCGCACCATGGAGCATCTTCGCCGTTGGGGGCTGGCTGACCGGCTGCGGGAACGCGCCCCCTTGCCGGTCTCGTGGTCACAGGACATCGTGTTCTGCACCAGCCTTGCCGGTCATGAGCTGTCGCGGTTCAGCGGGGTGCTCGGGCTCACCGCTGAGGGTGACCGCTTTCCTGAGCGAGGCCAGCAGGCCCCTCAGTACGTCATAGAGGAGCTGTTGCGGGAGGCCGTGTCGGCCCTGCCGAGCTGCACCCTGGCTACGGGCCACCGGGTCGTCGGGGTGGACCAGGACCCTGAGTGCGTCCGGGTCGAGGTGCGGGACGAGTCCGGGCGCACGAGCGGCATCACGGCGGACTATGCCGTCGGGTGTGACGGACCTCGAAGCACGGTGCGTGACGCCATCGGCGCCCGATATGTCGGGGAGCAGGCGCTGCGCCCCAACTTCGGGATGGTCTTCTCCGCGCCCGCGTTGGCCAGCCGGGTCGTGCACGGCCGCGCGGTCCAGTACTGGGTCGTCAACGACGTCGCACCCTCGCTGATGGGGCCATTGGACCTGGACGGCACGTGGTGGATCATCGCATTCGGGGTGACCGAGGCCGACGGACGTAGCGATCCGCACCGCATTCTCAACGGCGCCGCCGGCTTCGACGTCGACGCCAGGGTGCTTTCGAGTGACCCCTGGACGGCGCGGATGCAGCTGGTCGACCAGCTGCGGGTCGGCCGGGTCTTCCTGGCGGGGGACGCCGCCCATCTCAACCCCCCGTTCGGGGGGCACGGGATGAACACCGGGATCGGAGATGCGGTCGACCTGGGATGGAAGCTGGCTGCCGTCCTCGACGGCTGGGCCGACGAGGGACTGCTGAACAGTTACGCCGCGGAACGTCGCCCCGTCCAGGATCGGGTGATCGCCGAGGCGGCTCGCAACATGGCCACCCTTGCGCCGGAGCTGATGTCCGACTCGCTGGACGAGAACAGCGCGGCGGGCAGCAAGGCGCGAGAGGTCGCGGGCAAACGCATCCACGAGACTAAAACCGCGGAGTTCTTCGCCCTCGACCTCGTCCTCGACGTCACCCTCGATGAGTCCGAGGTTGTCATACACCACGACAGCTCCACGCAGGACAGCTCCACGCAGGACAGCTCCACGCCGGACAGCTTCACGCAGGACGGAACCAAGCAGGCCCGCGCTGGTGCCCGCCTGCCACATACCTTCCTCGCACCAGGCAGATCCATCTACGACGAGCTCGGAACCAGTTTGTCCCTGCTGCTCCTGTCCCCCGCCGATCCCGAGCCGGTGGTTCGCGCGGCCCGGGCGCGCGGCATACCGCTCGTCGTCGTGGACCTCACCTCCACCGAGTGTGCCGTCAGGTACGGAAGTGGCGCGGTGCTGGTCCGCCCCGACCAGTACGTCGCCTGGTCCGGGTCTCTCGCTGGCCTCGACGCTGGCGCGCTCGTGGAGACCGTCCGCGGCGCCACCGCCTCAGGCACCCCGCTCCGCCCGCTCCCGGCCTGACACCCATAGAGGAAGAGAGGACCACCATCATGGCCCCCATCGAGGACGACCAGCATCCCGACCTTTTCGTGCCCCACGGCTTCGCCGAGCAACGGGTCGACCTGGGAGAGGTGCGGATCAACTACGCCACGGCTGGCGACCCCAGCCTGCCCGCCCTGCTCATGATTCCCGCACAGAGCGAGTCCTGGTGGGGGTACGAGGCGGCGATGCGCCTGCTCTCGGACCGGTTTCAGGTGTTCGCCGTGGACCTGCGCGGGCAGGGTCGCTCGACCTGGACACCCGGCCGGTACACGCTGGACCTGTTCGGCGGGGACATGGTCCGGTTCATGGACGAGGTCATCGGCCGGCCCACCGTTGTCTCAGGACTGTCGTCTGGCGGAGTCGTCAGCGCGTGGCTGTCCGCCTACGCCAAGCCGGGCCAGGTGCGGGCCGCCTTGTACGAAGACCCTCCACTGTTCGCCTCCGAGGTCAACCCCGCCGTCGGCCACTCGATCCGGCAGAGCATCGGGGGGTTGTTCTCGCTCTGGAACACCTACCTCGGCGACCAATGGTCGCGCGGCGACTGGGACGCCATGCAGCAGGCCGTCCCACACGCGCTGCCGCTGAGCACTCTCATCGGGATCGGGCGGATGTTCCCACCCGTCGAGGGCGCGCCGGAAGCGGAGGGGGTCCCGCAGAACTTCAAGGAGTACGACCCGGAGTGGGGCAGGGCCTTCGCTTCCGGCTACGCCGGCGCCTCCTGTGACCACGCCCGGATGCTTGCCTCCGTCCGGGTGCCGGTGCTGTTGACCCACCACTACCGGGCCGTCGACGAGCCCTCGGACACCCTCACCGGTGCCCTGTCCGACGTCCAGGCCCGTCGCGCCGGCGAGATCATCGCCGAGGCTGGCCAGGACTTCTCCTACGTCTCGTTCCCGGACATGCCGCACGGGATGCACATGTACCAGCCTCAGACCTACGCCGACACCCTGGTCGAATGGGCCTCCCGGTTGGAGCTGCTCAACTGACCGTGATCGTCGTGACCGCCGCCAACGGCAACCAGGGCCGGTTGTTGGTGCCCAAGCTGCTGGCAGCAGGTATGCCGGTTCGTGCCTGTGTCGCCACCGACTCCTCAGCCGCACAGCTGAGGGCGCTCGGTGTGACCGAGGTGGTCGTCGGCGACCTCAGTGACCCGCAGGTGCGCGCAAGTGCCGTTCGTGGTGCCGACAAGGTCTTCCACATCGGTCCCACCCTGCACCCACGGGAGCGTGAGATGGGCCTCGGTGTCGTCGACGCCGCCTACCGCGAGGGAGTGCAGCATGTCGTCTTCAGCTCGGTGCTCCACTCCATCGCGACCGGCCTGGTCCAGCACGAGATCAAGCGGGACGTCGAAGAGCACCTCGTCGCATCCGGACTGGAGTTCACCATTCTCCAACCGGCCAACTTCATGCTGCCGCTGAAGCTACGCCCCGTCTTCGAGCGAGGCGTGTTCGAGCTGTCCTGGTCATTGGAGCGACGACAGTCGATGGTGGACCTCGATGACATCACCGATGTCGCCCGCGACGTGCTCACCGACAGCGCGACGCATGCTGGAGCCACCTACGAGCTGGTCGGACCGGGACGCTACACGGCTCATGAGCTCGGCGAGATCATCGCGCGTGTCCTCGATCGAGCCGTCGAGGTCCGCCGGATCGACGCCGACGAGTATCTGCGTGCCTGGGTCGGTGACGGCGACCCAGCACAGTTCACCCACCAGCTCAGGGTGCTGCGCTCCCCACCAATTGCTATAGCGCGCACCACTTCGTCGGCAGCCCCTACGTGCTGACGTGGCTGCTGCAACGACCACCCACGACCTTCGAGGACTGTGTCAGACGCCAGCTGGCCGCCCGTTCGGTCGAGGAGGTCAGATGAACGTCAACTGCCTGATGTCGGCTCGAGTCTCCCGGCCCCGGGCCGGAGCAGACGGGTGAGTCGCAACAGCTCGTCAAGGGTCGCAACCGCGGCCTGCTCCATCAACGGGTCCGGGGCGACCTGACCGTCAGCGGTCAGCTTCTGTGCGGCGAACGGTACGTTGACCGACTCGAAGATCGGCACCATTCGCAGGGTGGTGACTACCTGCTTGAGCTGTTGGACCGCCCGCGTCCCCGCTCCGATCCCTCCATAGCTGACAAAGCTCACCGCCTTGTCAGCCCACTCCTGGTGCAGGAAGTCGATCGCGTTCTTCAAGACGGCGTTGTAGCCGTAGTTGTACTCGGGCGTCACGAACACGAACGCGTCCGCTCTGCTGACCGTTGCACTCCAGTCCTTGGTGTGTTGATGCTGGTACGCACGCAGCTTGGGATGGTTCGGCTCGTCCATGAACGGCAGACCGACCTCGGCCAAGTCCACTTTCTCGACCACGAAACCACCATGGGCATCCGCGATCTGCACGAACCAGTCACCGAAGCTGAGCCCCACCCGGCCGGGGCGCGTGCTGGCGATGACGACCTGCAGGAGCGGTGTGGACTCAGGCACTCGAGACCTTCCTTCTTCGCACGTGTCGGGGGGTGGGGATGAAGACCCCACGGGCGATCAGTGTCAGCAGTGGCAGCAGTTGCATGGTCCTACCGGCCCAGGACGGTCAAGGCCGCGTCGATGATGGACCCGACATCGATTCCGTGCAGCAGGTGGGCGTCACGCAGGTCGGAGGACTGCCCGAACATCGTGACCCCGAGGCACCGGATCGGGTCGCCGCGGGCGGCGGCGAGGAAGGACAGGGTATGAGGGTGGCCGTCATGGACGGTGACCAACGGTGTGGGGTGCTGCGGGGGCAGGAGCTGGCTGAGGATGTCTCCTCCGACTCCCGCGGCGCGTCGACCACGCTGTTCGAAGGACCTAAAGATCAGGTCGGGGCTGGTCAGACACACCACACCGGCCCGAATCCCCTGTGCGACCAAGGAATCGGCTGCGGCCAGCACCTCCGGCATGATCGCGCCGACACCGACGAGGGTGACCTCCTCGGCCTCCGGCCGATGTTCGGCCGCGAGCCGGTAACCTCCGGCGACAGCCTGCTGGCGGCGACGCTCGAGCAAGACGGGGTCCTCGGGCAACCGGGTCAGCTCAGGGTCGAGTGGCCGGGTGGAGAGGCGGAAGTATGCCGAGGTGCCACCCTCGATCCCGACGTGACTCATCGCGTGGAGCAGGCACCACTCCAGGTCCTGCGCGAACGCAGGCTCCCAGGCAACGCAGCCCGGCTGTTCCAGGCCGATTGACGGCGTCGTGATCGACTGGTGCGCCCCACCCTCGGGAGCGAGGGTCACCCCCGAGGGGGTGCCGATGAGGATCGACTGTCCGCCGGCATATATGCCGTAGGACCATGGTTCCAAGGCGCGCGACACGAACGGGTCATAGAGCGTGGCGATCGGGATGAGTCGTTCGCCCCAGCGCGACCAGGTCGCCCCCAGCTCCCCCAGCAGAGAGACGAGGTTGACCTCGGCGATGCCCAGCTCGATGTGCTGGCCGGTGCTCACCTCGTGCCAGCGCAGCACCCTCTCGGTGTCGTCGGCGAACCAGTCGTGGCGGTCCGCGACCGACCAGACCCCGGTCTTGTTGATCCAGCCCCCGAGGTTGGTCGATGACGCGACGTCCGGGCTGCACGTGACGACCCGGGCCGCGGCGTGCGGGGCGTCGCGGGGCAGGTCGGCCAGCAGCCGGCCGAGGGCGGCCTGGGTGGAGATCGGCTTGCGGTAGGCGTGCCCCAGGGAGGTCGGTATGTCGATGGGCACGGTGGGCGCCACCGGGTTCCGCCGCAGCGCAGCGGCCCGCTGCTGACAGAGGCGCCCCGCCGGGGTGCCCGCGCCGAAACCCTGCCAGGGGGCGGCGATGTCCATGCCGGACGCCGATGCCAGCGTCTGCATCTGAGCCGGGTTCAGTAGCGCGGAGTGGTTGTTGGGGTGGCCCTCGGTCGGCAGACCGCGACCCTTGACGGTGTAGGCGAACACGACCGTCGGCCGGTCGGTGTCGACGGTGGAGAAGGTGTCGACAAGCAACCCGAGGTCGTGCCCACCGAGGTCGCGAACCGCGGCCGCCAGGTCAGCCGTGGGGGTCGACGCCATCAGGTCGCGCAGCGCGTCGCTCCCACCGCCGGCCAGGATCCGGTCAGTGATCTGGGAGGAGTCCACGCGCAGCATCCGCTGGTACTCCTCGTTCGCCATCGCCTCCAACCTCGCCCGTAGCTCCACGCCACCCGGCCGCTCGAACAGCTGTGAGATCAGCCGACCCCACTTCAGGACGACCACCTGCCATCCAGCGGCCGCGAACATACCCTGCAGCTTGGCGATCTGGATGTCGGGCACCACCCGGTCCAGAGACTGACGGTTGAGATCGACCACCCACAGCAGCTCACCCATCCGGGCCACGGCCGGGTCGATCACCGCCTCCCAGATGGCGCCCTCATCGAGCTCCGCGTCCCCGAGGAGACTGACGAACCGGCCGGCGGCGGGTGTCCCGGGGAACTGGGAGGAGATGTATCGGTGCGCCATCGCGGCCCACAGCGCCGCCGTCGCTCCGATACCGACCGATCCCGTCGAGAAGTCAACGGTGTCGGGGTCCTTCAGCCGCGAGGGATACGACTGAAGCCCACCCTGCGCGCGCAGCGTCGGCAGGTACCTCTCGTCGAGGTCACCAAGGAGGTAGTTGATCGCGTGCAGCACCGGAGATGCGTGCGGCTTGACCGAAACCCGGTCCGCACTGGTCAGCTCGACGAACCACAGTGCCACCATGATGTCGACCATCGACGCGCTCGACGCCTGATGACCACCGACCTTGACGCCGGTGTCGTTGGGCCGTCCGGCGTTGGCGGCGTCGACGATCGAGGCGGACAGCCACAGCACGCGACGGGCGATCTCCTGCAACACCTCCACGTCGCCGGAGGCGTCGGCCACAGCCTCGTCCGCGGTCCGATCGTTGCTGGAGCCCATCATCGGGTCCCTGCCCGCCGGGTGCGGCGGGTCATCCCGTCAGCCGACCCGGTCGACTGCGCGGCCGGCGAGGATCCCCTCGTAGGCCGCTCGCACCGAACCGGCCAGCACGCGAGACTCGGTGTGGTCGATGTGGTCGGGCAGCAGTCGCACCAGACCCCACCCCTTGAGACCGTCGGGAACGTCGGCGCCGCGGGCGGCGACGAGGGCATGGAAATGCCGATAGCTCTCTCCGAAGTGAAGGAGGTAGACCGCTGGGGCCCCGGTGGCTCGCTCCACGGCGGACATGAGGTCGTGCGCATGACGCCCGAGGGCGTTCACCTCGGCGTCGTCGAGGCCGGTCAACCCTTCGGCGTGACGCCGGGCGCGCAGGAAGAACCACCCCGGCACCTCGTATCCGGGAGCCACCTCGGCCGCCCAGAGGTCGTCGAGGAAGACCCGGTCCTCCGGACGGGTGTCTTCCATGGAGCAGATCAGGCAGTGAGGCACGGTCATGGGGGTCTCCAGGTGGGGTCAGGAGGCTCGAGGCGTCGTGTGTTACCGGGTGCCCTCAGCCTCCCATCAGGACGCCGAGAGGGTTGGCCCGCTCTGACTGCAGCGCCCACGCGCGGTCCGACAGCTCCTCCGTCGAGGCGCCAGCGCGCCGGGCAGCGAGCAGCTCGTCAGGGTCGAACCCAGGCCCGACGGAGTCGGCGGCGTATTCCGGGCCGTTCATGTAGGCGGTCGCGTCGTCGGGTTCGGCGTACCGGTCAATCTGCAGTTCGACGAAGTTGCGGTCGGGGTCCTGGTAGTACATCGAGGTGGTGACACCGTGGGCGATGCACACCGCGGGAGTGATGCCCTTGTCGCGCAGCATCTCGTAACGATCGAGCAGGTCGTCGATCGACTCGAAAGTGTAGGCGGAGTGGTGCAGGGCGGCGGTCGTGGCCGTCTTGCGCTGCATCTCGATCGGCGGATGCAGCAGAGCCACGCGGTGGTGCTCCTCGTCGAACGTCAAAAAGCTGAGCGTCTCGTCCTGGTAGACGACGTGTGCGTCCAGCACGGTGCAGTACCAGTCGCGCATGGCTTGCGGCTGACCGGTCTGGAAGACGATGTGGGCGAACTTCGGCTTGGCCATGAGGCCCTCCTCGGGAGATGTGCTGTATGGGGATGCGGGTCAGGTGGTGGTGAACGTCGTGGTCATCTCGCCGATGACCTCGGCGTGGGTCGTGAGGCTGTCCCCCGGTCGCAGCACGACGCGGGGGTCGCGGGTCCAGCCGATTCCGGCGGGGGTGCCGGTGAAGATGAGGTCTCCCGGCAGCAGCGGGACGACAGCAGACAGCTGCTCGACGAGCTCGGGAATGGTGAACACCATGTCCGAGCTGCGACCCCGCTGCATCTCCTTGCCGTTGAGCGTGCACCCGAGGCCGATGTCGTCGGGGTCGGGGAACTCATCCGGTGTCACCAGGAGTGGCCCGATCGGCGAAAAACCGGGATAGGACTTCCCGAGGGAGAACTGCGGTGACGGACCCCGCCACTGGACGAGGCGCTCGGACAGGTCCTGGCCGACGGTGATCCCGGCCACGTGCGACCAGGCCTGCGCTCGGGCGACGCGGTGCGCGAGGCGCCCGATGACGACGACGAGCTCGGCCTCCCAGTCGACTGCGTCCGACGGCAGCTCTACCTCGGCGCAGGGGCCGGTGACCGATGCGGGGAACTTGGCGAAGACGACCGGGTGCCCTTCAGGCAGCTCGAGGTTCGCCTCCGCGGCGTGGTCGCGGTAGTTCAGGCCGATGCCGAAGATCTGGCGCGGCGCAGGAACCGGGGCGCCGAGATCCGTCGCCATGTATGCGGCGGCCTCGGCCGTGGCGATCGCCGAATCGTGGCCGGCATACCAGTCGGTCAGCTCGTCCCACCGGTCCAGGGCGGCCTGCGGATCGGACGGGATTGCCCCTCGTGTCAGCTCCTCGAGATCCACGGCGCCGTCGTCGCGGATGACGCAGAGTCGGCTGCCGACGTTGGCCAGTCTCATGATGGGACCTCGGGATCGGGGTGCGGGACAGGAGAGGATTCTACTCCTGATATGTGATAACACAACAGGCATACCGTGCCACTTCATCATCCGTCTGCCGTGGGCTGACCGCTATCATCGACTACGCCTGCGCACCACGGCCGTCACACGTCAGGAACTCACCGTGAGCCTCATCCCGAGCACAGCCGGCTCGGTCCGTCCGATCGAGGCGCAGTCGGTGTCCGGCCAGGTGACGGCGGAGCTGCGACGTTCTATCGTCTCCGGTGACTTGGGCCCGGAGCAAAGCCTGTCGCTTCGCAAGCTCGCCGACCAGCTCGGGGTCAGCTTCATCCCGGTCCGCGACGCGTTGCGGGTGCTGGAGGCGGAGGGCTTGGTCATCAACCCTCCTGGTCGCAGCGCAACGGTCGCTCCGTTGGACCTCGCCGAGCTGCACGCCATCTACCGCGTTCGACGGATGCTCGAGCCGGACCTGGCCCGACGATCGGTCATGTCGCTCTCCGACGGGGAGCTGGATCGGCTCCACCAAGCCGCAGCCGACCTTGGCGCCGAGGACCGCAGCATGGACGACATCTACGATGACCACCGCGCGTTTCACCTGGCGCTCCTGGCACCGGCCGCGTCGGCGTGGGACGCGCGGATCCTCATGCTGCTGTGGCGCGCCGGCGAACGGTACATCCGCATCGGGTTCGGTCTGCTCGATCCCGATCCGCGCGAGCACCGGCGCCGGCGGGAGGCTCATCAACTGCTCGTCGAGCGGTTCCGCACGCGGGATCCGCGCGTGGCTGCCCGGGCTCTCGACGAGCATCTGTCCCACAACGAAGAGCTGGCGCGCGACGCGCTGACTCGCTGGAACGACCGTCAGCCAGGCCACCGATAACGGCCCGCACTGGGCCGCACCGGTAGAAGCCCGTTCTCGATCGCCGTGGCGGTCCCGTCACCACCCCCGCATAGCGGCGGTTCACTGGACCTCAGCCGAGCGTGACGCTCGTCCCGTCGTCGTTCACCAGCAGGGCGGCGTGGTCCGTCCGCGGGCCTAGCCATGCTCGGGTCTGAAGGCCGTCGACGAATGCGGCCGTGGCGTAGACGTCGGCCCACAACAGGTGGGGTCCGACGACGGTCGCGGACAGCAGGCCGGTGGCCGGCTCACCGCTGCGGGGGTCGATGACGTGCGGCCCGCGTGCGGCGCTGCCGGAGGTGGCCACGGCTCCGGCGCGCATCCGCAGTGTCAGCAGGGATCTGGTGCGGTCCCGGGGATCTTCGACCGCGACCACCCAGTCGGGGGTGTCGGTTCGGGCGCATCCGAGCACCACGTCACCGCCTGCCGAGATGAGCAGGTCGTGCGCTCCCATGGCCGCCAGCCGCGCGGTCAGGGCCTCAAAGGCCCGGTGGACGGCCCATCCCTTGACCAGGCCGGTGGGGTCGAGCTCGGGTATGCCGTCGCGCCCGGGAAGCCATGCGGAGAACGCGCCGTGGGTGCGTCGGCGGGCTTCCTCGCAGAGCTCTGTCACTTCGAGCAGCAGCGGACCCGCTTCTCGCAGTGGGACCTCGCCGCGGCGCACCCGACTGATGAGGCTGTCGGGCTTCCAGGTGCTGAACAGCGCGTCATCGTCACGCAGCGACGCGAACGCCGACTCGACCGCCTCCTCGACGTGGCGCCCGGACGCCCGCGGACCGCGCACGTGCACGCTGACGGGCAGGCCCATGACCTGGGTGACGAACGCGCGCCGCGGGTGGTCCGCCCCGCCGGACGCTTCGCCGATGAGGGGCAGCACTGCCGGGCCGGCACCCGGTCCGGTGGACCATACGAGGGCGGAGGCCACCGGCTCGGTCACCGCCACGGTGACAGCCGCGGTCACAGGTGGGCCTGGTCGATCGCCGACTGCAACGACTGGAGGTAGCCGTCGCTGGTGACGGTTGCTCCGGATACCGCGTCGATGTTCGCACTCTGCTTGCTGACTGCCTCCTGGTTGAGGGTGGGGACGGCATAGGCGTTGATCTGCTGGTCGCGGCCGTTGTTCTGGGGGTACTCGACGGCCTGCGCTTGGGTGATCTTGCCGTTCTGGACGCTGATCTGGACCTGCACGGCACCCCAGCGGGTGTCCACGGAGTCACCGGTGAACGTGCCCGAGGATGCGGCCGGAGTGCCGGACGCGACCGGTGCCGGCGTGGATGGAGCAGGTGCTGCGGTGGCTGCACCGGGGGTGGTTGGCGCCGCCGAACCTCCCGACGCTGCTGTCGGGTCGGGGACGGCCGGGCTTGCGGTGCCTGCTCCGGCGACCGTGGTGCTGCTGGGCACGGCCATCCGTGAGCTGGTGCTGGTGTGGTAGCTGAACAGCAGCACGACCCCGCTGATGGTGCCCATGACGGCCACCGCGATCCTGCGCATGTGAGGTCTCCTGGTCGAGCCGTAGTAGTCGAGCCGTAGTAGTCGAGCCGTAGTAGTCGAGCCGTGGTAGAGGTCGGGCGGATGAGGTCGAGCCTTCGTCCCGGTGCTGCGGGGCGGGGCTGGTGTTACCAGCTGAAGCGTTCGAGGTGGATGCGGGTCGGCGGGACACCGGCCGCGAGGGCGGCATCGCGGGCTGCGTCCATCCAGGCCGAGGCGCCGCAGAGATAGACGTCGTGCTCCTCGATGTCGGGGACGAGCTCGCGCAGGGCCTGCACGTCGCTCAGGTGGCCGGCGGTGTGCGGCAGCCACGAGGAGCGGCCGGCTACTCGGGGGCCGACGATGTAGAAGACACGGGCGCCGGTGGCCTCGGCGAGCGTGTCGATCTCGCTGCGGAAGAGCAGGTCTTCGGCGCTGCGGGCGCGATAGAGTAGGGTGACGTCACCAGGGCCTTGGGGAAGGTCTTCAAGCAGGGCGCGCAGCGGGGTGATTCCCACGCCACTGCCGATCAGGGTCACCTTGCGGCGGGTGCGCACCCCGCCGTGCAACCGTCCAAACGGGCCCTCGACCACGACGCGGGTGCCCACTGACAGGTTCGACAGGTCGCGGCTTCCGGTGCCCAGGTCCTTGACGCTGATCCTCAGGGTGTCGCCGGTCGGGGCGGCCGACAGGGAGTACGGGTGGCCCCGGCTCCAGCCTGGACCGGTCAGGAAACGCCAGGTAAGGAACTGACCGGCGGCCACGGGCAGCCGGTTCAGGTGCCGGCCCCGCATCCAGACCGAGACCACGTCGGGGCTCTCCCGGACCACATCGACGACCCGCAGGTCGTGCAGGAACGTGCGGTACAGCGGGACACCGAGGCGCCAAAGGAGTACCGCGGCCGCCGCTGCGGCCCATAGCGACCACCAGTACAGCGTCGCGACGCGGCTGGTCATGAAGTCCTGACCCGACCACAGCTGGTGGGGCAGCGCCAGGCCGACTCCGAGGTAGGCATACAGGTGCAGCAGGTGCCACGACTCGTAACGCAGCTTCCGGCGGGCCTTCTTGATGCTGGTGACGGTCACCATGACCAGTGCCACCGTGCCCGCCAGGGCGAGCAGCATCCCGGGATAGTCGACGACCAGCTGCCACGCCTCGAGGAACACGTTGTTCCGGTCCTGGGCTGCATATCCGACGATGATCAGCACGATGTGGATGACCATCAGGTTGAACGACCAGAAACCCACGAGCCGGTGCCGTCGCGCCAGTTCGTCCTGCCCGTATGCACGTTCGACCACCGGGATCCGCGCCATCAGGAGAACCTGCAGCAGCAGCAGGTCAGAGGCCAGCAGCGCGCTCAGCCGCCCCACGCTGGTGACACCCGGCCCGAACGAGCCGAGGTCCTGCACCCCCCCGCCGGTGACCCACAGTGCCGTCACGACCAGGAGGCTGGCCCAGGTCACCGCACCAACAGCATCACGCCACCCGTTGCCGACGGGACGACGGCTCCCCCTCCTCGACGGCGCAGAGCGGCGCTGGGCTGCGGACGGTGCACCTGCCCACCGGGCCTGCTGCTCCGCCGTCACGGACATCGACGCCTTCCCCTTCTCGAAGCCGGACCGCCTGGGGTGACCGGGTCCACCCACTCTCGGGACTGTGCCTGTGAATCTCTTGTGCACGCCGTCGGTGACGGCCATGACCGGTCACCCAGACCGGTCACCCAGACCGGTCGCCCGGACCAGTCGCCCGGACCGGTCGCCCAGACCAGTCACCAAGACCGGTCAGGGACCGCCGCGCCAGTGGTCGATGCGGCGGTGGTCCGGGGTGAACCCGTGGTCCACTCCCCACAAGACCGCCTGGGTGCGGCTGGCGACGTCGATCTTGCGGTAGATCGACCGGATGTAGGACTTGACCGTGTTGGGGCTGAGGTAGGTCTGAGCCGCGACCTCGGCGTTGTTCCGTCCCTGGGTGATCAGCGCGAGGATCTCTGACTCCCGGTCGGTCAGGCCCTCCTGCCGCCCGGGCCAGTCCAGCCCGTTGACGCTCCGCGAGCGTCCGGGGGGGTCACTGACGACGACCTGACCCGCGTGCACGGCCTCGAGGGCCGCAATGAACTCGCGCGCCGGCAGCGCCTTGGACAGATAACCGCGTACCCCCTGCCGCTGCGCACTCACAATCAGGTCGGGGTGGAAGTTCCAGGTATAGACGACAACGCGGCGCGCGTTGGGGTTGCGAACGAGGACACCGATCTCGTGATGGTCGGACTCGGGTTGAGCGAACGAGTCGTAGAGGACGATGTCCACCACCTCGGACACCGGCTTGTTGGTGTCGATCTCGGCGATGACCACCCGGTCGCTGTACTGGTCGATGATGTTGGCGACGCCCATGAGGACCACGTCGTAGTCGTCGACGAGAGCCACGGTGATCGGTCGCGTGAGGGTGGTGGTCACGTCGCCCAGACTAAACCCCCCTAAGGGTGTACTGCATCCGCCCTAGGGGTGTAAGAGTCGAGTCCTCAACCGCACTCGATCGAAAGGCACACCATGTTGGGTCTCATCGTCACCATCATCATCGTCGGACTGATCGCCGGCGCACTGGCCCGCCTGATCGTCCCCGGTCGCCAGGACATGTCCATCGCGATGACCATCGTCATCGGCATCATCGGGTCGTTCGTCGGAGGTTTCCTCGGCTACCTGTTCTTCCACAAGGACGCCGCTGACGGCTTCCTGCAGCCGGCCGGGCTCATCGGGTCGGTGATCGGAGCGATCATCGTGCTCCTCCTCTGGACCCGCGTCGGCGGCCGACGCTCCGTCAACGGCTGACGCCAGCCCCCCATCCGTCGGTCGGGTCGTCATAGGGGAACGACCCGGCCGGCCACGGTCTCTGCTCAGCCGACGGAGCCGTGACCCTCTTGACCCTCTTGACCCTCATGACCCGGGTGACGCGGGTGACGCTGGTCCGGGTGACGCTGGTGCAGGTGACGGTGGTGCAGGTCCCGCATGTCCGATTCCAGCTCGCGCGCCGGCCCCTCCACCACGACTCGCGGCGCGACATCGCCGACAGGCAGCGATCGCACCGGTGGATCCGGTGCCCCCCAGTCCGTCCGCCAGGTCGTCAGCTGAGATGACGACACGGCATAGACGATTCGTCCGAGACCGACCCACGCATGCGCCGCGGCGCACATCGGGCAGTGCTCGCCCGAGGTATAGACGGTTGCGCTCGCCCGCTCGGCCGGCGTGAGGTTGGTGGCGGCCCACCGAGCGAGCTCGAGCTCCGGGTGGCGGGTCTGGTCACCACCGGCGACCCGGTTGCGGTCCTCACGCCGGACGTCACCGCGTCCGTCGACGAGAACCGACCCGAACGGCTCGTCACCGGCCTCGAGCGCCTCGGCTGCCAGCTCCACGCAGCGCCGCAGATGTACGAGGTCAACCGCCTCCATGCGCTCCCCCGTCACCACGTCAGGCCGAGCGCCGCGACCCGACCGTCGATCCCGGACGCCCAGCAGGTGAGGTCCGGCGTGCATTCGACACGATCGCCGTGTCGAAGGAAGGCCACGAGCGACCGGCCTTGCCTGATCGTCAGGTCCGATGATGTCACCACCCGCGGCGACGGCGACCGCGGACAGGTGAGGCACCCACGACGACCCGGACCTGTGCCCGCCGGGGAAGCTCGACGGGGACTGCCACGTCTTCCCGCCGTCCCTGCTGTACGCCGCGTTGCCGGTCGCGCCTGTCGGGTTGAGGTAGTCTCCGCCGACCGCGATCCCGACGTTCCGGCTGACGAACTGGACCGAGAAGACGCCGGCGGCTGGACCGCCGACGATGGGGGTGTCGGCCACCTTCCAGGTGTGTCCGCGGTCGTGGCTGGTGAAGACCCGCCCCGGGTCGACGCCGCCGGACGCGATGTACATGGAGTCGCCCTGGCCGGCCGTGAGGCAGGTTCCGCTGGCGGCGAGCGCGAACTCGCCCACCGTCCTCCCTCCGGCAGACGGGTCGATCCGGGTGGCCGATGTCTGGTTTCGCCACGACCGGACGGACAAACCGGACAGCAGCCAGCCCGAACGGTTCGGCGGACCTGCCCGCCTACTGTGGGGCTGCGAGACCCGCAGCAGCGGCTGCGGCCGCCTCGGCCCCCATGATGTGCAGGACCGCGTTGATCAGCCCCAGATGGGTGAAGGCCTGCGGGAAGTTGCCCAGGTGGCGACCGCTCTCGGCGTCGAGCTCCTCGGCATACAGGCCGAGGGGGCTCGCCATCGAGAACAGCTTCTCGCACAGCCGCCGGGCCTTGTCGATCTCGCCGATCAGGGCCCAGGACGACACCAGCCAGAACGAGCAGATCGTGAAGGTGCCCTCCTCGCCGGCCAACCCGTCGTCGGTCGCCTCCACTCGATAACGCAGCACGAGGCCGTCCTCGGTCAGCTCGTTGGCGATGGCGTTGACGGTGTTGACGAGCCGCTCGTCGTCATAGGGCAAGAAGCCGACGAGCGGGATCAGCAGCAGGGACGCGTCGAGAGCATCCGTCGCGTAGTGCTGCACGAAGACACCGCGTTCGTCGACCCCGTGCGTGAGCACGTCCGCCTTGATCTCGTCGGCGGCCTTCTGCCACTGCTCGGCGCGCTCGAACTGCTCCCGGTTCCGGGCCAGCTTCGCCCCGCGGTCGGCGGCCACCCAGCACATGACCTTGGACGCGGTGAAGTGCTGCGGTTCGCCGCGCACCTCCCAGATGCCCCGGTCGGGCTCAGGCCAGTTCTTGATCGCGGCGTCGACGAACCGGCACAGGATCACCCAGAACCGGTCGTCCAGCCGGTCCTGTGTGCGGTGCTCCGTATGCAGGTAGACAGAGTCGAGCAGGGCGCCCCAGACGTCGTGCTGCTTCTGGTCGTAGGCGCCGTTGCCGATCCGGACCGGCCGGGACTTCTGGTAGCCGTCGAGGTGGTCCAGCAGATCCTCGGTGAGCTTCCGCTCGCCCCCGACGCCGTACATGATCTGCAGGTCCTCCCCGGTCCCTGCCACGTCCGCGATGAACGAGAAGAAGTCGTCGGCCTCCCAGTCGAAGCCGAGCCGGTCCATCGCCCACAGGGTCAGCGTCGAGTCGCGGATCCACGTATAGCGGTAGTCCCAGTTGCGCTCGCCGCCCGGATCCTCCGGCAGCGAGGTCGTCGCCGCGGCAACGAGCGCGCCGGTGGGGGCAAACGTCAAGCCCTTCAGCGTCAGGGCGCTTCGCTCGAGATGGCTGCGCCACGGGTGGTCCGGGAAGTGACCGCGGGCAAGCCAGTGCTGCCAGTGGTGAGCCGTCCATACCTCCCTCTTGTAGGCCTCCTCGAAGTTGTGCGGTGGCTCGTGCTCGGACCAGGACATGGCGACGAAATGGGTCTCGTCCTCCTTGATGAGCGTCCGTGCCGTGGCCCGGTTGCCTTCGAAGCCCAGGTTCATGTCGGTCGTCAGCCGCAGCCTCGGGTCGTCCTCGCGGCCCTCAGCGACCGCCTCGTGATAGGCCGCGCCGCTGTAGCTCCAGATCGCCGGTATGCGGCCGTAGTCGAAGACGGGGCTGCAGTCGAGCGAGATCTGGACTTCGCCGTTGACACACCTGACCGTGCGAAGGAGGACATGGTCGCAGTCGTAGTCCGTTGGAGCGCGACGGTGGCTGCCCGACCGGTTGCCCTCGTGGTGCCACGGGCCGATGAGCAGGCAGTCGCGCACGATGATCCACCCAGTCGGCGTCCCCCAGCTCGTCTCGAGGATCATCGTCCCAGGCAGGTATCGACGGGCGGACGGGACGCGCATGTCCGCCGGCCCGAACCGGAAACCGCCGGCGTCGCGGTCGAGCATGGCCCCGAACACGCTCGGGCCGTCGAGGCGTGGGAGGCACATCCACTCGATGTTGCCGCTCGGCGCGACCAGCGCCGTGACCTCGCAGTCCGACAGGAACCCGTAGTCCGCGATGGGTGGGTAGGACGAGCTCGCCTCGTGCCGACGTACCGAGTCAGTCGTCATGGTCAGTCGTCATCGTCGGTCGCCGTCGTCAGTTGTCATGGTCAGCCCTTCGAGGTGGGTCCGGCAGGTCCGGGGTCGAGCGGGGTCCAGAGGCTGAGTCTGGCGGTTCCGGCCGGCCACGTCGAGAGACGTCCCACCCACCCGGGTGGCGCCGGGTCAGCTGTCGTTGGCTCTCGTCGCCCCGAACAGCTCGACGATGGCCTTGTCGAACGCGGGGAGGTCGTCGGGGTTCCGGCTCGTCACCAGGGTTCCGTCGGTCACGACCTCCTCGTCGACCCAGGTCCCTCCGGCATTGCGGATGTCGGTCTGGAGGCTGGGCCATGAGGTGAGGCGGCGACCTTCGAGCACGCCGGCCTCGATGAGCGTCCACGGCGCGTGACAGATGGCAGCAACCGGCTTGCCGTCGTCGAAGAACGACGTGACAAAGGCCACCGCACCCGGGTCGGTACGCAGGGCATCGGGGTTCGCCACTCCGCCAGGCAGGACCAGCCCGTCGAAGTCCGACGCACTGGCGTCCTCGAACGTCATATCCACGTCGAACTGGTCACCCTTGTCGAGGTGGTTGAACGCCTGCGCCGTGCCGGAGCTGACCGATACGAGCACGGGGGCGCCGCCGGCATCCTCGACCGCCTGCCACGGCTTCTCGAGCTCGACCTGCTCGATCCCCTCGTTCGCCACGGCGAACGCGATCCGCATACCGGCCAATGGCCGCCCGGCGTCGTCGGTCGGCTGTGTCTGCGTCACAGGTCCACCTTCTGGGAGTCGCCGGACTTCGGGGTGTTGCCGGTCACCCGCGCCTTGACCATGTCCAGGGTCATCGCGACCTTGCCGGGGCTGTCCCAGTACTGCGCGGACACCCCGTCCACCTTGACCAGCGCAATGTTCGGGTCCTCCTGGCCCTGCGGGAACCAGGCCTCGACGAACGAGTTCCACAGCTCCTTCTTCTTGGCGGGATCCTCGACGACGCTCGCGCTGCCGGTGAGCGACAGCCAGGAGCTCGAGCCCGAGTAGCTGACGTTCACGTGTGGGCGAGCACCCAGGTTGCGGACCGTCTCGGACTCCTTGCTGGCGATGAACCAGGCATCACCGTCGAACTCGGCCTCCTGGGTCGTCATCGGGGCCGCGTGCAGGGTGCCGTTGTCGGCGCTGGTCACGAGCATGCAGGTACGGACGTCCTTCATGATCGAGCGAATGGTGGTCATCTCGTCGTTGTCACTCATGGTGCTCCTGTACCCCCGAGATACGGGGGCAATCGCGTTCTCAGGGTTTTCTCACAATTCGGTGACCATGGTCGGCGCAACGGCCGTGCTGGCGTCTCGGGCGGGTACGTTTCAGCAATGAGCGACGCACCCCAGCGAGACGGCCAGCCAATGGTGCAGGTCGAGGGCGTCAACAAGCATTTCGGCGACCTGCACGTCCTGAAGGACATCGACCTGACCGTGGCGAAGGGCGAGGTGGTGGTGGTCCTCGGGCCATCCGGCTCGGGCAAGTCGACCCTGTGTCGTGCGATCAACCGGCTGGAGACCTTCGAGACCGGCACGATCAAGATCGACGGGACCCTGTTGCCAGACGAGGGCAAGGAGCTGGCCCGGCTTCGAGCCGATGTGGGCATGGTGTTCCAGAGCTTCAACCTGTTCGCCCACAAGACGATCCTCGAGAACGTGACTCTGGGGCCGATCAAGGTGCGCAAGAAGAAGAAGTCCGAGGCCAACCAGAAGGCCACCGACCTGCTCGAGCGTGTCGGGGTGGCGCACCAGTCGGCGAAGTACCCGGCCCAGCTCTCCGGCGGTCAGCAGCAACGGGTGGCCATCGCCCGTTCGCTGGCGATGGACCCCAAGGTGATGCTCTTCGACGAACCCACCTCGGCACTGGACCCCGAGATGATCAACGAGGTCCTCGACGTCATGACCGAGCTGGCCAAGTCAGGCATGACGATGATCGTCGTCACGCACGAGATGGGTTTCGCTCGTCGAGCCGCGGACCGTGTCGTGTTCATGTCCGACGGCCAGATCCTCGAAGACGCGACCCCCAAGGAGTTCTTCACGAACGCGAAGTCCGAGCGCGCCAAGGACTTCCTGGGCAAGATCCTCACCCACTAGGACCTCGACCTCGACCTCGACCTCGACCTCGACCTCGATCACGACCTCGACCTCGATCACGGGAGAACTGCGCAGAACGGACGCCGGACGGGTGGCCCAGCGCACAACCAGGGAGGAACAACCAGCATGAGGTTTGGCAACAGAAGAATCAGCGTGGCCGCAGTCGCGGTCCTCGCCGCAACCGGGCTCGCCGCTTGCGGCAGCGGCACACCGAGTGGGTCCACCGGCGGCGGTGGCTCGACGGGCGGCAGCAGCGGCGGGACAGCGGTCAAGGTCGGCATCAAGTTCGACCAGCCCGGGCTCGGGTTGAAGAGCGGTTCGACCTACGAGGGCCTCGACGTCGATGTGGCCAACTACATCGCCAAGGAGCTCAACTTCACCCCGACGTTCGTCGAGGCGGTGTCGTCGCAGCGCGAGACGCTGATCGCCACGGGACAGGTGAAGTACATCGTCGGCACCTACTCGATCACACCTGCCCGCAAGGAGAAGGTCGCGTTCGCGGGCCCCTACTTCATCGCCGGCCAGGACCTGTTGGTCCGGTCCGACGACACCTCGATCACTGGACCGGACGCGCTGAAGGGCAAGAAGCTCTGCTCGGTCAAGGGCTCGACGTCGGCCTCGAACCTGCAGAAGAAGTACCCCGATATCAACCTGCAGGAGTACAACACCTACACGCTGTGCGTCGACGCTCTCAAGGCCAACAACGTGGACGCCTTGACGACCGACAACACGATCCTTGCCGGCTATGCCGCCCAGGAGGCCAACAAGGGCAAGCTCAAGGTCGTCGGCACCACGTTCTCCACGGAGAACTACGGGGTCGGTCTCAAGAAGGGCGACACGGCCTTCTGCGCCCAGGTCACCGACGCCCTGAAGAAGTTCATCAGCTCCGGGGAGTGGCAGAAGTCGGTCGACAAGTGGCTCGGTCCCGCGGGCTTCAAGCCGGGCGCGGGCAACCCGCCGACCCCAGCCGCCTGCTCCTGAGCGACCCGCGAGGTATGCCGGGTGCCCGACGCGAGCACCCGGCATACCTCGTGAGTGTCGCAGGCACCCTCCCCTGCCCTCCCTGCCCTCCCCTGCCCTGCCGACCGAAAGGTGCACCTCGTGGGTGAGCTCTTCGCCGACTACCCGATCTTCGGGGCGTTCGGCCTGACGCTGGTCCTGACGTTCTTTGCGGCCATCGGTTCCACGATCCTCGGCACGATCGTCGCGATCCTGCGCGTGTCTCCGATCCCCTTGCTGCAGAAGGTGGGTGCGGTCTATGTCAACATCTTCCGCAACACCCCGCTGACGTTGATCATCATCGCGGCCAACATCGTGATGATCGTCAACCTCGGCTTCAGCTTCTCCTCGGACATCGCGCGGGACAACATCTACTGGGCCGTCATCGCCTTGTCCGTCTACCACGGTGCTTTCGTGTGCGAGGCGCTGCGCAGCGGCGTCAACACCATCCCGGCAGGGCAGGCGGAGGCGGCCAGATCGGTGGGGTTGACGTTCGGGCAAAGCCTGCGAGAGGTCATGCTGCCCCAGGCCTTCCGTGGAGCGGTGACACCGTTGGGCAACACCCTCATCGCACTCACCAAGAACACGACGGTCGCTACCGCGATCGGGGTCGCCGAGATCGCGGGTCTGCAGCGGACGATGCTCGAGGACCGCATCGACCTGTTCGGTCCCATCATCCTCGTGGTGGCGATCGGGTTCGTCGTCATCACGCTGCCCATGGGCCTGGCCACCAGCTACCTGTCCGCACGGCTGTCGGTGAAGCGATGAGTGCCTCGGTCCTCTTCGACGCACCCGGGCCCAAGGCGCGCGCCCGGCACCGGGTCGGTGCCGTCATCGGCGGGCTGGTCATCCTCGCCTTTGTGGCCTTCGCCCTCTACCAGCTGGGCTCCAAGGGGCAGCTCGAGGCGGACAAGTGGAAACCGTTCATCGGGATCCGCGTCAACGACATCGACGCCAACGTCTGGGTCGACTACCTCATCCCGGGCCTGATCAACACCCTCAAGGCTGCGGGGATCTCGATCGTCCTTGCGCTGGCCTTCGGTTTCGTCTTCGGCGTCGGGCGCATGTCGCAGATCGCACCCGTGCGCTGGGTGTGCACCATCGTCGTGGAGTTCTTCAGGTCGGTGCCGGTCCTGGTGATGATGCTTGGGGCGTTCTTCTACTTCGCTTACAACAACATCTTCGTCTCCGAGCTCAACTCCCTCGCCGCCGTCGTCGTGGGCCTGACGCTCTACAACGGTTCGGTCGTGGCGGAGCTCCTGCGTTCCGGTGTGGGCAGCCTCCCTCAGGGGCAGTCGGAGGCGGGTCTGGCGTTGGGGTTGACCCGCGGCCAGACGATGCGCGCGATCCAGCTGCCCCAGGCGATCACGGCGATGCTGCCGGCCCTGGTCGGCCAGCTGGTGGTCGTGCTCAAGGACACCGCGCTGGGCCAGATCATCACCTATCCCGAGCTGCTCAACACCTACCAGCAGATCGGTTCGACCTGGTCCAACATCGTCCCGGCCATGTTTGTCATCGCCGTGATCTTCATCGCCATCAACTACTGCCTGACCACCCTCGCCGGGCTGATCGAACGCCGGCTCCGTAGCCGCGGTCGGACGGTCGCCGGGGGCGGAATCGGGGTGACGCAGGTCATCCCCGTCGGGTCCGCCGGCGCCGGCACCGGCGGACCCGAGGGGGCAGACTCGACCGTTGCCGCCCCCTGAGAGTCGGTCCAACTGATGGTCCGCCTGGATTGGCTCCCCCGGTTGGACTCGAACCAACAACCTGCCGATTAACAGTCGGCTGCTCTGCCAATTGAGCTACAGGGGACCGCGACGTGCGCGGCGGCAAGAGTAGCAAAGGGGGCCCCGATCAACGGAATCGTCCGAGGCGGCCACGGTCGGGATCGTTGCGTCCGACACCGAGGTCGCCCCGGCCACCACAACGTCGGACGCAGAGCAGGGTGGCGGCCATCCAGGCGCGAGGCCGCGATAAGACACCGCTGAGAGGCCAGGCGTCCGGTCGTGACGGCATCCGAGGCGTGTGGCAGCTCAGGGGTGCGGCATACCGACCTGTTCGCGCAGTGAGGTGAGCGCCCGGTCCGCGGCGAACCGGACCTCGTCGTCCTCGCGGACCCCACGGCCGAGCACGACCTGCTCGAGCAGCTCTCCGGTTCGCAGGTCTTGACGGATCACCGCTCGACCGGTGCGCCGGCCGGACAGCGACAGCTCCTCAGCCTGGACCACGCTCGCCTGCACCCGTTCCCGCAGCGCCTGCAGCAGCTCGCGCTCACCCGGTCCACCACCCAGCCGCAGCTGGGCCGGGGCGGCCTTGTCGACCCAAGAGAGCGTCAAGGTGGACGCTTCCCGGCTCCACGAGCCCGCGTCGACCAGGTGCCACGGCCGCGACCAAAGCAGCTCGCCCCCCACGTCTCGGGCGGGGTCGAGCAATGCGACGGTGAAGCTGCTCGCGACCAACCAGGCCCGAGAGTCGGCATCGGCCGCCCCCGCCAGCACACGGTCGCGCTTGTGCTCCTTCAGCAGGGCCACGATCTCGGCGGGTACTACGTGGTCACGACGCCGGGACAACGGCAGCTTCATCAGGACTCCTCACGGTCGCGCATCGATGCAAGCTCGCGCTGAAGCTGTTGCAGGCGCTGCCCCAGCTCCCGCTGCTGGTCGGGGTCGGCCGATCCCGAGCTGTCGAGCCTGCGTAGCTGGCTTATCGCGTCGGCGACTCGACGGGTCAGTGCCACCTCACGCAGGCGCAGGACGAGCGAGGCCGCATATCGGCGGCTCGGCAGCCCCGTCGCGCGCTCGGGCGTGACCGGCAGCGACGCCACGGCGAGCTCGGCGATGAGGGAGTGGACTGCAGCGGGAGCGGCGGCGACCACTGCGTCCGTCCAGCCGGAAGCCGAACTAGACGCCCGAGCCCGTATGCCGCCGGCACCTTCGACGCCGTCGAAGACCGCGCGGTGGGCCGGGGCGCTGAAGGCCGACGACTCGAGCAGGTCGAGGCTGTCCGGGTCGACCAACGAGGGCAGCTGCAGGATCACCTGCAAGAGCTGACGTTCGACCATGACGACCGGGTCTCGCAGATCCGGTTGGGGCATCGCGTCGCGCAGCTCGGCGGTAGTGGGCTCCAACGAGGCCTCGGATGGCTCCTGCGGGTGCTGGGTCCGCTGCTCGAACACCGACTTCTGGCCCGACTTGCCGGCCCGCGCCACCTCGGCGGAGACCTGCTCCACCTCCAGCCCCAGCAGGCCGGCCAGCTCCCTGGTGTACTCCGGCCGCAGCGACCGGTCGCGGATCTCCGCCACGATCGGCGCTGCCGCGCGCATGGCCTGGATCCGGCCTTCCGCCGTCTCCAGGTCGAAACGCGCGACCGTCGTGCGCAGCGCGAACTCGAACAGGGGCACCGCATCCTCCACGAGCCCCCGAACCGCGAGGTCCCCCTCGGCCTGCCGCAGCTCGCACGGGTCCTTGCCCGACCGCTCCACCGCGACGAAGGACTGGGACGCCCAGCGCTGGTCCTCCTGGAACGCGCGCATGGCGGCCTTCTGTCCGGCCTTGTCCCCGTCGAAGGTGAAGATCACCCGCGCGGGCGCAAGGTCGGCCTCGTCGCGCATGATCCGCCGCAGCGTCTTGATGTGATCGACCCCGAACGCCGTCCCGCAGGTGGCGACCGCCGTCTCGACGCCCGCGAGCTGACAGGCCATCACGTCGGTGTAGCCCTCGACGACGACCGCCGTGCGGTCGCGCGCGATCGCCTTCTTGGCCGCGTCCAGGCCGTACAGCACTGTTGACTTCTTGTAGATGGGCGTCTCTGAGGTATTGAGGTACTTGGCCTCGATCCGATCGTCGTCATAGAGCCGGCGAGCGCCGAACCCCACGGTGTCCCCGGTGATGTCGCGAATCGGCCAGACGAGGCGGCCCCGGAACCGGTCGTACAGCCCACGGCTGCCGTTGCCGACCAACCCGGCGGCGACAACCTCGTCGTCTTTGAACCCCTTGGACCGCAGGTGCCGGGCGAGGTCCCCACCCCCGCGCGGCGCATACCCGACACCGAACTGGGCGGCCGCCGCGCTGTCGAAGCCGCGGGCCCGCATGAAGTCGCGCCCGGCCCGCGCAGCGGCGTTCTCGGTGTCGAGCAGCTGGTTGGCATAGAACTCCTGCGCCACGCGGTGCGCCTCAACCAACCGGGCTCGTCGTCCGATGCCCCCCTCGTCGCGCTGCCGGGCGCCACCGTCCTCGAAGTGCAGCTCGATCCCGAGCTTCTGGGCGAGCCTCTCGACTGCCTCGGTGAAGCTCAGGTGCTCGACCTTCTGCACGAACGAGATCGAGTCCCCGCCCTCGCCGCAGCCGTAGCAGTGGTAGTAGCCGGTGAGCGGGCTGACGTTGAACGAGGGGCTCTTCTCGTCGTGGAACGGGCAGAGCCCGACCAGGCTGCTGCCGGACCGGCGCAGGGTGACGTGCTCGCGGACCAGGTCCTCGATCGAGGTGCGCTCCTTGACCGCCGCTACGTCCTCGGCCTTGATGCGTCCCGCCACAGTGGCCGAGTCTAGGTCGCCGCGGTGGTGCGCTCGGGGGCAATCCCCAGGCTGGTGACCAGTGACCGGTCAGCTCACCGGGATGGCGACGTCGGCGCCCGAGGCAGTGACGCGTACACCGGTGGGCACCACCTGCGCAGCGGTGAGCGACATGCCCACGGGAAGGCCCTGGATGGGCACGGAGATCCCGCTGAGCGCATCGTGCAGCGCCGGGAAGGAGTCGACGGACACCGCGCGGTCACCCAGGGTGACGTCCGAGATGCCGGCGAGCAGCTTGCCCGTCTCCACGCGTGGGGTGACGGCGGCCTTCAGGCTCAGGCCGAGGAGAGTGCCGGTGGCCCGCAGGACCGACCCGTCGACGGCCAGAGAGACGTCGAGGTTGCTCTGCTTCTTCACCGCGGCCTGGAGCGAGGCGACGGGAATGGTCGCGTGGACCACGACGTCTCCCGCGGTGGGATGGCGTTGCGTGGAGAAGGCGTCGACCTTGACCTGGCGGGCGTCGACCGCGACGTCGGACACGGGCAGGCCGTTGACGATGGCTGACGGGACGGTCACCGTGACCTCGTCCAAGGTGCCCCTGATGGCTTGGGTGAGGAAGGGGAAGCCGTGCACCTCGACCTCGGTGGCCCCGGTCGTCTTCAGCTGGGCGTTGACCGCGTCGCGCGCGTAGCCCTGGGCGTAGGACGCGGCGTAGCGGTCAGCCGCAACCAGACCACCGCCAAGCACCAGGGTGAGCGCGACCAGTCCCCCCACCGCCTTGCCAGTGCTCACGGCGCTCCCTGATCGACCCCACGACGAACCTCAACCGTAGGCGGTCGACCCCATCGCAGCCTCATCAGGCCCAGTCGCGGTGCAGGGCTACGGCACGCGCGTCGGTCAGGGCCGCCACCTGGTCGACTGCGACCCGCAGCCTCGCGCCGTCGTCGGGGGCGGACTCGAAGTCGGCGCGCAGGTCCCGGTCGAGCCGGCCGGGGTCGGTCAGGAACGCCGCCACGAGGTCGACGACGACCTCCCGCTGACGTTCCATCACGGCGACCCGTTCGTCGGCGAACATCACGAAGTATGCGGCGACGGCCTTGAGCACCGATGCCTCGGCCCGCACCTCGTCCGGGATGACGAGGTGCGCGTTGTAACGGGTCAGTGGGCCGTCACCGTGGCGGGCCCGTGTCGCCTGCTCGACCCAGAGGACGAACCGTCCGACCAACCGGCTCGTCATGTCCTTGAGTGCCGCCAGGTCCTCACGAGTTCCGTTGTGCTGCAGCGGTATAACGCCCGTCGAGAGCAGCCGGTCGAGGGCGGCCGCAAAGTCGTCTTCGGTGAGGTCCGGGGCATACGTCACTCTGGCCACGCTGAACGCGACCTCGACCTCGGCTCGGCTGTGCAGCAGCCCCGGGTCGATGCTCCCCGACGCGATGGCGTCCTCGATGTCGTGGACGCTGTAGGCGACGTCATCGCTCCAGTCCATGACGTCGGCCTCGATGCACCGGCGAGTGGGCGCCACGCCGTCCCGGAACCAGTCGAAGACCGGCAGGTCGTCGGCGTACACCCCGAACTTCGGTGTCGGGACCGGTGCATCCCCGCGTTGCCAGGGGTACTTCGCCGCGGCATCGAGACTGGCCCGGGTGAGATTGAGACCGGCAGGCCGGCCGTCGTGATGCCACCGCTTCGGCTCCAGCCGGGTCAGCAACCGCAGCGTCTGAGCGTTGCCCTCGAAACCTCCGATCGCGCCCGCGACCGTGTCGAGCGCCGCCTCGCCGTTATGACCGAACGGCGGGTGCCCGAGGTCGTGCGCCAAGCAGGCAGTGTCGACGACGTCGGCGTCACACCCCAGAGCCGCGCCGAACTCCCGTCCGATCTGCGCCACCTCGAGCGAGTGGGTGAGGCGGGTCCGGGCGAACTCGTCGCTGCCGGGCTGCACCACCTGGGTCTTGGCCGACAGCCGGCGCAGCGAGGCCGAGTGGATCAGTCGGGCCCGGTCTCGGGCGAAGTCGTCACGGTCGGCCCGCTTGTGTGCCGGGTCCTCGGCCACCCACCGCTCGCGGTCGCGCGCGTCGTACCTGCCGGTGGTGGACATGTCGTGAATGTATGCCGCGCACCGGATGCGGCGGACGCGGCTGCGTCAGCGCGAGTCGCGAACCCGTACGAGGTGCGCGACGACGCCGGGGAGCCAGCCACTCTCGGAGTTCATCCACCGCGCAGCCACGAGGTTCTGCGGGACGACGACGAACTCGTCAGAGCCGCCGGCGACGGCGAGGTCGGTGCCGAACGCGTCGGTGACCCGCGCCCACTGCAGATCGGTATGACGGGCCAGGTGGTCGCCGATCGCGACGGCGAACTTGTCGACGAGGTCCTTCTCGTCACCTCGCTTGCTCTTGCGCACGTCCAGCCAGCCTGCGAGGTCCGAGTCGAACACCGCCCCCATCGCCGCGAGGTCGTCGACGTCGAGACCGGACGCCTCGATCGCCGCCCGCCCGCTGGCGATCCGTTGCTGCTCCTCGACACCGATGCGCTCGATCTTCGGACGAAGCGGGAGCTCGGGATCGACCTCCTCGACGGCGTCCGGCGCCGTCGTGACCTGGGCTTCGGAACCCGGACCCTTGCGCGAGAACCATGCCATTCGATCACCCTAGTACGGCGCTGTATTCGCAGGCCTGCTTCGGTGCTCCTCCCAGGTGCTGACCGGCAACGAGCCGGTCGATCCGCGAGACAAGGGAGTTCGTCGATGCCGTACCAGAGAAGCAAGCTCCAGCAAGAGGTCGTCGAGGCACTGGTCCAGAGCAAGGCCATCAACGTCGAGGCCATCGCCAGTGTCCTCGGCTCCTACGGAGAGCGGGCGCTCCTCGAAGGGGAGGACTTCGCCACCATCATCAACGGCAATGCCGTATGGAACTGCGGGATCGGCCCTGTGCTGAACCGGACGAACGTGACCCAGCTCGAGCAGCTCGGACAGCAGCAGCACGTCTGAGCGACCAGTGTTCACCGCGGAATCAGAGATGAGTGCGAGCTCTGTTCTCGACCTCACCAGCCGGGTCCACGGCGCGCTGCGCATCGCCGCCGCCGCCGTGGACGCGGCAACCGGGTCAGAGCCACCAGCTCTTCCCGAACTACCGGGCATTGACCCCCTGGTCCCAGCCAAGGTGCTCGGCGAGGCCTGCCTGCTGATCCGCGCTGCGCACCGGGCTGCCTTACGGTGCGACGACCCGGCGCTTCTCGCGGCGGTCTGCGAGCTGGCGCAGACCGTAGCCCCACACGTGCGCAGCACGGATCTGCTGGCCTCGTTGTGCATCCGCGCCGACACGGCCCTGGACGAGGCGTTCGGTCACCTGCACCTGCGCGACATCGGCCTGTCGGACTCGACGGTCGACACCCTGCTCGACCGTGTCGTCCCGACACAGGACCACCCCGGCCTCGAACGGACGCCGACGCGCGCCCTAGAACAGTTGTGGCTGCGCCTGCTGTGGACCGGCGCGGCGCCCGGCAGGGATGCGGTCGAGGCCGCACTCCTTTGCCGCTCGGTCATCGGGCGCCCGCTCGACCCCCTCACCTGCTCCACGCTCGAGCTCTACTCCTTCACCCACCTCGTGATGTACGCCAGCGACAGCGGTCGTCGGACCCCAGCCTTCCCGCGTCCGGTCGACGAGGTCCTCGCCGACGCCGAGACGGCGCTGGCCGTCGCACTCGACAGGGACAACCTCGACCTTGCGGCGGAGGCACTGTGGACCTGGCCGATGCTGGGAGTGTCCTACTCGGCTGCCGCCCGGTTTGCCTGGCAGGTGCTGGTGGCAACGCTGGACGGTGCGAATCTCCTTGTCGGACCGCAGTTCTCGGCTCAGGTACTCGCCGCTCTTCCCACCGAGAACCGCGAGGCATACCTGCTCGCCACGTCGTACCACTCGTCGATCGTCATGGGCATTCTGTGCGCCTGCGCGCTGGCCGCCGGGCAACATCCCGTCACAGGATCGGCCTGGGACTCGGACTCGAGTTCGAGCTCGAGCTCGAGCGACGCCGACGCCGCGTCGCGAGCGGACGTCGTCACGACCCTGAGAGCACTCGTTGACACCGTGCCGCACGGCCCGACAGCGAGCTGGCTTCCTGCGTTCGACCGTCTGGGGCCGAGCGCGCAAGCCGAGCTGATGCCCTTGCTGCTGCGGGTCGTGCTTCGCAGGGCCGCAGACCGGAGTGACATCCCTGGGGTGCGCCGAGCGCTCGAGCTGGCGGTGGAGCGTGACCTGCTCGACAACCCTGCGGTTCCGTACGCCGCCGCGTTCTTGGACCACCGGGTGGGGCTGGCTCGCGCGCTGGACCAGCGCCGAGCCGGTCATTCCGAGGACAACTCAGCCGCCTCAGCCGCCTCAGCCGCCTCAGCCGCCTCAACCGCCTCGACGGCCGCGGCCGCGGCCCGAGCCACCCAGCTCGGCGCGGTCCCGTAGCGCTGGCTGGGGATCGTGCGGCCTGCAGCGCTGTCTGCCACTAGCCGGTCCATCCGAGCGTCGTTCGTGGCCTGCTGCTTTGCCGACAGCACCCAGTTGATGCAGATCTTCTGATAGCTCGCCGTCGCCACCGACCAGAACGCCGCGGCAGCGGGGCTGGCGGCAAGCTGGACGGCATACGGTCCGGGCAGTTCGAGCCGGCCGGTCTGCTCGTAGGAGTAGATCGCCTGCCGATCCTCGCGACGAGCCTCCCAGGATGCGAGGCCCGACGGTCGCATCCGACCCTCGGCCGTCAGCCGTTCGACCAGGTCGAGGTTGACCCGGCTCCAGGTGCTGGTCTTCTTCCGTGGGGTCCAGCGCTGCCGGCGAAGGTCCTCGTCGATGCGCTCGGCACGCGAGTCGATCCAGCCGAAGCAGAGCGCCTCGGGCACGGCCTGCTCCCAGGTGAGGCCGCGAGGCTCGACGTGCTTCTTGGTGAACCCCATCCACAGCTCGCTCTCGCTCCCGTGGTGGACCTCGAGCCAGTCGCGGAAGTCCTCCGGCCCGTCGAAGAACAGCGCTGGTCGCTCGGGCGTCCCGCCCCGGTGTCGACCCACCTCAACCCCCCGACACCGACAGCTCCGCCTCGGCCATCCGCACCGCGTGCTCCGCGCTGATCTCGCGTGAGTCCAGCCACCCCTCGGGGAGCACGACCCGACGCGACGAGCCCGAGCGACCTCGAGGACCTTCGGCGTGGCCGCCCGGCCAGGGGGCCGCAGGGTCCAGGGTCTCGAGCAGACCGTCGAGGTCCGCGAGCGTGTCGACGAGGGCGAGGGAGGTGCGCAGGGTGCCGCCGGCAGGAAACCCCTTGAGGTACCAGGCGATGTGCTTGCGGATGTCGCGGCAGCCGCGCCCCTCGTCGCCGTAGAAGTCCACCAGGTATGCCGCGTGCCGCCGCATCGTGTCGGCCACCTCACCGAGGCTCGGTTCGACCCGCTCCCCAGACCCCGAGAACGCCGCGGCCAGGTCGGCGAACAGCCACGGACGGCCGAGGCAGCCGCGGCCCACGACGACCCCGTCGCAACCGGTCTCCTCGGTCATCCGCACGGCGTCCTCGGCGGACCAGATGTCCCCATTGCCGAGGACGGGGATGTCGGTGACCGTCTGCTTGAGCAGCCGGATGGCCGACCAGTCGGCGGTGCCGGAGTAGGCCTGAGCCGCGGTTCGCGCATGCAGTGCCACGGCCTGCACACCCTCGTCCTGCGCGACCAGGGCCGCCTCGAGATAGGTTAGGTGATCGTCATCGATGCCTGTGCGCATCTTGACGGTCACCGGCACGTCGCCTCGCGCCCCCTCCTCGACGACGGCGGCGACGATCGCCCGGAAGAGGTCGCGCTTCCAGGGCAGCGCCGAGCCACCGCCCTTGCGCGTCACCTTGGGGACAGGACAGCCGAAGTTGAGGTCGATGTGGTCGGCCCGGTCCTCGCTGACGAGGATGCGTGCCGCGGCGCGGGCCGTCGCCGGGTCGACGCTGTAGAGCTGGATCGAGCGAGGGCTCTCGTCGGGGTCGTGCTCGATGAGACGCATCGTCGTCGCGTTGCGCTCGACGAGCGCACGCGACGTGATCATCTCGCTGACGTAGAGGGACGTGGCTCCCGACGGTGCGCTCCCGCCACCGACGGGTGGAGCTCCCGACTCTCGGCAGAGTCGGCGGAAGGCGCGGTTGGTGATGCCGGCCATCGGCGCCAGGACGACAGGCGACGCGATGACGTGGCGGCCGATATGTATCGGTCGCATCACGGCGGGGGTGTCGGTCATGGTCAGGGTGCTCATAACCCTCGTATTGTCACATCGTTGAAACACCGACTGGCTACCGTGACGCAGCGTCAGGCATACGTCGCAGACAGGAAGCGTCATGGCACACCGCCCGTTCCTCGGAATCACCGTCACGCTGGTCGCCGCAACTTCGCTCGTGGCAGCGTGTTCGTCCTCGTCGTCTACCTCGTCGGCGACGGGAGGGACCAGTGGCAAGACCCTTGTCGTAGACCAGACCTTCGACCTCAAGACGTCCGACCCCGGGCGCGCTTTCGAGCTGACCGGGTCGATCGTGGACAAGGCGCTCTACGAGACGGCCCTCACGTTCACCGATGGTGACCTCACCAAGGCGGTGCCGCAACTGACCACGTTCTCCACCTCGCCCGACAACACCGTTCTCACGCTCACCTTGCAGGGCCAACATGCCTTCTCGAGCGGCAACCCGGTCACGATTGACGACATCGTCTGGTCATACCAGCGCGTGCAGGGCATCGCCGGTAACCCGTCCTTCCTGCTGCAGGACCCGGCGGGCAAGAACCTCGTCATCGCCAAGACGAGCGATACGACGATGACCCTGACGAGCACCGTGGCCAACCCCGCCCTGCCGTTCATCTTGCCGAACCCCTCGCTTGGAGTCCTCGACTCCAAGACACTGAAGCAGCACGGCGGGACGACGACCAAGGACGACAAGGCGGAGTCCTATCTCAACGGGACCTCGGCCGGCTCCGGGCCCTACCAGCTCGAGTCCTACGACGTCACGACCAAGGTGGTGTTCGCGACCAACGCCAAGCACACCGGAAGCAAGCCGGCATACAGCCGCGTTGTGCTGCAGAACGTGACGGGCCCCTCACAGAAGATCGACGTCCAGGGCGGCCAGGCCCAGCTCGCCACCGGCCTGAACTCACAGCAGGTCGCGGGCTTGGCCTCCTCCACCATCACCGTTGCCAAGACATCCTCAGCCAATGTGGGTTACATGTGGCTCAACCAGAACGCGCAGTACTCCGGCGGCGTGACCAACAATGCCGGCTTCCTCACGGCGATGCGCAAAGGCATTGACTACAACGCCCTCCTCGCGGTTGCCGGTGAGGGCTCGACCCAGCCAGGCGGTATCGTCCCGTCGCAGTTCGTCGGGGCGATCAAGCCTGACGAGACGACGACCTTCGACCTGGCCGCGGCGAAGGCGGCGCTGAGCGCAAGCGGGTACTCCGGCCAAGAGGTCAAGATGACCTACCCGACCGACGCGACGCTCGACGGAATCCAGTTCGCGACGCTCGCCCAGAAGGTCCAGGCCCAGCTGAAGCAGGTCGGCATCAACGTCGCGCTCGCCGGGACGCCGATAGCGACGCTCCTCGACGCATACCGGGCGGGCACGCTGCAGGCAGGTCTCATGTACTGGGGCCCGGACTACCCGGACCCGTCGGACTACACGACGTTCAGCCCTGGTGACTCACTCGGCAAGCGCGCCGGGTGGGCTGCCGACATGGCCCCTGAGGTCACGACCGCTAAAAATGCGGCCATCGCGGCGAGCGGCGATGCCCGGGCCGCGGCGTACGAGGCGTGGCAGCACGCGGCAAACAAGGTCGGACCGTTCATCCCCCTGATTCAGGCGGCGAGGTACTACGTCAGCTCCGCCAGCATCTCGGGTGTGGTCCCGAATGCCGTGTGGAGTCTCGACCTTGCCCTCGTCAAGTAGCCCGGCCGGCCCGCTCGACGAACGCGCAGAGGTCTCGGCCCAGGCGGCCCAACCCGGCCGGCGCACGCGACACCCGCTCGTGCGCTACCTCACGATCCGCGTCGGTGTCTCACTCCTGCTGGTCGTGGGCGTCACGGTCGTCACCTTCGTCCTGACCAATCTCGTGCCCGCCAGCCCGATCACGGCTGCGCTCGGCGAGCGCGCATCGAGCGACCCGGCCATCGTCGAGGCCTTCACTCAGGCGCAGGGCCTCGACAAGCCTCGGGTCGTCCAGTACTTCATCTACCTCGGGCACTTGCTGCAGGGCAACTTCGGGACCTCCATCCAGACCCACAACCCGGTCGCGTCCGACCTCAGTGCTGCGTTTCCCGCGACAGCAGAGCTGGCGCTCTTCGTGATCGTCCTATCGGTGGTGTTCGGGATCGGGCTGGGTCTGGTCGCCGCACTGCAACACAATCGTTTCTCGGACCAGCTGATCCGCGTCGTGAGCCTGGTGGGCATCTCAGTGCCCACCTTCTGGCTGGCCGTGGCGGCGTACTTCTTGTTTTTCTTCAAACTGCACTGGGCGCCGGGCACCGGTCGCTTGGACCCGTCGCTCAGCCCGCCGCCAAAAGTCACGGGGATGTATACCCTCGACGCCCTGCTGGCCGGTCAGCCCGACGTCTTCGTCGACGCGCTGCGTCACCTCATGCTGCCCGGACTTGTCCTCACGCTGTTCACCGCCGGTCTGCTCGTCCGCTTCTCTCGTTCAGCGATCCTCGACGTGCTGGGCCAGGACTACGTGCGGGCGGCCCGCGCCAAGGGTCTGCCGATCCGGCAGGTGGTGTCCCGATATGTCCTGCGCGGCTCTCTCACCTCGATTCTCACCGTCGTCGGGCTGGCTTTCGGGTCACTGCTCTCGGGCACCGTCCTCACCGAGCAGGTCTTCGCGTGGGGAGGGCTCGGCCAGTATGCGTTCCGCGCATCGACCGCTCTTGACCTGCCGGCCGTGATGGGGGTCGGGATCGTCGTGGGTGTGGTCTACATCGTCACGAACCTGGTTATCGACGTCATCTACGGCGTGGTCGACCCCCGGGTGCGCGTCGGATGAGCACCCTTGCAGCGGCTCGGCTCTCGCCCCGCCGAATACCTCGGGTGTGGCGCCGACCGCTCACCGTCGTTGGTGTCGTGCTCGTGCTGTTCTGGGTCGTCGCAGCAATTCTCGTCCCCGTCCTACCGATTGCCGACCCGCTCGCCCAGACCAGTGACCTCCTCATGCCTCCTGGGCCGGGGCATACGTTCGGTACCGACACCCTCGGCCGCGATGTCCTGTCCCGAACCCTTTGGGGCGCAAGGGTTTCGCTGCCTCTATCCGTCATCCTGGTGGCCGTGTCACTGGTGATCGGCTCCGTCCTCGGGGCCGTCGCGGGCTACCTCGGTGGGATCGTCGACGAGGTCATCATGCGCATCGCCGACCTCGTCTTTGCGTTCCCGACCATCGTCCTGGCCATGGTTGTGGCCGCAGCGCTCGGGCCCAGCCTCACCAACGCCGTCATCGCTCTCGCCTTTATCAACTGGCCCAACTACGCCCGCGTGATGCGGGCACTCGTCGTCGGCGCCCGCGGCCAGGAGTATGTCATCGCCGGCCGGCTCCTGGGGGCCGGTCCGATCACATTGCTGCGCCGCGACGTCCTGCCCAACGTCGCGGCGCCGATGCTGGTCCTCGCAACCCTCGACTTCGGCACCCAGATCCTGCTGCTGTCGGGGCTGTCCTTCCTCGGCCTCGGCGCAGTGCCACCGACCCCGGAGTGGGGTTCGATGGTCGGAGACGGCGTTCAGCAGTTCAGCAGCTGGTGGCTCGCGACCTTCCCGGGTCTGGCGATCCTGACCGTCGTGATGGGGTTCAACTTCATCGGCGACGCCCTGCGCGACGCACTCGACCCGCGCACCGCCGGCGCCGTCCAGAGCGTCGCCCCGTGACCGGCCTCGAGGTCGCCGGTCTGACCCTGTCGATCGGTCGTTCGCAGATCCTGCGGGGAGTGGACCTGACGGTTCCGGGCGGGGTGATCACCGGGCTCGCGGGCGAGTCGGGGTCGGGCAAGACGATGACCGGTTTGGCGATCTGTGGCTTGCAACCGGCCGGCGCGAAGGTCGGCGGCACGATCGGATTCTCGGACGGGGCGGAAGCACGGGTCGACCTGCTCACGCTCGGGCCGCGCCGGATGAACCGGTTGCGCGGTCGACGGATTGCCATGGTCTTCCAGGACCCGTCAGCGTCACTGCACCCGATGATGTCGGTCGGGGCCCAGCTGACCGACCACGTGCGTCACCACCTGGGACTCGGTCGTGAGGCAGCCCGCGAGCGAGCTGTCGACCTGCTCGAGCGCGTCCAGGTCCCGCAACCCCGGGAGGCAATCCGCAAATACCCCCATCAGTTCTCCGGTGGTCAGCTCCAGCGCATCGCCATCGCCGGCGCGATCGCCTGCGACCCCGTCGTCCTCATCGCGGACGAGCCGACCACCGCGCTCGATGTCACGGTGCAGGCGGGTGTGCTGCGGCTGTTGCGGCAGTTGTGCGACGATCTGGGGCTCGCCATCGTGCTGGTCACCCACGATCTCGGCGTGATGTCGGCGGTCGCAGACACGATCGCCGTGATGCGCACGGGCGAGGTCGTCGAGCACGGATCGCGCTACCAGGTGATCCGAGAGCCCCAGACCGATTACGCGCGAGAGCTCGTCGCGTCGCTCCCCCACGTCCCACCGCCGGGATTGGCCGCGGACCCACAGCCTGGAACCGACGACGTACCTGCGGCTGAGAGCTCTTGATGGCCGCGACACTTCAGGTCGAGCAGGCGAGTATCACCTACAGACAACGGGCAGCTGCTCCGCTCACCGCGGTGGATGGCGTCGACCTCACGCTCGAACCCGGTGAGGTCCTCGGTCTCGTCGGCGAGTCAGGCTGCGGCAAGTCGACCCTCGCCCGGGCCATCTGCGGTCTGGAACCACTCTCCAGCGGCGCGATCTTGGTCGACGGGGAACCCGTCCCACCGCTGCGGTTGCGCCGCCGACCCGCCTCGCTGATGCGCGTGCAGATGGTCTTCCAGAACCCGTACGCCTCACTCAATCCGCGCCGCCGCGTCGGCGAGCAGATCGAGGACGGCAGGCGGGCTGCAATGAAGTCGGTCGGCTCGGTGGCCGAGCTGCTGGCCGACGTCGGGATGGAGGCGGATGCGGTACGCCGCTACCCCCACGAGTTCTCCGGGGGTCAACGCCAGCGGCTCGCCATCGCGCGAGCGATGGCCGCAGCGCCAGACATCCTCATCGGCGACGAGCCCATTGCCTCGCTCGACGCGAGCCTGCAGTCCCGGGTGGCTGCGCTGATGCGTGACGTGGCCTTGGGTACCGGCGCGTCCCTTTTGTTCATCAGCCACGACCTGGCCGTCGTGCGCCAGATCGCCGACCGGGTCGCGGTGATGCGTACCGGTCGCATCGTCGAGCAGGGCCCCATGGCGGCGGTCTGGACGCACCCTCAGGACGCCTACACGCGCCGGCTCCTGGCCGCCATCCCGATCGCCGACGGACTCGGGCGGCTACCCGGCTGAGGTCCGGTTCCTGTCGACGTGCGCGACCGAGAGGGCGAAGTCCGCGAGCAGCCGGGTGACCCGTTCGGGTTGGTCGAGGCCCACGAAGTGACCGGCTCTCGGAATGACGACGACCCGCCCCTGCGGGGCCTCACGGGCATAGCGGCGGGCGTGGATCATCAGCTGGTCGTACCGGCCGCCCGCGACCAGGACGGGACAGCTCACCTCGCGCAGCATCCACGGCCCGCAGCGGGCCATGACCTCCCGCCAGGCGGCGGTCGTGGGGGCGAAGTAGTACCCACCGGCGATGATCGGCTCGACCACGTCGGGTGGGTAGAACCGGCGCAGCAGCCGGTTGTCCAAGGTGGTCATCCGCACCTCACCGAGCCGGTCCGCCAGGCTGGCCACGCTGCGGTATGCCGCGGCGCCCACCCCCCGGGGCACGGCCGCGCAGCTGAGGAGCGCGAGGCCCTCGAGCCGGCGCGGGTGGACTTCGGCGTAGGCCATCGCTGCATATCCACCGAGCGAATGTCCGGCGAGGACGACCCGCGAGGGCGCTCGACTGCCATCCGGGGACGCCGACTCCACGGCAGCGTCGATGACGTCGATAGCGGCGTCCAGGGTGAACGGTTCGGCCGAGCGGGCCCCATGCCCCGGGAGGTCAGGGGCAAGAACCTCGAGGCGCTCGGCGAGCGACGGGTTGGCGGCGAGCAGGCGTAGCTGGGGGTCCCATTGGGTGTGGGAGAGGCGCGACCCGTGGACCAGGACCAGCCGGACCAGCGCCTGCGGTCCGCCCGACACAGCCCTCACAGCCAGCCGTTCTCCTCGGCGACGCGCACGGCGTCGGAGCGGTTGCGCGCGTCCGTCTTGCCGATCGCCGAGGACAGGTGGTTGCGGACGGTTCCCTCGGACAGGAAGACCACGTGCGCGATGTCACTCACGCTGCCGCCTCCGCGAGCGGCACGCAGCACCTCTGCCTCACGTGTCGTCAACGGTGAGTCACCGACGGCGAGGCTGTCCGCGGCCAGGGTCGGGTCCACGACGCGCAGGCCCGAGTGCACCCGTCGGACGGCGTCTGCGAGCTGTCGGGCCGGGGTGTCCTTGACGACGAAACCGGTCGCTCCCGCGAGCAGCGCCCGCCGCAGGAAACCCGGACGTCCGAAGGTCGTCACGATGACGACCTTGACCCCCGGCATGGCGGCCCGAAGCTCGCGGGTGGTCGTGATGCCGTCACCTCCTGGCATCTCCACGTCGAGCAGGGCCACGTCGGGGAGGTGCTCCTTCGCTGCGGGGAGAACCTCGTCGCCGCGACCCACCTCGACGACAACCCGCATGTCCGGCTCCAGGTCGAGGAGGCTGGCGAGCGCGCCACGGACGAGCGCCTGGTCGTCCGCCAGCAGCAACCGGATGGTCACCGTACGCCCTGGTCGACCGACTGAGTGCTCTCAGTGCCCTCGGTGCTCTCAGTGCCCTCGGTGCCCTTGGCGCCTTGGACGGGACGTGACGGCCGAGCGAAGCGGCGGGTCTCGATGCTCGGCTCGCGCAGCGGTGAGGCCTCCTCCGGGCTGCCCGCAACAGGCTGCCCTATCCGCAGCGTGAGGCGGAAGCCACCCCCCGCCGGCGCGTCGACGACCACGTGCGCCCCCGCCGCGCCGGCCCGTTCGCGCAGCCCCGAGAGCCCGTGTCCGTCGCGGATGGCGACGACGGTGGCGTCCGGCATACCCCGTCCGTCGTCGGCGATCGTGATCTGGTCGGACGCCAGCGTCACCGTGCATCGTGCGGCGCAGCTGTGCCGCACCACGTTGGTGACACCTTCGCGCAGGGCCCAGGCGAACACCTCACGGTTCTCGGTCGATACCTCGTCGGTCGTGCCGGGCAGATCGGCCACGATCTCTGCGGCCTGGAGCGCCGCGCGGGCCCGGATGATCTCGCCGGGGAGGCTGAGCTCGCGGACCCCGTCGACGGTGCGACGGACGTCGGCGAGGGCGTCGCGCGACAGCCGTTGGATGTCGGCGATCTCGGCCCGGGCCCGTTTGGGGCTGACGTCCACGAGGCGGTCGGCGAGCTCGGCCTTGATCGCGATCACCGTGAGGGAATGACCGAGGATGTCGTGCAGATCGCGCGCCATCCGGGCGCGCTCCTCACCGATCGTCAGCCGCGAGTTCTCCTCCTGAGCAGCAACGAGGTCAGCGCTGCGCCGCATGGCGACCCAGATACCCCATACGGCGAAGGTGGCCAGCACGACCGAGAGGGCGATGCCGTCGGCACCGTCCCACCCGGGCACGGTCCGGGCCAGCGTCTCGGTCAGGGCCGCGAGGACGATCGCGAGCGGGATCGAGTAGCGCATCGGCAGCAGGGTCACCCCGGCCACGGAGATGTAGACGGCGGCGCCCAACCCCGACGAGTGCACCGTCAGGGTCATCATCACCCCGAGCACGACCAGCACGCCGATGATGGTGGCTGCACCGAGATCGACGCGTCGCCAGAGGGCGCCGGTGCGTCGCATCGGGCGGGCCCAGATGAAGGACCAGACGTAGACGGCGGAGAAGGCGAGGATGCTCATCAGGCCGACCCAGCCGACGACAGCTCCCCGCTCGTCCCAGCCCTCCTGCACGGCGGGGGCGAGGAACAACAGCCAGACCCCGGCGGCCAGCAACGCGAACAGGTTGAACCTGGTCTCGTAGCGGACGACGGGGTCGGACATGGTCATCACGGTACCGATGTCTGGGTCAGGCGTGGGTCTGTGCAGTCCGCGGGTCAGACCCGAGCCGTGTCCTTGCGGAAGCGCCACACGGCACCGCCGCCGAAGATCACCAACCAGGCGACGACGTTGATCAGCCAGGTCCACTGGAACGCGTCTCCGGTGAGTGGCGCGTGAGCCAAGGACGAGATGCCGTACATCGGGGTGAACTGGGCGATCCTCTGCAGGGTCGACCCATCGGTCAAGGGGACGAAAAGGCCACCGGCAAAAGCCAGCACGGCGAGGCCGGGGCCGATGACCTGCATGACGTTCTCACTCGGCAGCAGGTAGCCCATGAACAGGCCGAAGGAGGCGAAGACGATCGACCCGGCCCAGGCGATGAGCGCGGTCCCCACCCAGAGGGCGGGGGTGTCCATGTGCGCCTTGGTGAACGCACCGAAGACGAAGACGACCGCCACGGCCAGCGCGCCCAGCACCATCGAGGTGAGCAGCTTGACGAACACGTAGACCACAGGCGACAAAGGCGTCAGGCGCAGCTGGCGACTCCACCCCTGGGCGCGTTCGGTGGCCACCATCGCACCGCCCCCAGTAGCGGCGATCATCGCACCGTAGGCGGCCATCGAGATCATGATGTATGCCGAGACGTTGCCCCTCCCAGCGCTCTGGCCGGAGTAGTCCTGCCCCACGCCGAAGATGAAGAAGAACAGCGCCGGCATGAGGAGCGTGAAGGTCATGGTGCGACGGTTGCGCAGCACACGCATCAGCTCGATGCGCACGAGGGTGGCGTTGAGCCCACCCATCGGTGGGACCCGGCGGGTGGAGCGGTCGACGGCGACCGCGGTCTGGCTGACGGCACTGGACATGTCAGGACTCCTTGGAGGTCGTGTCGCGGCTAGAGGCGGCGGGTGAGTCGTCGGAGGTCAACGCGATGAACGCGTCCTCGATCCCGCGAGACTCGATTTCGAGGTCGTGCGCCTGGGTCTCGGTGAGCAGGTATCGCGCGACGGCGTCGGAGTCGGACGAGTGGATCCGGACGGTGTCGCCGCGGACCTCGATGGACTCGGCGGCCGGTACGCCGACCAATGACTCGGAACTGGCGCCCGGCAGAGTCGCCCGGACGGTGCGCCCGGCGGTCATGGCCTTGATCTGGGCGGCGGTGCCGTCGGCGACGATCTGCCCCTGTCGGACCAAGATGATGCGGTCGGCGTACTCATCGGCCTCCTCGAGGTAGTGCGTCGCAAACAGGATGGTCCGTCCCCGGGTGGCGTCCTGGCGGATCGCCGCCCAGAAGTCACGGCGTCCGGTGACGTCCATGCCCGTGGTCGGCTCGTCGAGGATGAGCAGCTCCGGGTCGGACAGCAGCGCCATCGCGAACCGCAGCCGCTGCTGCTGGCCGCCGGAGCACTTGTTGACCCGACGGTCGCCGATGTCGGTGATCCCCGCTCGCCGCATCACCGAGTCGACGGAGACGGTGTGGACGAACAGCGAGCCTGTCAGCTCGAGCGTCTCTCGGACGCTGATGTCCTTGAGCAGGCCGGCGGTCTGCATCACCGCCGCGACCAGGCCGTGCGCGATGGCGGTGCGCGGTGACTGGCCGAGGACGCTGACCGAACCAGCGGTCGGATCGGAAAGGCCGAGGATCATGTCGATGGTGGTGGTCTTGCCGGCCCCGTTCGGACCGAGGAAGGCGACGATCTCGCCCTGCTCGATCTCCAGGTCGATGCCCCGCACGGCGTGCACCTTGCCGAAGTCCTTGACCAGTCCCTTCACCGAGACAGCAGGTCCCTCGAGCACGCCGGTGCTACTGCCGAACGTGGTTGCTGTGGTTGTCATGGCTCCAGCATGGCGGTGGCTCGGCCTGGCGTACTGCTCCAGACATCACGTCTCACCCATGACGGCTGTCACCCAGAAGCGTGACCGCCTCGGGCCAGGTCGCAGGCGGGGTGACGGCTCAGCAGCCGACCAGGCGCTGGGCCAGCCACCCCTCGACCTGGTCGAGCGTGATGCGCTCCTGGGCCATCGAGTCGCGCTCACGGATCGTCACGGCGTGGTCGTCGAGGGTGTCGAAGTCCACGGTGATGCAGAACGGGGTCCCGATCTCGTCCTGCCGGCGATAGCGCTTGCCGATCGCGCCGGCGTCGTCGAAGTCGACGTTCCAGTGCTGGCGCAGCTGGGCGGCGAGGTCGCGCGCCTTGGGGCTGAGGTCGGCGTTGCGCGACAGCGGCAGCACGGCCGCCTTGACGGGCGACAGCCGGGGGTCGAGCCGCAGCACGACCCGCTTGTCGACGCCACCCTTGGTGTTGGGTGCTACGTCCTCGGCGTAGGCGTCGACGAGGAACGTCATCAGCGAGCGAGAGAGGCCGGCCGCCGGCTCGATGACATAGGGCGTGTATCGCTCGCCGGTGGTCTGGTCGAAGTAGGCGAGGTCGGTGCCCGAGGCGGCGGAGTGCGTGGTGAGGTCGAAGTCGGTGCGGTTGGCGATGCCTTCGAGCTCGCCCCACTCCGACCCAGCGAACCGGAACCGGTACTCGATGTCGACTGTGCGCTTTGAATAGTGCGAGAGCTTGTCTTTGGGGTGCTCGAAGTGGCGCAGGTTCTCGGCCCTGATCCCGAGGCCGACATACCAGGCGGTGCGCTCGTCGATCCACCTCTGGTGCCAGGCCTCGTCCTCGCCGGGCTTGACGAAGAACTCCATCTCCATCTGCTCGAACTCGCGCGTGCGAAAGATGAAGTTGCCGGGGGTGATCTCGTTGCGGAACGACTTGCCGATCTGGGCGATGCCGAACGGCGGTTTGCGGCGGGAGCTGTTCATCACGTTGAGGAAGTTGAGGAAGATCCCCTGCGCCGTCTCGGGCCGCAGGTAGTGCAGCCCGGACTCGTCCTCGACGACGCCGAGATAGGTCTTGAGCAGCCCCGAGAAGGCTCGCGGCTCGGTCCACTGGCCGCGGGTCCCGCAGTTGGTGCAGACGATCTCGGTGAGCGAGATCGTGTCAGGGTCGACCTCGTCGCCCTTGGCGGCCCGCTTCTCGGCGACCGCCTCCTGCAGGTGGTCGGCCCTGAACCGCTTGTGGCAGGACAGGCACTCGACGAGCGGGTCGCTGAATGTCGCGACGTGGCCCGATGCGACCCAGGTCTGGACGGGCAGGATGATCGAGCTGTCGAGGCCGACGACCTCGTCACGCTGGGTCACCATCGCCTTCCACCACTGTCGCTTGATGTTGTCCTTGAGCTCCACACCCAGTGGGCCGTAATCCCACGCCGACCTGGTGCCTCCGTAGATCTCCCCGCTCGGGTAGACGAAACCCCTGCGCTTGCAAAGGCTCACGACGGTATCGACAATGCTGCCGGGGCTGCCGGGGCTGCCGGGGCTGCCGGGGCTGCCGGGGCTCCCGGGGCTCCCGGGGCTGCCGGGGCTGCCTGGTGCGGACTGACTGGCCATGGCGCAAGGTTATCGGCCGTCCACGGTGAGCTTGCGCGTGTATCCGGCCCGGCAGGGCACTGGCCGTCAGGGTCTTCTACTCTGGCCAGGTGAGCCTGCCCTTCCGGTCCCGGGTCGAGCACGCGGCATACCCCGTGCTCGAGCGGCTGCAGCGGGTGCCCCGGCTCGTGGCCTTCCTCGTCGTGCTGGGGCTGGTCGTCGTCGGGATCGTCGTACCGCGGGTCGGGTTCGTCGCCACGGCCCTGGTTGCCCTCCTGGTGGCCTTCTTCGTCTACTACACGTGGCCGCGGCAGACCCTGCCTGAGCGACTGATGCGGATCGCCGTCCTGGCCGTCGTCCTGGCCCTCACCATCGTCCAGGCGGTCCCACGCGGCTGAACCATCTCGTATGCGGGTCAGCCCTCGAGGAGGGGGCAGAGGGGGTCCCCGGTGCTCCGGTCAGTCGGCGAGCAGGTGGGCGGGGGTATCGAGGTCGGCGGGGTTGCCGGCCGTCACGCTCGCCGAGCCTCGAGCAGCCGCAGCCAGACCTCGCTGGCGGTGGGGTAGGACGGCACGGCGTGCCACAGGTCGGACATCGTCACCCCCCCGATGATGGCCACCGTCGCCGAGTGCAGCAGCTCACCCATGCCCGAACCCACGAACGTGGCACCCACCAGCGTGTCCTTCGAGCGGTCGATGACCAGCTTGGCGCGGCCGACGTAATGGTCCTCCAACAGCGCGGCACCGGCGACGCCCGACGTGTCGTACTCGACCGTCTCGACCTCGATCCCCGCCTGGCGAGCCGACCGCTCGGTGAGCCCGACGCTGGCCACCTCGGGTTTCGTGAACGTCACGGAGGGGACCACCCGGTCGCTTGCACGGTCGCGGAAGTCCTTGCCGGCAGCTCGTTCCCGCTCTCCCGCACGGGCGGCGATGACAGCACCGGCGATGCGGGCCTGGTACTTGCCCATATGCGTCAGCAGGGCCCGACCGTTGACGTCGCCGACGGCATACAGCCACCGCCCGCCGACCCCCTCGACCTGGAGCTGGTCGTTGACCGCGAGGTAGCCATGGTTGGACGCGACGGTGTCGGCAACGCCCACCGCCTCGAGACCCAGGTCGTGCGTCGCCGGCGTCCGGCCGGTCGCGACCACGAGCTCGTCGACGACCAGCCGACGACGACCACCGACCTTGAGCGTCACCTCTCCCCCGGCGATGTGACCGGTCCCGTTGTCCTTGGGTGAGTTTCGGGTGACCTCCGACACCGCAGTCCCGGTCAGCACCGTCGCGCCGGCCGCCACCAGGGAGGCGCGCACCAGGTCGGAAGCAAAGGGCTCCGCCCGCGCCATGAGACGGTCGCCGATGTCGATCAGCGTCAGCTCCTCGACGCCCAGACCGAGCAGCCAGGTCGCCGACTCGCAGGCGACGACGCCACCGCCGAGAACGGCGACCCGCCTGGGGACCTCGTGCATGTTGGTCACGTCACGCGAGGTCCACGGCAGCGACACGCGCAGACCCGGGATGTCGGGGACGGAGGCAGTGGTCCCGGTTGCGATGACCACCGCGTGGGTCGCCGTGATCTGGAGGCCAGGTCCGTCGCCGTCCGACACCTCGACGGTCCGGGTGCCGCTGAGCCGGGCGCGTCCGCGGATGACATCGATCCCGGCGCCCTCGGCCCAGGTGACCTGCCCCGAGTCGTCGAGGTGCGAGGTGAACGAGTCACGCCGTTCGAGGACGGCCGGGACGTCGATCCCCTTACTGCTCACGCGGGTCGCCGAACCCGCGAGATGCTCGGCCTCGTCGAACACCTGGACCGATCTGAGCAGGGCCTTGCTCGGCATGCAGGCCCAGTACGAGCACTCACCGCCGACAAGCTCGGCCTCGACGATCACGGCAGTGCGGCTGCTGCCCCGGATCGCATAGTCGGCGGCGTTCTCACCGGCTGGTCCCCCGCCGATGACGATGACGTCCCAGGTGTCCTTGACGGTGTCGCGTGCAGTGCTCGGCATGCCCGAAGAGTATGCCGGTCGGGCCCGTGACGGACCAGGGCCGGGGTGGCGTCAGCGGAATGTTCACCGCGGCGCGGCGGGCACGTCGGGGGCGTCGAGCGCGCCCCCGTAACGACGGTCTCGCCTGGCGTAGATCTCGATCGCCTCCCACAGGTTGCGGCGGTCGAAGTCCGGCCAGAGCGTGTTGAGGAAGACCATCTCGGCGTATGCCGACTGCCAGAGCAGGAAGTTCGAGGTCCGCTGCTCCCCCGACGACCGCACGAACAGGTCCACGTCGGGCATGTCCGGCTCGTCGAGATAGCGCCCGATGGTGTGCTCGTCGATGGAACGGGGTCGCAGCCGGCCCAGACGCACGTCTTCGACGATGCGCACGACGGCGTCGGCGACCTCGGCGCGCCCGCCGTAGTTGACGCAGAAGTAGAGCGTCAGCCCCGTGTTGTCCTTCGTCAGGTCCTGGGCGACCTCCAGCTCGCTGATGACCGAGCGCCACAGCCGGGGGCGACGGCCGACCCAGCGCATTCGCACGCCCCATTCGTTCAGCTGGTCACGCCGGCGCCGGATGACGTCGCGGTTGAAGCCCATGAGGAACCGCACCTCGTCGGGCGACCGACGCCAGTTCTCGGTCGAGAACGCGTAGGCCGACAGGTGCGTGACGCCGACCTCGATCGCCCCGGCCACGACGTCGAGCAACGACGCCTCGCCGGCCTCGTGGCCCTTGGTGCGCGGCAGGCCACGCGCGTTGGCCCAGCGGCCGTTGCCGTCCATGACGATCGCGACGTGACGCGGCATCACGACGGTGGGGATCGACGGCGCGAGTGCGCCACTCGGATGGGGAAACGGGTGGGCATACTGCGTGTCCAAGCCGGGCTTCATACGGGCTCCTCGGCCAGCAGCTCCGGCGACTGCGCTGCGGCCGAACGGTTCTCGGGATGGGAGCGGCGCTCGACGTGTCGCAGGGAGCGCACTCCTCGCTCGAGGTGCCACTGCAGGAACGCCGAGACCAACCCGCTGGCTTCCCGGCGATGGCTCTCGCCGGACGCGTCCGCGAGGACCCAGTCACCACTCAGCAGCGACGCCAGCAGCCGCAGCGTCTCGGTTGCGGGCGCTGCGGACCCCGGCGGCCGGCACACCGTGCACACCGACCCGCCGGCCGCGATGTTGAAGGCCCGGTGCGGCCCCGGTGCGCCACACTTCGCGCAGTCATAGAAGCTGGGCGCCCACCCGTTGACCGCGAGCGAACGCAGCAGGTAGGCGTCGAGAACCAGGCAGGGGTCGTGCTCCGCCCCGCTCAGCGAGCGCAACGCTCCCGTGAGCAACAGGTACTGCTGCGTCGACGGCTCGTGCTCCTCCGTGAGACGTTCGGCGGTCTCGAGCATCACCGTCGCCGCGGTGTACGACGGGTAGTCCCGGCAGATCGTCTGCCCGTAGGGGGCGATCGTCTCGGCCTGAGTCACGGTGTCGAGGTTGCGCCCCTCATAACACTGCACGTCGACCACCATGAACGGCTCGAGGCGGGCGCCGAACCTCGACTTGGTGCGCCGGACCCCTTTGGCAACCGCCCTGATCCGACCGTGCTGGCGGGTCAAGAGGGTGATGATGCGGTCGGCCTCACCCAGCTGGTGGGTGCGGAGCACGACCGCCTCGTCGCGATAGAGGGGCACTGGTCCATTGTCCCCCAGGGAAGGAACGGCACGCGCTGACTGTCGGGGGTGTCGGCTCCGGGCTCAGCCTGCTCGACGGTAGTTCAGCACGCGCTGGAGAACGACGACCACGACGAGAAACCCGCCACTCACCACGTTGTTCCAGGTGGAGTCCAGCTGCAGCTCGACGATGAAGGCGTTGATGGTGCCGAGCAACAGCACACCGGCGGCGGTACCGACCAGGGAGCCGGCCCCCCCGGTGAGCAAGGTGCCACCGATGACGACAGCCGCGATCGCCTGCAGCTCATAGCCGGTGGCGATGATCGGGCTTGCCGAGACCAGCTGCGCCGCCTGCAGCAGGCCGGCGACACCCGCCAAGGCCCCGGAGATGACGTAGAGCAGCACCTTGGTGCGTCGCACCTTCAGACCCATGAGGACCACCGCCTCCTCGCCGCCACCAATGCATAAGGTGGCCAGCCCGAACGGGGTCCGTTCGAGAACGACGTGGAAGACGATATACAGCGCAACGGCAATGAAGACCGGGATGCCGAGAGTCAGCCAGGTGCCGGTGCCGAGGTGGGCGAAGAACGAGTCACCGTCGACAGAAAAGGTCGTGGCGCCGGCGTTGGTCAGCTGGTAGACCAGACCTCGCACCCCGAACAGGGTCGCCAGGGTGACGATGAAGGGCGCCATGCGGGCGATGGCGATGAGTGACCCGTTGATCAACCCGATGCCCCCGCAGACGACGAGTGTCGCCAGGATCGCCGCCACCGGGCCGGCCTGGTTGTTCACGTAGACACCGACAACACCGCCGAGTGCGAAGACCGATCCGACGGACAGATCGATGCCGCCGGTGATGATGACGAGGGTCATCCCGATCGCGACCATCCCGATGTAGGAGTTGCCGAGCAGGGTGTTGCGCAGGTTGTCGGCAGTGTGGAAGCTCGGCCAGATGGCCGAGCCGACCACGATGAGGACCGCCAGCGCGATGAAGGCCGCGACCCCGCCGCGCTGCAGCAGTGCGGTGACCCGACCCAGTGGCGTACGGTCCGGCGGCGGCAAACTGCTGGCGTCAGCCCCCGCGCTGGCCGGTACGCCTGCGCCGCCCCGGTTCTGGCCCTGGATCGTCATGCGCGCGCCCTCGCTCGCTGAATGTAGACCGCGGCCAGGATGACCACTGCCGTGATGATCTGGGCGATCGCGTCCGTGGCCGAGTGGAAGACAAGGGTGCTCTTGAGCAGCTGCATCAAGATGGCCGCAGCGACGGTCCCGACGACACGGACGCGGCCGCCAGTGAGCGGCGTCCCGCCGACGACGACGGCCGTGATCGCGAACAGCTCGTAGTTGAGGCCGCTCGAGAGGGCGTTCGCCGACGTGATGGAGGCCGTGTCCATCACCCCCGCCCAGGCTGCCAGCCCGCCAGAAAGGACGTAGACACCGATGAGGGTGCGGTTCACGGGAACGCCGGACAGGAACGACGCGCGGTTGTTGTCTCCGACGGCGAGGACCCGGCGGCCGAAGGTGGTCCGCCGCATCGTGGCGAGGACGAGGACGACGGCCACGAGCGCCGCGACTATCAGCCCACTCACTCCGAGGAGACTGCCGGAGGAGATCTTCAAGATGACGGTCTCGTCGCGGATCGAGGGGTTCATGCCGGTCAGCAACAGCTGGGCGATGCTGCGGCCGGCGAAGAGAAACGCCAAGGTCGCCACGATCGGCTGCACCCCGACGATACTCACGAGTGAGCCGTTGAGCAGCCCCACCAGACCACCGACGAGCAGCGCCACGAGGATGGCAACCACCTCCGGTATGGCACTGAACTGCACCAGTAACGCGCCGGACAGTGCCATCACCGCGCCCACCGACAGATCGATGCCTCCAGTGCCGATGACCATGGCCATGCCGAGCGAGACGACGATCACCTTGGTCGCGAGGACGAGCTGGACGCTGAGGTTGTCCCAGGTGACGAACCGCGGCGTGAACGCCAGGTCGTAGAGGATGATGAGCACGAGGGCGACATAGACCCCGTTGTCTCGTGTCCACCGCAGTACGCGGTCACGGTCGACGCGCCCGATACGGTCGCGCAGGTCCGTCGTCGTCCCGGGCTCGCTCACACGCCCTCCCCCGTCGTTGTCTCATGAGGCTCGCTCGGCACATCCGATGGGGCTGGTTCGGCTGGTTCGGCTGGTTCGGCCGACGGCATACTGGCGATGGCATCGACCAGGTCGTCCTCGGTGATCTCGTCGCCGTCCAGGACGGCAACAACCCGCCCGTCCTTGAGGACGACGATCGAGTCGGAACCGTCGACGAGCTCTTCGGTCTCCGAGCTGATCAGCAGCACCGCCAGTCCGTCGTCCGCGAGCTCGTCGATGGTCGCCCGCACCTCGAACTTCGCGCCCACGTCGATCCCGCGCGTGGGCTCGTCCAGGATCAGCAGCTTGGGGGTGAGGCACAGCCACCGAGCGAGCATGACCTTTTGCTGGTTGCCTCCGGACAGCGTGCCGACCTTCTGCTGCGGCCCGGTCGCTCTCACGTGCAACCGCTTCATGAACCGGGCGACGATCTCGTCGATTCGACGGTCCGACACCAACCCGAAGCGGGACAAGCGGGGTAGCGCCGCGATCGCGATGTTGTCCCGGATCGAAAGGTTGGGCATGATCCCCTCGAGCTTGCGGTCCTCCGGAAGCAGAGCCACCCCGGCCTCGATGGCCCCGGCCGGAGTATGCCGCCGAAGCGACCGCCCGGAGATCAGCACCTCACCTGAGTCGATGCGCTGGGCGCCCAACACCGCCATACCGGTCTCGCTCCGACCGGCGCCCAGCAGACCACCCAGTCCGACGACCTGGCCTGGGTAGACCTGCAGGGAGATCTCGTGTAGGCGGTTCTGGGCGCTGACGTCGCGCATCTCCAGGACCGGCTCACCGGCAAAGACGCGCTGGCCCTGCGTGCCATGGTGGCCGCGCTCGTGCTGGGCCAGCTCGCGCCCGAGCATGGTCGCGACGAGCTCGACACGGGGCAGGTCCGCCAGCGGGCCGTAGTGCACCCGGACACCGTCGCGAAGGACGGTCACGGTGTCACAGATGCGGTAGAGCTCGTCGAGCCGATGGCTGACATAGACGATGGCCACCCCGTCAGCCTTGAGCCGCTCGATGATGTTGAACAGCGTCTCGACCTCTCGTGACTCGAGCGAGGAGGTCGGCTCGTCCATGATGACGACCGTTGCGTCCAGCGCGATCGCCCGGGCGACCGAGACCATCTGCTGGGTGCCGAGGCCCAGGGTGTTGAGCGGCCGGTCGACGTCCGCGTCGATGTGGAAGTCGCGCAGCAGCGCCGCGGCATCGCGGCTCATCTTCGCGAAGTCGACGAGCCCGAGCCGGGTCCGGGGTTCGCGCCCCAGGTAGAGGTTGCGGGAGGCACTCTGCAATGTGACGAGGTCGAGCTCCTGGTAGATGGTGCTGATACCGGCGCGCTGAGCTTCCCTGGGACCCGCGAAGGTGACCGGTTCGCCGTCCTTGCGCAGCTCCCCCGAGTCGAGCTGGTAGACCCCGGTCAACACCTTGATCAGGGTCGACTTGCCGGCACCGTTCTCGCCGACCAGGGCATGGGCTTCGCCGCGGCGCAGCGTGAACGTGACGTCAGAAAGGGCCTGGACACCCGGGAACCCCTTGCTTACCCCAATCGCCTCCAAGGCAGCGACCACCGGGTCTGCTTCCTGCTGCGTCTGCGCCACGGACGGTGCCCTTCCTGCTGTCGGAGACCGGCGGGGAGCTGGTAGGCGTCGCTCCGCCACGGTCGACCCAGATCGGGCCGGCCGCGGCGAAGTCCCTACGTCACCTCAGAAAGCCTCAGAATGCGTTCTTCAGCTGGTCTTTGGCATTCTCCGGCGTGTACTCGTTGTCCTGGATGATGATCTTCGCCGGGACGGGTGTGTCGGCCTCGAAGTCGGCCAGCGCCTTGAAGGCCAACGGACCGAAGCGGGGGTTGGACTCGATGACGCCGTTGTACTTGCCATCGACAAGCAGCTGCACCGCGTCCTTGGTGCCGTCGATCGAGAAGACCTTGATGTCGGTGCCTGGCTTCTTGCCGGCCGCCTGGATCGCCGTGACCGCGCCAATGCCCATCTCGTCGTTCTCTGCGTAGACGGCCGTGATCTCGGGGTGGGCCTGCAGCAGCGACGCCATCACGGTCTGACCGTCGGTGCGCGCGAAGTTGGCGGTCTGCTGAGCCACGATCTGCAGGCCGGCCGCCGTCTTGAGCTGGTCGACGAACCCGCTGGTCCGGTCGGTCGTGACGTTGTTGCCGGACGACCCGAGCAGGATCGCCACCTTGCCGGTGCCGCCGGTCTGCTTGATCATCTGGTCGGCGGCGCGCTTGCCCTGGGACACAAAGTTGGACCCGATGAAGGTCAGGTAGTCGCTGCAAGCGGTGGCTGTGACGAGACGGTCGACCGTGACGACCGGGATCTTCTTGGCCTTGGCGGCGTCGAATGCCGGCTGCAAACCGTCGGAGTTGAGTGGCGCGACGATCAGCAGCTGGACCCCTTGGTTGATCATCCCCTGGATGTCGGTCACTTGCTTGGCGATCTGGCTGTTCGCGTCAGTCTTGATCAAGGTTGCGCCCTGCTTGGCCGCCTCGTCGACCATCGACTGGGTCTCGGCGATGCGGAACGCGGCGGTCTCGGGTTCCGACTGCGAGAACCCGACCTTGGCGCCCTTCATGTCCACCGAGGGATATCCGAGCTTGGTCCGGGTGCAGCCGTCCCCTCCGGCGCTGGTGCTGGCCGCGACGCTGGGGTTGGCACCTCCGCCCGCGGTCCCACCGGAACCGCTGCTGCTGGTGGTGTTGTTGGAGCAACCGGCCGCCCCCAGCCCAAGGGCGAGAGCAACGGCCGCAACGGACAGGTTGCGCGATCTGGTGATCATCATGAGTGCGGGCTCTTCTCGACATGATCAAAAATGATCAAGTGGTCCGTGACGCGGCCTTGCGCCACAGTCTTTCCCCCACGTCCTTGATGAAGTGCCGAAATGCGGTGCTGAAACGGCGCGGGTTCGACCAGAGTCAACCCCGGGTGATCGCTTTTGTCTAGCGGGCCGATACTTCGTGATGACGTCGTGACCAAAATCCGTCACTTTTGGCTGATGATGATCACGAGCACTGATCCAGAGGCCTGACACCACCCCCGTGACGCGCGTAGGGTCGCCCATCATCGATCTCGACCGATCAGCCGCATACAGGAGGTGACCGCTCTTGACGCCGATGTTCGCCGCAGAGCGTCGTCACACCATCCTCGAGATGGTCCGGTCCAGTGGGGCCGTCTCGCTCAAGGAGCTCGCCGCGACGGTCGGTTCGTCGGAGGTGACCGTGCGCCGCGACCTGCGGGCGCTGGAGGCCGATGGTTTGTTGGACCGCAAGCGTGGTGGTGCAGCGATGCCTGGCGCGCTGTCGCACGAGCCGAGCTACTTGCAGAAGAGCCGGGTCGCGGCCCCCGGGAAAGCCGCGATCGCCAGGGTGGCGGCCAGCCTGGTCGAGGAGGGTGACGCCATCGTCTTGGGGGCAGGGACCACGACCCTCGAACTGGCCCATCGTTTGACGCGCGTGCGCGAGCTGACCGTGGTGACCAACTCGGTGCTGGTGGCGACCGCACTTGCCGGCTCCCAGTCGGAGGTGATGGTCACCGGCGGAATCCTTCGCGGAGCCACGTTCGCTCTGGTCGGGACGGCCGCAGAACACTCGCTATCGGGGCTGCGGGTGCGCCGCGCGTTCCTGTCGGGAAACGGCCTGACAGCGGGGCGCGGTCTGTCCACACCGAATACCGCTGCTGCTGCGGTCGACAGGGCCATTGCCAGAACGGCGCAGGAGGTCGTCGTGCTCGCCGACCACACAAAGCTCGGGATCGACACGATGGTCCAGACGGTCCCAGTGGACCGGATGGCGCACGTCGTGACGGACGAGGCCGCCGACGTCGAGGTGCTCGCGGCGCTGCGTGCGGCTGGCGTCAGCGTCCATGTGGCGCCCTACGCGCAGTCGCCCGGCTCAGACGGCTATTTCCCGTCCAGTTGAAGCCCGCTGGCCGGTCCGCGAGCTCAACCAGGTTGCCCGACACCGGCTCGCGGATGACCCCCCGTGTCGGCGGTTCAGCCGGCTTGGGCATCGAGGAACGGGCGTGGGTCACCGCTGTCGAGGTCGTGGATCCCGGCGGACTCCAGCGCGCCGACGGCGAGCGTGCGACGGACCGCCGCGAAGGTGATCACGTGCCCGATCGTCCCGCCGAGGGTATGGGTGGCCGGCGGCTCGCGGGTGGTGTCGACGAACGTATCCGCGAGGGTCTCGTCTGCAAGCGTCTGCTGGACGAACGCCCGGTAGTCGGCACCGGCGACGGCGTGCCGGTCGCGCAACCCGCTCATCGTCAGGTCGTGCTCGTCGGGCCAGCCCCCTCCCCGCAGCGCGGACAGCCAATGCTCCTCCTGGGTGACCATCGCGTTGATGACGGTGCGCAGGGTCGGGTGGTCGTCGATGGTCTCGACCGAGACGGTGATCGGTCGGTCGACCACCTCGTCGGGAAGGGAGGCGGCTCGTTCGATGATCTCCGTGAGGGTGTCGACGTGGTGGTCGACGAGGTGCTGGACGATGTCCATCTGGGTCTCCTTGTTGTGAGCGGGCAGCCGAAGGCCCCCGGGCGGTTGGAAGTGCACGCCACTCGGGGCGGGCAGCTCGAGCTGGCGGAAGGTCAGTGGCCGGTGCCGGCGGAGCGTCGATGGCGGAACACCGTAGGCACGGGCGAAGGCTCGGGTGAAGCCTTCGTGTGAGCCATAACCGGCCTCCACCGCGATGTCGAGGACGGTGTGCCCGGTCGAGATCAGCCGGTATGCCGCCCGCTCCAACAGCAGCCGACGGCGTAACCCCCCCGGGGGCTCACCGGCCGCGGCCGTCACCAGCCGGTCGAAGTGGAACCGGGACAGAAAGGCCTGCCCGGCCAGCTCCGCCGCGCTGGAGGACGAGTCCGCGAGGCAGGCCTGGGCGAGGTCGAGCACCGTGGCCAGCCGGTCCGGTGCCACGCGTGTCACCTGCTCGCTCGTCGTCATGACTCGAGACTGCCCCAACCGACCCCTCTGGTGCTTGACCACGGTTGCTCAGTGACGCCAGGCTTGCCTGGAAATCGTCGGACGGCTGCAGCTGGGCCAGAGTCGCACACATGTCCTGCATATCTGCTTGAGTGCATTTGGTGCTCAGCTGCCGCCGCCGATGAGGTCCTTGAGGGGGTGCGGGTCGGTGTCGACGGATTGTTGGAGCAGCCGGTAGAACAGCAGGCCTCGTGCTTGGGAGGTGCGCCGGTTGAACCGGAAGGTGAACTCGTCAAGGTAGTAGGGCAGGTGCTGTTCGCTGAGCCGGTAGTGCAGGGTGCCGGCGGTCCAGCGTTTGAGCAGCGAGGAGACCAGGTGAGGGCCGGCCATCACGGCGTCGGGGTTGTCGACCTTGTGTCCGGCCTTGGTCGCGGGGGTGGCGTGGTGGAGGTAGCCGAGGTCGGTGAGCCGGGTGAACATGCGGGCGCCATCGGTGTGGATCGTGGCCCCCTTGGCGACGACCTCGGTGGCGAACTCGATGATGTCAAGGCCGCCCGGTTTGTCGGCCAGCTCGAGGCGTACCCGTCCGAGCCGGCCGCCGGCGGTCCGCTCGACCGCGATCGTGATCGGCACCTTGTCGCTTGTGCCACCAAGGTTTCCGGTGCTCCTGCCGCCGAGGAAGCTCTGGTCCAGCTCCACCACGACACCGGCCTGGGTGCCGAGCAGGTCCCGGTCCGGGCGGACCATGGCCCGACGAAGCTTGTGCAGCCACGCCCACGCCGTCTCGTACGACCCGAACCCCAGCACGTCCTGCAGACCGCGCGCCGAGATGCCGTTCTTCGACGAGGTCACGAACCAGACCGCGGCGAACCAGGTCGACAACGGGGTGTGCGAGCGGTGGAAGATCGTGCCCGCCGTGGCCGACGTCTTCACCGCGCACCCGGCACACATCCACAGGCCCCGACCGGTCCGCCAGGCCGTACCGCAACCGCAGTGAGGGCACGAGAACCCGGTCGGCCACCGCAGCCGCCCGAGATACTCCCGGCAGGCCACATCATCGGGAAACCAGACCCGGAACTCCTGGTACGTGCACGGGTAGTCCACGCCACCGACCGGGCGCTCCATCGACATTGACCTAAACTACTGCACTCAAGCAGACATGCAGGACACATGTTCGAGACAGCGGGTATGCTCGTCCCCATGTCGATGGTGCTGCAGAGCTCGCTGCTGGAGCTCGCCGACACGATGACGCTGGGAGACCTCGGGAGTTCGCTGGAGCGACGACCGCTGACACGTGGCGCCTGGGTAGACCTGCGAAGCGGCTGGCTGGCGGGAGGCGACACGCTGTTGCAGGCGCTGCTCCACGACGTTCCGTGGCGGGCGGAACGCCGGCAGATGTACGACGGCGTCGTCGACGTGCCACGGCTGACGAAGTTCTACGCGCAGGACGAGGCACTCCCGCATCCCCTGCTGCTCCAGGCGAGGGAGACGCTGAGCGACCACTACGAGCCAGAGCTCGGCGAGCGGTTCGTCACGGCCGGCCTCTGTCTTTATCGCGACGGCCGCGACAGCGTGGCCTGGCACGGTGACCGGTTCGGACGCTCGACGTCAGAGGACACCATGGTCGCGATCCTGTCCGTCGGCAGCCCGCGACCTCTCGCGTTCCGCCCGCGGGACGGCGGAGGCACTGCCGTGCGACTGCCCCTCGGCCACGGCGACCTCGTGGTCATGGGTGGGTCGTGCCAGCGCACCTGGGACCACGCGATCCCCAAGACCGCCAAGGGTGTCGGCCCGCGGGTCTCCATCCAGTTCCGGGTCCGCGGCGTCCGCTGACCGACCGTCGCAGCGCCTCCGCCGTTGATGACCCCCGACCGGACTCGCACCTCCCCCGACCGGACTCGCACCTCCCCCGACCGGACTCACACCCCCCCCGACCGGACTCACGTCTCCCCCGACCGGACTCACACCTTTGCAGACAATTCGGACGTCGGTAGCATCGAAACCGACGAACCTCTGAGTCCTGTCATCGAGGTCGAGGTTGCCGGGCCAGTCGAGTCAAGTCGTCCCGTCAGCGCGACGGGAGCAGCGCGACGCAGGTCGGTGCCGGCCAGGCGAACCCACCGGTCACGGCCCAGCCGCCGGGCCCCTGGCGCAGCACGGTGACCCGGTCGGACCCCTGGTTCGCGACGAGGAGCTGGTCCTTGTCGGGTCCGGGCGCGAGCCACCGCGGCTGCTGTCCTCCGCAGGACACGACCGCGCCGAGCTGGGGGTCGGTGCCCTCGATTTCCACCTCGGCGATGGTGTCGTCCCCGCGGTTGGAGACTGACACCGAGTGGCCGGAACCACTGAGCACGATCCCGGCTGGGGTGTTCTGACGCGTCTCAGCCGGGAGCCTGGTCGATGCCGACCCCAGAGGCTCGACGGTAATCCCGTCGAACCGGCAGATCGTCACTGTCGACGACAGCTCTCCCACCACGTATGCCTTGCGCCCGTCGGCGGACAGCACGAGGTGCCGAGGGCCCGTCCCAGGGGTGAACGCGGCCCGTGCCAGCTCGGTCAGTGACCCCCCTGCGAGGTCGAGCCGGTAGGTGATGACGAGATCCAGACCGAGCTCGCAGACCAGGATCACGTCATCCGCCACGAAGACGACCTGGTGGGCGTGCGGACCCTCCTGACGGTCGGCGACGGGACCGGGGTCACCCTGATGCTGCACGAGGTCTGTTCTGACCCCGAGCGATCCGTCGTCGAGAACCGGGTGGACGGATACGGACCCCGACGTGTAGTTCGCGGCGACGAGCCACCGACCGTCCGGGCTGCGCGCGAGATGGGCGGGGTCGGCCCCCCCGGTGGGCTGCGTGCCCAACGGCCGCCACGGACCAGCTGGGTTCACCGCCCATGCGGCGACCGACCCCTCGGCGTTCTCGAGGACTGCATAGACGAAGCGACCGTCTGGCGAGACGATGACGCAGGAAGGTCGTTCGGCAGTGGCCACGTCATCTGGTGGGTCGAACCCGTCGTCCGTCAGCGTCACGAGCCCGATCGACGAACCGTAGCCGCCGACGACGATCCGAGTTGAGTGGCTGTCGCTCACGCGGGCGTCGCGTCGCGTTCGGCGCGGTTGACGGCCGAGATGACAGCCTTGAGCGACGCGGTCACGATCGAGGAGTCGAGGCCGACACCCCAGAGCACGCGGTCGCCGACGGCGCACTCCACGTAGGCGGCCGCCCGGGCATCCCCGCCGGCCGACAGGGCGTGCTCCTGGTAGTCGAGCACCCGCACGTCCACCCCGAGGGTGGAGAGCGCGCCGGTGAAGGCAGCGATCGGCCCGTTGCCGGCACCGTCGACGCGTACCTCCTTTCCCTCGTCCGTGACCATGACCGAGAGCCGGCTGCCGCCGTCGACGGTCGAGTCGGAGTGGACCGAAACGAGGGAGAACCGGCCCCAGGCGTGCAACGCGGACGGAAGGTACTCGTGCTCGAAACCGGCCCACAGCGCGTCCGGGGCCACCTCTCCACCCTCCTGGTCGACGCTGCGTTGGACGACGCCGGAGAACTCGATCTGCAAGCGACGGGGGAGGTCGAGGTGGTGCTCGGACTTCATGATGTAGGCCACGCCGCCCTTGCCCGACTGGCTGTTGACGCGGACGACGGCCTCGTAGGTGCGGCCGATGTCGTGCGGGTCGATCGGCAGGTAGGGCACGCCCCAGGGGATGTCGTCGACCCCCACGCCGGCAGCGTTCGCGTCCTTGTCCATCCACTCGAAGCCCTTCTTGATGGCGTCCTGGTGGGAACCGGAGAAGGCGGTGTAGACAAGGTCGCCGCCCCATGGATGGCGTTCCCCGACCGGCAGCTGGTTGCAGTACTCCACCGTGCGCCGGATCTCGTCGAGGTGTGAGAAGTCGATCTGCGGGTCGATGCCCTGGGAGAACAGGTTCATCCCGAGCGTGACGAGGCAGACGTTGCCGGTGCGCTCGCCGTTGCCGAACAGGCATCCCTCGATCCGGTCGGCGCCGGCGAGGTAGCCGAGCTCGGCCGCCGCCACCCCCGTCCCCCGGTCGTTGTGCGGGTGCAGGGACAGCACGACAGACTCGCGCCGGTCGAGGTGCCGGTTCATCCACTCGATCGAGTCGGCGTAGACGTTGGGCGTGGCCATCTCGACGGTTGCCGGGAGGTTGATGATCAGCCGGTGGTCCGGGCTCGGGTCGATAACGTCGATGACCTCGTTGCAGATCCGCACGGCGAAGTCGAGCTCGGTGCCGGTGTAGGACTCCGGTGAGTACTCGTAGTAGACGTCGGTGTCGGCAACGGTCTCCTCGAGCTTGCGACAGAGTCGCGCCGCCTGGACCGCGATGTCGACGATGCCGTCCTGGTCGAGCCCGAACACGACCCGACGCTGCAGCACCGACGTCGAGTTGTAGAAGTGGACGATCGCCTGCTTGGCGCCGCGGATCGCGTCGAAGGTCCGCTCCACCAGGTGGTCGCGGCACTGGGTGAGGACCTGGATCGTCACGTCGTCGGGGACGTGCCCGCCCTCGATCAGCTGACGCACGAAGTCGAAGTCGGCCTGGCTCGCCGAGGGGAACCCGACCTCGACCTCCTTGTAGCCCATTCGCACGAGCAGGTCGAACATCCGCTTCTTGCGTTCCGGGTTCATCGGGTCGATGAGCGCCTGGTTGCCGTCGCGCAGGTCGACCGCGCACCAGCGCGGCGCCCGCGTGATGCGCCTGGTCGGCCAGCTGCGGTCCGGGAGGTCGACGGCGATCTGCTCATGGAAGGGCTGGTACTTGCCGAACGGCATACCAGAAGCCGTCTGGGGGTGGAGCATGCGTGTCACGTCCTCGTCGTCGCTGCGGCGCTCTCGCCGCTGTGGGGCCGGCCGGGCATCACGAGCTCCGCGACGAGGGAGGCCGAGTGACTAGGCCTCGTCGCGGCAGCGAAGGAGGAGCAGCGCCGAACGCACACGCCGAGAGTATGCCGGTGCCACACCGCCCGTCCACCCCACCTCGTGGAGCGCCCGGATCGTGGGAGGTGCGTCCGCCCTCCGTCGCGGAACTCGGCCCGCACCGTCGCCTGCTCTCTCGCCTACGATGACGAGATGGACGGTGCGGGGCAGCTGCGTGTGGGCCATGCCGAACGCGAGCACGTGGTCCTGCTGCTGCGACAGCAGTACGCCGAGGGTCGGCTCACCGAAGGCGAGCTGGACCAGCGGATGATCGTGGCACGGGCGGCCCGGACGTTCCTCGACCTCGACGGGCTCGTGGCTGATCTGCCGCTCGTGCCTCCGTCACGGCAGTTGACAGGACTGGTGGCCGGCACGACCCACGAGCAGCTCGGGGCCGACCCCGACCACCGGCTCACCCTCACGGCCGGCATCTCCAGCCACACCCGCAACGGCCGGTGGACCGTCCCGGCGTTCATGCGGTTCAACGCGGGTATTGCGACGCTCAAGGTCGACTTCCAGCAGGCTCACTGTCCGCACGCCGTCGTCGACATCAAGGTGACGGGGGGGTTGGGTTGGGTCATCCTCGTCGTGCCGGAAGGCTGGGGTGTCAACACGGACCGGATCGGCAAGGGCGTCGGCTCGCTGTCTAACCGGGTCAACGAGATTCCCCGCCAGGGAATGCCGTTGTTGGTCCTGCACGGCAGCTCGGGTGCAGGGTCGGTCAGAGTCCGCCACCCCGGGTGGAACGACCGGCGGCAAGCCCGCAAGGCGATGCGGCGCGGTCAACTGTCGAGCCCGCCACCTGCGGTCGCCCCTGTCGTCGACAGCGGACCGGCTCACCCAGGCGCCTCGCCTGGCCCCCAGGACGCCCCGGCTCCACCAGCCGGCCGGCGCTGGGGCCCCTGACCGCCGTTCCGTCGGACGCACGTTTCCGTAGGGCCCGGGTCAGGCCCCACGTCCGCTCACCAGGCGGACCAGACCGCCCCGGGCAGCTGAGACTCGAGGCGGGGTCCGGTGAGGGGCGGACTGTTCCACGCCGCGTCGAACCGAAGACCGTTGGCGTGCATCCGGATCCGATGTGGCGTCTCGATGAGGACGAGGTCCGCCTCGAACGTCACAGGGTCGGTCCACCCTCCCCGGCAGACCACGGGGGTCCCGTCCAACGATCCTTCGGTCCACTGCGAGCGGCCGCAGCCAAACGTCAAGGTGGTCCCTGAGAGCGTCACGCTGACCACCGTGTCGTCCCCGTTCGGCGCGACCGTCATGTGGGTCCCGGCAGCGAACGGCGAGAACCGGCCAGCGTCGGCGACCTCGAAGGTGCGTGAGGGCGAGAGGCCCACCTCGGGGCCCACCTCGATGACGGGAAGCGTGAGGTGGGCCAGCCGCTCGGCGAGCTCATTGTCGGCCGCGAGGTCCGGCACGTCGGCCGCCGCCACGCCGACACCCGCGGAACCGGGCAGCAGGTGCGCCCACACCGCGTCGAGGAGCACCTGCATGTCCGGGCTGAACGCCGTCGTCACGACGACGAGGTCGAGCTCCGGGACCACGAGGCAGAACTGACCCAGCGCGCCGTCTCCGCGGAATCCGTGCCGCGAGATCCAGAACTGATAGCCGTACCCCTGTCGCCAGTCCGGGCTCTCGGTGCTCTTGGTGCTCTCGGTGCTCCCGGTGCTCTCGGTTGTGTCGATGTGGGTGCGGGTCGCCAGCTCCACCCACCCTTGCGGCAGGAGACGCTGCCCCTCCCAGACGCCGTCCTGGAGCAGCAGCTGGCCGAACGCCGCGATCGACTCGGTTTGCAGGTGGAGGCCGGTGAACCCCATCTCCTGGCCGTGCTCGTCCAGGTCCCAGTGAGCGGCGCCGATCCCGAGCGGGTCGAGCAGTCGCGGGCGTAGGAAGTCCAGCAGAGCCGACCCGCATGCCTTCTCCACCAGTGCCGCGAGGACATAGGTCGTGCCGTTGTTGTAGGCATGGCGAGACCCCACCGGCTCCTCGGGAGGGATCCGGAGGAAGCCGCGAACGACGTCGTGTGGCTCGAGCGCAAGGGCCCGGTCGAGGGTGTCCTCGCGATGTCCGGTCGACATCGAGAGAAGGTGGTGGACCGTCAGGGCGCTGACCCGCTCGGCCACGTCGTCCGGCGTGCGCTCGGGCAGGAGGTCGACGACGTGGTCGTCGAGCGCGAACCTTCCCTCCGCGACACAGAGACCCACCGCGGTGGACGTCAAGGACTTGCTGAGTGAGTAGAGCAGGTGGACGCGGCCGCGATCGTAGGGAGCCCACCAGCCCTCGGCGGCGACCTTCCCGTGCCGCAGGACCATCAGGCTGTGCAGCTCCACCCCGCCGGCCTGGATCGTGTCGAGGAACGCGGTCACCGCCGCTGTGTCGACCCCGACCTCACCGGGCCGGGCCCGAGCCAGCAGCAGTCCACGGTGTGCAGCAGTGTGGGTCACACGTCGACCGTATGCCTCGGCGGGTGCCGGTCGCAGGGCACCGGCGGTTGCCACGGCGGGAGACTTGCTGCTGTCGGTGGTCACCGTCAAGGTAGGGGACATGAGCAACAGCCGACCCTGCCGCCCAGAGACCACCACGTCGACCCGCTGTGGCATCGTGCCGCCCTACCTGCTCGAACGGATCGCGCAGTTCGAGGGCCCCGAGCACCCCGAGGTGCCCGACCGGGCCGCCATCGCTGCGCGCGAGAGCCTCGACAGCGACGCGCAGCTGCGCCGACGACGCGAGGTGTTCACCGAGCGGGGCCGCGGGGAGCGGGGCGGTCTCCTCGCGCCGGGCACCGTTCCACGAGCGCCTCACGTCCACGTGCCTGCGCCGTCGCACCGACCCGGCGCCGCCGCGACTCCGACGGTCGTGCGGTCGATCCATGACGCCGAGACCAGCACGACCTTGCCCGGTGCGGAGGTCCGCGCGGAGGGTGGTCCGGTCAGCAAGGACGTCGCCGTCAACCAGGCCTACGACGGGCTGGGCGCCACGTGGGACCTGTACTGGGAGGCATATCGACGCAACTCACTGGACGCCAAGGGGCTCGAGCTCATCGCGACGGTGCACTACGGCACGGCCTATGACAACGCGTTCTGGGACGGTGCACAGATGGTGTTCGGCGACGGTGACGGCACCTATTTCAACGGGTTCACGTCCAGCGTCGACGTCATCGGGCACGAGCTGACTCATGGCGTCACGCAGTTCACGGCGGGCCTGACCTATGTCGCCCAGCCGGGGGCGCTCAACGAGTCGGTCTCCGACGGTTTTGGTTCGATGGTCAAACAGATGAGCCTCGGGCAGGACGCGGCGGCAGCCGACTGGCTGATCGGCCAGGGCCTGTTCACGGCGCGGGTCAACGGTGTGGCCCTGCGCTCGATGAAGGCGCCGGGCACCGCATACGACGACCCGACGCTCGGCAAGGACCCGCAGCCGGCAGACATGGACGGATACGTTGATCTGCCGCACGACTCGGCGCACGACAACGGCGGTGTCCACACGAACTCAGGCATCCCCAACCACGCGTTCTATCTCGCGGCGACCGGCATCGGCGGCCGCAGCTGGGAGGGAGCCGGCGCCGTCTGGTACGACGTGCTGACGGGAGGCACGATCGACAAGGACGTCGACTTCGCGGGCTTTGCCACCCTCACCGTCGCCGCGGCGAAGAAGCGGTTCGGAGCGACGAGCGCGCAGGCCGTCGCCGTCCAGCAGGCCTGGGTCACGGTCAAGGTGCTCACGGGGTCACGGGCCAGACGCTGACGATCGCGTCCTGCGAGCAGTCGGCGGGCAGCAGGGTCCTGACGACCGGGACACGACCGGGACGAGACCGGGTCACGACCGGGAGTGTGGTCAGAAGCCGAGGCGCTGCAGCTGTTTCGGGTCGCGCTGCCAGTCCTTGGCGACCTTGACGTGCAGGTCGAGGTGGACCCGCTGACCTAGCAGAGCCTCGATGCCAGCCCGTGCAGTGATACCCACGTCGCGCAGTCTCGACCCACCCCGGCCGATCACGATCGCCTTCTGGCTGGGCCGTTCGACGAACACGTTGACGCGCAGGTCGAGCAGTGGGTCGTCGGCCGGCCGGTCAGGTCGCGGCACCATCTCCTCGACCACCACCGCCAACGAGTGCGGCAGCTCGTCGCGCACCCCTTCGAGCGCCGCCTCCCTCACCAGCTCGGCGATCATCACCACGTCGGTCTCGTCCGTGAGGACGCCGTCGGGATAGAGCTGCGGAGAGTGTGGGAGATAGCTCGACAGCACGTTACGAACCAGCTCGACCTGGTCCCCTCGGGTGGCCGAGCAGGGCACGATCTCGTCCCACGAACCCAGACGGTCGATCGCGATGAGGTGCTCCGCGAGCCTGTGTCGCTCGATGGTGTCGATCTTGGTCGCGATGGCGACGACGGGCCGCCGCCGAGCGCGTTGCAGCTCCGCCAGCTCGCCCGCGATGAAGGTGTCACCGGGGCCGATCTTCTGGTCGGCCGGGAGGCAGAACCCGATGACGTCGACCTCGTGCAGCGTCTCGCGCACGAGGTGGTTGAGCCGCTCCCCCAGCAGCGTCCGCGGCTTGTGCAGCCCTGGGGTGTCGACCAGCACCAGCTGCGCGTGCTCGCTCATCGCGATCCCGCGGATGGTGTGGCGGGTGGTCTGCGGCTTGGACGAGGTGATGGCGACCTTGTGGCCGACGAGAGCGTTGGTCAGCGTGGACTTGCCGGCGTTCGGCCGGCCGACCAGAGCGGCGAACCCCGCCCGGTATGACGGCGTCTCGGTCACGAGTCCGCCCCCTCACGTTGGCGCTCGGAACGGTGTGAGCTCTCGCGTTGCTCGGGCGCCTCGGCCTGCTCCGGCTCGAGCCGATGGACGATGACCGACGCGATGCGGTGCCGACGACCGGCCATCCGCTCCGCAGTCAGCGACAGACCCGCCACCCCGGCGTGGGAACCGGGAATGGGCACCCGACCGATGGCCTTGGCGAGCAGGCCGCCGACGGTGTCCACCTCCTCCTCGTCGATCGTCACGTCGAAGCTGTCCGCGAGATCGTCGATGCTCATCGTCGCCGGCACGCGCAGCGAGCCGTCGGGGAGAGTCTCGACCCCCGGTGTCTCCCGGTCGTACTCGTCGTCGATCTCACCGACGATCTCCTCGATGATGTCCTCGATCGTCACCAGACCAGCCGTCCCGCCGTACTCGTCCACGACGAGCGCAAAATGGCTCTGGTCACGCTGCATCTCGCGCAGCAGGTCGTCGACGGGCTTGCTCTCGGGCACGAAGTGCATCGGCCGCATCGCGCTGTCGACGGGGTGCTGCGCGGACTGGGGGTCGGCATACGTGCGCCGCACGACGTCCTTGAGGTAGAGCAGCCCCCGCGTGTCATCGCTGTCGTCGCCGACCACAGGGATTCGCGAGAACCCCGACCGCAGGAACAGCGACATCGCCTGCCGTAGCGACCGGTCGTGAGCGATCGTCACCATGTCGGTGCGAGGCACCATCACCTCGCGGACCACGGTGTCGCCGAGCTCGAAGACCGAGTGGATCATCTCCCGCTCGTCGTCCTCGATGACCGCCGAGTCACCAGCGATGTCGAGCAGGTCGCGCAGCTCCGCCTCGCTCTGGAACGGCCCCTCGCGATAGCCCTTGCCGGGTGTCACGGCGTTGCCGAGCGCGACGAGGACCCGCGACACCGGTCCGAGGACCTTGCGCAGCCCGACGGCGAACGGCGCAGCCCACAGGGCGACCGTGTCGTAGTTCTGCCGGCCGAGGGTTCGCGGCGAGACGCCGACGATGACGAACGACACGATGGCCATCACGACGATCGAGATCGCGAGAGCGAGGTTCTTGGCCTGCACGAGCTCGAGCACCGCCACGGTGATGAACACCGCGCAGGTCGCCTCGGCGACAACGCGCAGGAAAGCGAGCACCGCCAGGTATGCCGCCGAGTCGCCGAGCACCTTCGTCAGTGACCGCGAGCCGGTCCGTCCCTCGCTGGCCAGCTCCTGCGCGCGCACCCGCGACATCCGGAAGATCGCCGCCTCCGCGGCAGCGACCATGAAGGCGACCGCGATGCTCAGCAGCGCGAACAGCACCATCTGGGTGAACACGTCGCCCGCTCCGCCCGTTCCTAGAAGGCCGGCCGGCCGCGCGCGGCCAGGAAGGTGAGCAGGAGCTGGCGTTGCAGCTCGAACATCTCCCGCTCCTCGTCCGGCTCGGCGTGGTCGAACCCGAGCAGGTGCAGGATGCCGTGGGTGGTGAGCAGCAACAGCTCCTCCTGCGTGGCGTGGCCGGCTTCGGTGGCCTGCTTCGCCGCCACGCTGGGGCACAGCACGATGTCTCCAAGCACACCCTCCTGCGGCTCGGAGTCGTCACGCCCTGGTCGCAGCTCGTCCATCGGGAAGCTCATCACGTCGGTCGGACCCGGCAGGTCCATCCACTGCACGTGCAGAGTCTCCATGGCCGGCTCCTCGACCATGGTGATACAGAGGTCGGCCTGCGGGTGGACCTTCATCTCGCCCATCACATAACGCGACAGGGCGAGGAGCTCGAGCTCGTCCGCAGCGAACTCGGTCTCGTTGAGCACCTCGATGCTCACGGGGTGCCGGCTCGAGGCTCGTCCCGGCTCTGCCGACGCCGGTCTCGAGCACCCTCGGTCCGCCGGCCATTCCCGTCCCGGCCGTGCCGCTCCCCCGCCTGCGCGTCGGAACGCTCGTAGGCGTCGACAATCTCTGCGACGAGCCGGTGCCGGACCACGTCGGCAGAGGTCAGCTCGATGAAGTGGATGTCGTCGATCCCGTCCAGGATGCCTCGGACCTGGCGCAGCCCCGACGTGGTGCCGCCGGGCAGGTCGACCTGGGTGACGTCACCGGTGACGACCATCTTGGCGCCGAAACCGAGCCGGGTGAGGAACATCTTCATCTGCTCGGCAGACGTGTTCTGCGCCTCGTCGAGGATGATGAACGCATCGTTGAGCGAGCGACCACGCATGTATGCCAGCGGCGCGACCTCGATGGTCCCGGCGGCCATCAGCCGCGGGATCGTCTCCGGGTCCACCATGTCGTGGAGGGCGTCGTAGAGCGGTCGCAGGTAAGGGTCGATCTTGTCGTTCAGCGTGCCGGGCAGGAAGCCGAGCCGCTCCCCCGCCTCGACCGCGGGCCGCGTCAGGATGATGCGGTTGACCTGTTTGGCCTGCAACGCGGCTACGGCCTTGGCCATCGCGAGATACGTCTTGCCGGTGCCGGCCGGTCCGATGCCGAAGACGATCGTGTGGCTGTCGATTGCGTCGACGTAGCGCTTCTGGTTCAGCGTCTTCGGCCGGATCGTGCGCCCCCGGTTGCTGACGATGTTCATCGTCAGCACGTCGGCGGGGCGCTCCTGGGTCTGGCTGCGGAGCATACCGATCGAGCGTTCGACGGCGTCGCGGTTGAGCGGCTGGCCGGCGTCGATGATGAGCAACAGCTCGTCGACGAGACGCTCCACGAGGGCGACGTCGGCGCTCAGTCCCCGCAGTGAGAGCTCGTTGCCGCGAACGTGGACGTCGAGGGCCGGGAACGCGCGCTCGACGGTCCTCAGCAGCTCGTCCCGCGGGCCGAGCAACGTGACCATGGGCACCGACGGCGGGATGGTGATCGTGTGTGTGGGCAGCCCCGTGCCGGCGGCGTGCGTCTCAGTCATGGTCGGTCTCACTCATCGTGAGTCGATTGTACGGGGGCGGTCCCGGTGGCGACCGAACTCAGATGGTTGCGGCAGGACCGGGGTGGGCGGGTCCAGAACCCGACAACCTCTGAGTCCGGTCGGCGCCAGGTCGGGTGGGGCCTTGATGCGGGCGGTACTGACCGCCTCGATCAACAATCCAGCCACCCGTGCAGGCAGCAGTCCAGCCACCAGTCCAGCCACCAGTCCAGTCACGAGCCCAGCCACCCGTGCAGGCACCAGTGCCACCACGACTGCAGCCGCGATCTCAGCCGGGCGGCCAGGTCAGCTCCCGCCCACCGAGGAGGTGCAGATGCGCGTGGAACACGGTCTGGCCAGCATCGGCGCCGGTGTTCGCGACCATCCGGTAGCCGTGGTCCAGACCTTCGCCGTCCGCAACCCGAGCGGCAAGGGTCACGACGTCCGCGAGCTCGTCGGCGTGCTCCGCGAGCGCGCCGAGGTTCGGAACGTGCCTGCGGGGGATGACCAGGACATGGGTGGGGGCCTTGGGGTCGACGTCTCGGAACGCCAGGGACAACGGCGTCTCGGCGACGGTGGTGGCCGGGACCTCGCCCTCGAGGATGCTGCAGAAGAGGCACATGGGCGAGATCATGGAAGTGACCACCGGTTCCTGTCAACGCCTCGCTCACCTGGCGCGTCAACTGGGCGTGGGAAGGTTGACCATGGCCGATCTCGGGCCGACGACGCGGCAGGAGCCTGCCGCGCGGCAGGAGCCTGCCGACGACGCGCTCACCGAGCTGTATGCCGCGCACTGGGCCCCGCTCGTGCGGCTGGCCACTCCGCTGGTCCGGGACTCCGCGCGGGCAGAGGACGTCGTGCAGGGCGCGTTCGTCGCCTCTTACCCGCGGCTCGCCAGGCTGCGCGAGGACGGCACGGCGCTGGCCTACCTCAGGCGGGCGGTCGTGAACGGCTGCCGATCCGGATTTCGTCACCGCACGGTTGAGCACCGCTATCTCGCGGCGGCCGGTGCCGTGGCTGACCTGCCCGGACGAGCCGTCGGTGAGAGCGCCGAGGCGTCGGTGATGCGGCGTGCTGATGACCTCGCGCTACTCGAGGTGGTGCACACCCTCCCCGCGCGACAACGGGAGGTCGTCGTCCTGCGCTATTACGCGGATCTCAGCGAGCTCCAGATCGCCGATGCGCTGGGTATCTCGTCGGGCTCGGTCAAGGTGCACGCTCACCGCGCCATCAGCACTCTTCGTCGTGTCCAAGGAGGCCCCGCATGAGCACCGGACCGCGCGATCCCGCAGACGAGCACGAGGTGGAGAACCGACTCCGCGCGGCCTTGGGTCGAGAGGCAGACCGCGTGGTTCCGGCATACCGGCTGGAGGAGATCCGGGCCAAAACCGGACGGTCTTCCACCGGTCGGCTGCCGCAGTGGATTCCACCGGTGGGCGCGGCGGCAGCGGTTGCCGTCGTCGCCCTGCTGGTCTGGTTGGGGGTGCGCCCGGGGACAACGACGCCTGTGCCGGTGGGCACGGTCGCGGCGGCGCCGAGCCCGGCGGTCACCTCCGGCACGCGTCCCACCGGCGGCAACACTCGCGTCGGAAGCCCTACCGGCGGGATCTCGGTCCCGAACGGGGGCGCGATCGCCGTGGTCGCCCTTCCTGTCTTCCGCATCCAGGCGTCAACTCAGGGCGCGAAGGTCGGGAAGTGGCAGCTGGTGCGGGAGTTCGCGTCGACCAAGGTGAGCGGCCCCGATGACCTGAACGCCCGGATCGCGGCGGCGCTCGACGTCGCGCTGTCTCCGAGTGACCCCAACCCCAACGGTTTTGTCAACGCCTGGCCCCCCGGGACCACGGTGCAGAGCGTCAGCCGCAACGACCCCGAGATCCGGGTCATCTTGAGCAACCCCGGCAGGGCTGGGTTCACCGCTGAGCAGCAGCAGATGGCTGTGCAGCAGCTGGTCTGGACTGCGACCGCAGTCGCGCAGCAGAGCGCTCCGGTGTTCATCGGGACGAGCGGAGGTGTCATCTTCGACTCCTTCCCGGCAAACGTCTTCAAACGGCCGGCAGACGCCCGTCTAGCGGACGAGATCGCACCGATCTGGGTCGACAACCCGTCGACCGGACAGACGGTGGCGGCCACGGCTCCCGTGGTGGTCACCGGGCAGGCGTGCGTGTTCGAGGCCACGGTCGGCTGGGAGCTGCGGCAGGGCGCCGCGGTCGTCAGAACGGGTTTCACGACAGCCTCGTCCGGCTGCCCGCAGCAGGGGAGCTGGTCGGTCGACCTCGGGACGCTTGCTCCCGGTGACTACACGTTCGTGGCGATCGAGCCCAGCGCCGCCGACGGAACCGTCAGCACCTCGCTTGCGGTGCCCTTCAACGTGGGGTGACGCCGAAAACCTCAAATGGAGCGCTGACCACACCCTGGTCACTACTCCACCCAGCCAGAGCTAGCGCCAGCGAGACGCCGCGCTGATCACGGCCAGGGCCGCCGGTCCGGCGGTCGAGGACCGCAGCACCCCAGAACCCAGCCGCACGGCGACCCCCCCGGCGACGGTCAGGGCGTCGAGCTCCTCGGGAGCGATTCCGCCCTCGGGGCCGACGACGACCAGGACCTCGCCCATGTCGGGCAGCGCAAACGTCGCGAGTGGGCGGGTCGCCTCCTCGTGCAGCAACAAGGTCAACCCACCCCGCCCGACGCGCTCGACCAGCTCGCTCGTCGACGCGACGGGGGACACGAGGGGCGTGCGGGACCGACGAGACTGCTTTGTGGCGGCAAACACCACAGCCTCCCAGCGCCGGCGCCCGCGCGCCTGCTTGGCCTCACCCCGCCACTGGACGACGCTGCGGCCGGCCTGCCAGGGGACGACCTCGTCGACACCGAGCTCGGTCGCGGCCTCGACCGCCTGCTCGTCCCGATCTCCCTTCGCCAGCGCCTGGACCAGCACGAACCGGGGCGACGGCGCTGGGTCCTCATGCACGGCGAGCACCTCGGCGGAGAACCGACCCGTCGAGGTCTCGACGACGACGACATCGGCACGACGGCCGGCGCCGTCGGCGAGCAGCACCCGCTCCCCCGCGGCGATCCTCACGACCGAGACGGCGTGCCGCCCTTCGTCGCCACCGACCTGGACGACCGACCCGGTATGCGCTTCGGCCAGCTCGCTGGGAGCGACGAGGAACATCCGTCCCGTCATGGTCCGCCCGCCGCCCCTGCCACCACGTCCCCTGCTCCTGCGGCTCCCCCCGCTCCCCCCGCTCCCACCGACCCTTGGCTCACTTGCCCATGAAGGCGTCGCGCAGCTTGCCCATCAGGCCCTTCTCGAGGGGAGCGAGCCGCCCCTGCGGCCGCTCCTCCCCGCGCAGGATGGCCAGGTCGCGCAGCAGCTGCCCCTGCTCCTCCGTGAGGTGCGTGGGCACCTGCACGTTGGTGTGCACGATCAGGTCACCGCGCCCGCCGCCGCGCAGATGGGTGACCCCCAGCGAGCGCATCGTGTGGATCTCCCCAGGCTGCGTCCCCGGGGTGACCACCAGGTCGCGGTCTCCGTCGAAGGTGGCGAGGGAGACGGTGGTCCCGAGAGCGGCCGCGGTCACCGGCAGCTCGACCGTGCAGTGCAGGTCGTCTCCGCGGCGGCTGTATATGCCGTGCGGCCGAACGTTGACCTCGACGTAGAGATCCGCGGCCGGACCCGCCCCAGGGCCGACCTCGCCCTCACCGGCGAGCTGGATCCGGGTGCCGGTGTCGACGCCGGCGGGGACCCGGATCTTCAGGGTGCGACGGGTGCGGACGCGACCTTGGCCGGAGCACTCGAAGCACGGGTGCTGGACCACGGTGCCGTACCCCTGGCAGTTCCCGCACGGTCGGGTGGTCATGACCTGGCCGAGGAAGGACCGCTGCACGCTCTGCACCTGACCGGCCCCGTTGCATACCGAACAGGTCACCGTGCCCGTGCCCGGCTGAGACCCACTTCCCTTGCAGGTGTTGCAACCCACCGCCGTGTCGATGGTCAGGTCCTCGTCGGAACCGAAAACGGCCTTCGACAGGTCGATGTCCAGGCGAACCAACGCATCCTGTCCCCGTTGCGCCCGGGACCGTGGGCCTCGCTGGGTCCCCGCGGCACCTCCGCCGAAGAAGGCGTCCATCACGTCGTTGAAGTTGAACCCCTGGCCGAAACCCGCGGCGCCGGCGCCGGCGTAAGGGTCGGCCCCCATGTCGTAGGCGCGCTTCTTCTCGGGGTCGGACAGGACGTCGTATGCCTGTGACACCGTCTTGAACTGCTCACCGGCGCCGGGGTCGGGGTTGACGTCGGGGTGCAGCTTGCGCGCCAGCTTGCGGTAGGCCCGCTTGATCTCCTCCTCGGTCGCCGCGTGGGTGACGCCGAGGTCTGCGTAGTAGTCGCTCAACTGATGTCCCTGTTCTGCGAAACGTCGTGCGCTGTCTGGGGGTTTAGCGAGGCGGGGCGGCCTCAGGGGTCGAGGATCTCGGAGACATACCTCGCGACCGCACGAACCGTCGCCATCGTCGTGGGGTAGTCCATCCTTGTCGGACCGAGCACTCCCAGGCCCGCGACGACCTCGGACCCGGCGGCATACCCGGCGGAGACCATCGACGTGGAGGTCAGCCCCTGGTGCGGGTTCTCGTGCCCGATGCGCACCGCCACCGCATCCGACACCCGGCCACTGCGGCCGTCCTCGCCGAGCGCGCCGAGCAGCTTGAGCAGGACCACGTGCTCCTCGAGGGCTTCCAGCACCGGTCCGATGGTGAGCGGGAAGTCGGTCCCGAACCGGGCGAGGTTCGAGGTCCCGGCGAGGACCACCCGCTCCTCTCGTTCCTCCACCAGCGCGTCTTCGAGGGTGCGGACGACCGCGGCGACGATCTCGCGCTCGTTCTCGGGAAACCCCTCCGGCAGCCGCGCGAGGCGGGCCCCGGCATCGCTGAACGGCCGGCCGACGGCCTCGGTGTTGAGCTCGGAACGCAGCCGGGACACGAAGGTCTCACTGCCCTGCCCGTCCAGCACTCCGCGTGCGGTCACGACACGCTGCTCGACGCGGCCGGTGTTGACGATGAGAACGATCATCAGCCGGTCCGGTCCCAGTGGGACGAGCTCGATGTGTCGCACGGTCGAGCGAGTCAGGCTCGGGTACTGCACGACGGCAACCTGCCGGGTCAGGGTCGCGAGCAGCCGCACGGTCCGGTCGACGACGTCGTCGAGGTCGACCGCGCCCACGAGGAAGGTACGGATCGCCGAACGCTCCGCGGGCGTCATCGGCTTGACGGCGGTCAGCCGGTCGACGAAGACGCGGTACCCGGCGTCGGTGGGGACTCGGCCCGCAGAGGTATGCGGCGCGTGGATCAGGCCCTCCTCCTCGAGGACGGCCATGTCGTTGCGCACCGTCGCGGCCGACACCCCGAGATGGTGTCGCTCGACGAGGGCCTTGGACCCGACGGGCTCCGAGGTGCGGACGTAGTCCTGGACGATGGCGCGCAGCACCTGCAACCGACGGTCGTCGCTCACCACACACCTCCGTTTCCTCGAACTCGCGCCCGGCAACAACCCATCCCAGCTGTGCGCACCCGTGCCCAGCCCTGCGCACCCATACCAACCTGTGCCCGCGAGGCTGTTTGGCACTCGGCATACCGGAGTGCCAAGTCTACGTGTTCGGCCCGGATGCCTCCCGTTCGGCGAGGCGTACCGACAACGACGGACGGGCTGCGTACGCTCCCTGAGCGGCTATCGCGAACGAGCCGAGAGCGGATGGGGGCGTGATGGACCGTTACGAGGGCGACGTCCTCGCCGGGGACTGGCGCCGGGCTCGCCGACCCCCACCCCGTGAGGTCCCCGCGGAGCCCGGGTTGGTCGTCGAGGAGGTCGACACCGGTTGGTGCGGAGCCGTCACCCGCGTCGAGAAGGCCGGCGGGATGCAGGTGGTGCACCTGGAGGACCGCCGCGGACGCACGCGCGGGTTCCCGCTGGGACCCGGATACCTGCTCGAGGGCGCGCCCGTCGTGCTCGTTCCGCCCGTCCGGGCAGCGGCGCAGGCCCTGGCCGCAGCGCGACGAGCGGGGTCGCGCACGGCCAGCGGATCTACCGCGGTGAGCGGCGCCCGGGCGAGAGTGGCCTCGGGCTCTCGGTTGTTCGTGGAGGGCCGGCACGACGCCGAGCTGGTCGAGAAGGTGTGGGGTGACGACCTTCGCGTCGAGGGCGTCGTGGTGGAGCTGCTCGACGGTGTCGACGACCTTGCGGGCGCGGTTCGCGCGTTCCGACCCGGTCCCGGGCGACGGATGGGCATTCTCGTCGACCATCTGCTGCCGGGGACCAAGGAGACGGCCGTGGTGGAGGCAGTGCGACGGCAACCGGACGCGCGGGGCGACGTCCTCGTGCTCGGCCACCCGTTCGTCGACGTGTGGCAGTCCGTGCGACCCGAGCGCCTCGGCCTGTCCGCCTGGCCGGTGGTGCCTCGGGGTGAGTCGTGGAAGCACGGCATCTGCGCCGCCCTGGGGTGGCCGTACGACAGTCAGACGGACATCGCTCTCGCCTGGAAACGAATCCTCGGCTCGGTACGCGGTTATGCCGACCTGGAACCGAGCCTGTTGGCGAGCGTCGAGGAGCTCATCGACTTCGTGACGGCTCAGGTTCGGGATCAGGACTGACCCCGAACCGACCCTGAGCCGACCCTGAGCCGTCCCGGAATCAGGGGTCTCATGCAACGCCCGGACTCTCGCTGGCGTCCACACTGGTGGCAACGGGGACCAACCCCGCACCATCACGTCACCAGGACGGACACCATGACCAGCCAGCCCCCAGTCGGCCCCACCCCCGCGGGCGGACAGCTCAGCAGTGCAACCGAGCGGAGCGTGAGCATCCTCGCGCACCTGTCGGCGCTCATCGCCGCGGTGCTGTCGGCCGGATGGCTGAGCATCGTCGGGCCGCTCCTGGTCTGGGTGTTCTACAAGGACCGCAGCGCGATTGCCCGCCAGGCCGCCGTCGGGGCGTTCAACTTCGACCTCGCCGTGTGGCTGCTGATCATCATCGGCTGGGTCTGCATCTTCACGGTGGTCCTGTTTCCGATCGGGATCATCGTGTGGGTGGTCGCCGGCGTGGCGGCGCTGTTCTGCCACATCAGGGGCGCGATCCGGGCGAGCAGCGGCGAGGCGTACTCGTACCCGTTCTCCATCCCGGTTCTGCACTGACCCCGCCGCGACCCTGCGTCGCGCTCGCGTCCGACGTCGCGTTCGCCCTGGGCCGCCGCCTCGTCGGACGCAAGCGGGGAGGAGGAGCGTCACCCGACGCCGAGCAGTCGGCGGACCACCGTGTCTGCGAGCAGCCGGCCTTGTCGGGTCAGCCGCACTCGGCGCTGAGCCAATGCGACGCGGCCGTCCACGAGACCCTCGGACACGAGGCCGGCAACCGCCGTTCGCCCCGCCTGGTCCAAGCGGTCCAGGGGCAACCCCTCGACCAGCCTGACGCCGAGCAGAACCTCCTCGTCATGCCGCTGCTCCGTCGTCAGAATCTCCCGGGCCGCGGCCGGTGACACCCCCGCGGCGAGCCTGTCGGCATACGCGACAGGGTGCTTGACGTTCCACCAGCGCACTCCCCCGACGTGGCTGTGCGCACCGGGACCGACGCCCCACCAGTCACCCCCCATCCAGTACCCGACGTTGTGCCGGCACCGGAACCGGGGCTCGCGCGCCCAGTTGCTCACCTCGTACCAACCGAAACCCGCCGCGGTCAGTACCTCGTCGGCGAGCTCGTACTTGGCCGCCTCGTCGTCGTCGTCCGGCGCCGGGACGTCCCCCCGCCGCACCTGGGCGGCGAGCTTGGTCCCCTCCTCGACGACCAGCGCGTAGGCCGACAGGTGGTCGGGGCGGAGGGCCACGGCGGCGTCCAGACTGGTATGCCAGTCGGCGAGGCTCTCCCCCGGCGTGCCGTAGATCAGGTCGAGGCTGACGTCGAGTCCCGCGTCGCGGGCGGCCAGGACGGCGCGGGCCACGTTCTGGGGGTCGTGGGTGCGGTCGAGCGTCCGCAGCACGTGCGGCACCGCGCTCTGCATCCCCAGGCTGACGCGGGTGAAACCCCCGGCCCGCAGCCCCTGCAGTGACTCGCCGGTGACGGAGTCGGGGTTGGCCTCGGTCGTGACCTCGGCGCCGGACGACAGACCCCACCGGGTGCGGATGCCGTCAAGGATGCTCACGAGGTCCTGCCAGGCGAGCAGGGTCGGGGTCCCGCCGCCCACGAACACGGTGTCGACGGCGGGCGCGTCGGGGCCGAGAACACCCGCCGCGAGGTCGAGCTCGGCGATCGCGGCGGTTGCGAAGGTCGCGGTGCTCGCACCGGTCAGGCGGCCGTCCCCCAGCTCGGTGAGCGTGTAGGTGTTGAAGTCGCAGTAGCCGCACCGGACCGAGCAGAACGGCACGTGGACGTAGACGCCGAACGGGCGCCGGCCGAGCGTCGTCATCGCTTCGGCCGGGAGTTCCCCCGTGTTGGGAGCGGGCTCCCCTTCGGGCAGTGCGCCAGGCATGAACCCATTGTCGGGCAACGCGCGAGGCCGGATCCTCGGCGTGTCGAGAGCGACACGCCGAGGGGATATCGGGGCCCCGCGAATCTTCGGCGTCGACCCTTGCGCGAAGCGCGGAGGGAGGGCTACAAATGAGCCACGCCACCGGTTCTCCGGAGGCACACCGAACATCTGAACAACCGAGTTCTCTTCAGGGAGAACGCCATTGCGATGGTGATCGGGCTGTCTGGATTCGTCTGGACAGGGTTCGAGGGTCAGACCTCGGACGCGTTTGAGGGTCATACCTCAGACACCCTGCGGCGGACCCCGGTTCGCCGCCGAAGGCCCCGGAGACTCATACTCCCCGGGGCCTTCACCTTGTCTGCACGCATCCGGTCGTCGAACCCGTCAGTCCCGGCATCCGTCGCCAGGTCGTCCCGGCATCCGTCGCCAGGCCGTCAGGGTCGTACTGTCCTCGGGTGACAACCGACGCCCACCGCCCCGCCTCGACCGTTCCCGCCTGGATCGAGCTCGACGGCGTCGTCAACATGCGGGACGTCGGCGGACTGCCCACGACTGACGGCGGCGCGATCGCGTCGGGGCGGTTGATCCGGTCCGACAACCTGCAGGAGCTGTCGCCGGCCGCGGTCAGGTACCTCGTGGATGTACTCGGCCTCACGGACGTCGTGGACCTGCGCACCCTTGTCGAGGTCGCCAAGGAGGGCGACGGCCCGCTGGTCGCCGAGCCGGGGGTCACCATCCACCACCACACGCTCTACGCCGAGGACACTCGCGAGAGCGGCATACCGGCCGGCGAGCGTCCACTCCCCTGGGTTCGCGACCCCAACCTCGGCGACCGTTCCGCATCACTCGTCGTGCCAAGGGTCGAGCAGGTAGACGAGCCCGCATCGCGCCCCGAGCACGACGCGTACTGGTCGCAGCACTACCTCGGCTACCTTGCGAATCGACCCGACTCCGTCGTGGCGGCACTGCGCATGATCGCGGATGCTCGGGGCGCCGTGGTGGTCCACTGCGCCGCGGGCAAGGACCGGACCGGCACGATCGTCGGCGTGGCACTCAGCCTGGCCGGGGCGGCGGATGACGCGGTGGTGGCTGACTTCGAGCTGTCCGCAGAACGCGTGCCGCAGATCCTCGAGCGCCTGCGCCGACGCGAGGCCTACGCCGCCAACCTGGTGGGCAAGACCGTCGACGGGCAGTCTCCCCGTGGCGAGACGATGCGGCGCCTGCTGGCTGTGCTGCGCGCCTCCGGCGGCGCCGAGCAGGTGCTCGCCGAGGCCGGCTGGACGTCCGACGACACCCGTCGCCTGCGAGCGCGTCTGCGCGGCTGACCCCGGCTTGTCTGCGTGAAAGGTTGCACCCCTCATGGGGGGTGCAACCTTTCACGCAGAGCGGTCAGCTGTCTGAGTTCTCGGCAGCCACTCGGCGGCGTCTGGACCAGAGCACGCCAGACGTGCCGACCAGGAGGAGGACCGCGGCCCACCACAGGATCGGGGCGGGGTTCGATCCTGTATCTGGCAGTGGCGGGTTGGGCGGGTTCGGCGGCACCGGCGGGACCGGCGGCACCGGCGGCACCGGCGGGCACAATGGCCCCCATGGACTCAGGGGCAGCAGGGTCGGCTCTCGCCACGGCTGGGTCGTCGGGGGAGGACCGCGCGATCGGTGCGCTGCTCGGCCTGGCGGCAGGCGACGCGACCGGGACCACGCTCGAGTTCACGCCACGCGAGGATGTCAAGCCGATCACCGACATGGTCGGCGGCGGGCCGTTCGGCCTCAAACCCGGTCAGTGGACCGACGACACCTCGATGGCCCTGTGTCTCGCCGAGTCCCTGCTCGACACCGGGGAGATGGACCTCACGGATCAGATGCGCCGGTACGTCATGTGGCGTGACGACGGATACCTGTCGTCCACGGGCCGGTGTTTCGACATCGGGTACACGACCAGCGCCGCTCTCTCCCGTTTCAGGGAAACGGGTCAGGCGGTCGATCCGCACATCGACCCGGACATGCAGGCCAACGGGTCGCTCATGCGGCTGGCCCCGGTACCGGTCCGCTGGTTCGCCGACGTCGGCGAAGCCGCCGCCAGATCCGGCGAGTCGAGCCTGCCCACCCACAACGCGAGCGCGCCCGTCGACGCCTGCCGGGTGATGGGGGCGATGATCGCGGCTTTGGTTGAGGGCCAGTCGTGGGCGGCAGTCACCGAGCTGGAGTTCTGGGTATGGGGTGAGCTCGACCCCACGATCGACGAGGTCGTCCGGGGCTCGTACCGGACCAAGACCGTCGCCGAGATCAAGGGGTCAGGGCACTGTGTCCGTGCGCTGGAGGCGGCACTGTGGGCCGTTGACGGCGCCGACGACTTCCGGAATGCGGTCCTGCGCGCGGCCAACCTCGGCGACGACGCAGACACGACGGCCGCCATCGCCGGTCAGCTAGCCGGTGCGCGATGGGGAGCGAGCGGCATACCAGCTGATTGGGTCCGCAAAGTCGTTCTCTCCGAACGGATCACCGAGATGGCTCGGCAGCTTTACCGCGCTGGAGGCGGAGATCTGCCCGGTTCGTCCTGGCCGTACGACGAGGTGATCCACGCCTATTGGGTCGAGCCGGGACGGGTGCTCGCGGGTGAGTACCCGGGGCACCTCAGCGCCGCCAAGGCACACGCCAAGCTCGACCTGCTGCTGGACTCCGGCGTGCGAGCCGTCGTCGACCTCACCACGCGGATGGACCCGTTGCGCCCGTATGCAGCGCTCCTCGCCCAAGCGGCCACGGCCCGGGGACTCGAGGTGATCAGGCTCGGCTTCCCCATCCGCGACATGGGGGTCGCCGACGCCTCGGTGTACGACGCGATCATCGCCGCGATCCGTTCTGCGCCACCGGGCGTGGTCTATGTGCACTGCTGGGGCGGACGAGGACGCACCGGCACCGTCGTTGGCTGTCTGCTGGTCGACGACGGTCTGTCCTTCGACGAGGTCATCGATCGATTGGCTGAGCTACGGTCCACCAGCAGCAAGGCCCACGTCAGGGTTCCCGAGAGCAGGGCCCAGGACGAGGTCATCCGGCAACGCGCCACGCGTCGAGGCTGACCTACTTCTTGCCGGCAGTCTCGGCGTCGTTGGACAAGGCGGCGATGAACGCCTCCTGTGGGACCTCGACCCGCCCGACCATCTTCATCCGCTTCTTGCCCTCCTTCTGCTTCTCCAGCAGCTTGCGCTTGCGGGTGATGTCCCCGCCGTAGCACTTGGCCAGCACGTCCTTGCGCATCGCCCGGATCGTCTCCCGGGCGATGATCCGGGCGCCGATCGCCGCCTGGATCGGCACCTCGAACTGCTGGCGCGGGATGAGGGTGCGCAGCTTCGAGGCCATCTGGACGCCGTAGGCATAGGCCTTGTCCTTGTGCACGATCGAGGAGAACGCGTCGACCTGCTCGCCCTGCAGCAGGATGTCGACCCTCACCAGGTCGGCCACCTGCTCACCGTCGGGCTCGTAGTCGAGCGAGGCATACCCGCGGGTGCGTGATTTCAGCTGGTCGAAGAAGTCGAAGACGATCTCGGCGAGCGGCAGGGTGTAACGCAGCTCCACCCGCTCAGGAGAGAGATAGTCCATGCCGCGCAACGTGCCCCGCCGCTGCTGGCAGAGCTCCATGATCGCGCCGATGAACTCGCTCGGGGCGAGGATCGTCGCTCGCACGATCGGCTCGCGCACCTCGGAGATCTTGCCGTCGGGATAATCGCTGGGGTTGTTCACCTCGACGTGCTTGTCGCCTTCGAGCGTGACGTCGTAGACGACGTTCGGCAGCGTGGAGATCAGGTCGAGGTCGAACTCGCGCTCGAGGCGCTCGCGGATGATCTCCAGGTGCAGCATGCCGAGGAACCCGACCCGGAAGCCGAAACCCAGCGCGACCGAGGTCTCCGGCTCGTAGGTCAGGGCCGCATCGTTGAGCTTGAGCTTGTCGAGGGCGTCGCGCAGATCGGGGTAGTCGGACCCGTCGATGGGATAGAGCCCGGAGAACACCATGGGCTTGGGGTCGCGGTAACCTCCGAGGGCCACCGTCGCGGGCTTACCGGCGTTGGTGACCGTGTCGCCGACCCGGCTCTGCCGCACGTCTTTGACCCCGGTGATCAGGTAGCCGACCTCACCCACACCGAGACCGTTCGACGGGACCGGTTCGGGCGAGATGACGCCGATCTCGAGCAGTTCGTGGGTGGCGCGGGTGGACATCATGACGATGCGCTCGCGCGGGTTGAGGTCGCCGTCGATGACCCGGACGTAGGTGACGACACCGCGGTAGGTGTCGTAGACCGAGTCGAAGATCATCGCGCGGGCCGGTGCAGCCGGGTCGCCCGTGGGGGCGGGCAGCTGGGCAACGATCTCGTCGAGCAGCTTCTCCACACCGTCCCCGGTCTTGCCGGAGACCCGCATGCAGTCCTCGGGCTCGCAGCCGATCAGGCCGGCCAGCTCTTCGGCGTACTTCTCCGGTTGCGCAGCGGGCAGGTCGATCTTGTTGAGCACCGGGATGACCGTGAGGTCGTTCTCCAGGGCGAGGTAGAGGTTGGCGAGGGTCTGCGCCTCGATCCCCTGGGCCGCGTCGACGAGCAGCACCGCCCCCTCGCACGCCGCGAGCGAGCGGGACACCTCGTAGGTGAAGTCCACGTGCCCGGGGGTGTCGATCATGTTCAGCGCATAGGTCGTGTCGCCGAGCTCCCACGGCATGCGGACCGCCTGGCTCTTGATCGTGATCCCGCGCTCGCGCTCGATGTCCATCCGATCGAGGTACTGGGCCCGCATCGCCCGGGCGTCGACGACGCCGGTGAGCTGGAGCATCCGGTCCGCCAGGGTCGACTTGCCGTGGTCGATGTGGGCGATGATGGAGAAGTTGCGGATGAGGTCCGGTGGCGTTGCGTGCGGGGGCAACGCGGTTCGGGCCATGGGTGACACGAGCCAAAGTGTTTCACGGCACGTGGGTGGTGTTCGCCACGGCCGACTCAGGTCAGCTCGGCGCGCGCCTTGCCGGTATTTCCCGCCGCCTCCGTCCGACAAACGTCAGTGTCGCGCCCGCAGCCAGGAGCAGGACCGCCCACTGCAGGAGCGTGGTTGCCGGGAAGCCGGTGTCGGGCAGCGGCGGGACTGGAGGAACTGGCGGGACTAGAGGCACGGGAGGCACGGGAGGCACTGGCGGAACCGGCGGGACTGGGGGGGCCGGTGGTGTCGTAAGGGTCGTGAAGCACACCGGATCACCGCTGTCGGGGACAGCGCAGCTGGCCGGAGGGACGTCGCCGGCGGCGAAGACGGCGTTGCGCAACGTCGCGCTGTAGGCACCTGCCGTCACGACGACCCGGTAGGTCAACGTGCGCTGCTGCCCATTGGGCACGGTGCCCACCGTCCAGACCAGCTGGTTGTCGGCAGTCTGCAACGACACGCTCGTCCCCGGCGGCGTCGTCAGCGAACCCGCCACCAGCGTCGCGTGGGCCAGGACCGCCGACAGGTTGTCCGTGACCACCACCTGGTGCACGGGGACGCTCCCGGTGGAGGCGACGGTCAGCGAGTAGGTGATGGTAGATCCGGGTTGGACCACCGAGCCGGTGGGTGGGTTGCTGGACTTGGTCACCGTGAAGGCGCCAGGGGTCTGCGTCACCGTGTTGGTGACACCGACCGCGACGTTGGGCGTCGGGGTATTTTCTTGCGGCTCGGGGATGGCGAAGGTGACGGTGCGATCAGCTGACGTCGCGGGGACGCCGTCCAGGGTGAAGGTGGGGGCTGCCCAGCTCCACGCAGAGTCCTCCAGGGCGGGCAACGTCTCGGCTGGCTCGGTGAGAGAGCAGGCGCTGTTGACCGGGATCTGCTGCTCCGGACCGACCGTTCGGGTCTGCGTCGCAAAGACGTCCAGCGATCCGGTGATGGGACTCCCGGTGCCGGGCCGGCAGGAGTAGGTCATCGGGTATGGCTTGGTGGGGTCGACGATTCCGTTGGTGGCTCCCTTGACCGTCTTGGTCACCGTGAACGTGCCGAACAGTCGGTCGGTCGGGTTCGTGACGGTGATCGGGGGCGTCGGTAGATTCGGGGCCGTCACCGTCACGGGACTGCTGATGACCGGGTCGAGCCAGACATATGAAGGGTCGCCCGTTACCGGTTGCCCGGTCGCGCCCGGAGGGTTCTCTGCTGCCGCACAGACGGAACCGACGAGGACACCGGAGGCGAGCCAGGGCGTGCTGATCGTGACTTTCCACGTACTGAGGACCGGGGTGTTGGTCTTGTACTGGCAGGACAGCATGCCGGTGAAGACACGGGCCGAGTCAACGAGTGCGGCCCCCGGGCCGCTGAGGACCTTGCCGATGGTGACGTCCGAGTAGACCCGGATCACGGTGTTGGTGATGCCGAGAGAGGCGGTCTCCCCCGCTGCAAGCGTGACGTCGTCGGGGGCGTAGGTGGTCGTGCCCCACGCGAACGACCCGTCGATGAGATGGGCGGGGTCGGGGGTGTCCTCCTGCACCGAGCAGATGGCGGTCGCGGGGACCTTCTGGTCAGCCGCCGTGAACAGCACGGTCGTGGCGTTTGCGGGGACGTCGAAGCGCGCAGAGTAGGTGTCCCGACCTTGCAGACAGGTCCACACACCAGAGAACACCGTTCCAGGGGCGACGCCGTTCTGTGGATCATCGAGCGTCTTGGTCACCTGCAGACCGGCGTAGAGACGTTCGACCGTATTGGTGACGGTCACTCCCGCGGTTTTGCCGGCGACAACAGGGTCCGGCGACCCGATGACTGGCGTGCCCCAGGTCCACGAACCATCAGGCAGCCCGGTGGTTCCGAGAGGGGCCTCGGTCACCGTGCAGACGGATCCGAGCAGAAGGTCGGGGACGGTGTAGGTCGGGCTGACGGCCCGGTCGATGCTCCAGCTCCCGGTCACGGCTGGGTCGGTGCCGTACTGGCAGGAGTACGCGCCGGTGAAGGTTGCTCCGAGGCTGACGACACCGTTGGGATCGACGACGGACTTGGTGATCGTGAACGAGCTGCGGACCCGCACGATGGGGTTCTCGGCGAGGAAGACCTGTTGAGGCTGGGTCCGGGTCAACACGAACGGAGTAGACGGGGTGTAGACCGGGGCGCCCCAGGCATACGAGCTGTCCCTGAGCAAGGTCTGGCTCGGGGTGTCCTCGGACCCAGAGCAGGTCCATCCAATGCTGGCGGTGATCGGCTTCTCGCCGCCGTTGGCGATGGTCCCATCGGCGTAGCGGGTCGGGATCTCCGGGTGTCCGGGGACGAAGCACGAGCCGTGCAGGGTGAACTTCTCGGCCGTGCCTCCGGTGTAGCCCTCGGTAGCGCCGGTCACGACCTTGCGGACGAGCACGATGCCGCTGTCGCGGGTCAACGTGTTAGCCACGGTGACCGTGTTGGGGCCGGGAGCCGTGATGACCGAATCGGTGACGACAGGGGTCGCCCAGCTGAACGCCGGGTCGACACTGGGCGCGCCCAACGCGCCCTCCACCGCTGTGCAGGTGGAGGTGGCGAGAATGTTCGTCGCAACAACGGTCCCGTTGGGGTCGGCCGAGATGGCGACATCACCACCCCCAGCCGGGCTACCTCGGTAGGTACACGACCACGTGATCGGATAAGTCCGCCCGGGGTCGACGACCCCCTGCGGCCCGGTGAAGCTCTTGACGAGGGTGAGAGGCGCCGTCACCCGGACGATCGGGTTGTCGACCGCGACAACTGCGGTGCTGCCGAGGAGCACAGTGACCGTGCCGTTCGCCGGAGTGTAGGTCGGGGGGGCCCATGCATAGGATGCGTCGAGCAAGCCCGTCGTGGGTGCCGTCTCGCTGGCCGTGCAGCTCGAGCCGACGGGAATGCCCGCCTGCGTCACTCCTGCGTTGGCCGGCACGTCGAGCCGGTAGGTCTGGCCTGGGCCGCAGCTCAAGGTGACCGAGAAGGTGGTCCCCGGAACGAGGCCCACCGTCTGTCCGCTCACCGACTTGGTCACCCGCACGCTACCGAGACGTGGCGTGATCGGGTTGGTGGCAGTCACCTGAATCGGGTTGGCGGGGTCTGTGATCCGGAAGGTCACCGCGTTGCCGGTCCCAGACGCCACCCCGTCCACTGTGAACTGCACCGGATCCCAGCCGTACGCCGCTGGCGTCGCTGGCTTGCTGGTCTCGGTGACGGTGCAGGACGTGCCCGTCGGCAGCGCCGAGAACGCCTGGCTGGCGCCGTCGACCAAGGTAATGGTGGCCGTTGCCTGGCCGGTGCACATGATCCCGAACCCGAACGGCCCGCCCGTGTAACCCCCGGCCTTGCCCGCGCCGACGACCGTCTTGGTCAGGTTGAAGCCGCCCGTCAGCTGCTTGATGGAGTTGGTGACCGTCACGGCCGCCGGCACCGTGGCGGAGGTGACGACGACTGTCTGTCCAGGGACGTAGCTCGGGGGTAGCCAGACCCACGATCCGTCGCCGGGAACCGGATCTTGCGCCAGGGTGGCGGGGTCCTCGGTCACCGTGCATCGCGACCCCAGCAGCAGACCCGGGATCACGATCGGGGCCTCGCCTGCGGTTCGGCTGACCGTGCCGGTGACGTGCGGGTCAATGCCGTAGAGGCAGTCGTAACCCACCGCAAAGGTGCGCGTCGGGTCGACGACGGTCCCGCCGCTGATAGCGGCCTTGGCGATGGTCAGCGAACCCCGGACCCGCGACACCGAGTTGGTCACCGTCACGGCAACCACCTGGCCGCTTGAAGTGACCGTGACCGGCGACGCCGGGCTCAGGGATGGGGCACCCCAGGCGTACGAGGAGTCGACGAGCCCTCCGGTCGGTGGGGTCTCCGTCACGGCGCAGGACGTGCCCACGGGGAGGTCCGGTGTCGAGACGGTCCCCCCGACTTTGACGTCGAACTCATAGGGCGTGGCCCGGTTGTCGCACGTGGCGACGAGGTGGAAGCTCGCGCTCGCCGTGATGCCGTCGGTCGCACCTGTTGCGGCCTTGGTCAGGCTGACGTTGCCGAAGATCGGCGTGGTGGGGTTGGTCACGGTCAGCGTCGACGAGCCATTGGCGACGATCGTCGCGGTCGGGCCGGGAGACCAGGTCGGCGTCCCCCAGGTGTACGCCGGTGAGAGGAGGTTCGCGGTCGGCGGCACCTCCTGCACCGTGCAGGTATTGCGCGCCGGCACGCGGACCGGCGGGGTTGTCGCTTTGTCTGCGACCGTGACCGTTCCGGTGAAGCCGGTGCCACAGTCATAGGCGACGGTGAAGTTGGCCGCGGTCCCGCCGAGGTAGCCGCCGCCGGAGACCACCTTGGCGATGACCAGAGATCCGAACTCGCGAACGTAGGTGTTCGTCACGGCCACGGCGGCTGTGGTGCTGTCGCCGATCGTCACCGTCGCGGGAGAGAAGGTGGGCGGAGGGCTCCAGACATAGCTGGGGTCGCTGAAGTCGTTGGCCTGGCCGGCCAGGGATTCCGTGAAAGAGCACACCGAACCCGTCGGGATCGGGGTCGCCGGCGAGACCGCCTGGGCTGTGGTCACGGAAAGCGTTCCCGTGGTGGTCGGTCCGTTCGCCAGGACGCAGCTGTACGCCACCGGGAACACCCGGGTGGGGCCTCCGATGAACCCACCGGGGCCTGAGACGGACTTGCTCACGGCGAGGTTGCCGAACTTCTGGACAACGGGGTTGGTGATGGTCACCTGCGCGGTGCCACCGTCGGTGATCATCACCGGCTGGGTGGAGAAGGTCGCGGGACCCCAAGCGTACGAGGCGTTGGCCAGACCACCTGTGGGAGACGTCTCGGTCACCGTGCAGGTGCGTCCCGCCGGTATGTTCGCGATCACCAGGGGCGTGGCGGTGGTCAAGGTGGAGAACGTGTTCGCGTAACCTGCCCCACAGTCGTATGCGCCGGAAAACACCTTCGCCGTCCCCCCGGTGTAGGCGCCGGCCGGAGCGTTTACCACCTTGCTGATGCGCAGAGAGCCGGTGACGAACCGGTTTGTGGCGGTGCAGGTGACATTGGCTGTCGCCGTGGCGGCAGCGGAGTCCGGGAGTGTGGCGACTGCGTTGGCGACAGGGACACTGACACCGCCCGCGGTCTTGCACACCCAGTCGCCGCTCTGGACGTAGCCGGTGGCGGCGGCGCCGGTGCCGGTCTCCGACAAGGTGTACTGGCCGGCCGGCACCCGTTGCGTCGTGACCGCGGGGCTGCCTGACGGTCCAGAGATGATGGTGCCTGACGGCGGCGGAGCGGTCGAGCCGGTAGCCGTCAACGTCCACAGGTTGGGGGCCGCAGTCCCGCTCGCGACCGACTTGACCAAGGTCACTGTCGATTTCGGCGTGTAGGTGTTGGTGTAGGTGCACGTGATCCCCGGCTGCGAGACGAGCGGGGGCGGGGGGATGTTTGCCAGCACCACCTGGCGCGCGGCTTGGTTGATGCTCGCACCAGGAATGACTTGAGGCTGCCCGTTCGCGCCGATCTGCGTGCAGGCCAGTCCGGTCAACGACCATCGATCGTCCCCGGGGTCGGCCTCTGTGACGGTGACGGTGTTGCCGCTGGTCAGGGTCCGCGTCTCGGTGCCGCCCGCGCCCAGGGCGAAGGTTCCGTTGGACCACGGCGACCCGGCAAGGGCAGAGGTCGAGCCGAAGGTGAATGTCGGCGCACCCGGTGGTGAGCCGACGACCGTCTTGACGATGCTCAGGCTGCGCACCTGCTGGAGCGAGGCATACAGGCAGGCGTGTGTCTGCGTGGTCTCGACCGTGGAGAACTCGTTGACCGGGGTGCCCGCGGGGGTTGCTGGACACGCGGTCGCCGTCTCAACCGGCACGAAGCCGGTGATGACCAGCCGAAAACTGAGGCCACCCTGGTTCAGGGTCACCGTCGAGATCTGGCTCGTGAACTTGATCAGGTCGTTGTTGGCCGGGTTCGTAGGGGGCTGGGCGTTGTTGGGCGTCTCATCCATCGACCACGGGAAGCTCAGCGTGTTGGGGGCGGTGAAACCACTGAGCACCGTGCTGAGAGTGCCGTTGAAGAACTCATCGCTGGCATAGACCGGGTTGTTGTAATGGATCATTCGGCCGATGAGGAACTGGCTGCCGTCCGCGACGGACGTCACCGCGGACGGTGCAAAGCCGACCACGCTCTGCGCCGTGGTGCTCAGCACGGTCGGGCACCGGTTGTTGGTCCCTGTTCCATGACCGGTCTGCGCCTGGTTCGTGCCCGTACCCGTGTTGCTCACCATGGCAGACGACGTGGAACTGCCGGGAGGAGCGTAGGTGATGCAGTTGTTGCCCCCGGTGCCATTGTCCTGGCCGACCTGGTTCGCCATCTGTGCCTGGATGGTTCCGACGTTCACGGTGGCGGCCTGTGCGGACGCGGCTGGAAGGACTACGGCAGCCGCCGTGAGGAGAGTCCCGACGAGCGCGAGAACCAGGACCGACGCGGTCGATCTCGCCGGCCGATGCGATGCCCTGGTGACTCGCATTCGTCAAACCCCGATCAGCCGGCCTGGTGTCTGCCACTACGGCACTGACCCAGAGAGTGGAATGTCGCGTTCGTGTGCTTCCGTCCGGGTGGAGTCTAGGGGAACCTGGCGCCTATACCAGAGGGGCGGGATGACAATTATGTGACACGCGGGGCGGTTGTGACTTTTTGTGACAGTTGTTGTCAGAGTCCAGCACGTCTCTCCCTTCCCTACGCACCCGTCTGTCCGTCGATACCCTCACGCAGCAGGTCGGCGTGCCCGTTGTGCTGGGCGTACTCCGCGATCATCTTCATGAGCACACCGCGCAACGAGATCGGCTCTCCGTCGCGCACCCGCGTCCCGCTGTCGTCGAGGTCGTGGGCGGCGACGATCTCACGGGACCGCTGACACTCGCGACGCCACAGCTCGAACGCCTCGTCGACATCGCCGTCGAGGGAGTGGAAGTCCTGGTCGGGGTCGTCGTCGGAGTAGTAGAGCATCGGCACGTGGTCGCCGGCGAAGTTGATCTGGAACCACCAACGCTCCCCCGCGGTCAGGTGGCGAAGCAGGCCGTGCAGGCTCATCGTCGAAGGGGGCATCGACCTCTCGGACAGCTGTGCAGGGTCGAGACCGCCGCACTTCAGCTCCAAGGTCGCGCGGTGGTAGTCGAGGTACGCGGTGAGGACGTCGCGCTCGCCACCAGCCTGTGGCAATGGCTTCCGGGTGTCGCTGGACCACGTCGGCGAGAAGTTGCCCTCCGGTATCACCGGCCGTGCCGTCTCGCTGGGATCGGGGACCGGCGCCGGCATCGAAGGCCAGGACGTGGTGGCCTCGTCGACGGGACTCATCAGCCCGATCTGGTAGCCGTCGGGGTCGGCAACCACCGCGAACCGCGACCCCCAGAACGCGTCGTAAGGCGCCTGCCTTGACGCATACCCACCCTCGACGAGACGGTGATGCAATTCGTCGACCTCGGCGCGATCCGGCAGCCCCATGACGATGACTGCGCTGCCCGCGGTCACTGACGGTGGTGCGCCACGGTTCCAGCCGCGGGCAAATTCCTGCTGGTCGAGGTCTACCACCAGGTTGGCACCGTGTGACGCGAACGTCACAGTCGCGTGCGGCCCGGTGTCGTAGCCCACCTCCCAGCCGAGCAGCCGATAGAACTCGACGCTGCGCGCCACGTCGGTGACCACGAGATTGAGCTGGCTCGGGACGGGCGTGGTGGCGGACATGAGACACCACGGTAGCCAGAGCCACCGACATGCCGCCCGACACCGACACCGACACCGACACCGACACCGACACCGACACCACGGCCATACCGGTCGGGCGGGCCGTTGTCCGGTATGTCCGGTGGTCCCAGCCCGGAAACCCGGTCGGGCCAGCCGGACCGGACCGGAGCGTATGCGACGACGGTGAGGTCAGGCCGCGACCGGCATGTGCAGCGGACCCCGGATCAGCCGGGACGGCCGCATGACGATCTTGCCGGCCTGATGCAGCCGCGGCATCCGCTGCGTCAGGGCCGTGATCGCGCGCGTTGCCTCGAGGCGGGCCAGGGGTGCACCGAGGCAGTAGTGGATGCCGCTGGAGAACGCCAGATGCTCGGCTGACGGGGTCCGCGTGATGTCGAACCGGGCCGGGTCCGGGAAGACCCCGGGGTCGCGGTTCGCCCCGGCCAGCAGCAGCACCACCGCCTGGTTGCGGCGCACGGGCACTCCGCCGAGCTCGGCTTCCCGGAATGACAGCCGGGCCGTTTCCTGGACCGGCGGGTCCCAGCGCAGTACCTCCTCGACGGCGGCGCTCGCCAGCGACGGGTCGTCTCGCAGCAGCTGCCACTGCTGCGGATGGGCGAGCAGGGCGCGTGTTGCGTTGCCGATCAGGTTGACGGTGGTCTCGAACCCCGCTATCAGAAGCAACGAGCACATCGGCACCATCTCGTGCGGCGCGATCCGGTCGCCGCGCTCAGCGACGATGGCGCTGACCAGGTCGTCCTGCGGGTCTTTCGCGCGCTGCTCGAACAGCCGCTCGAACAGCCGCTCCAGCTCGGTGTTCGCCGTCATGACCCGGCGCGCCTGCCCGAGGGACGTGATCCCGTCGAGGGCGCTGCCGAGGGCGGCACCGTACTCCTGGAACGCGGCGACATCGGCGTCCGCTACCCCCATCATCCGGGTGATCACGGCGATCGGCAGGGGCGCCGCGAGGTCGGCGACCAGGTCAAAGGTCCCGCGTCGTTCTGCCGCGTCGAGGAGCGCGGTCACGCTCTCGTCGATCGTTGAGGCATATTTTGTCATCATCTTCGGGCTGAACGCGGGAGCGGCGACCCGGCGCAGCCGCTCGTGATCCGGTGGGTTGAGGCTGAGGAAGGACAGGTCGAACTCAGCCGCGCCGACACCCATCGGCTCGGCATCCTCCTCGCGGACCCCGAACGTCCGGCTGCGCAGCACCTGGTTGCAGATAGCGTGGCTCGTGGTGGCCCAGTTGCCCAACCGCGTGGGCACCATGGGGCCGACGGCCCGCATCCGCTCGTAGACCGCATACGGGTCCCGACGGCCGTCGCGCATCGACAGGCGAGCCAGTTCGTCCCCGCGGAACCGGGCGGCATACCACCGGTTCCAGCGCTCCCGGTAGAGCCCACCAGCGAAGATGGCCGCCCGGCGCAGCTCGTGCTGGCTGGTCATCGTCCGTCCCGTGCGGCTGGCACCGAGGACACGCGCAACGATCGGCGCCGATGAGGAACGGTCAGGTAGCGGCGTCGGCGCGGTATGCGAGCTCCTCGACGATGGTCTTCTCTCGATGCCGCAGTGCCGACGTCGTCGGGGCCATGTGACGCGACGACGTGCGTTGGCCGTTGGGCGTCGCATCCCGGCTGAGCCGGTGCCTCACGTGCGAGAGCTCGACGTGGAGCTCTTGGACGCTCAGGCTTCGCAGGCTCCATCGAGCGTTGACGGATGTGGTGAGCGATGGGTGATCAGTGGTCGTCATCCGTGGTCCTTGTTCCACAACTCCCGCTGGGTGCATGGGGGTCGTAAGACGGTGTGGGGTTGGATCGGGTGAGCCACCCCACCTTTGCGGTACGACGAGTCTGGACCCCGTCGACGTCCGTGTCCACCACCCCGCCGACGTGAGGCTCGTCTCAGTCGGCACCGCGATGGCGACTACTGTCACCGGGTGGCACAGCGACTGGGAGACCGAATCCGACGCGCTCTCCGGCGGGTGCTGTCGCCCAGATCGGCAGATGGGTCCCGCCCGGCACCGGCACCCCGGGCGCGGCGTCCGGCCGAGAAACCGCGGGGCGGGACCACCACCCGCCCCGGTTCCGGCGGCGTCCCGCAGGCGGCACACAGTCGGACCTACCCGGGCGACTTCAAAGGAGTCCCCGCGATCGCGTATGCGCCGAAGCCGGACGGTCTGCCCGACCCCGGCGAGATCGTCTGGACCTGGGTGCCGTTCGAGGAGGACCACACGGTGGGCAAGGACCGCCCGGTGCTGATTGTCGGAAGCGACGGCGACTGGCTGCTCGGTGTGATGCTGACGAGCAAGGACCACGACCGAGATTCGCCGGGTCAGCGACGAGCCGGACGGACCTGGGTCGACATCGGCGCGGGTGCGTGGGATCGCAGCGGACGCCCGAGCGAGGTCCGGGTCGACCGGCTCATCCGGATCGACGCCGAGGCGATCCGGCGAGAGGGCGCCGTGCTCGGTGCCGCGCACTTCGCCGAGGTTGCCGACGCGATCCGTGGTCAGCACTGAGGAGACCGACGACCGAGGACCGACGCCCAACGCCCCCCACGCATCTTGCGTCCGACGAAACTGGCTGTCAGGTCTACCGCAGCGTCGGACGCAGCGGGATCAGCGGGATCACCGGGATCACCGGGATCACCGGGACACGGAAGGCCCGCCGCCTCCCATGAGGTGACGGGCCTGCGTACCGGCTGAGGCTCCGAGGCACCGGGTCGTCAGAGCGCGGCGGCCTTCTTGGCCATCGACGACTTCTTGTTGGCGGCCTGGTTGGCGTGGATGACGCCCTTGGACACGGCCTTGTCGAGCTTGGTCGACGCCTTCTGGAGCGCGTCGTGGGCGGCAACCTTGTCACCGGAGTCTGCGGCCTCACGGAACTTGCGGACCCAGGTGCGGAGCTCGCTCTTGACCGCCTTGTTGCGCTCGGTGCGCTTCTCGTTGGTCTTGATGCGCTTGAGCTGCGACTTGATGTTTGCCACGAAGTGATCTTTCTTGGTCGGGAGTGTGTGTGCCGTTAGAGGGCGGCGAAGACGTGTCGGAACCGACACGCTCGAGCTAGGAGGTCGGAGTGCGCACGACCTGGGTGCGCACGCAACGCTCAAAACTACCAGCGCAACCGGCCCACACCCAAAACGAGCAATGTCACCCGACCGAGCTGCGAGCGCGGGTGATCGTGAGGATCACCCGTTCCACGGCGTAGACAGGGTCGCGACCGCCGCCCTTGACCTCGACGTCTGCCGCCGCCACCGCCTGGATCGCCCGGCCGAGCCCGTCGGCGTCCCAGTGGCCGAGGGCTCGGCGGGCCTTGTCGACCTGCCACGGCGCCATCCCCAGCTGTTTAGCCAGCTGCTGCGACCCCCCTCGACCAATCGAACCGGCTGAGCCGACCTTGACCAGCTGGCGCAGCTGTGACGCGAGGACGGCCACGATCGGGACCGGGTCGACGCCGGTAGCAATGGCGTGTCGCAGCAGGCGCAAGGCCTCACCGGTCTGCCCCGCGACGACCGCATCGGCGACCCGGAACCCCGTCGCCTCGACCTTGCCCCCGTGGTAGATCTCCACCAACCGGTCGTTCACCACCCCGTCCGTGTCGGCGACCAGCTGGGAGACGGCCGAGGCCAGCTCGCGCACGTCGCGCCCGAGCGCCTCGACGAGCGCCCGGACCGCCTCCGGAGTGGCCTTGCGACCCTGCCTCCGGAACTCGTTCGCGACGAAGTCGACCTTGTCGCGATCGGTCTTGATGAGCGGGCACTCGAGCACCTGCGCCCGGCTCTTGACCAACAGGTCCAGGACCCGTTTGCCGAGCTGGCCACCCCGATGGGTGACCACGAGGGTGACGTCGTCCGCGGGCGCGGCAAGGTAGGACATCAGGTCGTCCAGCAGCTCGTCGGACGCCTCGTCCAGCCCTTGGACGACCACGACCTTGTCGCCCCCGAACAGCGAAGGACTGGTGTGGACGACGAGGTCACCCGGCTGGTATGCCGCGCCGGTGATCCGCACGGTCTCGAGGTCGGGCGCTGTATGCCGCAGCTCGGCCAGCACCGATGTCACGGCCCGCTCGGCCAGCAGCTCTTCGGGTCCGCGCACGAGGACCAGGGGTGGGATGCGTCCAGACGTCATGACGAGGTCACGACGGGTTCACGATGGGGTCACGACGGCACTGTCCCAGGTGCGGGTGACAGCCCCGGGCGCCCCGGTCACGCACCGGCACCACCGAGCCACGGCGCGAGGATCGGGGTCGTCTCCAGGACCAGCCCCAGCTGGTCGAGCCGGGCCCGGATGGCGTCGACCGGCAGCTCGAGGTGGTCGATGAGGTCGTCCAGGTCGATCCCCGCCTCGACCGCGTCCCGCAGCTCCGAGTCCTGCTCGGCGGTCCAGGCATACCCGACGGTCACTGCCGTGCGCGCCGAGGCCGCTACAGGAGGGGGGCCCGCGATCGGGCGGTGGTCGACGGCTGGGTCCGACATGGCCGTGGCGGCAACGGCGACGTCCGCCGCGTCGGTCCCGACAGAGACTCCCCGCAACGCGGGATCGGAAACCGGCAGGGGTGAGGGTGCGACCTCGTCGAGCCGCCGCAACGCCGCGACGACCAGGTCGCGGTCGGTCGTCGGCCAGAAGGGGGGCAGCGAACGTTGCAGGAACCCGGCATACCGAGCGGTGACCATGCGCGAGTCGAGCACGGCGACGACCCCGCGGTCGTCGGACCGGCGGACCAGCCGACCCGACCCCTGGGCCAGGCGCAACGCCGCGTGAGTGGCCGAAACAGCCATGAACCCGTTGCCGCCCATCCGGGCGATCGCCTCGGCCCGTGCAGAGGCGAGCGGGTCGTCGGGCCGCGGGAAAGGAATCCGGTCGATGACGACCAGCTGGCAGGCCGAGCCTGGGACGTCCACGCCCTGCCAGAGAGTGAGCGTGCCGAACAGACAGGTCGTGGGCTCGCGGGCAAACTGACGGACCAACGTCCCGATCTGGTCCTCGCCCTGGCAGAGGATCTGGATGTCGGTGCCGTCGGTGGCGAACCTGGCTCTCAGCTGCTCCGTCGTGTTCTGGGCTGCGCGCATCGAGGAGAACAGCCCGAGCGTGCGCCCCCCGGCGGCCCGGACGAGCGCCTCGATCTCGTCGAGCAGCAACGGGGAGGTGCCGTCGCGACCCGGCGGGGGGAGGTCGCGGGCGACGTAGACGATCGCCTGCCGGGGGTAGTCGAAGGGGCTGCCCACGTCGAGTCCGCGCCAGGCCGGGGCGCCCTCGCCGCGTAACCCGATGGTCCCGGCCACCGCGTCGAAGCTCCCTCCGAGCTCCAGCGTCGCGGAGGTGAGCACGACGGTGCGATGTTCGAAGATCGTCTCGCGCACGAGCATCGCCACGCTCATCGGCGCAACGCGCAGGACCGGTCCGCGACGAGGATCCTTGCTCAGCCATACGACATCGAGGTCGCGGCCTTCGAGGATGCGGCTGGCGTTCTCGTTGAGCTCGTCGATCGCCGCCCTCGCCACTTGACGGGCGCCATCGACGTCAGCACCTGGGGTCGGCTTCAACTCCGACTGGACGGCCCTGGTGGTGTCTCGCACCCGGGTCAACGCCAGAACCAACCCGTCGGACAGGGCGGTGATCCGACCCTCGGGGATCTCTTCCAGCACCCCCTGGAGCAGCTCACCGGCATCCTCGACCTCTGCCGTGCCCTCCGCGAGCTTGCCCGCCCGGCGCGCCGCCGCGGTCACCACGCCGGCGGAGATCTCGTCGGTGATCGTCGCCGTCACGCGATCGACGAGCTCGTGCGCCTCGTCGACGACCAGCAGGTCGTGCTCGGGCAGCATCTGGCGACCCTCGAACGCGTCGATCGCCATGAACGAGTGGTTGGTGACGACGACGTCGACGTCCTTCGCCGCCTCGCGCGAACGCTCGACGAAGCACTCCGCGACCATCGGACATTTGCCGCCGAGACACTCGTGGGCCGAGACCGAGACCTGCCGCCACGCGCGCTCACTGACACCGGGGACCAGCTCGTCGCGGTCCCCCGACTCGCTCTCCTGGGCCCAGCTGCGCAGCCGCACGACCTCGGCTCCGAGCCGGGACCCGCCCGCATCGACCTGGTCGAGCCCGATGAGGGTGTCGTCCTCAGCAGGGAACCCGCCGTCGAGCTTGTGGGCGCACACGTAGTTGCGCCGGCCCTTGACCAGCGCGTAGGTCGGTCGTCTCCCGAGCAGCGGAGCGAGGGCGGACGCAAGACGCGGCATGTCCCGGTCGACGATCTGGGCCTGGAGGGCGAGGGTCGCGGTGGCCACGACCGCGGGGCGACCTGTCCTCATCGCGTGCCGCACCGCAGGCACGAGATAGGCCAGCGACTTGCCCGTGCCCGTGCCGGCCTGGACGAGCAGGTGCTCCTCGCGCTCGACGGCGTGCTGGACCGCCTGGGCCATCTGGACCTGGCCGGCCCGCTCGGTGCCATCCACGCCGGCCACGGCGGCCGCGAGCAGGGCGTCGAGGTCTGCTGGCACGACCACAGAGTATGCCGCGAGGATCCCCCCTTCCCTCGGCTGTCCACACCCCCTCCGGCGAGCGATGTCACCCTCGCCACGGGGGTCGACCGACAGGCACGAAGCCGACTGCCGACGCATACGGGCCCGGTTTTGCCTGTCGTGCATGTCGGTCGGAACCTCACGTGCGGTCGTCACCGACCAGCGGGTGCCCGTCCACCCGACGCATCATCGCGACGCTGTCCCGGTCGTCGCCGGGAGCGACGCGCAGGCCACCCGGTTGGCGGCCCGTCTCGACCCACCCCGCATGGGCGTAGAAGAGCCCGAGACCGGTGCCGCTGCGGTAGTCGAGCCGCAGCAGCTCGACACCCGGCAACCCGCGTGCCAAGGCGTGCATGCCGCCGAGCAGTACCCGGCCGAGGTTACGGCCCTGGAGGCGGGGTTCGACCTGAAGGCGCAGCAGCCGGGCCACGTGCGAGAACCGAGGGTCGGTGTCGAGGTCCCACCAGCCGAACCCGAGCACTAGCCCGTCCGGCGCGTGCAGCACCCCGAAGGCCGCCCGGCCCGCCGTCATACGCTGCAGCTGCGCGTCGAGGACCGGCACCACATCCGACCGGCCGGCGCTCGGCAGGAAGCCCACCGATCCTCCCGACGCGTTCACGCGGACCCAGAGGTCGAGGATCTCCTCCCGCATCCCGGCAGACACGTGCTCGACCCGGGTCACCCGCGGCAGCTCGAACAGCTCCGACGGTGGACCGTCCGCAGGGTCACCAGGGTGGGCGTCCGTGCCGATCCTGACCAGGCCGGCCGCCCGCCCGGTTCGCAGCGACGCGGTGTTGACGGGCCGGATCGACGCCCGGACGACCCTCTCGGGGAGCTCCTCCGTCACGGCCACAACGACGGCTCTTGCGATCAGCCGGCCCCACCCACGACCCAGGCTGGCGTGCTCGAGGCGGTAGTAGAGATTGAGATGCTCGTCGCCTGGCTCGGTGCGTACCCCACCCAAACCAACGACCCGGCCGGTCGCGAGCTCCTCCATGGCCAGGTAGCCGAACCCGTGCTCACGCCAGTGCTCGAGCTCCCCGTCCAGGCGGATCCGGCAGCCCAGCGCGTCCGGCCGGGTCGCCGGAGCGTGGGCATAGGTGCGCGGGTCGGTGTGCAGCCGGATGTATGCGTCGATGTCGTCGCGGCGCGGGCGCCGCATCCGCAGCGGCCCGACGACCCTCTCGAAACCCTGGGTCATCTCAGACAATGACGACAACGGCGCCGACGACCGGGCAACCCGGCCAGCAGGCCGTAGGCGTCGGCGGCATACGTCACGACCGAGGTTCTCCCACTGGGCACGCCGGTGATCAGTCCGACTCTCCCGGGTCGTAGGCCGTCGTCGGCGTGCAGATCAGGTGTGCCACCAACGCGGTCCACCCGGTCTGGTGCGACGCACCCAGACCCGCGCCGGTGTCGCCGTGGAAGTACTCGCTGAACGTCGGGTGTTCGGTCCACAACGGACCGGGCAGCAGGTCGAGTGGGTCGCTCGGGCGCCGACCACCCTCGCCCGGGCGGAACAGGCCGACGACCCGGTCCTCGAGGCGCTGGGCTGCCTCGTGCAGGCCGACCTTCTCCCCAGAACCCGTCGGGAACTCGACGGTCAGCGCCGCACCGGCTCCCGCGGCATAGGTGTGCAACGCCTCGATGATCAACACGTTGATCGGGAACCACACCGGCCCGCGCCAGTTGGAGTTGCCACCGAACAGCCCCGTGTCGGACGCGCCCGGCGTGTAGTGCAGGGACATCTGCATGCCGGCCACGTCGATCGTGACGCCGTCGCGATGCGCCGCCGACAAAGATCGAATCCCATGTGGCGAGAGGAACTCCGACTCGTCGAGCAGCCGGGTGATCAGCTCGCCCGCCCTCGTCGCGTCGACCACAGCGAAGGTCAGCGCCTCGTCGACGGTGGAGTTCGAGGTCAGGAGGCTCGCGACCTCGTCGGGACGGTGCCGCCCCAGCCAGCGCAGCGCCTCGTCGAAGTCCAGCAGCTCCTCGCGCACCCAGGCGGGGCAGTTCGAGACGGCGAGCAGCGGCAGCAGCCCAACGAGCGAACGAACCCGCATCGGCTCGGTCTGCTCGTCGGGTCCGACCAGCACGTCGTAGAAGAACCCGTCCTGCTGGTCCCACAGCGAGACACCCATCGACCCGAACGAGCCCAGCGCACGGCAGATCCCGAGGAACCGTTCGAGAAACGTCGTGGCCAGGTCGTCGAACGCGTGGTCGTGCCTGCCCAGCTCCTGGGCGATCCGCATCATCGACAGGCACATGAAGGCCATCCACGCCGTGGCGTCCGACTGCTCGAGCCGCCAGCCCGTCGGCACCTGACGGGACCGGTCGAACACCCCGATGTTGTCCATCCCGAGGAAACCGCCCTCGAACAGGTCCGACCCGTCGGCGTCCTTCCGGTTGACCCACCACGAGAAGTTCAGCAGCAGCTTGCCGAAGATCCGCGTGAGGAAGTCGCGGTCCCAGGCGCCGTCGCGCAGGTAGACCTGCCAGGCGGCCCAGGCGTGCACCGGGGGGTTGACGTCGGAGAACGCCCACTCGTATGCCGGGAGCTGACCGTTGGGGTGCTGGGCCCACTCCCGACAGAGCAGCAGCAGCTGGGACTTGGCGAACGCGGGGTCGACGTGCGCGAGGGCGACGGCATGGAAGGCGAGGTCCCAGGTGGCGAACCACGGGTACTCCCACTCATCGGGCATCGAGATGACGTCGGCGAGCGCGAGGTGCCGCCAGGCGGTGTTCCTGGCCCACGGCTCGACACCAGCCCGCGCCTCGGGGGGCGGCGGCGATGCCGGGTCGCCCTGAAGCCAGTCGTCGACGTCGTACCGGTACAGCTGCTTGCCCCAGAGCAGCCCGGCGAAAGCGCGTCGCGCGGTATGCCGGTCCGCCTCGTCGACGGCCGGCGGGATGACGATCGCGTAGAAGGAGTCGGCGTCGGACTGCCGGTCCGCGAGCACCGAGTCGATCGACACGAACGGGCGGTCGGCCGTGGGCTCGGCAGTCAACCGGAGGCGGACCGTCACGGATCCTCCGGCGGGGACCGAGTCGAAGGCGTAGTGGAACCCCGCCTTGGTCCCGGTTCCGTTGTCGCTCAACGCCGAGCGGTCCCCGTGCACGACAGCGCGGTCGATCGCGTCCTTGGGATGGGGTGACCGGTTCGCGACGCCCCAGAGAGCCTCGGCGTCCGTCTCGTTGTCGCAGAGCAGCAGCTCCGGGGCACCCTCGGCGAACAGCACGTAGCGACCGAGGAAGTCGTGGCTGGCCTCGACCGCGACGAGGCTCGCGTCGTCGACGACCGGTGAGCCGAGCACGGCCAGCGTCGGGACCCGGTCGTCGTGACCCCAGGCCCAGGTGTTGCGAAACCACAGCTGCGGCACGAGGTGCAGTGGGGCCGGGTCGGGCCCGTGGTTCGTCGCGGTCACGGTCACGACGATGTCGGTCGGCGTCGACTTTGCGTGGGTGACGACGACGTCGAAGAACCGGTTGTCGACAAAGATCCCGGTATCGCTGAGCTCGAACTCAGGGTCGAGGCGGGTGCGGTGGGCGTTCTCGTCGCGGAGCCAGGCGTAGGGGAAGGCCGCCTGGGGGTAGCGGTAGAGCGTCTGCCCCCATGAGTGGGTGGGCGTGGCGTCCAGGTGCCACCAGTACTCCTTGACGTCCTCGCCATGGTTGCCCTGGGGGTTGGTCAGGCCGAAGAAGCGCTCTTTGAGTCGGTCGTCCTTGCCGTTCCACATCGCCACGGAGAGGTTGAGGAACCCGAACCGGTCGCACAACCCGGCGATGCCGTCGTCGCCCCACCGGTATGTCCGTCGGTGCGCCTGGTCGAAGGGGAACGACTCCCACGCGTCACCGTCGGCGGAGTAGTCCTCGCGAACCGTCCCCCACTGCCGACCCGCCAGATAGGGCCCCCACAGCCGCCACGGGTCGGAGTCGTTCGGTGACTCGGCGAGACGAGCATGCTCGACGCTGGGTTCGAGGTGGCGACGACCGGGCTGCGAAGGGGTCACGCTGCATACTCTGCCGGTGAACGCTGCTCAGGGGGAGGGGTCCTGCGCTGCACGGTCAGTGAGCCGCCGGTACCTGCGACCCGTTGTTGACGACGTCGGAAAGCGTCGTGGCGAAGGCGCGCGCGTCTCGACCTGTGACAAAGGCGCCGACCGCGTCGTAGAAGCCCTGCTGGAAGTTGGGGCTCATCGCCTCCCCGTGGACGATCGACAGCAGGATCGTCCCGTCGTGCAGGCTTGCGGCAGCAGACTTCTCGTAGGGCGCGAGCGCCGAGAGGTCCGCGTCGCTGCGCAGTGGGACCGAGCCCTTGACCTTGTTGAAGGCCGCTTCAGTGGTGGCCGAGCCGATGACTCCCAGGAAGTCCATCGCGTTCTTGCCGTTCTTGGCACCCTTGCCCGCGACGAAGGTGTCCACCACCGCGAGATAGTCCTTGTCGGTGCCAGGGAACGGCACCGCACCGAAATCCGTCCCCTCGCTGGCCCCGTCGCTCACCAGCTCCCCGTATGCCGAGTCGTTGAAGGACTCGATCGCGCACTCGCCCTTCGCGAGCTTCTTGGTCGCCTGGTCCCAGGTCAGCCCACCGGCAGCGGGGTCGGCGTAGTCGAGGATCTGACCGAACTGGCCGAGCGCCGTCGTGGCCGCGCTCCCGGTCCAGTCGAACCTGTCGTTGATGATCTGGTTCCATCCAGCGGCGCCGACGTGGGCCAGCAGAGTGTTCTCGAAGAGCTCGGCCGAGGCAAACACGTCCTTGCCGCCGAGGCAGAGAGGGGTCACCCCCGCCTTCTTCAACGCGGCGAGGTCGGCGACGAGCCTGTCGACGGTGTAACCGCTGGTGGGGTTGGCGACACCGGCCCGAGCGAGCAACGTGCTGTTGAAGAACAGCACGTTCGACCGGTGCGAACCGGTGGGGACGCCCCATTGCTTGCCGTCCACCGTTACAGCGTCGAGGATCTGTTTGGGGATCGTCGCCGCGAGGTTGTCCGTCGTATACACGCTGCTGACATCGGAGACGAGACCGCGACTGACATACTCCCGCAACGAGGCCCCGAGGAAGGTCTGCCACACGTCCGGAGGGTCGTTGTTGCTCAGTCGGGACGCGAGGACGACCTGGACGTTGCTTCCCCCGCCACCGGCGACCGCGTCGTTCTGGATGGTGACGCCGCTGTGGGCCGTCGCGTACCTGTTGAGCAAGACGTTGAGTGCGGCCTGCTCAGAGCCGGACGTCCACCACGAGACCACTTCGAGCTTGTCGGTCGGGTTGGTGTTGGTTGCTACCGGTGACGAGCAGGCCGAGGCGAGAAACACCGCGGCGGCCACCACCCCCGCAGCGAGGATGCGTGGTCGGCTCGAGGTGCGCTGGGTCATGCCGGTACCGTGCTCGGTGCGGCCGGCACGGGGCTCGGCTCGACGGTGCTCGGCGCGGCCCGAAGGTCGTAGATGGCGAAAGCCGTGACTACGGCGAAGCAGCAGGCTGGCACGATGAACGAGATGGCGGCGCTCGTAGAGTCGAGGACCTTGCCCTGGACAAGCGGCATGATCGCACCTCCGACGATGGCCATGACCAGCCCGGCTGCCCCGAACTTCGTTGCTGGACCTAGGCCCTCGAGCGACACGCCATAGATTGTCGGGAACATCAGCGAGAGACAGAACGAGACGCAGACCAGGGCGGTAACGCCGGCGAGATTGGGCGAGACCATCGCAAACAAGCACAGCAGGATGGCGAGAGCGCCGAGCGCGGCGAGGATCTTGGTGGCTCTGATCTTGCCGATGAGCCAGGTCATGAAGAACCGCGACACCAAGAAGAGGATCAAGCTCGCCTGCAGGAGGTAGCCACCGAGCTGGAGACTCCCGTCGAGCGCTTGCTGGACGTACTGGATGATGTAGGTCCATGTGCACACCTGGGCCGCCACGTTGAAGAACTGGGCGACGACGCCGAACCGGTATCTCGGGTTGCCCGCCAGGGTCCGCAGGATCTGCTTGCCCTTGGCGTCACCGGTGTCGGGGAACTCATCGACGGTCGGCGGGGCCTTCTTCATGACGATGACGAACCAGATGATGACCAGGACGATGCCCAGCCCCAGATAGGGGCCCATCACTGCGCTGAGCTCGCCGGCTCGGATCGTGTGCAGCTGCTCCGGGTTCAGCTGGGCGAGGTTCACCGGGTCCTGGAGCTTGGGCAGGATCAACGTCGCAGCGAGCAGCACGCCGATGTTGGTGCCCACAGGGTTGAAGGCTTGGGCGAGATTGAGACGTCTGGTCGCCGTCGTGGCCGGCCCCAACGAGATGACGAAGGGGTTCGCGGACGTTTCGAGGATCGAGCACCCGGCGGCCATCGCGAAAAGGGCCACGAGGAACGCCTCGTAGGTCATGATCTTGCTCGCCGGATAGAACGCGAACGCGCCGATCGCAGCGAGACCGAGGCCGCAGAGCATGCCGGCCTTGTAGCCGAACCTCTCGTTGATGAACGCCGCGGGCAGGGCCAGCAGGAAGTACGCGCCAAAGTACGCCAGCTGCACGAGCGAGGCCTGAAACGTGCTCATCTCGAAGATTCGCTTGAACCCCGCGACCATCGGTGTGGTCATGTCCGCGGCGACACCCCAGATCAGGAAGCATGACGCGAGGACGACGAACAGCACGCCCATCCCCGGATAGATCAGCCCCGACTTGCCTGGCGGGTCCGCCGATCGGCTTCCCGTGGTGTCGTCCTTATCGGCCGTTTCGCTCATACCGATCCCCCGTTTGCGATCCCGTCGGTGACCCGTCGTCAGTTCAATCGGGAAGCACGGGGCAGAGCTCGAAGCCCGGAACTGCGTCCGTTTCCTCCCAGTTGATCAACGTAGACCTCGCCTACTCGCAGGGCAACGCATCCGTCGCCCTTACCGACCGCACCGAATGAGGTGAAGGCGTCACCTGTGAGACATGCCGGATCGGGAGCTCACAACCGTCATCGACGACGCCGAAGTGTGACAACCTCACAACGAGACGACTACCTTGGCGGCGGACACCCCGGCGCGGAGCACCTCGAACCCGGCGCGGACGGCCTCGAGGCCGAGCCCGGCAACATGCGGGTCCGGGGCGGCTGCATACCGGCCCGTAGCGAGCGCCTCGGGCAGGAAGTCCTGGTCGATCACGAGGCTGACCTCGTCGTCCGTCAAGGCGCTCCCCCAGATGAACTTCGTGCGGATGCGTCGCCGGCGCGCGGTGACCCGCAGCATCGCACCCGACCAGACGAACCGGGGAAGCAGTCCGGCCAGCCGCAGGGCAAGACGGCCCTCCCCATCCAGGGTGTCGAAGGAGACGGACGTACTGGCTACGGCGACGAACTTGTTGCCGGTGCAGGGGTTGACGATGTCGAGGCAGGCCTCCGCCGAGCCCGTGCCGATCGCTACCGCTCCGGCGATCGTGCTCCCGTCGAGTGCCCTGACGATGTCGTCGACGACGGTCGCACTGGCGTAGTCGAAGTTGCGCGGCGAGGCGGTGGTGACGACCCGGTAGCCCGCGGCCACAGCAAGCTGGAAGGCGGCGCTGCCCACGCTGGTCGAGCCACCCCAGACGAGCAGGGTCGTCTCGGTGGGAGTGGGGTTCGCCGATGGGTGCCGCAGGGCCAGGAAGTCCTTCTGGAACATGCCGGACGCCGCGGTGGAAAGCGCGAGCGGAATAGCGGCGGCGTTCTCGTAAGCCATCTCGTCGGGGATCGGACGAGCAAGCCGGTCGAGGAGCACGGGGTACTCCTGGAAGGCCGCTTCGGCCGGGTTGTTGCGACTCTTCTCGCTGCCGACCGCGTGCGCGAGAACCCGGTCGCCCACTCTGAAGCAGGTGACGACAGCGCCCACCTCCACGACGTCACCCGCGACGGGGTCGACGGGGTTGACGGCGACAGCGTGGTTGCGCACGACGATCTCGTCGTCCCGCGGCGACGGGTACGGCGCCGGTCGCACGGTGAGATGCCCGCGTTTCGCATCCAGACAAGGGCCCTGTTCGTCGGCACTCGCATCTCCTTTCGTTGGTGTCGCTGGTTGCTCAGCCGAGCGCGCGCCGGAGCATGTGCTCGAACGACTGGACCGGGCGGGGAAGGATGGCGCGAATCGGAGCCGGGTCACCGGTCATGTCGACGGTCTGGCCCTCACCGGCGAAGCCACGGATGGCACCCCGAGGCACAGCGGTGATCCGCTCGACCACCGGGGCGGTGAGGGAGAGGATCCGGCCCGGCACGTGGATCTTCACGGGATGACGCCGGCGAAGCAGATCTGCGGCGAGGTCGATCATCTCGTCCATGGTCAGGATGTCGTCCGACCCGACGTCGTAGTGGTGTCCGAAGGACTGTGGTTCGTCAAGGACACCGACCGCGTAGTAAGACAGGTCTTCAACGGCGATCGTGCGAAACCTCTGGCCGCGGGATCCGAGCACGATGGCGACCGGGTGCCGGGCCCCTCGGGCGACCACGCCGAACCCGTCTCCGCCCCGCCCGACGATCATCCCGGGCCGAAGCACCGTCACGTCGAGGCCGCTGGCGAAGAGCAGCTGCTCGGTCCGCCAACGGCCACGCAGCCAGGTGCTCGGGGCGTCGGGCGCCACACCCATCGACGTGACGTAGACGAGGCGTTGCACACCGTGCGTCCGGCCGGCCCGTACGACGTTCTCCAGCCCGGCCCGCTCGACGCCCATGAAGTCCTGGCTTGCGGTGTTGGCCCGCTGCGGCGAGAGGGTGTGGATGCAGATGTATGCGGCCCGGACGGACTCGAGGGCGCGCTCCACCCATGCGGCGTCGAGGATGTCGCCCTGGACGACCTCGCACCCAGCCTCGGCCAGGTCCGCGACGCGACCCGGAGTCCTGGCCATACACCGCACCGACGCACCCTGCGCGAGCAGCTCCAGCGCGACCTGGCGCCCGACGAAGCCGGACGCCCCGATGACGAGGACGGTTCCGTTGACTGCGGGCACAGTCCCTCCTGGGACGTCTGATGGTTCTGGTTTCCCAGGCTGACACGGCGTGTCATCACCATGCTTGATGACACGCCGTGTTGTCAACTACGCTGCAGCCGTGGCGCGATGGGAACCGGACGCGAGCGACCGTCTGCAGCGCGCTGCACTAGAGCTGTTCGTCGAACAGGGTTTCGCCCAGACGACCGTCCCGCAGATCACCGCCCGGGCCGGCCTGACGACCCGGACCTATTTCCGGCACTTCCCTGACAAGCGCGAGGTGCTCTTCGCGGGCGAAGAGGAGCTGCCCGACCTCGTCAAACGGCTGCTGGCCGACGCCCATCCAGGACTCGACCCCATGGACGTGATCGTCGACGGCATCAAGACCGGCGTTGCACCCCGGTTCGAGGGTCTGCGCGATGATCTGCGCACTCGGCGTGCCGTGGTTCAGTCGGACGAGGGACTGCGCGAACGCGAGCTGCGCAAGCTGTCCGTCATCTGCGACGCGGCCGTCCTCGGGTTGCTCGATCGAGGAGTCGACCCGCTCGCCGCGACGGTCTTGGCTCGGGTCGCCGTGACCATCTTCGACGTGTCGCTCACGCGCTGGCTGGACGACGGCTCGCCGCGGACCCTGCCGGAGATCATCGAGGAGACGGCCGCCGCTCTCCGCTCTGCTACGAGGTCTGCAGCCAGTACCGGCCCAGGCCGTTCGTGGCAGCCCGGGTGAGAGCCGTTCACACGTCAACCCAGGTGCCCATGACGATGGTCCGTTCGTGCGGCAACCGGAAGTACTCGGTCGGGCTTGCGGCGTTGTGGGCCATGGCGATGAACAGCCGCTTGCGCCACGAGCTCATTCCGGCCAAGCCGCTGCGCTGGACGGTGATCCGCGACAGGAAGTAGTAGGCGGTAGCCGGGTCGAGGTCGAGGCCCAGCTCACGGGCCGCCGACAGAGACTCGGGCACGTCCTGCTCGTCCTGGAACCCGAACCTGCAGGTGACGTAGGTGACGGCGCCGTGAGAACCCAGGTGCTGGGCGACGGTGATGCGTTCCTGGGGGTCGACATGGGGCACCCTGGCCGAGGCCGCACCGTAGATCACGACGTTCTCGTGCAGGACCTTGTTGAACAAGACGTTCTCGCGCAACGCCAAAGGCACCGTGTCGTCCGCGGGGTGGAGGAAGACGGCCGTGCCGGGGACCCGGCGCGGCGGGTTCGCCACGAGCTCGGTCAGGAAGTCAGCGAGGTCGCCTTCCTCGCTGCGGCGTCGCTGGGAGACGATCGTGCGGCCCCGCTGCCAGGTGAGCATGACTGCCACCACGAGCGCGGCGATGACCAGGGGAAGCCATCCCCCGTGCACGATCTTGGTCAGGTTGGCAGCGAAGTAGCTGACTTCCAACCCGCCGAACAGGACGCCGGTGACGGCAAGCTTCCAGAGCGGCCATCTCCACGCTGCCTGGGCGTGGATGAGAAAAAGGACGGTAGTGAGTAGGAAGGTGCCGGTGACCGCGAGCCCGTATGCGGTAGCGAGCCGGTCCGAGGAGCGGAACAGCACAAGAAGCAGCATGACCCCGCTGAACAGCAGCCAGTTGATCGCCGGGACATAGATCTGGCCGCTCTCGTGCTGGGAGGTTTGTCGAACCGTCAGGCGTGGCAGGTACCCGAGCCGCTCGGCCTGTCGGGAGACCGAGTACGCCCCCGAGATCACCGCCTGCGACGCGATGACCGTGGCGGCGGTGGCCAGGATGACCAGCGCCAGCTGGGCCCAGTCGGGTGCGAGCCGGAAGAACGGGTTGCTGGCAGCGTCCGGGGTGTCGAGGATCAGACCTGCCTGACCCAGGTAGTTGAGCGTCAGACATGGCAGCACGAGAAGGAACCACGCCGCACGGATCGGGGTCGCTCCGAAGTGGCCCATGTCCGCATACAGGGCCTCGGCTCCGGTGATCGACAGCACGACCGCGCCCATCGCGACGAACGCGACGCCCGGGTGGGCGACGATGAATGCCACCCCGTATGTCGGCAGCAACGCCGTGACGATGGCTGGGTCGGTCAGGATCCCCCGCAGCCCCAACAATCCCAGCATCACGAACCAGACGAGCATGATCGGACCGAACAACCGGCCCACCACCTCTGTGCCGAACCGCTGGACCGCGAACAGGGCGGCGAGGATGACCACGCCCACCGGCAGGGCTAGGTGCGCCAGCCCGGGCGCCGGGATCGCCAGTCCTTCGACTGCCGAAAGCACCGAGATGGCCGGGGTGATGACGCTGTCGCCGTAGAACAGGGCTGCGCCCACGACCCCCAGCAGCAAGACGGCCCGAAACCGTCTGCCCCCGGTCCGCACGGAGCGATGGGTCAGCGCGGCCAGCGCCATGACGCCACCCTCACCGTCGTTGTCCGAGCGCATGACCAGCACCACGTACTTCAACGAGACCACGATCATGATCGACCAGAACACCATCGAGATCACGCCGTAGACGTCACCGGGCGTCGCCTTGACCACCCCGTCGTCGATGCTGAAAACCGTCTGCAGCGCATACAACGGGCTGGTGCCGATGTCGCCGAATACCACGCCAAGGGCACTGACGACCAACAGCGCCTGGCCGCGCCCCAGCCAACCGAGCCGCCCGTCGGGCTTCGGCCGTTCTCCTGCCATCCCAGACCCCTTACGCCCACCCCGGGGGGAAGCAGCACGGCCGGAGGCTGGTCACACTACTTGGCCCGGCGGAGAGACTGCAGGCACGGACACGCTGATACCCCAGGGGAGCTCGGTCGCAGCCGAGGCGGTCAGACGAGGTATGCCTCCAGCTCGCTCGCCAGGGGCGGGTGCGTCTTCGCGTGCATCAACGTGCCGTCCTCACGGTGTTCGGTGGTGAGCACATCGGCCTCGGAGTGGAGCCGGCTGACCAAGTCACCACGGCCGTAGGGGATGACGACCTTGATCTCGACGTCGGGGCGGGGGATCTCGCGAGCGATGAGGTCGCGCAGCGCGTCCAGGCCCAAGCCGGTCCGCGCCGAGACGACGAGGGAGTGCCGCTCGTGCCGGGTAATCCGGTCGAGCACCTCGGGGTCGGCGGCGTCGGCCTTGTTGACGACGATGACCTCTTTGACGTCCGCCGCGCCGACATCGGCCAGCACTGAACGGACCGCCGAGATCTGCCCTTCGGGGTCGGGGTGGCTGCCGTCCACGACGTGGAGCACCAGGTCCGCGTCACCGACCTCCTCGAGGGTGGAACGGAACGCCTCGATCAGCTGCGTCGGCAGCGACCGGACGAACCCCACAGTGTCGGCGAGGGTGTAGGGCACTCCGTCCTCGGTCTCGGCCCGGCGCACGGTCGGGTCCAACGTGGCGAACAGGGCGTTCTCGACGAGCACGCCGGCACCGGTGAGCCGGTTGAGCAGCGAGGACTTGCCAGCGTTGGTATAACCCGCGATTGCCACGCTGGGGACGTGGTTGACCGAACGGCTGTGACGCTTGGTGTCGCGGGTCGTCTTCATGTGGGCGATCTCGCGCTTGAGCTTGGAGATCCGGCTGTTGATCCGTCGCCGGTCCAGCTCGATCTTCGTCTCGCCTGGACCGCGCGAACCCATCCCCTGGCCGCCGGCCGCCTGCCCGCCCGCCTGTCGTGACATCGACTCACCCCAACCCCGCAGCCGCGGGAGGAGGTACTGGAGCTGGGCCATCTCGACCTGTGCCTTGCCTTCGCGGCTCTGGGCGTGCTGGGCGAAGATGTCGAGGATCAGCGCGGTCCGGTCGATGACCTTGACCTTGACGACGTCCTCGAGCGCCCGCCGCTGGCCGGGGGCCAGCTCGTCGTCGCAGACGACGGTGTCAGCGCCCTGCGCAATGACGATGTCGCGCAGCTCGATCGCCTTCCCCTTGCCCAGATAGGTGGCGGTATCGGGGCGCTGGCGGCGCTGGATCACGCCCTCGAGCACCTCGGAGCCGGCCGTCTCGGCCAACGCTGCGAGCTCCCGCAGGGAGTTCTCCGCGTCCTCGAGGGTGCCTTCGGACCATACGGAGGCCAGAACGACACGCTCGAGACGCAGCTGCCGGTACTCGACCTCGGTGACGTCCTCGAGCTCGGTGGACAGTCCCGAGACCCGGCGCAGGGCAGCCCGCTCGTCGCGTTCCAGCTGCTCTCCGTCGTGCTCCGCGAGGTATCCGTCCTCGAAGGCGTCGGCTTCGGCGGCAATGGCCTCGGCTCGTTCGGTGAGCAGCTCTGAACGTCGCGTCATGTCTTCCTAGGGGTCGTACGGGTCGGGTCTGCGGGGCTTCCGAGGAGGGCGATACCTCTCAAGGGTGGCATGGTGGGAACGCCCTCCGCGAGACGTTTATGCCGTCCACATCGTGCTCGGCAGCGTTCAGTAGCGTTCGGAGCGTGGACAGCGAGCCGCAGGAGCACTACTTCACCGCCGCACCGGCAACCCCTGGCGAGCGCCGCACTCACGCCGTTGTGCTCGCCGGCCGAAGGGTCGTGGTCCAGACCGCCGGGGGCGTCTTCTCCCCTGAGCGCGTCGACATCGGCACGGGGGTGCTGCTCCGGGAGGCGCCGACCCCCCCGGGGACGGGAACCTTCCTCGACCTGGGGTGTGGCTGGGGCCCGGTTGCCCTGACCCTCGCACTGCTCTCCCCCGCGGCGCTCGTGTATGCCGTCGACGTCAACGAGCGCGCGCTCGACCTCACCCGTGCCAACGCCGCGTCGCTGGGTCTGACGGGAGTCGTCGCCTGCCGACCAGAGGAGGTGCCCGCCGAAGCGCACCTCGACGTCATCTGGTCGAACCCGCCGATCAGGGTCGGCAAGCCGGCTCTGCACGCCATGCTCGAACGGTGGCTCCCCCGGCTGCATCCGGGCGGAACGGCATATCTCGTCGTGCAGAAGAACCTCGGCGCCGACTCGCTGTCGCGGTGGCTCGGCGAAGCGGTTCCCGAGCTGACCTGCAGCCGGTATGCCATCTCGCGCGGCTTCCGGGTCCTGCAGGTCAGGCGGGAGGTCAGTCGGGCAGGGTGACCGTGCCGTCCGCCACGAGCACCGCCGGCCCGGCGAGCTCGACGTGTCGACCGGCCAGCGCAGTGACGGTGAGCCGCCCGCCGGGGACGTCGACGACCCACTCGGTGTTGTCGGCGGACTCCCCTTCCCACCACCGGGTCGCCAGGGCCGCGGCTGCCGCTCCAGTGCCGCAGGACCGCGTCTCCCCGACCCCGCGCTCGTGGACGCGCATCGTAATATGTCCCGGACCGATCGGCGTGACGAACTCGACGTTCATGCCGTGCTCGGGGTGGGGGGAGACGGCGGGTGGCTCGGTGAGGTCGAGGTCGTCGAGGCCGATCTCGGGGGGCAGGATGACCACCGTGTGCGGGTTGCCGAGGTCCAGGAGCAGCGCCGGCAGCTCGATACCGCCGCGGGCGCGCACGGTTGCCCCGAAGCCCCTCTCGCGGGCGCCGTCGGGGTCGACGACGTGCCAGGGACCGAGGTCGACGGCGTAGTGCTCCCCGGTCACCTTCACGGACCGCACACCCGCCCGCGTCGCGATACTGAACTCGTCGTGCGTCTCCAGTCCCTCACGCCGCAGGTAGGCCGCGAACACCCGCGTGCCGTTGCCGCACATCTCCGCGACAGATCCGTCGGCGTTCCTGTAGTCCATGAACCACCCTGCGGCAGCAGCCTGTTCGAGCACGGCTGGTTCGCGGGCCAGTGTCGTCGGGACGACACGGATGACCCCGTCACCGCCGATCCCCGCTCTGCGGTCGGCGAGATGCGCCACCTGGTCTCGGGTCAGGGTGATCGCGCCGTCGAGGTCCGGGACGAGGACGAAGTCGTTCTGCGTGCCGTGACCCTTGGTGAACTGGACGGCCGTCATCACCTCATCCTCGCAGCCCCGGCGACGACGGCGAGCGCCTGGTCGACGAGGTCGGGTGCGTCGTAGCGGATCCAGTGGATCCGCGGGTCGGCGCGAAACCACGACTCCTGGCGGCGGGCATATCGTCTCGTGGCTCTGGCAGTGTCCGCTTGGGCCGCCGGCTCGTCGACCGCCCCGTCGAGGTGCGCGATCACCTGGCTGTAGCCCAGCGCCTTCGGGGCCGTTGGCCCACCGCGCAGCCCGCGCCCGAGCAGCGCCCTCACCTCGTCGACCAGACCGTCGTCCCACATCCCCCTGACCCTGGCGTCGATGCGCTCGTCGAGCACCGGTCGAGGGATCGACAGCCCGATCATCACGGTCGGGGCGACGTGTTCTCGCGTTGGCATGGTCGCCGAGAAGGGGCGACCGGTCAGCTCGATCACCTCGAGAGCGCGCACGACCCGGCGGCCGTTGTGGGGTTCGATGGCGCGAGCGGCGGCGGGGTCGAGCGCCAGCAGCCGTTGCCCCATCGCCGCCACACCGTCCCGGTCGAGCTCGTTCATGAGCCTCGCTCGCACCGCGACATCGGTGGGCGGGATGTCAAGCCGGTCGAGAGCCGCGCGGACATACAGGCCCGATCCCCCCACCAGGACGGGCACGCGTCCGCGGGCGCGGAGATCCGCCATCTCGACGCGCGAAATCCGCTGGTATGCAGCGATGCTCGCAACCTGCGTGACGTCGAGGACGTCCAGCTGGTGATGCGGTATGCCGCGTCGTTCGGTCACCGTGAGCTTGGCGGTGCCGATGTCCATCCCCCGGTAGAGCTGCATCGCGTCCGCGTTGACCACCTCACCGTCCAGCCGCTCGGCCAGGTCGAGACCCAGCCCGGACTTGCCGGTGGCGGTCGGCCCGACCACGGCGACGACGGGCGTGAGCGAGGTCGGCGGATCCTCAGACGACGCGGTCGTCATGCCCTGACGAGTCGAGGTGCGACTCCCCCGGTGGGTCGTCATGCCCGAACGGGTCGCGGTCGACGCCCGGCATCCAGCTGTGACCGGCGCTCCCCCACCCGTTGGCCCGGATCGCCTTGCGCGCCCTCTTGTACTGACGGGAGTCGAGGCGGTCGACATAGAGCAGCCCGTTGAGGTGGTCGAACTCGTGCTGCATCACGCGAGCGAACCACCCGGTCGCGTCGAAGGTCAACGGGTCACCCGAGGGGTCGAACCCGCTGACGGTCACCAGATCGGCACGTCTGAGGGGGAAGCTCTCACCGGGGACGGAGAGACAGCCCTCGCTGTCGTCGTCCGGATCGGGACGCTCCTGGGAGATCCGGCCCAACGAGAGGATGGGGTTGATGACGACGCCCCGGGGCGGCACCCCGTCTTCGTTGCCCATCTCGTAGGTGAACAGCCTCAGTGCCACGCCGATCTGGGGCGCTGCCAGGCCGACCCCATGAGCGGCGTCCATCGTCTCGAACAGGTCCTGGACCAGCTCGGTGAGCGCGGCGTCGAAGGACCCGACGCGGGCGGCGGGCCGGTGCAGCACCGGATCCCCGGTGATGACGACGGCGCGAACGGTCATGTAGGGAAGTCAACCAGCCCGGCCGACCGACCGAAAACCTGGAGCACGCGTCGGACACGGGGCGGGCCGTGCCCAGTCGGCGCGGGTAGCGTGAGGTCATGACCTCGCGCTCGGACACCCACGAACCAAACCAGGGTCTCGTCCAGGTCGACGACACGGGCCTGGTTGAAGGGGCGGACGCCGGGTTCGAGCAGGAGACCGGACCCGGACCCGACTCCGGTGCGGACCCAGGACGCGACTGGGAGCCAGCCGCGACCCGCTCACCGGCGACCGGGCATCCGAGGGGGTACGACCTGGGCCGGCTCCTCGACGGCAGCGACAAGGGCCCGGTGGGTGGTCCACCCGACAGCGCGGATGCCTACGGCTCGGGCCAGGACGAGGGCTCGATCGACTGATGTCCGCTGTCCACTCGACACCTGCGCCGTCGATGCCACCGCCCTGACACCGATTCGAGACACGGTGCTGCTGCGGATCCTGGGGCAGTTCGCCGCGCATCCGGGGCTCTCAGGTGAGCAAGGTCGCCGTGATCGGGGCACACGGCAAGGTCGCCCTACTCGCTCTGCCGATGCTCGTCGCCGCGGGTCACGAGGTGGTCGGCGTGGTCCGGAACCCGGCGCACCTCGGCGACGTGGAAGCCGCCGGTGCCGCAGCAGCTATCGGCGACATCGAGCGGCTCGGGGCCGACGAGCTGACGAGCCTGCTCGAGGGCAACGACGTCGTCGTCTGGTCCGCGGGGGCGGGCGGTGGCGACCCGGCCCGTACGTATGCCGTCGACCGGGACGCCGCAGTCCGCGCCATCGACGCCGCCGTCCAGACAGGCATACCAAGGTTCGTGATGGTGTCCTACTTCGGAGCCGGACCGGACCACTGTGTGCCCGCTGACAACCCGTTCTTCGCCTACGCCGAAGCCAAGACGGCCGCCGACGAGCATCTTGCCGGGTCACCGCTCGACTGGACCATCCTGCGCCCGAGCACGTTGACGAACGACGACCCGACCGGACGGGTCGAGACCGGGGCCGGTGTGACCGCTGGGCGCGTGTCCCGCGGGAATGTCGCTGGCATGCTGACGGAGGTCGTCAACCACCCGGAACGGGCCCGACGGCGGGTCATCGCCTTCAACGACGGGGACCAACCTCTTGGTGTCGTGGTCCAGACCACGGGCGAGCACCACCGACCGTAGGACTGCACCTGCGGTGCCGCTCGCCCCGGGGCGCAGGTCACGGCCGCGGCGACGGCGCCGAGCCAGATTCACGTCAGCACGTCAGACGGGCCTTCCGTCACGAACGGGAAAGTGGCGTGGGTGCCCGTCGACGCCCCGGGTGGCGCCCCAGTGACCACTTCGGTCGTTCTGGTCGAGGAGCACGGTTGACTGGCGCGATGGACACCGAGGCTCGCTGGGACGAGCCGTCGACCGACCGGGGTGTTGTCGAGCGGTCGTTCAGTGTCTCCGGGCCGTCGGGCCGCGTGCCCGGGTTGCTCTGGTCGCCCGACTCGACTGGCTCCCCGCCAACCCCGCTCGTCCTGATCGGGCACGGTGGCAGCGGCCACAAGCGCAGCGAACGCTGCCTCCAGCTGGCGCGGTGGTTCGCGACCCGCGCGAGGGTTGCCGTGCTGGCGATCGACGGGCCCTACCACGGAGACCGTGTCGTGCAGCCTCTCAGCCCCTCGGTGTACCAGTCGCAGATGGTCTGCGACGGGGTCGACCTCGTCACGGACCGGATGGTCGACGACTGGTGGACGGCAGTCGACAGGGTCGGGGCTGCGGGCCTCGCCGACACCGATCGGCTGGCCTATCTGGGACTGTCGATGGGAACTCGGTTCGGGCTTCCCCTCGTAGCATCGGCCGGTGGACGGATGAGGTGCGCCGTGCTCGGAAAGTTCGGCCTGAGCCACACCTCGGCGGTGCCAGCAGGGCTGCGCTCGGACCTCGTGCTCGATCAGGCTCGTCGCGTCACGTCACCCGTGCTCTTTCATCTGCAGTGGGACGACGAGCTCTTCCCCCGGGACGGCCAGCTCGCGCTGTTCGACCTGCTCGGATCCCGCGACAAGCACGTCCTCGCTTACGCTGGGCCCCACCGCGAGACGGCGAACTCGGCGCTCGACGCATGGTGCGCCTTCACCGCGTCGAGGCTGCTGGGTCCCCTGCCGTCCCCCGACACCGGCGGGGTCACGGCCAGATGAGGGCCGGGATGCTCAGGCCAGCTGGCAGTCAGAGAGGGGCACCGCCGCAGCCGCGGGCACGCCAAGCGACGGCATACCGAGCGACACCGCCGGCTTTGCGCTGCCCTGCTCTTGCAAGGCCGCCCACGCGTCCCCGCCCGGGGTGCGACGCACGGCATACGCACCGCCTTGTATGCCGGAGTCGGCGACCAGGTGGTGCGGCGCCCCATAGGTGACGCCGACCGTGACGACGTCCCCAGGCCGGGGTCGCGTCGTCCCGGCGGGGACCGCGAAGTGCACCAGCCGGTTGTCGCGCGCCCGACCCGACAGGCGGTGGGTAACGCTGTCCTTGCGCCCTTCACCGGTGGCGACAAGCACCTCGACGTCGGTCCTCTCGAGGCAGCGGTTCTCCACCCAGGAGACCTCGTCCTGTACGGCGAGCAGACGCTCGTAGCGATGCTGCACAACGGGCTTTGGCAGCTGGTCGGGCAGATCGGCTGCGGGCGTTCCGGGCCGGATGGAGTACTGGAAGGTGAAGGCACTGGAGAACCGGGCGGCCCGGACCACGTCGAGTGTCTGCTCGAAGTCCTCTTCGGTCTCCCCGGGAAAGCCCACGATGATGTCGGTCGTGATGGCGGCGTCGGGGATCTGGGCGCGCACGGCGTCGGTGATGGCGAGGAACCGGGCGCTGCGGTAGGAACGGCGCATCGCCTTGAGCACCCGGTCCGACCCGGACTGCAGCGGCATGTGCAGGCTGGGCATGACGTTGGCCGTCTCCGCCATGGCGGCGATGACGTCGTCGGTGAAGGCGGCCGGGTGCGGGCTGGTGAACCGGACCCGATCCAAGCCGTCGACCTCGCCGCAGGCGCGCAGCAGCTTGCCGAATGCCAGCCGGTCGCCGAACTCGACACCGTAGGTGTTGACATTCTGCCCGAGCAGCGTCACCTCGACGACGCCCTGTCGGACCAACGCCTCGACCTCTGCCAGCACCTCACCGGGGCGCCGGTCCATCTCCTTGCCGCGCAGGCTGGGCACGATGCAGAACGTGCAGGTGTTGTTGCAGCCCACCGAGATCGAGACCCAGCCGGCATACGCGCTGTCGCGTCGGGTCGGCAGGGTCGACGGGAACGTCTCGAGGCTCTCGCGGATCTCCACCTCGGCGCGCCGGTTGTGCCGGGCTCGCTCGAGCAGTACCGGCAAAGATCCGATGTTGTGCGTCCCGAAGACGACGTCGACCCAGGGAGCCCGCTCGACGATCGTCTCTCGGTCCTTCTGGGCGAGGCAACCGCCGACCGCGATCTGCATGTCCGGGTTGCGTTGCTTGGCCGGTCGCAGCTGACCCAGGTTGCCGTAGAGCTTGTTGTCCGCGTTCTCCCGCACGGCGCAGGTGTTGAAGACGACCACGTCGGCCGTCTCCGGCGGGTCGGTGAGGCTCGTCACGTCGACGTAGCCCGCCGTCTCGAGCAGCCCGGCGAGGCGCTCCGAGTCGTGGACGTTCATCTGGCAGCCGTGCGTGCGCACGTCGTAGGTCTTCATCTCGCCCAACAGGGTATGCCGCCGCGGCCGATGGTCCCGCCGCGTCAACCGTGGAGCGGGATGTGATGTCGCGAAGTCGCGGTGTCGAGCCGGAGTGTTGACCACGTCCCGGTCGAGGCGGCGCAAGGCCGCCCGAGCGGGTCAGCGCCGCCGGCCGAGGACCATCTCGACCGGGGCAGGCAGTCAGTCACGTTGATGCTCAGGAGCACCGTTGACCGCGTCGCGTACGACCGCATAGACGACCGACGGGGGGTAGCCCTTGCGTGCGAGCGCCCCCGCCAGGCGACGCGACTGGACCTGGGGGTCGAGCCCGCCCATCGTGCGCATCTTCTTCGCCGCGACCTGCTCGGCGAGGGCCCGCTCGGACTCGGCGTCGATCGAGCCCAGGGCACCCTCGATGGTCTCGTCGTCGACCCCTTTGCCCCGTAGGTCCTGGGCGAGAGCACGTTTGGCCAGCCCGCGGCCGGCCTGTTTGGAGCGGACCAGCATGGCGGCGTAGGCGGCGTCGTCCACCAGCCCGACGTCGGTCATCCGGTCCAGCACGCGGCCGGCGATGTCCTCGGGGCAGCCGCGCTCACGTAGCTTGTCCGCCAGCTGCTTGCGGCTGCGCGGCGCCATCGTCAGCTGGCGCAGCACGATCGCCCGAGCGATGTCCTCCGGGTCGGGCTCACGATCGGGTTCTCGGTCCCGCGGTTCTCGGTTGGGTTCAGTGTCCCGCGGTTGCCGGCCCCGCTGCCGTCGGTCACTGGGACGCCTAGTCCAGGTCGGGCCCGGACCCGCCTGGATGTCCGGACCCGCCTGGATGTCCTGAATGTCCGAGCCCGCCTGAATGTCCGAGCCCGCCTGAATGTCCGAGCACGACCTGGACTGAGCTAGCCCGTCGATGTGGGTGTCATCCACGGGCGGGTCAGAAGTCGACCGGCACGTCCGCGACCGCCGGGGTGTTCACCTGCGGCCCGATGCCGAGCTTCTCCTTGATCTTCTTCTCGATCTCGTCGGCGAGGTCGGGGTTGTCGCGCAGGAAGGAGCGAGCGTTCTCCTTGCCCTGCCCGAGCTGGTCGCCCTCGTAGGTGTACCAAGCACCGGCCTTGCGGACGAAACCCTGCTCCACACCCATGTCGATGAGGCCACCCTCACGCGAGATTCCGTGCCCATAGATGATGTCGAACTCGGCCTGCTTGAACGGCGGGGAGACCTTGTTCTTGACCACCTTGACGCGAGTCCGGTTGCCGACTGCGTCAGAACCGTCCTTCAGCGTCTCGATCCGACGCACGTCGAGCCTGATCGATGCGTAGAACTTCAGCGCCTTGCCGCCCGTGGTCGTCTCGGGTGAACCGAACATCACGCCGATCTTCTCGCGAAGCTGGTTGATGAAGATTGCTGTGGTGCCCGTGTTGTTGAGGGCGCCGGTGATCTTGCGCAGCGCCTGGGACATCAACCGGGCCTGCAGGCCGACGTGGCTGTCTCCCATCTCGCCCTCGATCTCCGCGCGAGGCACGAGGGCGGCCACGGAGTCGATGACGATGATGTCGATGGCCCCGGAGCGGATCAGCATGTCGGCGATCTCGAGCGCCTGCTCCCCCGTGTCGGGCTGTGACACGAGCAGGGCGTCGGTGTCGACCCCCAGTTTCTTCGCGTACTCCGGGTCGAGGGCATGCTCGGCGTCGATGAACGCCGCTATGCCGCCGAGCTTTTGCGCGCTGGCGACCGCGTGCAGGGCCACCGTCGTCTTGCCGGAGGACTCGGGGCCGTAGATCTCCACGACCCGCCCTCGCGGCAGCCCACCGATCCCCAAGGCGACGTCGAGAGCGATGGACCCGGTCGGGATCACCTCGATCGGGGGCCGCGTGTTGTCGCCGAGGCGCATGATGGCGCCCTTGCCGTGCTGCTTCTCGATCTGGCCGAGAACTGTCTCGATCGCCTTTTCGCGATCGGGCGCGCCTGCTGCCATGTCACCCTCCGTGCTTTCGTCTCGAAGTCTGCCGTCCACCTGCGACCCACCACCGTGTCCGGACCAGTTTCTGGCTGCCGGTCGGACGTGTTGGGTCAGACGTTAGGAGCGAGCACTGACATCCCGCGAGGACCGCCAGCCAGCCTGTGGATCGTGGGACGACCGTGCCGCACCGTGTGGACAACGTACCGAACATCTGTTCGAGATCGGCGTCGACACGCGCGCCGCGCCGCTTACGGGCACGCCCTTCCACACCAGCCCGACCCGGCTGCGTGGTCACCGTCGAGGCTCTTCGGCAGGTCTGGGCACACCGACGGCTGTGTCTCGATTGCACACCGATGTGAAGGTTGTGCCCGCGGCGGGCGTGCCACCGGGACTGCTGGGCCTAGGGTCGAACGGACCCTTTCGGCGTCTGAAGGAGCCCCCCATGACGGCAAGCACTGCCCGCCTGACCGCGATGTCTCGGCTGTCCCCGCTCTCCAGCCTCCCGCTGTCGAGACGCCAGGCGCTCGCCCTGTTTGCCGGCACAGGAGCGACCCTCGGGCTCGCTGCCTGCTCGAGCAGCGGCGACGCCTCATCAAAGCTGGGCGGCGGTGCGACCGCCTCCGCCGCAGCCGACGCCTACGAGGCGATCATCACCAGCGCGCCCAAGGCGGACGCCGCGACGATCGGCGCGAACGCCTGGGCCAAAGCCATCAAGGACCGCGGAACGCTGCGCTGGGGTGGCACGGACGCGGGTCCGTTGTTCTCACTGCTGAACCCGACCACCGGCAAGACCCAAGGATTCGACGCCGGCATGGTCCAGATGCTGGCGCAGTACATCATCGGCGACTCCACGAAGTGGGCCCTGACGCAAACCACTGTCGACACCCGCGAGACGCTGCTGCAGAACAACTCGGTCGACGTCGTGGTGGCTACCTATTCGATCACCCCCAAGCGCGCGGAGAAGGTCGCGTTCGCCGGTCCCTACTACGCCTCCGGCACGTCGATCATGGTCACGTCCACGAACAACGACATCACCAGCGTGGACAACCTGGTCGGCAAGAAGGTCATCACCGAGTCCAACTCCACAGCCATCACCGCCCTCAAGGAGAAGGTGCCCTCGATCGAGCCGATCCTGTTCACCGAGAACGCTCAGTGCGTCGCCGCCCTCAAGCAGGGCCGCGGCGACGCGTTCGTCCTGGACCAGTCGATCCTGCTGTCGACGGCGCTCAAGGACAACACGGTCAAGGTCGTCGGTGAGCCATTCTCGACGGACAACTACGGCATCGGGTGCACGAAGTCGACGCCGGACGCCAAGGCGTTCATCAACGCCTGGCTCAAAACCATCGAGGACGCCGGCCTCTGGGAGAAGCTGTGGGCCAACACCGTTGGCACCGTGTTGAAGTCGACCAACACCAAGCCGCCGGCCATCGCCTCCTGACGGCGCCACGCCAGACGACGGCGCCCCAGGTCGCTCGTGGACATCTTCTTCGACCACCTCGGTGAGTTCGGGCACTCGCTGCTGATCACACTGTTGCTGACGGCCATCGGGTTCATCGGCTCGCTGGTCATCGGAGTCGTCACCGCCGTGTTCCGTGTCAGCCCCGTCACGCCGCTGCGCGTCGTCGGTGCTGTCTACGTCGAGATCTTCCGCAACATGCCGCTGCTGTCGCTCCTGATCGTGGTGGTCTTCGGCCTGCCGGACGTCGGAGTCAGCCTGTCGCTCTTCAACTCGGCCGCGATCTGCCTGATGCTGATCGGCGGCGCCTTCACCTGCGAGGCGCTGCGCTCGGGGATCAATGCGGTCCCGGAAGGCAACGCGGAGGCCGCTCGGTCGATCGGCCTGACGTTCACGCAGTCCATCCGCTTCGTCGTCCTGCCTCAGGCACTCCGCTCGATGATCCAGCCTCTGGTCAACATCTTCATCGGCCAGCTGCTCGGCTCGTCGTTGGCGGCGGCGGTCAACGTCGACGAGCTGACCTACCGCGTCCAGCTCCTCAACCTCCAGTATGCCGGCGGGCTGGCCCTGTTCGGGATCGCGGCGGTCATCTACATCGTCATAGCCCTGTTGAGTGGGGCGGTCGGCGCCCGGCTCGAGAAGACCTTGGCGGTGCGGCGATGAGCGCCACCCGCGTGCTGTTCGACGAGCCAGGACCCAAGGCCCGGGCTCGCATCCGGATCACCACCGGGGTCGTCATCCTCGTGATCCTCGGGGTCTTCGCCCTCGTCCTCGTGCAGTTCGACTCGCACGGTCAGCTTGCTCCCGAAAGGTGGACGCAGTTCACCGAGGGCCCGATCATCCGTTACATCGGGACCGGCCTCGTGAGCACCCTGCAGGCCGCCGCCGTCGCCGCCGTCGTCTCGATTCCGCTCGGGGCGCTCTTCTCGGTGCTGCGACTCAGCCGAACGAGGCCGGTGCGGTGGCTGTCGACCGCATACATCGAGATCTTCCGCTCGACCCCCCTGCTGCTCCTGGTCTACCTGTTCGTCGGCGGGCTGCCCGCGATCGGCTGGAACTTCCCGATCTTCTGGAAGCTCGTCATCCCGATGATCCTGGTCAACGTCGCGGTGTTGGCCGAGATCTTCCGCGCCGGGGTCGCCTCGCTGCCGAAAGGCCAGTCCGAGGCCGGGCTGAGCATCGGCCTCACGTATGGCCAGAACCTGCGCAGCATCGTGTTTCCACAGGCGATCCGGCTGGTGATCCCGGCGTTGGTCACCCAGCTGGTCGCCCTGCTGAAGGACACGACCCTCGGGTATGCCGCCAGCTATCCCGAGCTGATGAAGACAGCGACCAACCTGACGGCGTTCACTGGCTACCTGATCCAGACCTACCTCGTGATAGCCATGGTCTATGTCGTGCTCAACTTCCTCATCTCCAAGCTCGCCGAGCTCCTTGAGCGCCGGATCAACGGAGGCGACAGGACCGCCGCGGCCGTCGCGAAGGTCACCGTCCCGGCCGAGTGAGACTGCAGCAGCTGGTGGCCGTGAGTCCAGGACGTCAGGAGAGCAGCAGGCGTTCGAAGCGGCGAGCTGTCCCGAGCAGCCCGAGCGTACCGAGCACGACGAAGTAGAGCACGTGCCAGAGCAGGCCGGGTGAGACCTCCGCCAGCATCAGTGCCCGTTCGAGCGCGACCCCGTGGTAGAGCGGCGTCACCTGGACGAGCCACTGGACCGGCGAGGGGTAGGTCGAGAGCGGGAAGAAGGTCGCCGAGAACAAGAACATCGGCAGCAGCGCGAGGTTGACATAGTCGAAGTCGACCCACGACCTCATGAAGGTCGTGAAGAACATCCCGACCGCCGAGAACGCGAACGCGATCAGGGTCGCGGCCAGCAGGGCCAGCAGCGCCCACCACGTCGAGACGGCACCGGCCGCCCAGGCGACGACGAGGAAGGCCGCCGAGTAGAACGTACCTCGCATCAGCGACCACGTCATCTCACCCACCGCGATGTCGCGCGGCCCCATCCGGGTGGCGAGGACGGAGTCATAGAGCTTGCTGTACTTGAGCTTGAAGAAGACGTTGAAGGTGGCGTCGAAGATGGCGCCGTTCATCGCGCTCGTCGCGAGCAGCGCGGGGGCGACGAACGCGGCATACGAGACCGTCGTCCCGTTGTCGGTGGTGACGGCGCGGATCAACGCCCCCAGGCCGATCCCGAGCGAGAACAGGTAGAACACCGGCTCGGCGAACCCGGTGAGCAGGGTCAGCCAGCCGTGCCTGAAGCTTGTGACGTTGCGCTCGACCAGCATCCGGGCCAAGCCCGCTCCGGCCGGGATCGGCACCATCCTGGCCAGGCGCGACGCCTTGGCGGTCTTGCCCGCCTTGGCCGCAGGAGGCGCCGCAGGCGACACGTCGGCGCTCACGGGACCAGCCGTCTTTGTAGTCCTCGCAGCGCCAGAACCCAACCCAGCACAGCAAACCCGACCAGCGCGGCCAGGTGGCCGAACACCCCGGGCAGACTGCCGGTGCCGAGGGCGAGCGCGCGGTCGGCCTCGACGCCGTGCCAGAGTGGCGTGAACCAGGCCGGCGGCTGCATCCACCCGGGCAGCTGCGTGATCGGGAAGAACGTGCCTGAGAACAGCATCATCGGTGTCTGACCGAGACGGAAGAGCACGTTGAAACCGCCGTCGTCCTCGAGCCGAGCGGTGAGCGCCACGACCAAGGTCGTGAACGCCACGCCGAGCAGCACCGATACCGGTAGGCACCAGAGTGCCGACCAGGACGGGAAGCCGCCGAACACCCCGGCGACGACCGTGAAGATCGCCGCAGCCATCGCCACCTGGGTCGCGACATAGGCCACGTGAGCCTTGAGGATGTCGATCACGCGGGCCGGGGTCGCGAGCATCGCGTGGTAGCCGCCGAAGAACTTGATGGCGCCCAACACCGGCCAGGACGACTCCCCCATGCCGGTGGTCATGCTCTGGACGGCGAGGATCGCCGGCACGACGAACAGCAGGTAAGGCACCATCCGGTCGCCGACCTGGATGCCGCCGTTGGCCTTGTTGACCAGGGTTCCCAGCCCGATGCCCATGGACAGCAGGAAGAACAGCGGCATGAGCAGCCGGCTGGAGATGCTGGCCCGCCAGATCCGTCGGTAGACGAGCACCTGGTACTCGTAGATGAAGACCCAGGGCCGGTATGGCGGCGGCGGCCCGGCGCCCGTGACGAGCTCGGGAGGCGTGGCGCGACTGACGGTGGTCATCAGTCGATCAGGCTGTGGCCGGTGAGCGTGAGGAAGACGTCCTCCAGCGAGGACCGCCGCACGAGAGCGGAGACGGCCTCGAGTCCGCGAGACCCCACCGCGGCGAGCGCGGCGTCGCCGTCGTCGGCGTAGAGCAGGACGCGGTCGGGAAGCGCCTCGGCGCGGTCCCCGATCCCTGAGAGCCGGGCGGCTAGTGCCTCGTTGTCCTCGTCGAGCTCGAACCGCAGCTCGACGACCTCACGGGTGCAGTGCCGGGCGATGAGCTCGCGCGGGGACCCTTCGTCGATGATCCGGCCCTGGTCCATGACGACGAGGCGGTCGCACAGCTGCTCCGCCTCATCCATGTAGTGAGTGGTGATGATCAGCGTGACGCCCTGACGCTTGAGCCGGAACAGCCGGTCCCAGAGGATGTGACGGGCCTGGGGGTCGAGACCGGTCGTCGGCTCGTCGAGCAGCAGGATGCGCGGCTCGTTGATGAGCGACCGAGCAATGGTGAGACGGCGTTTCATGCCGCCGGAAAGCGGCTCGACACGGTCCTTGGCCCGGTCCGCGAGCTGGGCGAACTCGAGCAGCTCGACCGCCCGGCGGCGGACCTCGGCCCGAGGCATACCGAAGTAGCGGCCGTAGATCCAGAGGTTCTCCTCGACCGTGAGCTCCTCGTCGAGGTTGTCCTTCTGGGGGACGACCCCGAGCTGGGCGCGGATCGCAGGACCTTCGCGACCGGGGTCGAGCCCGAAGATCGTCAGCTCCCCCGCCGAGACGGGGGAGACGCAGCCGATCATCTTCATCGTCGAGGACTTGCCGGCGCCGTTGGGGCCGAGGAAGCCGAAGGCCTCGCCGTGTCGCACCTCCACATCGATGCCGTCCACGGCCGTGAAGTCGCCGAAGGTCTTGGTCAGACCACGCGCCCGCAGCAGCACCTCGCGGGGGTCCACGTCGGGTTGTGAGCAGATCCGCTCGCGTGCAACGGGGTCGTCGACCCGGCTCGCTGCGCCTCTCTCACTCACCTGGCCCACGTTAGTGAGCCGCACCGACAGGTGTTCAACCGGTTTTTCGCGCGGGGATGTCCCGACCGTGCCGTCGAGCAAGCGGTACGTCGAGCGCGTCGCACAGCGCCAGCCAGACTTCACGAGGCGGTATGCCGTCGCCGAGAGCCTCGTCGGCTGTCCGGCCACCCAGCGCGTCGAGGGACTGGTCGCGGGCCAGCGACGCGGCATACGAACGCCCGAACTCGTCCTCCATGAGGGTCCAGAACAGGCTCAGCCGCACGCACGCGAGTCTGCCACAGCATGTCCTGCCGGGAGTCTGGCGCAAACGCAGATACTCCAGCAGCCAGTCCGTCGGACCGTGGACGGGCGGCAGACCCAAACCCCGCGACGCTCAGGTGGGGTCTGTCGGTGGCGGGTGGCAGGGTGGGACACCTGATGCCAGACGACGTCCTCCACCGGTTCTCCCCGGCCACCGCAGCGTGGTTCCGGGGGTCCTTCTCGACGCCCACCGCCGCACAGGTCGGCGCGTGGCAGGCGATCAGCTCGGGCAACGACGCCCTCGTCGTCGCGCCGACCGGGTCGGGCAAGACGCTGTCGGCCTTCCTGTGGGCCCTCGACCGGCTGGTCAGCGGGGCGCCACCGGAGTCGCCACAGCGTCGCTGTCGGGTCCTGTACGTCTCGCCACTCAAGGCGCTTGCCGTCGACGTCGAGCGCAACCTGCGCTCCCCACTCGTCGGCATCGGGCATGCGGCGGCCCGTCTTGGCCTGCCTGAGCCCGACGTCACCGTCTCGCTGCGGTCCGGTGACACCCCAGCCGCCGAACGCCGGCTCTTCGCGCGCGCACCGTCCGACATCCTCATCACGACACCGGAGTCGCTCTTTCTCATGCTGACCTCGAGCGTCCGCGAGGCACTGACGGGGATCGAGACGGTGATCATCGACGAGGTGCACGCCGTGGCCGGCACCAAGCGCGGGGCTCACCTGGCGCTTACTCTCGAGCGTCTGGATGCTCTGCTCCCCTCCCCCGCTCAGCGGATCGGGCTGTCGGCAACGGTCCGCCCGGTGCAGGAGGTGGCCCGGTTCCTCGCCGGCGGCCGCCCAGTCGAGGTGGTGCAACCGCCATCCACCAAGGAGTGGGACCTCGAGGTCGTGGTGCCGCTGCCCGACATGTCCGCGCTCGGCGAGCTGACCGAGGACCTCAGCGGCCCGGCCGCCGGGGAACAGCGCCGTGCCTCGATCTGGCCGCACGTCGAAGAACGCATCGTCGACCTGGTCGCCCGGCACCGGTCTACCCTGGTTTTCGCCAACTCGCGGCGGCTCGCCGAACGGCTGACCACACGCCTCAACGAGATCTGGGACGAGCGACTGACCGCGGCCTCGCTCGACACCCAGGACGGTGAGAAGTCCGGGGACAGTGTGGCCCAGCCAACTTTGGTGGGTGGAGCGAGAGCGGCGGCTGGTCGGTCTCCGCGCACTCCGGCCCAGATGATGGCGCAGGCGGGCTCGTCGTCCGGGGCGCCGGCCGTGCTGGCACGAGCGCACCACGGCTCCGTGAGCAAGGAACAGCGCGCCGAGATCGAGAACGCCCTCAAGGCCGGGCTGCTGCCCGCAGTCGTCGCGACAAGCAGCCTGGAGCTCGGCATCGACATGGGAGCGGTCGACCTCGTCGTGCAGGTCGAGTCCCCGCCGAGCGTCGCCAGCGGCCTGCAGCGGGTAGGCCGGGCCGGGCACCAGGTCGGCGCGGTCTCGCGCGGCGTGCTGTTCCCCAAGTTCCGTGGCGACCTCGTCCAGACCGCCGTTGTCGTCGAGCGGATGCGCGCCGGAGCGATCGAGTCGATGCGGGTGCCGACCAACCCCCTCGACGTCCTGGCCCAGCAGATCGTCGCGATGTGCGCGCTCGACGACTGGGCGGTGGACGACCTCGAGGCGCTGGTGCGCAGGGCCGCCCCTTTCGCGGGGCTGCCTCGCTCGGTGCTCGAGTCCGTGCTCGACATGCTCGCCGGGCGCTATCCCAGCGACGAGTTCGCCGAGCTGCGGCCCCGCGTGGTCTGGGACCGGGTGACCGGCGTCCTCACCGGTCGGCGCGGTGCCCAGCGGCTCGCCGTCACCTCCGGGGGCACGATCCCCGACCGTGGCCTCTACGCCGTCTTCCTCGCCGGATCGGAGGGCGCCGGTCGCCGGGTCGGTGAGCTCGACGAGGAGATGGTTTATGAGTCGCGGGTCGGCGACGTCTTCACTCTCGGGACCTCGAGCTGGCGGATCGAGGACATCACCCACGACCGCGTCCTGGTCTCCCCAGCGCCCGGGCTCCCCGGCAAGCTGCCGTTCTGGAAGGGCGACACCCTTGGTCGACCCTCCGAGCTCGGGCAGGCCGTCGGTGCGTTCGTGCGCGAGGTCGGTGCGATGCCACCTGCGAAGGCTCGCGCGCGGGTGACCAAGGCCGGCCTGGACGAGTGGGCGACCGACAACCTGCTCGCCTACCTCGAAGAGCAGAAGGCCGCGACCCGGCACCTGCCGAGCGACCGGACGATCGTCGTCGAACGGTTTCGCGACGAGCTGGGCGATTGGCGGGTTGCGGTGCTCTCGCCGTTCGGAGCTCCGGTGCACGCTCCGTGGGCGCTGTGCGTGTCGGCGCGGATGCGTGAACGGTTCGGAGTCGACGTCCAGGCCATGCACGGCGACGACGGGATCGTCTTCCGCCTGCCTGACCTGGAGTTCGACGCCTACGACGATCCGGGGGCAGGCTCCGCCGACGGGATCGCCTCCACCGACGGGACGGCGAACCACAGCCGGCGTAGCGAGCGAGGCGGGGCTGCACGCAGCATCGGCGACGAGCTGCTCTCCTTGATCCTGCTCGACCCGGATGAGGTCCACGACCTCGTCACCGAGCAGATCGGTGGTTCCGCGCTGTTCGCCTCCCGGTTCCGCGAGTGCGCGGCTCGCGCCCTGCTCCTCCCTCGCCGTCGACCCGACCAACGCCAGGCCCTCTGGCAGCAGCGCCAGCGGTCGGCCCAGCTGCTCGAGGTGGCCAGCCAGTTCCCGTCCTTCCCGATCATCCTCGAGGCGGTGCGAGAGTGCGTCCAGGACGTCTACGACGTGCCCGGACTCAGCGACCTGATGAGGCGTATCGGGTCGCGGGAGGTGAGCCTGCTCGACATCGAGACCGCACAGCCGTCACCGTTCGCCCGTTCTCTGACCTTCGGCTATGTCGCCCAGTACATCTACGAGGGTGACTCCCCGCTCGCCGAGCGGCGTGCGGCCGCGCTGTCCCTCGACCCGACCCTGCTGGCCGAGCTGCTCGGTCGCGGCGACGGGCTGAGCCTGCGCGACCTGCTCGACCGTGAGGCGGTAGCAAAGACGGAGTCTGAGCTGCAGCGGCTCGAGGAGTCTCGGCGGGCTCGTGATGCCGAAGACGTGGTCGACCTGCTTCGCAGCATCGGGCCGCTTCCGCTCGATGCGGTCGTCGCCCGCACCCAAGATGGTGTCGACCTACGCACCGTGAGTGGCTGGCTCGTCGAGCTGGAGGGATCGCGTCAGGTCATCCGGGTCCGGGTCGCCGACGAGGACCGCTGGGCGGCCATCGAGGACGCGGCCCGGCTGCGCGACGCACTCGGGTCCGCACTGCCCGTCGGGGTCCCCGACGCGTTCCTCCAGCCCGTCAAGGACCCGCTCGGGGATCTCGTTGCCCGGTATGCCCGCACGCACGGCCCGTTCCCGGCCGCCGATGTCGCCCACTGGTACGGGCTGGGCCAGGCCGTCGTGGCCGACGCGCTGCGCCGGCTGGTCGGCGCCGGCCGCGTCGTCGAGGGTGAGCTACGACCAGATGGGTCAGCGTCGGGTGGAGGGTTGGACTTTTGCGACGCCCAGGTGCTTCGCACGCTGCGACGGCGTTCCCTGGCCGCCCTGCGAGCCGAAGTCGAGCCGGTGACGGCCGTGGACTTCGCCCGGTTCCTCCCGGCCTGGCAAGGGGTCGGTGGGACGTTGCGGGGCCCGGAGGGCCTGCTGCGGGCGGTCGAGCAGCTGTCCGGTGCCATCCTGCCGGCGAGCGCCCTCGAAGCCCTCGTCCTGCCCTCCCGAGTCGCCGGATACCGGCCGTCCATGCTCGACGAGCTGATGTCGCGCGGCGACGTCGTCTGGCGGGGGCACGGATCCCTCCCCGGTGACGACGGCTGGGTGTCGCTGCATGTGGCCGACCTCGCGCATCTGACCGCCCCCCCGCCCGACGCGACGCTGGACCTCACCGACCTGCATCACGCCGTGCTCGAGGCGCTCGCCGGCGGAGGTGCCTTCTTCTTCCGCACGCTCGGCTCCAGTGTGGCCAGCACCGGGAGCACCGGGAGCACCGGGAGCACGGGGAGCACGGGGAGCACCGACGATGAGTCGCTCCTGGAGGTCGTCTGGGACCTCACCTGGGGCGGATATCTCACCAACGACACCCTCGCGCCGTTGCGCGCGTTGCTCTCCGGTGGCCGGGTCGCACACCGCCGCACCACCACCGGACCACGACGCGGCCGGTATGCCGCTCGACCCGGGGCACTCGGCGGGTTGACTGGAGCCAACCGTGGTGTGCGGCCCATGATGCCCGCCCGCTCGGGTCCCCCGGCGGCGGCCGGGCGATGGAGCCTGTTCCCCACGACCGAGACCGACGCCACCGTTCTCGCGTACGCCACGGCCGAGGTGCTGCTCGAGCGCTATGGAGTGGTGACCCGCGGAAGCGCAGTCGCCGAGTCCGTACCGGGAGGGTTTGCGGCGACATACCGCGTCCTCGCAGCCGCGGAGGAGTCGGGCCGGGTTCGGCGCGGCTACTTCATCGAGGGTCTGGGGGCGGCGCAGTTCGGCACGACTGGAGCCATCGACCGGCTGCGCGCCCAGAGCCGCCCCCTGGACTCCCCACGACGGGCCGACGAGCGTCCACTCGCCGTCGTGCTGGCCGCCTGCGATCCCGCCAACCCCTATGGGGCTGCGCTCCCCTGGCCCGAACGTACGTCGAGCCAGAACGGTGTGCACCCGACTGCGGCGAGCGCCGACGCCGACTCGGCTCGCTCGACCACCGACGGCCCCCCGGCCCCCACGGGACGGCCGGGACGCGGTCATCAGCCGGCACGCAAGGCTGGGGCGCTCGTCGTGCTCGTCGACGGCGAGATAGTCCTTTACGTCGAGCGGGGCGGCAAGACGCTGCTCACCTGGACGGAGCAGCCCGACCCCCTCCAGCGCGGGGCAGACGCGCTCGCCCTCGCTGTCCGCGAGGGAGCGCTCGGGCGGCTCACCGTGGAGAAGACGGACGGCAGCCAGGTCCTCAGCTCCGGCCAACCCGTGGTGGAGGCGCTGGCCCGGGCCGGCTTCCTCGCGACACCTCGTGGCCTGCGGCTGCGGCGGTGACGGCGTGCCCGAGGGTGACACCGTCTTTCGCACCGCACACCGACTCGACCAGGCGCTGGCCGGGGAGCCCTTGACCACGACGGACCTACGATGGCCGGACCTGTCGACACATGACTTCCGTGGCGTGACCACGCGCGAAGTCGTCGCACGCGGCAAGAACATCCTGCACCGCCTGGGCAACGGCGTGACCATCCACTCTCACCTGCGGATGGAAGGTCAGTGGCGGATCGAGTCAACCGCCTCGATCACCGGGCGCACCCTGGCCAACCTCCAGCTGCGGGCCGTCCTGGGCACGCAGACCTGGACTGCCCTCGGTGCCCGGCTGGGGGACCTGCACGTGGTGGCGACCGCGCAGGAGCACGAGCTGGTCGGTCATCTCGGCCCCGACGTCCTCGGTACCGACTGGGACGCAGGCGAGGCGACGCGGCGGTTGACACTCGGCCCCACCAGCATCGGAGCGGCGCTGCTCGATCAGCGCAACCTGGCTGGCGTCGGCACGCTGTATGCGTCCGAGAGCCTCTTCCTCGAACGCCTGGGGCCCTGGACACCGGCCGCCGACGTCTCCCTCTCCTCGTTGGCGTCGCTGGTGGAACGTGCGCACGCGTTGCTCGACCGAGGCCGACGGCACGCCATCCAGTCGACGACGGGCAGCGACCGGTTCGGGGAGACGGCCTGGGTTCACGGTCGGTCGGGCCGACCATGTCGTCGGTGCGGAAACCCGGTGCGGGTCGCCATGATCGGCGAGGCACCGCGGGACCGGACGATGTTCTACTGTCCGGCCTGCCAGGGCGGTCTGGGACCGACCGACGACGGCCGCCGTCAGCAGCCGCTGGGGTCCTCGGCCGCCACCAGCCCTCGGCGGGGGCCGGTCCAGGGCGACCGCGCACGCCGCGGGCGCTGACTGCCGGGCAAGGGTGGTCACACCGCGTTCTCGGCGAGGGCGGAGATGCCGAGACCGGGCTGGTCCGACAGGACGAGCCGGTCGCCGTGATAGATGGGGCCGCCGACCACCGGTGACGACGCGATCCACCAGGCGGCGTCCAGGTCATTGACGAGGGACGTCGGCTGCGCCACGACAAGACTCGCGATCGCACCGAGGCCGATGGGTGTCTCCATCATCGACCCCACCATGGTCCCGAGCCCGTTCTGGCCTGATCTGTCGAGCAGCTGCGCCGCGATCGCGAGTGAACCGCACTTGGCGAGCTTGACGTTGACCAGGTCGGCTGCACCCAGCCGCAGGATGCGCTCGAGGTCGTAGCGACTGAAGAGCGACTCGTCGGCCATGATGGGCAGTCCGACCCGCTGGCGCACCTGCGCGAGCCCCTCCACGTCCTCGCCGGCCACCGGTTGTTCGACCAGTTCGATGCCCAGGTCGGCCGACTCGAGCGCGCGGATCACCTCGACTGCCTCGTCCACGGTCCATCCCTGGTTGGCGTCGAGCCGGATCGTCACGTCGGGTCCCACTGCGTCGCGCACGCGACGTACCCGTTCGACGTCCGTCCCCGCGTCGGTCCCCACCTTCATCTTCAGCGTCGTGAAACCGTCGGCCACCCGAGCCTCTGCCGAGCCGGCCAACGCCGGCGCAGTACCGGCCGACAGGGTGACGTCGGTGCGTAAGTTGCTCCGTCCGGGTTCGGTGCCGGGGTTGGCCCCGAGACTGGCCCCGAGACTGGCCCCGAGACTGGCCCCGAGGTGGTCGGCCAGAGTGACCCCGGTGCGCCGAGCGCTGAGGTCACGCAGGGCGGCGTCCACGGCCGCCTTGGCGCCGAAGTTGCGAGCCACCGCCGACTGCAGGGACCCGGCGACCTCCTCCCAGTCGTCGGTGTCGCGGCCGACGACGAGCGGTTCAAGCATGCGCTCGACGCAGGCGGTGGCACCCACGAGTGACTCACCCGTCACCTGCCAGACCTGAGGGGCCTCACCTCACCCGGTAACGCCATCGTCGTCTGTGACGCGGACCACGACCGTGTCGGTCGTCTCGGTGCGGCACAGGGCCGTGACAAAGGGGGTGTGCAACGGCACGGACAGCTGGGTGCACGACACCGAGACGAACCGGCTCACGACGGCTGGGGCTCCAGCGGGTAGGGAGAGTCAGGCCGCGGAGGCGACGACACGCGCGGCGGCGACTGGCAGCGTCACCGGCGCGGTCAGTGACTCGGTGAGGGCCACCCGGGTCGAGACTTCACGCAGAACCTCGGACAGCGGCATGCCGAGGGCACCGCAGATGGAACCTAGCAACTCAGAGGACGCTTCCTTCTCCCCACGCTCGACCTCACTGAGGTAGCCGAGTGAGACCGCGGCCGATGAAGAGACCTCACGCAGGGTGCGTCCCTGGTGCTGTCGTTCGTCACGAAGGACGTCGCCCAGCTCACGTCGCAACAGGACCATGCTTGCCTCCTTCGCCGTCTGGTCGTCGGATCTGCTATCGGTTCACCCTCGGTGACTCGCTTCCACCATATCCCGTGCCCCCCGGGGGCCGTCGTCCGGTTTCGTCGTTTCGCCCTGAGCGGACACCGGTGCAGACACCGGTCGCCGATGTCAACAGCGCCAGACCGATGAGGCTTCCCGAGCCCCGCAGAGGAACGGAGACGCACGGACAGGCACGGACAGGCACGGACAGGCACGGACAGGCACGGACAGGCACGGACAGGCACGGACAGGCACGGACAGGCACGGACAGGCACGATGAGGCATGCAAGGACAAACAGGCACAAAGAGGCACAAAGAGGCACGAACGACGTTCGGAAACGGAGGGAGACCCGCTGCTCAGGCGCGCAGGCAGTCGGCGAGCAGCTCCAGCGCCGCGTCCACCGAGGCCAGCCGCACCTGCGCCCGGTCCCCCTGGAACCGGTGCTCACTGAGGGCAGGGCCGGCAGGGCCGGTAACAGCGACGTAGACCAAGCCGACCGGCATACCGTCCTGGGGGTCGGGTCCGGCAACACCGGTCGTGGCAACACCCCAGTCGGAACCCAGCACGCGCCGCGCCCCGGCCGCCATCTGGGCCGCGACCTCGGGGTCGACCGCGCCCCGCGCGGCGAGCAGGTCGTCGTCCACCCCGAGGAGCTCGTGCTTGAGGTCGGTGGCATAGCTGACAATCCCTCCTCGTACGACCGCGGAGGCACCCGGCACGTCCACGAGCCGCGCCGTCAGCAGTCCCCCGGTGAGCGACTCCGCGCAACCCACCGACTCGCCGCGTTCGAGGAGCAGCGCCACGATCTCGGCTGCGGTCACACCCGACCGTCGCGGCGGCCGGCTCTGGCCCGGCGCTTCTCGACCGTGCGGGTGCTGGTGCGGCGCAGCTCGCGGGCCTGGTTGAGGTAGTCGACCCCGGTCACCAGCGTCACGACCAGGGCGGCGCCGAGGACGACGTAGGCCACCGTCAGCCATACCGAACCGCCCGGGAGGGACTCGAGGGGAAACAGCAACAGGGTCAGCGCGGCGGCCTGCAGCATCGTCTTGAGCTTGCCACCGCGGCCGGCGGGCATCACCCCGTGCCGGATGACGGCGAACCGCACCACGGTGATGCCCAGCTCGCGCACCAGGATCAGCACCGTCACCCACCACGGCACGATCCCGATGATCGACAGCCCGATCAGCGCCATGCCCGTCAGCGCCTTGTCGGCGATCGGGTCGAGCACCTTGCCGACGTCCGTCACCAGCCCGTGTCGCCGGGCGAGGTCACCGTCGATGCTGTCGGTGACCATGGCGATCACGAAGACCGCGCAGGCAGCCAGTCGATAGCCCCACGTGTGTCCGCCTTCGGCGAGCAGCAGCCACCCGAGCAGCGGAACCATCAGCAGCCGGACCACGGTGAGCGCGTTCGCGACGTTCCAGTTGCTGGGGGTCGGGCGCCGGGCCTGGCCCGTCCCGGCCTCGCCCGGGGTAGCGCTCATCGCGACCTGGCGACCAGGTCAACGCCCTCCGAACCGACGACGGTCGCGCGCACGATCTCGCCGACTGCGGGCCGCGGCACTCCCGGGGCGAACAGCACGGTAGTGCTCCCGTCGACGTCGGGACCCTGGTATGCGCTGCGACCAGTCACCGACCCATCACCTGTCGAACCCGTCATACCCGCTTCGCCGCGCTCGTCGTCAGGCTCCTCGACCAGCTCCTCGACCAGCTCCTCGACCAGGACCTCGACGTCCTCCCCGATCCGCTCGGCCGCACGCTGGGAGGTCAGCTCCTCGACGAGGTCGGTGATGCGGGCGACCCGCTCCGAGACCACCTCGTCGGGCAGGTGCCCGTCGAGGCGCTCCGCCTCCGTCCCGTCCTCGTCGGAGTACCCGAAGACGCCGACCACGTCCAGCCGCGCCTGGCTCAGGAAGGCCTCGAGCTCGTCCACGTCGGACTCGCTCTCGCCGGGAAAGCCCAAGATGACGTTGGTCCGCACGCCGGCGGTGGGGTTGCCCTCGCGCACGCGCCCGAGCAGGTCGAGGAACGCCTCCCGGCTGCCGAACCGGCGCATCCGCCGCAGCAGCGGTTCGGAGGCGTGCTGGAAGGAGATGTCGTAGTAGGGCATCACGCCGGGCGTCCCGGCCATGGCGCGCAGCAGACCGGGGCGGATCTCCGCCGGCTGCAGGTAGGAGACGCGCACGCGATCGACCCCCTCGACCTCACCCAGCTGCGGCAGGAGCTTCTCCAGCAGAGCCAGATCGCCGAGGTCCTTGCCGTAGGACGTGGAGTTCTCGCTGACGAGGAACACCTCCCGAACGCCTCGCTCCGCCAACCATTGCGCCTCCGCCACGACGTCCTGCGGCAGCCGGGAGACGAACGCCCCCCGGAACGACGGGATCGCGCAGAACGCGCACCGGCGGTCGCAGCCGCTGGCGATCTTGAGCGGGGCCCATGGCATCCCGGAGAGCCGAGCTCGGACTGGCCGCGGTCCGGACGCCGGAAGCCCGGGGATCGCCACCGTCGACAGCTGCGCGGGCCGGTGCGCGGGCGCCAACGGCAACAGCCTGCGCCGGTCCGACGGTGTGTGCGACGCAACGTGGCCGCCACCGAGGATCGCGGTCAGATGCTCGGACATCGTGAGGTACGAGTCGAACCCGAGCACAGCATCGGCCTCGGGCAGCTGCGAGGCCAGCTGCTCGCCATAGCGTTCGGCGAGGCAGCCGACAGCCACGACCGCACGCGTACGGTTGCTGCCATCTTTGAGGTCGGACGCTTCCAGCAGCGCGTCGATCGAGTCCTTCTTGGCCTGCTCGACGAACCCGCAGGTGTTCACCACCGCGACGTCGGCGTCGGCGGCGTCCTCGACGAGCTCCCAGCCTTCGTCCTGAAGCAGCCCGGCCAGCTCCTCGGAGTCGACCTCGTTCCGGGTGCACCCCAGGGTGACCATGGCGACCCGGCGGCGGGGCGTGGCGGAGACGGGCACGCCCGGAGTCTACGGCGCGGGCCCGGTCTCTCCTGCCATCATCAAGGGCGTGACCCGCGCCTCCGTTCCCGTGATCGACGGCCACAACGACCTCGCCTGGGAGCTGCGCGGGCAGGTGGGTTACGACCTCGACCGCATCGACATCCGTCGCCGCCAGACCGTGACGGCCACCGACCTCCCCCGTCTGCGCGAGGGCGGGGTCGCCGGCCAGTTCTGGTCGGTCTACGCCCCCAGCAACCTTCCTGGCGACCTCGCCGTCACCCAGACCCTCGAGCAGGTGGACTTCGTCTACCGGATGGTGGCTCGGTATGACGACGTGCTCGCTCTCGCACGGACAGCCGACGACGTCGAGGCCGCCATGGCTGGTGGCCGGATCGCGTCACTGCTCGGCGCGGAGGGCGGGCAGTCGATCGGCAGCTCGCTCGGCGCGCTGCGGGTGCTACACGGGTTGGGCGTGCGCTACCTGACGCTGACCCACAACCACAACACCCCGTGGGCGGACTCGGCCACCGGCACCGCGGTGCACGGCGGCCTCTCGCGGTTCGGCGTCGAGGTGGTCCGGGAGATGAACCGGCTCGGCGTGCTCGTCGACCTCTCCCACGTCTCGGTCGAGACGATGCATGCCGCCCTGGTCGCGAGCGACGCCCCCGTCATCTTCAGCCACTCCTGCGCCCGCGCTGTGACCGACGTGGTCCGCAACGTGCCGGACGACGTGCTTCTGACGATGTCCGCGGGCGGCGGGGTCTGCATGGTCGCCTTCGTGCCGGAGTTCCTCAACGAGCAGGCGGCGGCGTGGCGGGTCGAGGCGGTCGCGCAGGCCGCGCAGGACGGCGTCTCTGGGTCGGACCTCCCCAGGTTCATGGCGTGGGCCGGCCACTACACCCAATCGCACCCGAAGCCCAGGGCGACCGTCGACGACGTCGTGCGGCACGTCGAACACGTCCGAGACGTAGCCGGCATCGACCACGTGGGGCTGGGGGGCGACTACGACGGCACCGACACGATGCCCGTCGGGATGGAGGACGTGTCCGCCTATCCGCGGCTGCTGGACGCCCTGGCCACGCGTGGATGGTCCGACGACGATCTGGCAAAGCTGGCCCATCGCAACACGATTCGCGTTCTGCGCGACGCGGAGGCTGTTGCTCGAAACCTGACGACACTGCGCGCGCCGTCGCTCGCCACCATCGGTGAGCTGGACGGCATACTCGCTGCCGTCGGAGTGGACGACCCGGTCAGTCCTGCTTCAGGGACCGCATCTGCAGCCCGACCAGGCGCGCCACGATGAACGCCACGTACATCAGGCCCATCACCTGCTCGATCATCACGGCCGAGCGGGCATGGGCCGAGACGGGTGTGACGTCGGACAGCCCGGTCGAGGTGAGCGTCGTGAACGACAGATAGAGCAGCTCGAACCAGGTGCGCGGCGCGTCGGGGTTGTCATAGGCGCTGAACGACATGGGCCAGACGATCTGCACCGCGGAGTAGAGGTAGGCGAAGCCCCAGGCCAGCACCGTGAACGCGGCCCCGGTGGCGAACAGCTCGTCGACGGTCACGCGCTCGTCGTTGAACATGTATCGGACCAGGGCATAGGCCGTGTAGAAGTAGAAGAGCGCATGCACCACCGACGACCACAGGGTCAGCGTCGGGGTTCCCGGCCAGATCCCCTCGGCGACGGTCATCAGCACCAGCGGGACACCCAGCACGCCGGAGACCCAGCTGAGCGCGGGGGTCCGTCGCACGGCCAGCACGGCGAGGAACAGGATCGCGATCCCGAACAACCCGAGCACGGTGCGGCCCACCCCCCCGAACCCGACGGACGCGTCCTCCATCGCGGGGTAGAGCAGGACGCCGAGGAGCTGGACCCCGAGCAGCACCGCGCAGGGCGTCGTACGAAGGAACCGCCAGCCGCGCTCCAACCGGCCTCCGGGTGGTGCACCACTGTCGAGCGCGGGGCGCACGTCCGTCGGCTCCCCCACCGGCGCGATGATACCCGGATCGCCATCGCGTCACGGGGTGTCAACCGGCCGCCACACGGCCGGAACCGGTCTGTGACACCCGTTGACCCGTCCGCACGCACGCCCGCACGCCCGCGCGACGCTCGTCGCCGCGAACCCGCCGGCCTCGTACCCTCGCAGAGCATGAGTCGTCTCGGGGTTCCTCGACGGGGGGTCGTGCAACGTGACCGATCTCAACCTGGCTCTGGCCGACGCCACGTGCGGACCGGAACTCGAGATGCCGCCGCCCGGAGGACAATGACGTCATGGCCCGTGGACGACTTCGCATCTACCTCGGTGCCGCCCCTGGTGTGGGCAAGACCGTCGCGATGCTGGCCGAGGCTCGACGGGGGGTAGAACGCGGCACCGACGTCGTCATCGGCATCCTCGAGACGCACGGCCGGTCGTTCACGACCTCGGCGGCCGAAGGCCTGGAGGTCGTCCCGCGTCGGCGGGTGGAGCACCGCGGCACCACCCTGACCGAGCTCGACGTGGACGCGGTCCTGTCCCGCGCACCGGAGATCGTGCTGGTGGACGAGCTCGCGCACACGAACGCACCGGGGTCGGCCCGCGTCAAACGCTGGGAGGACATCGAGGTCCTCCTGTCCGCCGGCATCGACGTCATCTCGACCGTGAACATCCAGCACCTGGAGTCGCTCAACGACGTCGTCGAGTCGATCACGGGAGTGGTCCAGCGCGAGACGGTCCCCGATGACATCGTCCGCGCCGCTGACCAGATCGAGCTGGTCGACATGTCGCCGGAGTCCCTGAGACGCCGGATGGCACACGGCAATGTCTATGCGGCCGACCGGATCGACGCGGCCCTGAGCAACTACTTCCGGCCCGGCAACCTGTCGGCGCTGCGCGAGCTGGCGCTGCTGTGGCTGGCGGACCGCGTCGACGAGACGCTGGAGCGCTATCGCGTCTCGCAGGGGATCTCCGCCCCCTGGCCGACCCGGGAGCGGATCGTGGTCGCCCTCACCGGGGGGGAGGAGAGCGAGATCGTGCTGCGACGCGCGGGCCAGATCGCGTCGCGCGGTGCCGGGAGCGAGCTGCTCGCGTGCCACGTCACGCGCTCGGACGGCCTGGTCGACGCGGACCCCGAGGCGCTCGCGACTCAACGGCAGATGGTCAAAGACCTCGGTGGTGTGATGCACGAGGTCGCCGGCAGCGACGTTGCCGAGTCCATTCTGGATTTTGCCCGGGGGGCCAACGCGACCCAGATCGTCATCGGGACCAGCCGCGGTCCCGTCCTCGCGTCACTGCTGCGCCGAGGCGTCGGCGAGCAGGTTGCCCGAGACGCCGGTGACATCGACGTCCATCTCGTGGGCCACGCGGTGGCGCGCACCGACGCACTGGCCAGGCCGGCATACGGGCTAGGGCGCACGCGCCGGATCTCCGGCTGGCTGCTCGCGACGGTCGGGGTAGCGGCCGTGACGCTCGGTCTCAACCTCACCCACCAGTGGCACCAGCTCCCGCTCGAGGTGCTCATCTTCCTCGCACTGACCGTGGCAACGGCTCTCGCCGGAGGCCTGCTCCCGGCCCTGGTGTGCGCCGTCGTGTCCTCGTTGGCCATCAACTGGTTCTTCACCGAGCCCGTGGGCACTCTGACGATCCAGAGTCCTGAGAACGCCGTGGCGCTGCTGGTGTTCGTCATCGTCGCCGCATCGGTGGCATCCGTCGTTCACCGGGCCGCGCGACGGCGCGATGTTGCGCTGCGCTCCGAACGTGAGTCGCGCATCCTCGCCGCCCTGTCCCAGTCGCTGCTCGCCGAGGCCGACCCCGTGCCGGCCCTCCTCGAACGGGCCCGGTCGACCTTCGCGATGACCGCCGCCGCGCTGGTCTCCCGCCCGAACGTCCGTCAACCATGGACGGTGCTCGCTGCCGCCGGCGACTTCGCACCCGACGACATCGGGTCGGCGTCGGTGCGTCAGACCGTTGACGACGAGACCGAGCTCGTCCTGCTCGGACCGGTCCTTCCCGCCGACGAGCAGCGTCTCGTCGTGGCCTTCACCTCACACGCCGCGTCGTTGCTGACCCGTGACCGCCTTGTGGTGGAGGCCGCCCGCGCCCGTGGCCTCGCCCGGGACAGCCGTTCTCGCACCGCACTTCTCGCAGCTGTCTCGCACGACCTACGTACGCCGCTGGCCGGGATCAAGGCGGCGGTCTCGAGCCTGCGTCAGCAGGACGTGCAGTTCTCGCCTGAGGACCAGGCGCAGCTGCTGGAGTCGATCGAGGAGTCCGCCGACCGGTTGGGGACGTTGATCGGCAACCTGCTCGACATGTCGCGCATCCAGACGGGCACGATCACCGCGCATCTCGGAGACTTCTCGCTGGACGACGTCGTCGAAGCCGCCCGGACCCCCCTGCCCGACGGCGGACGGGTGCGCACGAGGTTCGAGCACGACCTGCCTCTCGTGCGTGCGGATGCGGGTCTGCTGGACCGGGTGCTCGCCAACGTCCTCGAGAACGCGCTGCGGCACTCCCCCGGGCGGCGCGAGGTCGTCGTGCAGGCCAGCCGTCTGGGTCGACGGGTGCAGGTTCGCGTGGTCGACCGTGGACCTGGTGTCAGCGACGCGGCCAAGGAACAGATCTTCGCGCCGTTCCAGCGCGGCGGTGACGCTCCGAGAGGCGACGGCGTGGGCCTCGGGCTCGCGGTCGCCCGCGGCCTGACCGAGCTGATGGACGGGACCCTGTGGGCCGAGGACACCCCGGGAGGCGGGCTGACCATCGCCATCGACCTGCCCATGGCGCTCGACGTCACCGAAGTCACCGAAGTCACCGAAGTCACCAGCGACACGAGCGGCTCGAACGTCACGAGCGGCTCGAACGTCACGAGCGGCTCGAACGTCACGAGCGGCTCGAGCGGCTCGAGCGGCTCCGTGGCCGGCACCGCGGCAAGGTCGCGCGGGTGACCTTCGTCCTGGTCGTCGACGACGAACCCCACATCCGCCGCACCCTGGGCATCAACCTGCGCGCGCGGGACTACGAGGTCGAGATGGCCGGTGACGGGCGGTCGGCCCTGCAGATCATCGCCGAGCGGACACCGGATGTCATCGTGCTCGACCTCGGGCTGCCGGACATCGACGGACTGGACGTCCTGCGACGGTTGCGCGCCGTGTCGACCGTCCCCGTCGTCGTGCTCTCAGCGCGCCACGACTCGGACGACAAGGTGGGGGCGCTGGACGCCGGGGCGGATGACTACGTGACGAAGCCGTTCGGTATGGACGAGTTTCTGGCTCGAGTCCGCGCGGCGGTGCGACGTGGAGCCAGCGAGACCCACGAGCCCCTCATCGTCACCACCGAGGACTTCATCCTCGACTTCGGCGAACGGCAGGCCCGCCGCACCAACGGCACGGAGATCCGCCTCACCCCCACCGAGTGGCGTCTGCTCGAGGCGCTCGCGCACCGGGCCGGCCACCTGGTCACCCATGCCGAGCTGCTGCGCGCGGCCTGGGGACCGGCATACGGACGGGAGCTGAACTACCTACGCGTGTATGCCAACCAGCTGCGGCGCAAGCTCGAACCCGACCCCGCCACCCCGCGCTACCTCGTGACCGAGCCGGGCGTCGGCTACCGCCTGCTCGTCTGACTCCGGCCGGCAGCAAAACCCCCCCTTGGCTCTGGCGCGCGCGCCGCGCCGTTGTCGCTGGGCTCCACCCTGCCTGTGTCCACGCCTGCAGTAGGCAACCCCACCGGTTGTCTCCTAGATTGGCCTCGAAGACCGTCCGCCGAGGACCGGAGCTACGTCATGGCCGACCGCCCGAACGACTACGGCTGGTACGACGACCCTCACCACTCGGAGCGCTCGGAGCGCTCGGAGCGCTCGGAGCGCTCGGAGCAGGGCGCCGGGTGGTCGAAGCGGTCGCCGCGCCGGTTCCGCGTCGTCATCCTGCCCGCAGCCATCGCCGTGTTCGGTGGGGTGCTGCTGCTCTTCCCCGCGTTGGGGATCTTGGGCCTGCCGTTCCTGCTCGGGGGCCTGGCCGGCGCGGTCATCTCCTTCTTCCTGGCGGCCGTCGGCAACTGAGCACGGTTGTGGCCGGCGGACCTTCAACGAGGCGTCAGAGGCCCAGCGGGTCGGTCAGTCGCGCCCGGTCAGACCCCAGGCATCCTCGTCAGCAGTGTCAGAACTGTCAGCAGTGTCAGAACCGTCAGCATTGTCAGAACCGTCAGCGTCGTGACGGTGGGCGGTGTCGGACCCGGTGTGAAAGTGCCCGGTGCGCTCCCCCAGGTCGTCGTCGAAAGGTGCCTCGACGGGGATGTCGTCGCCGCGCAGCAGCGCGATGGTGCGCGGCAGGTCGTCGGCCTTGACCAGCACATCGCGCGCCTTGGAACCCTCTGACGGACCGACGATCCCGCGCGACTCGAGCAGGTCCATCAACCTCCCGGCCTTGGCGAAACCGACCCGCAGCTTGCGCTGCAGCATCGACGTGGACCCGAACTGGGTGGTCACCACGAGCTCGGTTGCCTGCAGCAGCAGGTCGAGGTCGTCGCCGATGTCGTCGTCCACCTGCTTGTGCGCAACCGCCACGATCACGTCGTCCCGGTAGGTCGGCTTCAGCTGCTCCGTGACGCTGGTGACGACCGCGTTGACCTCGGACTCGGTGACCCAGGCACCCTGGACCCGGATCGGTTTGCTGGTGCCCATCGGCAGGAACAGGGCGTCCCCCTGACCGACGAGCTTCTCGGCGCCGGGCTGGTCCAGGACAACCCGGGAGTCGGCCAGCGACGACGTCGCGAACGCCATCCGCGACGGTACGTTGGCCTTGATCAGCCCGGTGACGACGTCGACGGACGGGCGCTGCGTCGCCAGCACGAGGTGGATCCCGGCGGCCCTGGCGAGCTGGGTGATCCGGACGATCGACTCCTCGACGTCACGCGGCGCGACCATCATCAGGTCGGCGAGCTCGTCGACGATGACCAGCAGGTAAGGGTATGGCTTGAGGACCCGCTCCGAGCCGGGCAGCGGTGTGGCCTTGCCGGAGCGGACCGCCTTGTTGAAGTCGTCGACGTGCTTGAACCCGAACGCCGCCAGGTCGTCGTAGCGCGTGTCCATCTCGCGAACCACCCAGGCGAGGGCCTCGGCCGCCTTCTTGGGGTTCGTGATGATCGGGGTGATGAGGTGCGGAACCCCCTCGTATGCCGTCAGCTCGACGCGCTTCGGGTCGATGAGGACCATCCGCACCTGGTCGGGCGTCGAGCGCATGAGGATCGAGGTGATCATCGAGTTCACGAACGACGACTTGCCCGCCCCCGTCGCGCCGGCCACGAGCAGGTGCGGCATCTTCGCGAGGTTCGCGATGACGTAACCCCCCTCGACATCCTTGCCTACTCCCATCACCATCGGGTGCTCGTTGTTCCTTGCCGCCTGGCTGCGCAGCACATCTCCGAGCGACACGGTCTCCCGGTCCGTGTTGGGGATCTCGATGCCGATCGCGGACTTGCCCGGGATCGGGCTGAGGATCCGGACGTCGGCCGAGGCAACCGAATACGCGATGTTCTTGGACAGAGCGGTGACTCGCTCCACCTTGGTAGCCGGTCCGAGCTCCACCTCGTAACGCGTCACGGTCGGGCCGCGCATGAACCCCGTGACCTGCGCGTCGATCTCGAACTGGTCGAAGACGCGGGTCAGGGCTTCGAGGACGCGGTCGTTGGCGACGCTGCGGGTGCGGTGCGGGGCGCCGGGGGCGAGGAGGGCCTGGTCGGGGAGGGTGTAGGTGATGTCACCGGTCAGCGACAGCTGCTCGACCTGCGCCGGAAGCGTCGAGGTCCGCGGTGGTACCAGCACCTGCTTTGGACCGAGTGCGACGGCCGGGTTCGGGTCGCCAGGCTGAAGGGCCTCGGTCCTGGTGGGGCTGGTGGTCCTGGTGGGGCTGGTGGGGTCGATGGGGGTGTCGGGAGCGGGACGTCGTTCACCCGGACGAAGGCGGCGCCCCCTGCCCGCGTCTGGGGCGACGACGGCGGCCTGCTCGAACGCCTCGTCGCCCGACCGGCCTTCGAGCAGGTCGACAGCGCGACGACGTCCACGCCCGGGCTTGTGAGCACCGGTCTCGGTGGTGCTGGTGTCCACACCGCCGGACTCGTCATCAGATGCCGCCCCGATCAGCCGGTCACGCAGGTGTCCGAGGCGGTGCGGGATCTCGCGAACCGGGGTCGCGGTGACGACCAGCAGGCCGAAGACCGCGAGCAGGACCAGGATGACGACGGCTCCCGTGGTCGACACGGCGGCGGCCAGCGGGCTCGAGGCGAGGAACCCGATGATCCCCCCCGCAGCCCGCATCTGGTTCGCCCCGTCCGGGGGGTTGGGGATGCCGTCGGCGATGTGCGCCAGACCGCACGCGGCGAACGTGAGTGCCACCGTGCCGAGCAGGATCCGGTTCGTTGCCGTCTCGTCCTCGGGGGCGCGCAGCAGCCGGAGCGCGAACGCCAGCAGCACGAGCGGTAGCGCGTAGGCGACGCGTCCGAGCGTCCCCGCCACGATCGCGTGGATGACGTCGCCGACCGGCCCCGGCACGCCCCACCACTCGCGGGCGGCGACGACGACGGCCAGTGCGATCAGGGCCAGCCCGACACCGTCGCGGCGGTGCTCGGGTTCGAGGTCACGTGCCGTCGAACCGGCTCGTCGAACGGCGCCGCCCGCGACGTGCGACACCCCGAGCCAGGTGCCGCGCACGGCGCGCAACGGGAGTGGAAGCCTGCCCGTGCGCGCCTTCCCGGACGACGACGTGGCTGAGGTGGACCCGCCACGAGCGGGCCGCTTCGGGCTCTGTCGCCCTCCGCGGGATGTGACCGGGCGCGACCCGCCCCTCGAGCCACTCTGTGACCCGCCCGAGCGCGCAGAGGTCCGCGCAGGGTTCGACGACGGACGCGACGGCATGAGGGGCACGGTACGCGAAAGTCCCGCCAGACACACGCGTCACACGCGTCACGAGCCCGATTGGGAGCCGAGAAACGACCCGACGCGCATGCCGCTCTGCGAACCCTCTCCGAACCCTCTGCGAACCCTTGGCGAACCCCCACCGTCTCAGATGACGGAAGGTGTGTCTGGGTGTTGGACATGAACGACCGATCTCGCTAGCGTCTCTCCCACGGTCACGAGTGCCAGCGCACAGCCCCGGCTTGCTGGCCAGCAACCCTCCTCCGCGGTGGGGTGCTCCGGGTGACGACCCGGCCCAGCCGCCGGTCATACCGAGCGACAACGGGCAAGCGCGGGCTCACATCCGGTGGGTCCCAGGGACCCAGGAGCGCAGATGTCCGTCGCCAGCATCGAGTCGAGCACGACCGGCACCAGAAGCCCTGCTCAGCCGGGTCGTCTGCATGTGGTGCGACCCGGGAGCGCGTCTGAGCTGCCCGCCGTGGTGGGCGCCGGGCTTCGGGTGCCCACCCTCACGGACGAGGTCGAGTACGCGAACCTCGACCACGCCGCCTCGACCCCGTCCCTCGTCTGCGTCAAGAACGCGGTGGACACGGCGTTGCAGACGTACTCGTCCGTGCATCGTGGCAACGGGTATGCCAGCCGGGTCACCAGCGCGTGGTACGAACAGGCTCGCGAGGAGGTCGCCGCCTTTGTCGGCACGCGCGCCGACGACCACGTGATCTTCACCCGCAACACCACGGACTCCTTCAACCTGCTCGCAAAGGTCCTGCCCAACGGCAGCGAGGTGTTCGTCTTCGAGACCGAGCACCACTCGACGCTGCTGCCGTGGCGAGGACACACCGTGACCACGCTGCCGGTTCCGTCCTCGGTCGACGCCGGCCTCGAGGAGCTCGGGCAGGCCCTCGCGCACTCCGGAGCCCGCCACCGACTGGTTGTCGTCGCGGGCGCGTCCAACGTGACCGGCGAGATCTGGCCGCTCGCCCGCGTTGTCGCGCTTGCCCGGCGATACCGCGCGCGGGTAGCCCTCGACGCGGCGCAGCTGGCTCCGCACCGCGCCATCGACATCGCGGCAACGGGCGTCGACTATGTCGCGTTCTCCGGCCACAAGCTCTACGCCCCCTTCGGTGCGGGCGTGCTCGCCGGACGGGCCGACTGGCTCGACCAGGGCACGCCCTACCTGCGCGGCGGTGGTGCGACCAGCCGGGTCACCACGAACGGCGCGACCTGGGCCACCGGCCCGGCCCGGCACGAGGGCGGCAGCCCGAACGTCATCGGCGCGATCGCGCTCGCCGCGGCCTGCTCGGCGATCAGCGGCTCGCGGCCATCGATCGAGGCTCACGAGGGGGCCCTGTATGCGCGACTGCGCGAAGGCCTCGACGCCACCCCCGGGGTCGACACCTGGTCGATCTTCGGTGATGCCGCCGTCGCTGCCGACGGGTCCGTCGCTGCCGTCGCTGCCGACAAGCACGAGGCGCGAAACACGCCTACGGACCGGGTGGCCGTGCTGCCCTTCACGATCGAGCGCTTGGACTCGTCGCTCGTGTCCGCGATCCTGTCGGCGGAGTACGGCATCGGCGTGCGCGACGGCAGGTTCTGCGCCCACATCCTCGTCGACGAGCTCCTCGAGGACCCGTGGGGCGAGGTCCCCGCGACTGCCGTCCGCGTCAGCCTTGGCCTGGCCAACACCCAGGAGCACGTCGACCGACTCGTCGGCGCGGTGGCGACGCTCGCCGCGCATGGACCCACCCGCCGCTATGTGCGGACCGAGCAGGGCTGGGTCGCCGAGGACGACGCGCGAGAGGCGCTGCCGGTTCGCCCCTGGTGACACGCCGCCCCGACTCGGCGGCGGACGCATACCAGCCGGCATGAATGCTCTCGAGGATCGGCGCACAATCCACATCCGGCCCTGACCTGCCTCGAACACTGCTGCCGCATCGTGGTGTGCAGACGGTTCGCGACCCGCGGACCCGTGCGACGAGGAGCAGGACCATGTGGAGCACCAAGCAGAAGGCGGCCGTGGGTGGGGTCGTCGCGGCCGTGGTGATCGGCGGCGGTGGAGGTTTCGCCGTCGCGCACGCGTCGGACGCCACCAGCACCCCGACAGCGACCGTGACCTCGTCGCCGACGGGTTCGGCGACGACCGGCACCACGGGCAAGACCGCCAAGGCCAAGACCGCCAAGGCCGAGGGCAAGGACGCCATCATCGGCAACCTCAAGAACTTCCAGCATGCCGAGTGGGTGTCCAAGGGCACGAACGGCTATGTGACACACGACGCGATCCTGGGCAAGGTCACCTCGGTGTCCGCCACGTCAGTCACGGTCCAGGCGGCCGACGGGACGAGCCTGACCTATGCCGTCGCGTCGACGACGAAGGTCCACCAGGGGGCCGCTGCAGGCGGCAAGGCCAAGGGGAAGGCGAAGGCCACCGCAACGTCCACGGTGAGCCCGACGGCCGCGGCAACCACCGCCACGACGGCTCCCGCTCCCGCGACGGCCGCCACCATCGCGGACGTCACCGTCGGTCAGACGGTCCTCGTGTCCGGCGCTAAGTCACCCGACCTGGTGGCCTCGACGGTGATGGTCCGGGCGTCCTGACGCGCCCGCCCCTGGGGGCACCGTCGCGGCGAGGCACATCCCTGAGGGCAGGGGGTGTGCCTCGCTGCGGCGAGGGTCAGCGGCCACGCGTCGGTATCAGGGCGAGCATCCGTCGTCCCGCGCTCATACCAGATCCGCTGCGCGCCTCGAGTCGACGCAGCTGGGGATAACGAGCGCGGATCCCGGCCTCCAGACGCTCGGTGAGGGTGAGGTCGGACGCCGGGCAGTGACTGCACGCACCGCTCAGCTGCAGCAGCACGTCGTCGTCGTGGGCGTTCAGCAGCTCGACGTGACCGCCGTGGGACCGGATGTAGTCACCCACCTCACCGTCGATGACCTGGCGCACGGCCAGCGTCAAGGCGTCGTCGCCCGGTATGCCACCGGGTGCTGGTCTCCATCGCCGGGGAGTGCTCAGGGCGGTCTGCAAGGCCTGCCGGACCCGGGCGCCGTCCTGTCGCCAGGATCCTGCGGCGCCGAGCGTGGTCTGGATCGCTGCCGGTTCGACCGACACGCAGTCGAGCACACCGTCGTCGACCAGGGACTGCACAACCGTCGGCAGCTGCGCCGGGACTCCCACGAAACCGAGTATGTCGGCCGGGCAGCTCCACCTCAGGGTCCGCTCGTCACCAGGGACCGACTCAGGATGAACTGGCACCAAAGGCAGGTCCGGCCTGCCGTCCACCGCAGAGCCGTCGTCGCGTGTCAGGGCCACTCAGACCACCGCCCCGACGATCAGGCGAGCGGCCAGCGCCATCACCCAGGCCAACACGAACATGTAGCCGAACGCGATAGCCGGCCAGCGCCAGGACCCCGACTCGCGGCGCATCACCCCCACGGTGGACATGCACTGCAGCGCGTAGAGGAAGAACGCCATCAAGGCGGCCACCACGGGCGGGGTGAACAGCGCCTGACCGGCCCGGGGACCTTGGTCGACGGTCATGTTGTGCAGCGCCGACTGGGGATCCTCCGGGTCCTCTGCCGCGGCGACCTGGCCGAGGGTGGCGACGAAGACCTCCCGGGCCGACAGCGACGCCAGCACCCCGATGTTGATCCGCCAGTCGAAGCCGAGCGGCGCGAAGACCGGCTCGACGAAATGCCCGGCTGCTGCGGCGTAGCTGTGGTCGATGACGTACGAGGAGACCGCCGCGTCGTTCGAGGTGTTCACCCCCGCGGCCTCGAGGTCGCCAGGGCTGCGGGCGGGCAGGTTGAGCAACAGCCAGAGCACGATCGTGGTGACCAGGATGATCTTGCCGACCTTGCGCAGGAAGGTGCGGGCGGCATCCCAGACCGACAGGGCCACGGAGCGGGCCGAGGGGACCCGGTAGGGCGGGATCTCCATGTAGAACGGCAGCAGCGGGCCACGCCGACGACCGAGCCGGGAGAAGACCCAGGCGGCGACCATCGCCGAGAGCGCGCCCACGAGGTAGAGGCCGAACATCGTCGCGCCCTGGGCACTGACCGGTCCCCACCGCGCCTGAGAGGGTACGACGAGCCCGATGAGCAGGACGTAGACCGGCAGCCGCGCCGAACACGTCATGAGCGGCGCGCCCATCATGGTGGCGATCCGGTCCCGGGCCGACGGCAGGGTGCGGGTGGCCATGATGCCGGGGACGGCGCACGCGACGGAGGACAGCAGCGCCACGAAGGCGCGCCCTTCCAGCCCGGCCTTGGCCATCACCCGGTCCATCAGGAACGCGGCCCGGGCCATGTAGCCCAGCCCCTCGAGCAACGAGATCATCAAGAACAGCAGCACGATCTGCGGCAGGAAGACCAACACCCCGCCCACTCCACCGATCAACGCGTGCGAGATGAAGCTGCTGACCCACCCGTTGGAGATGTGCGAGTCGGCCAGACCGCCCAGCAGCCCGAACAGGCTCTGGATGGCGTCCTGGATCGGGGCCGCTGCAGTGAAGATGACCTGGAAGAACCCGAACATCGTGGCGAAGAACACCAGGGTGCCCCAGACGGGGTGCAGCAGGACCGCGTCGATGCGCCGGGTGCGGACGTCGCTCTGCGGTGGCCGATAGCCGGCCGCCGCCAGGACCGACACGATCCAGCTCGCGACCTCCGCCGGGGCATCGGGCGGCAGGACGGGAGGCAGCGGCCACGACTGCGGCCCAGCCATCAGCTCCCGCAGGGCGACCAGGTCCTGGCGCCGCCCGGCGGTGACCGCGATGACCGGGACGCCGAGAGCGCGACTGAGGCCGGCGGTGTCGATCGCACCCTGCCGGCGGGTCAGCTCGTCCGTGAAGGTGAGCACGACGCATACGGGCAGCTCGGTATGCAGCACCTGGGCGAGCATGCCGAGCGAGCGCTGCAGCGTCGTGGCATCGAGCGTGACCAGGAGGCCGTCGGGGGTCTGCACCTGCCGCAGCGTGGGGTCGAGAACGTCGGTGACCACCTGCTCGTCGGGGCTGATGGGGTCCAGGCTGTAGGTGCCTGGCAGGTCCTCGACCACGACCCGGGTACCGACGACATCCGCGGTGCCCTCGTACCGCGACACCGTCACGCCGGGGTAGTTGCCGGTCTTGGCCCGCAGTCCCGTCAACGCGTTGAAGAGCGTCGTCTTGCCCGAGTTGGGGCTGCCGACGAGCGCGAACCGCGGCTCGGTGCGAACCAGAACCGGGCCTACTGGGCCTACTGGGCCTAGTGGGCCTGTCGGGCTTGTTCGGGGGGTCACGCGAGCGGGCACACCCGAATACACCGTGCCTGAGCGCGGCGCAGGGCCAGCTCGCACCCGGCCACCCGGAACACGACGGGATCAGCCATCGGGGCCCGTCGCACCACCATGACGTCGGCGCCCGGGGTGAAGCCCAGGTCGAACAGCCGTCGGGCGGCGGCCGGAGCCATGTCGTCGCGCACGTCGACGATGCGCGCGCGGCTCCCCGGTTTCAGGTCTGCCAAGGTGCTGTCCACCTGGCCCGTCGGGGGCTCGGCGGGCGTGATCCTGCGGTCGTGCAGGAGAACAGACAGCTGGGACATGGGACCTCATCGGTTCGAGCCGGGGGCGCATCATTCTCATCCGCCACGAAGTAATGTAAGCCTTACCTTATGCGCATCGCAAGACGCCCGAGGCCACAGTGGGGCGAGTCACACCAGGGCGCCGCAACACGGCCGAAAGTCGGCGTTCCGGCTGAAATGGCGACCGGAACGCCGACTTACGGCCGTGTTGGTGGTTGGTCGGCCGGCCGGACATGTCAGGACGTGTCAGGACATGTCAGGACGTGGCAGGTTTATCAGGACGTGTCAGGGTGAGGGTGTGGCGCGCATCTTGTTGCCGCGCTTGTCGTGGGTGAGCTCGGCCTTGCCGAGCGCCTCGAGCAACGGCGGGAGGTACATCCCGAACCGGCCGCGATAGCCCTTGCGCAGCCCGTACCAACCGCCGACCGGGTTGTCGCCGGAACGGCCCCACCCCTCGACGGTGCCGTCCGCCGCAGGTTTCAGCTCGTCTGCGGCCCCGAGGTCGACCCAGTCGCCCTGCTCGACGAGCCAGGCGTACAGGTCGTCGATCGCGCTGAGGTGATACCTCAGCTGGGTCGACCCCACCTGACAGAACAGCGTCGGCGGGTCGGCGCCCTCGTCGGCCCACATCGTGTAGCTCGAGCTGCCCGGGGCCGTCGTCAGCCGCCACGGTTCATCCTTGCTGCCACTCGCCGTTCCACTCGTCACATCGAGCCTCCTGCGCGCCACGGTAGACCTCACCGGTCTCGCGCGGCAGCCCTCCGGCACGCGATCCGACTCTCGACCCGGCCCGACCCGGCCCGGCCCGGCCCGGCTCGGTTGAGGTCAGCCGACGACAAGCGTCGCCCAGACCGCCGCGTGGTCGGTGTCGGCGATGACCGCCGTGCCCGCGTCGACCACCTGGAACCCCCGTGACAGGACGTGGTCGAGCTGGACGAACGCGGGGTACCGCCGTCCCTCCGGCCAGGTTCGTACCCACCCCTGACCCATCGACCGGTGGGCGTCCACAAGCCCCTCGGACATCAGCCGGTATGCCGGGTGACCAGCCGAGGCGTTGAAGTCCCCGGCCATGACGAGTGGCTCGGCGGCGGGTTGCGCTCGTTGCCAGGCTCCGAGGGCCTCTTGGCTGATGCGCCACGAGTCGACCGACGGCACGGGCGGTTGGGCGTGGATCGCGCGGACCACGACATCCCCTGCAGGACGGGAGACCCGGACCACCGGCTGCCAGAACGCGAACGACGCCCCGCGGTCTGCCCGGCCCTCGTCGAGGACCGTGAGTGGCCACCGGCTGCGGACCAGTGTTCCCGTGGCGCCCGGCTCGGCATGACCGGCGACATATGGCAGCGCCGCGTCCAGGCCGTCCGCGGCGAGGCGGGCGACGGCGGCCGGCGTGACCTCGAGGAGCACCACCACGTCGGCGTGCCGGTCGCGGGCGGCGGCGACGACGTCCTCGGCCCGAGCCTCACCGAGCAGGAGGTTCGACGCGAGCACCGTGAAGGACGAGGGTCCATGTGCCGTCGTCCGCTGCGGGGACGGGAGGAGAGCGTTGATGACGAGTGCGAGCACCACGAGGCTGATGAGGGCTCCCGCGAGCCGGAGCCGTCGGTGGCGAAGCAGCAGGGCGATGAGCGTCACCGCAACGATCCCCGCGCCGACCAACGGCACCACAGACTGCACGATGACCACTGCCGTCACCGTGAGGTCGGCCCAGCGCAGCGCGAGAGCGACGGTGAGCGCAGTGAGGGCGAGCCCCGCCAGCACTCCGACGGCACGACGTACCAAGGTTGCTCGCGCGGGTGGGGGAACCAGGCTCACGCCTCGGTTCTCACGCCCGCGACCGATGCGTTCCGGCCGTAAGTCGGCATTCCGGCTTCAATAAGGGCCCGGAAGCCGACTTACGGCCGGATATGCGGCCGTATGGGTGAATCACGCTTCGATCACCACCGGGATGATCATCGGCCGGCGGCGGATCTTGCCACCTACCCAACCGCCGATGGTGCGTCGGATGACCTGCTGCAGCTGGTATTCGTCGCGCACCCCGTTGCCGGTCGCCTCGGCCAGGGCCTGCTCGACGCGGGGGATGACCTCGTCCAGGATCGCGTCGTCCTCGGCGAACCCGCGAGCCGTGATCTCGGGTCCGGACGCGATCTTGCCGGTGGCCGCATCGATGACGACGATGCAGGTGATGAACCCCTCGTCGCGCAGGATCCGCCGGTCCTTGAGCAACGCTTCGGTCGTACCCCCGACGGAGGAGCCGTCGACGTAGATATACCCGCAGGGGACGGCTCCGACGAGCTGCGCTCGACCTTGTATGAGGTCCACGACGCCGCCGTCGCGGGTGACCAGGACGTTGCGGCGCGGTATGCCGGTGGCGACCGCCAGCTCGGCGTTCGCGACCAGGTGACGCCATTCGCCATGCACGGGCATGACGTTCTTGGGCTTGACGATGTTGTAGCAGTAGAGCAGCTCGCCAGCGCTCGCATGGCCGGAGACGTGCACCTTGGCGTTGCCCTTGTGGACGACGTCGGCGCCGAGCATCATCAGCCCGTTGATGATCCGGTAGACGGCGTTCTCGTTGCCGGGGATGAGCGAGCTGGCGAGCAGCACGGTGTCGCCGACGCCGACCTCGATCCGGTGGTCGCGGTTGGCCATTCGAGACAGAGCTGCCATCGGCTCGCCCTGGCTGCCGGTGCAGATGAGCACCACCTTGTCGGGCGGCAGGGCGTCGAGCTTCTTGACGTCGACGAGCACGCCGTCGGGCACGTGCAGGTAGCCGAGCTCGGCGGCGATCCCCATGTTGCGCAGCATCGACCGGCCGACCATGGCGACCTTGCGGCCGGACTTCTGGGCGGCATCGAGCACCTGCTGGACGCGGTGGACGTGCGAGGAGAAGCAGGCGACGATGATCCGGCGCTGTGCGTCGCGGAAGACCCGGTCGATCGCCGGGGCGATCTCCCGCTCGGGCGTGGTGAACCCGGGCACCTCGGCGTTCGTCGAGTCCGTGAGGAAGAGGTCGACCCCCTCCTCGCCCAGGCGAGCGAACGCACGAAGGTCGGTCAGCCGCCCGTCCAGGGGCAGCTGGTCCATCTTGAAGTCGCCGGTGTGCAGCAGCGTGCCGGCCTTGGTGCGCACGAACACGGCGAGCGCGTCGGGGATCGAGTGGTTGACGGCGACGAACTCGAGGTCGAAGACGCCCAGCTTCTCGCGCTGGCCCTCCTTGACGGTGAGGGTGTACGGCTTGATCCGGTGCTCCTTCAGCTTGGCCTCGATGAGCGCGAGGGTCAGCCGGGAGCCGATCAGCGGGGTGTCGGGCTTGCGCTTGAGCAGGAACGGCACGGCTCCGATGTGGTCCTCGTGGCCATGGGTGAGCACGATCGCCTCGACCTGGTCGAGCCGGTCGTCGAGGTATTCGAACCCGGGCAGGATCAGGTCGATACCCGGGTGGTGGTCCTCGGGGAACAGGACACCGCAGTCGATGATCAGCAGTCGCCCCTGGGTCTCCAGGACGGTCATGTTGCGGCCCACGTCGCCGAGCCCGCCGAGTGCGACGATGCGCAAGGCGTTGGACGGGATGGGCGGCGGGTTGCTCAGATCGGGCAGGGGAATCGGAAGTGCGAGGGTCGGGCTGGTGGTCAAGGTGTTCCTGACGGGTTGTCGTGGAAGAGGTCGATGGTGGCGAGCGCGGCTCGCAGCGTCGCGAGGTGCTCCGGCGGAGACTCGACGAGGGGCAGGCGGACGGCGGCCGAGTCGATGACACCGAGCTCGTGGAGAGCCGCCTTGGCCATGATCGGGCCCTGTGAGGTCGTCATGACGGCGTCCACGATCGGGATCAGGCGCCGATGGACGGCGATCGCGGTCACGAGGTCACCGGCGTCCACAGCGGCGAGCATCGACGCATACTCGCAGCCCACGACGTGCGAGGTCACCCCGACGTAGCCGACCCCACCCTGCGTGAGGTGCGCGAGGGTGAGGACGTCGTCGCCGGAATACCAGAGCAGGTCGGTGACCGCCATCACGTGTGAAGCGGCCCAGAGGTCGCCCTTGGCATCCTTGACGGCGACGATCCGCGGGTGCTCGGCGAGCCGGATCAGCGTGTCGGTGGCGATCGCCGTGCCGGTCCGAGCGGGGATGTCATAGAGCATCACGGGTAGGTCGGTGGCGTCCGCGACGGCGGTGAAGTGCGCCACCAGACCGGGCTGGGTGGGCCGGTTGTAGTAGGGAGTGACGGCGAGTATGCCGTGTGCCCCGGCGTCCGCCGCCCGGCGCGCCTGGTGGGCGGAGTGTGCGGTGTTGTTGGTGCCGGCCCCGGCCACGACCACGGCCCGGTCGCCGACCGCCTCCAGCGCCGCCGTGATGACGGCGACCTTCTCGTCGTCGGTCGTGGTTGCCGACTCGCCGGTGGTGCCGTTGACGACGACGCCGTCGTGGCCCGTGTCGAGCAGGTGGCCGACGACCTTCTGCAGCCCGTCGAGGTCGAGGCCGCCGTCGGGGCGCATGGGCGTGACCACGGCAGTCATGGCTCGACCGAACGGTGAGCGGGTGCTCCTCGGGTGCAGGGCGGTCCCACTGGGTTGGAACTGCTCGCTCATGGCCATCAACCTATCGCCAGCGCTGCCCTCCGGGCGGATCGGCGCCTGCACATGAGTGTCGTGGCGCTACCCGCTCGGGGGTCCGGGTGGCGCCACGACACCTGGTACATCGTGCGACAGACGTGGGCGTTACATCTCACGGATCGAGACGAGTGTGACGTGAGTCACAGTCGGGTCTGCCACCCTCGTCGCGGCTCCTCTGCGGCCCGCTCGCCCGGTGCTACGTTCCCGGGATGCGCCAGTACCTCGACCTGCTCGACCGCGTCCTGACCACCGGCGACGAGAAGTCGGACCGGACGGGGACCGGCACGCTCAGCATCTTCGGTCATCAGATGCGGATCGATCTGGCCGACGGGTTTCCCGTGCTCACCACCAAGAAGCTGCACCTGAGGTCGATCATCGGCGAGCTGTTGTGGTTCTTGAGAGGCGACACCAACGTGCGCTGGCTCCGCGAGCGCGGGATCACGATCTGGGACGAGTGGGCCGACGAGCTGGGCGAACTGGGTCCGGTCTACGGGTACCAGTGGCGGTCCTGGCCGACACCGGGTGGCCAGCACATCGACCAGATCGCCAAGGTGGTCGAGTCGATCCGGACCGACCCCGACTCCCGCCGGCACATCGTCTCCGCCTGGAACGTCGCCGACGTCGACGATATGGCCCTGCCGCCGTGCCACACGATGTTCCAGTTCTACGTCGCACCGGCCGTCGAGCACGGTGGGCGCCGCCGGTTGTCGTGCCAGCTCTACCAACGCTCTGCCGACGTCTTCCTCGGTGTGCCGTTCAACATCGCCTCCTACGCACTGCTGACGATGATGGTCGCCCAGGTGTGTGACCTCGAGCCGGGCGAGCTCGTGCACACCCTCGGAGACGCTCACCTCTACCTCAACCACGTCGAGCAGGCCCGCCTCCAGCTCACCCGCGAACCAGGTCCCCTGCCGCGGATGCTCATCACCCCCAGCAAGGAGCTCGACGCGTTCGAGCTCGGCGACTTCGAGCTGGTGGACTACGTCGCGCAGCCGACGATCAAGGCGCCGATCGCCGTATGACGGTGTCGCCGCGCATCTCTCTCATCGCCGCAGTCGGCCGGGGAGGTGTGATCGGAGCCTCCGGTCAGATGCCGTGGCACCTGCCCGAGGACTTCGCCTTCTTCAAACGCACGACGATGGGTCACCCGCTCGTCATGGGTCGAGCGACGTTCCTCTCGATCGGGCGCCCGCTGCCCGGCCGACGGACCGTGGTGCTCACCCGTCAGCCGTCGTGGAGCGCCCCGGGCACGTCGGTCGCGCACTCACTGCCGGACGCCCTGCGGCTGGCCGGTGAGGGGGGTGCACACGAGATCTTCGTCGTGGGCGGCGGTCAGGTGTATGCCGAGGCGATGCCCGTCGCGGACCGGCTGCTCGTCACCCAGGTCGACCAGGCACCGGACGGCGACACCTACTTCCCGGAGATCGACCCGCAGGTCTGGCGCGAGGCCGGACGGGTCTCGGGCGAGGGGCTGGCGTGGGTGACCTATGAGCGACGATGAGGGACGAGATCTCGAGCGCTCGGGTCCGGTGACCCAGCGCCACGAACCCCGCAGCCGGCAGACCCCGTCGGGCGTCGTGGTCGGGTTGCGTGTCCTCGGCGGCTGCCTCGGCTGGGGGACCCTGACGGGAGTGGTCGCAGCGGTGGCCTACCTGAGCGTTGTGATGCTCACGCACGCCGACGTCCAGCTGGATGGCGGCAGCCTGTTCGTGCTCGCGGTCGTCTACGGCAGCACGGTCGGGCTCGCCGGCGGCCTGGTACTCGGGCTCGGAGCAGGTGGTGCCGCCGCCCTGGCCACCGCGCTCCGCGGCGGTTCTCGAGGCGCTATGGGTGCGGACTCGCCTGACCGGGTCAGGCGGGTCGTCTGGGCCGCTCGAGCCGGGGTGCTCATGGTCGCTGCGCTGGTGTTCGCGGTGTGGCGTATCGGGTCGTCGGACTCCGGCCGCTGGCTGTCTTCGTGGGAGCTGGTTCTGACCGTCGGCCTGTCAGTGGCCTTCGCGGTCTCGTGTGCGGGCCGGTCTGCCAGCCGAGCGGTGCTGGGTCCGCGACGGACGGCGACACCCGGGTCCCGCACCGGCTGAACGCCTGGATCGAGGGCACGCCTCCCCCAGATCGCTCGTGGCCGTCCGCTGCCTGACGTTTAGCGGTCCTTCCTGAGGGAGACACTCAGGGGGACAACATCCGTCAGTGCAGCGCCCGGCACGAGGCGGGCGCCCACGACGCGGGCTGCGACCCCGGTTCGAGCAGACCGACGGGCGGTCCGAGGGGCGCCTCGACGGGGTTCTTTTTTTCCACGACGACACCACAGGGGACCTTCCGTGCACCAGGCACCACCATCGCGAGTTGTCGTCATCACGGGAGCGTCCAGTGGCATCGGCCGCAGCGTCGCGCTCAAGCTGGCCAGGCCCGGAACCGCGCTCGTCCTCGCCGCCCGGGCCGTGGCCCCGCTCGAGCGAGTCGCCGCCGACTGCCGCACGCGCGGCGCGCAGACCCTCGTGGTCAGCCTCGACGTCACGGACAACGACGGCGTCGAGCGGCTGTTCGACACCGCCGAGCAGACCTTCGCGCGTGTCGACGACGTGGTGCACTCTGCGGCGGTCCTGGCCTATGGCCGCTTCGGCGACGTTCCCGCCGCCGTGTGGGACACCGCCGTGAACACGACGTTGCGCGGGTCCGCGAACGTGGCTCGCGCTGCGTTGTCGTCATTCGCCGCGCGAGGAGGCAATCTGGTCTTCATCGGCTCCGTCGTCGGCAAGATCGCCGTACCGACCATGAGCTCCTACGTCACGGCCAAGTGGGGCCTGCACGGACTCGTGCGCACCCTGCAGATCGAAGCCCGCAGCACCCCGGACATCCACATCTCCCTGGTCAGCCCAGGCGGAGTCGACACCCCCATCTACCGGCTCGCGGGGACCTACCTCAACCGCCACGGTGCCCCGCCACCACCAGCGGTCAGCCCCGACCGCGTGGCCGACTCCGTGATCGCTTGTCTGCGAGACCCTCGACGCGAAAAGAACGTCGGAATCGCTAATCCCGTCATCGTGCTGGGGTTCCGGCTCCTCCCCGCCCTCTACGATGCCCTCGTCACCCCGCTGATGACCCGTTTCGCCCTCGACCCTGCGACCGTTGCCAACACCGACGGGAACGTCCTGCACCCCCTCGGGGAACGACAGGACCACAGCGCCGACACGTGAGTCGGGCAGTGAGCGACCGCTGCGCGCTCTAGGCGGATCGGCTCCCGGTCGGGACCCCGGTCGACGTGCCCTGGGCGACGGTGCCGCCCACGGATCCCCGCTCGGTCCTGCGGCTACCTGTGCCCACCCCGACCGCCGGAGACGAGCTCGGTGACGGCGTCCGCGATCGCTGCTGCGCTCGGGCTGTGGTCTTGGCCTTCCAGTGTCCGGCGCAGCGCATGGGGCACGGCTGCGGCAACCTCGTCCGCGGCACCGGCCAGGGCGGGGAAGCTGGCCGACCCCGAGTAGACGCTCACCGGGACGGACAGGTCCGCCCACCGAGCCCGCCAGTCGGGATCGGTGTTGACCTCGTTGAGGGCCGAAAGGTCGTAGATCAACGTCGGGGCCACCGCACACATGGCGGCCCACGACGGTCCTTGCGACATGCCGTCAACGACGTGAGCCGGCATCCCCACCACGTCGGTGAGGTTGAAGCGCATGGCCGCGTCCAGATCGCCCCGAGTGAGCAGGGCCGTGACAGCATCGATCTGGTCCGACTTGTCGCCGCCACGGAAGAACGGCGGCTCGTAGAGGACCAACCCGGTCACCCCGACACCGGCAAGCGCCGCCTCGAGGGCGACCGCAGCGCCCGAGGAGCTGCTGTAGAGCGTCGCCCCTCCCCCACAGGCCACGACGAGTGCCGCGACGTCGTCGACCTCCCGCCGCAGCGCCCAGGGCGAGGTGTCCCCGGACCGGCCCCTGCCCCGGCGGTCATAGACGACGCCGGTGAACCCGCGCTCACCCAACAACCGGCCTGCGGCTGCGCTCACCGGGTCGATCTGCCGGTGCTGGACGGCGCCGCTCACCAAGATGACCGGCGGTCCGTCCCCGTGCGACTCGTAGTCGATCACGGTGCCGTCGGACGAGGTGACAGTGCTCATCGGTGACTCTGCTCTCTCAGCGGTCGAGGATCGGTGCAGCAGGAAGGGTAGCAGGAAACGGAACGGATGGTTCCGTTCCACGACGGTATGCTGGCCGCATGCCGGGGCACGACACACCACCACCTGTTCGTCGACCGGCGGGACGCAAAGCGGAGGCCGCGGTCAACGACGTGCAGATCATCGACGCCGCGTTCGACGTCTTGACCACCGATCCGGACGCCCCGATGGCCGAGATCGCCGACCGGGCCGGTGTTGGCGTCGCGTCCCTGTATCGCCGCTATCCCACCCGCCAGGCGTTGGTCCACCAGCTCTGCCTGACCGCGATGGCGTCCATCACGAGCGCCGCGGACGAGCACGCGGACCGGCTCGACGACCCGGTCAACGACACCTGGACGGAGTTCGTGGCGTTCATCTCGGCCGCGTTCACCGCCGGAGCCGGGGCCATGCGGGCGCTGGGCGGGACCTTCCACGCAGACGCCGAGCTGGCGACGGTCGCCGCACAGATGAACTCGGGCATCCACCGGGTCGTCACGTCCTGCCAGGAGCGCGGTGCCGTGCGGGCAGACATCACCGCCGCCGACATCACCCAGTTCTTCGAGATGCTGCGTGCCGTTCGAGTCGGCGACCGTCCGCGCAGTGACGAGCTACGCCAGCGCTACCTCACGTTGTTCGTCACCGCCTTGCACGCGTCGCAGACCAGCGACGGGCTGCCCGTTCCAGCGCCGACCTGGCAGGAGATCAGCGCCACCTGGAACCAACGCCAGAGCAAGACCCCGACTGTTGGCTGAAACCGCCACTGGCCTGGCTGTCGATCTGAGTGCAGGCCGTGCATCGGTTCCTCGAGAGGCGGACATCGCCCCGACAAACAGGAGGGTTCATGTGTGCTCAGGTCATGCCTACCCAGGTCGCGAGGCAGACCTGGCGGGCGGCCCGGGACGCGCTGCTCGATCGTGAGAAGGCGCACACCCGAGAGGGGGACGCGATTGCGGCGGCTCGACGCCAACTCCCGATGACGAGGATGCCTCTTCTCACGGTCATCGGCGCGGGCGGGGCTGTGCCCCTCGTCGACGTCTTCGCCGGACGGCGAATGCTCATCGCCTACTTCCATATGTGGCACGACGGCCTGCCCTGGCACGAGCAGTGCGAGGGCTGCACCTTCTCCACGAGCCACATGCAGATGCAGGAGTACCTCCACGCTCGCGACACGACCTATGCCGTCTTCTGTGAGGGTTCATATGCCGAAAGCGCACCGTTCGCCGAGTTCATGGGCTACACCTGGCCCTGGTACTCAGCGCGTGACACCGACCCCGAGCTCGTCGACGGTCGCGGGTTTGGCATGATCGCGTGCTACCTGCGCGACGACGACGGGCAGGTGTTCGAGACCTACTGGACGACCGGGCGTGGTGTCGAGGCACTGACGACGAGCTATCACGCCCTGGACCTGACGATTTACGGACGGCAAGAACCATGGGAGACCTCTCCAGATGGCTGGCCACGGCTGAGCGCCGACTCGCACCCGTGGCGACTCAACGGCCGCCCGACCGCGCAGTGGTCACGCACCGACCAGCCTGCCTGACTCCGATCACTCCACCCTGCGAGGAGAACCATCTTGCGCTACATCATGTTCGTCGCCGACGACCCCGAGCCCGATACGTCCGACGCCCCCACCCCGTCCGTCGACGAATGGTTCGCTGACATCAACACCGATCACCACTGGGTGATCGGAGAGCGGTTGCGTCCCGTCGAGGACGCGCGCCTCGTGCGCGTGAGGAACGGCGAGGTGCTCATCACCGACGCCGCCTTCACCGAGTCGAAGGAATGGATCGCGGGCTTCGACGTTCTCGACTGTGACTCGATGGACGACGCGGTCGCGATCGCATCGAAACATCCGATGGCACGTGCCGGACAGATCGAGGTCCGAGAGTTCTGGCCCCTCTCCGAGTCGGACCAGTGAGGGGTGCAGCCGCGTGCCCGCTCTCTTCGTGACCGACGAGGACGGGCATACCGGACAGGGCCTGCAGCCAGTCGCTGACAAGAAGACAGCGGTCGACCACGGGGCGGGCCAGACGAGCCAGGTTTCCGACGCCATCGCGCGCGCCTACCAGACCGAGTGGGCGCAGGTCCTGGCCACTGTCATGCGCGTCTCACGGGACGTCGACGTCGCCGAGGACTGCGTTCAGGACGCGTTCACCCGTGCGCTGCTGCGCTGGGGACTCGACGGCATCCCGGACCGCCCCGGTGCGTGGCTGACCACCGTCGCCGTGCGCGAGGCGCTACAGGTGAAGCGGCGGGCGGCAACGGCGGCACGCAGGCTGCCCGTACTCGCGCTCAGGGCCGAACATTCCGACGAACGTTCCGGCGACCCCGGGGCAGGGACGGCCTTCGAGCACCTGCCCGACGATCGGCTACGGCTGCTGTTCACCTGCTGCCACCCGACGCTGTCTCGGGAGGCGCGGGTCGCACTGACCCTGCGAATGGTGTGCGGGTTGAGCTCCCATGAGGTGGCAAAGGCGTTCCTGGTCAAAGAGGCGACCATGCAGGCGCGCATCACCCGTGCCAAGAAGAAGATCGCCCACGCCGCCGTCGTCTACAGCACACCCACGCCGGCCGAGCTGTCCGAACGCCTAACCTCCGTGATCGATACGATCCACCTCCTCTATACCGCTGGCCACCTGGCGCCAAGCGGCGCAACGCTCGTCCGCGCCGACCTCGCCGACCGCGCGGTGCAGCTAGCCCGGCTGCTGCATGAGCTACTGCCCGAAAACGGCGAAGCATCCGCCTTGCTGGCGTTGCTGTTACTCACCGATGCACGCCGAACAGCTCGCGTCGACTCGGCGGGCAACCTCGTCCCGCTGGACGAGCAGGACCGCCGGATGTGGGATCGCACTGCTATCCGTGAGGGTGCCGCCTTGGTATGGGTCGCGTTGGACGCGGGAGCGCGCGGCACGTACACCGTCATGGCGTGCATCGCCGCCGTTCATGCCGAGGCATCGGCCGCGGATGAGACGGACTGGGAACAGATCGTGCAGCTCTACGAGCTGTTGTTGCGCCGCTGGCCGACCGCGGTCGTCGCACTGAACCACGCGATTGCGGTCGGCGCTGCACAGGGGCCGGCGTCGGGACTCACCGCACTCGAAGCGCTGGCAGACGAACCGGAACTGGTGACCTACCCTTACCTGCCTGCGGCGCGGGCGGACTTCCTGCGCCGGCTTGAGCGGTTCGAAGAAGCCGCGGACGCGTACCGCGAAGCGCTGCTGTTGACGGACAACGGCGTCGAAGCGTCGTACCTGCGTCGCCGCCTTGTCGAGGTCGGCGGCGGCTCACGCAGGACACCTGAGCAACCTCACCAGACCACAGGAGAATGACCACCATGCAGATGCGACTGGAGCTCATCCCACTCCCCACGGCCGATGTCGAGCGGAGCAAAGCGTTCTACGTCGACCGGCTGGGTTTCCACCTCGACCACGACGTACAACCTGGCAACGGGATGCGCGTCGTCCAGCTGACCCCGCCAGGTTCGGCCTGCTCGATCGTCATCGGCGTCGGCATCAGCGACCCTGAGGGCCCACGGGTGTTGAACCTGCACCTCGTGGTCGACGACATCGTCAGAGCCCGTCAGCACCTCGTCGACCAAAACGTCGACATCTCCGCGGTCAACGACATGGGAGGCGTCAAGTACGCGTACTTCAGCGACCCAGACGACAACTCGTGGGCCCTTCAGCAGATCTCGCGGTGACCCACGCGCGCCGGCCGCGTGCCCGGTGGCAATACTCTAAAAGTAGGTGGTGACCGAGTCGACGACGGCGGTGGCCACGACCTCGGGCTGAGTCGACCTAGGCGTCGTAGTCGAGCCGCACCGTGCCGGTGACCGGGTGCGACTGGCAGGCCAGCACGATTCCAGCCTCGACCTCCTCCGGCTCCAAGGCGTAGTTGCGGTCCATCCGGACCTCGCCCTCGACCAGCCGGGCACGGCAGGTGCCACAGACCCCGCCGGTGCACGAGAACGGAGCGTCCGGACGAACTCGGAGCGTCGCGTCGAGGATGGTCTCGTCGGCGCTCTGCATCGGCACCCGCGTGGTTCGTCCGTCGAGGGTGACCGTCACGACCGCCGCGGGAGGAGCTGAGGTGTCCACCACGACGGGAGGGCGGAGCGGCTGTGTGCCGTCGTCGACGTGGAAGATCTCGTGGTGCACGTGGTGCAGGTCGACGCCGAGGTCACGCAGGAGCGCCTCGGCGTCGGTCACCATCCCGAACGGCCCACACAGGTACCACTCGTCGACCGTCTCGACGGGGAGCAGGAGGTCGATGAGCCGGCGCAGCCGGTCGGCGTCGAGCCGGCCGTGGAACAGCTCGACGTCCTGCGCCTCGCGGGAGAGCACGTTGACGAGATGGAACCGTCCCGGGAACCGGTTCTTCAGGTCCTCGAGCTCTTCCAGGAACATCACCGAGCTGGTCCGCCGGTTGCCGAACAGCAGCGTCACCCGGGACAGCGGTTCCTGCTCGAGCGCCGTCGTGATGAGCGAGAGGACCGGTGTGATCCCCGAGCCCGCGGCGATCGCGACGTGGTGCCGCGACAGCTCAGGCTGCGTGGGGCAGGTGAAGCTGCCCATCGGGGTCATCACCTCGACCTCGTCGTCAGCACGCACGACCTCGTTCAGCCAGGTCGACATCCGCCCGCCCGGAACGACGGCGGACGCAACCCGAAGCGACCCGGCCTGCCCGTAGTTCCACGGCGACTGGCAGATCGAGTACGACTGGCGCACATCTGCACCGTCGATCGTCGCCCGAAGGGTCAGATGTTGGCCAGGACGGAAGGTGTACTCGTCCCACAGCTCGCGCGGAACGGCGAAACGGACCGCAACCGCCTCGTCGGTGAGGCGCTCGACCGTCTGGACCCGCAGCGGGTGGAAGACGGCCCGCATCCGAGGAGCGCCAGTGAGCAACGCCATTCAGATCGCCTTGAACTCGTCGAACGGCTCGCGGCAGTCCTCGCACCGACGCAACGCCTTGCACGCCGTCGACCCGAAGTGCGCAATCTCGGTGGTGTGAGTCGAGCCGCAGCGCGGACATGCGACCAGACGTCGCGCGAGGTCGAGCGACACCGGTCCTGCGGTATGCCTGTGGGCTCGTCCAGGAGGGGCGATCCCCCACTCTTGCAGCCGATCCCGACCTTGCTCGCTCATCCAGTCGGTCGTCCACGCCGGGCTGAGCTGATGCCGCACCTGCGGCTCCCAACCGGCTCGACGGCATACCAGCTCGATCCGGTCCCGGATCGCCTCCATGGCCGGGCAACCCGAGTAGGTCGGCGTGATGACGACCTCCACCGTCCCGGCAGGCTCGTTCGCGACAACGTCACGCAGGATGCCGAGGTCGGCAATCGACACCACCGGGACCTCAGGGTCGGGCACCTGCCCGATCGTCGCGAGCAGGTCGTCGACGGACAGCCGTGTCGTCACCACATCGTCACCCGCCTCACCACATCGTCACCAGCACTCACCCCATCGTCACCACGTGGCGCCGGGGTGCGAGCGCGCCATGTGCTGCATCTCTGCGAGCAGCGACCCCAGCGGGCGCGAGTGGACGCCCGCACGGCCACCGCGGGAGCGCCACGTCGGTGCGTCGGGCATCTGCAGGGTCGCCGCGCCCACGATCCGCTCCACCGTCGGCTCCGCATGGCGCCGGACCGCAGACGGCAGGGGCGCAAGGTCGGCGCAGGCCCTGCTCACCGGGTCGTCCTCGAACAGCTCCTCGACATAGGGCGCGACGGCGACGAGGGCAGCCTGCATCCGCGCGTGCGACTCGGGCGTCCCGTCTCCGAGCCGGGTGACCCACTGGGCGGCGTGGTCGAGGTGGTAACTGACCTCCTTGACGCCCTTGCCCATCACGGCGTCGAGCACCGGCTCGGACGAGCCCGCCGCCAGCAGCTGGACGCGGGCCGCCGAGAACCACAGCAACCGAGCCATCTCGAGCGCGAAATCGCCGCGCTCCTGCTCAACGAGATGAACGTTGTGCCAGTCCCGTTCGTCACGAAGCATCGCGAAGTCGTCCTCGCCGCGCCCCGTGCCGTCCAGCTCACCAGCCCTCCCATAGAGCACCCGAGCCTGACCGAGCAGGTCGAGGCTGATGTTGGCGAGCGCCATATCCTCCTCGATCTGGGGGGCGTTGGTCAGCCACTCCCCCAGCCGCTGCGCGTAGATCATCGCGTCGTCAGCCAGGCCGAGCAGGTAGGCAGCGACAAGCCCGCCGCCGGTCGGGAGGGAGTCGTCCACGGACCTCCCTGGAGACGCACCCGGTCTCCTCGCCACATCGCTCACCAGTCGAGGCTACGGGTCGGCCCTCGGCAGGGCGACATGCGGTGGTCGGTTCGCAACCTGAGTTGAGGTGGTGGCAGAGCGGGCCCCGCTTGGGGTCTCGGACGAGGCTGGTACGCCTTCGACGCCGCCAGCCGCGAACCCCCTTGGCTCGAGACCCTGCCGGCGCGATCAACGCACTGATCAATGTGCCACGGGTGTCGCCAGGACAGCACCAGACCGACACTGATGCCGACATTGACAGGCGATGAGGAGCCGCGCCGTCGCTGCAGATCCGCGGTCGGCCACCTCCGGACCGGCCCAGGGTCCGACACGCGGGACGGAAGGGGTCAGAGGTACTCGACGTCGTCCGGTACGTCGTAGAACGTCGGGTGCCGATAGACCTTGTCCGCTGCCGGGTCGAAGAACGCGTCCTTCTCCCCCGGGCTGCTGGCGGTGATCGAGGCCGCCTCGACGACCCAGATGGACACGCCCTCCTGCCGGCGGGTGTAGACGTCCCGGGCGTTGCGCAGGGCCATCGTCGCGTCCGGCGCGTGCAACGACCCGGCGTGCACGTGGGACAAGCCGCGCTTGGGTCGGACGAAGACCTCCCACAGCGGCCAGCTGCGTTCGGCAGCAACGGTCTTGGCAGGCATACCGGCATGCGCGTCCGTCACGCGGCGGATCCTTCTCGCTCCCGACCGGCTTGTTTGGCCGCGTAGGCGTTCGCTGCCTCTCGCACCCAGGCACCCTCCTCGTGGGCGGCCCGCCGATGCGCGATCCGCTCGGCGTTGCACGGCCCGTCGCCACGCAGCACCCGCCAGAACTCGTCCCAGTCGATGACGCCGAAGTCCCAGTGACCGCGCTCCTGGTTCCAGCGCAGGTCGGGGTCGGGCAGGGTCAGGCCGAGCCGGTCGGCCTGCGCCACCATCATGTCGACGAACCGCTGACGCAGCTCGTCGTTGCTGAACCGCTTGATGCCCCAGGCCATCGACTGCTCGGTGTGGCCCCCCGTGGCGGCCGCCGCACCCGTGTCCGGCGGTCCGAACATCATCAGCGCCGGCCACCACCACCGGTTGGCCGCGTCCTGGGCCATCGCGCGCTGTGCGTCGGTCCCACGGACCAGGTTCCAGAGGATCTCGAAACCCTGCCTCTGGTGGAACGACTCCTCCTTGCAGACGCGGATCATGGCTCGCGCATAGGGCCCGTAGGAACAGCGGCAGAGCGGCACCTGGTTCATGATCGCGGCCCCGTCGACGAGCCAGCCGATCGTGCCGCAGTCGGCCCAGGTCAGCGTCGGATAGTTGAAGATCGAAGAGTATTTCTGCTTGCCGCTGTGCAGCATGTCGAGCAGCTCGGCGCGGTCGATGCCGAGGGTCTCCGCGGCGGAGTAGAGATACATCCCGTGACCCGCCTCGTCCTGCACCTTGGCGATGAGGATCGCCTTGCGCCGCAACGACGGAGCCCGCGTGATCCAGGCGCCTTCGGGCTGCATGCCGATGATCTCCGAGTGTGCGTGCTGGGCGATCTGCCGGATCAGCGTGCTGCGGTATGCGTCGGGCATCGCGTCGCGCGGCTCCACCCGCTGGTCGCCGGCGATCAATGCGTCGAACGAGGACTCGCGGTCGCGCTGCTCGCTGGCGCGGCCCGCGGCGACCGCGTCGTCGAAGTCGGAGGTCTCCGACGCGTTGAGGGCCTCGTCGGGATCCAGGACGTCGTTGCCGTACATCAGGCCAGTATCCCCCCGACCACCGCCCTGAGGCGCACCCACCTGCATCCGCTCATTGCTTGGAGTCGATGTACCAGACCCCGTCGAGCCGGACCAGGTCGATGTCGTTCTCGTAGTCCGGCGGCACGTTGGTGATCTGCGACTTGGTCACCGTCGCCTTGTCACCCACGACCTGGGCTCCCGTCACCTTCGCCGCCTTGAGACGGGTCAGATCGGCCGGGTCGGTGATGCCGCCGAAAACGCTCTGCAGCCCCACCGTGCACTGTGTGAAGGCGTCACCCACCAGCGCCTTGCCTGCCGTCGACACCTGTGAGCACGCCGCGCTCGCGTCCTTGCTGCCCAGCGCGTGCATGAACGCCTCGACCGTCGCCGTCGGCGACGACGACCCCTGCGCCGACGTGTCACCGCCGCCGCAGGCCGCCAGGCTCCCCGCCAGCACAGTCGCGGCACCCAGCGAGGCGACGAGCTTCAGGAGACGCACCGCCACATCCCACCACGCCCGGCTGGGAGCTCGGCAGCATCCACCCTGCGGCTGTCAGCCGGGTGACGACACTCCACCGGCCCGCGGCTCGACGGTCCGGTAGTGCTCGACGACGGGGAACGGGTCATAGAAGTGGTGCAGCAGGTCGCGCCAGCGCGCATACTCCGGCGAGGACCGGAAACCCTCGGTGTGGTCCTCGAGCGTGTCCCACTCGACGAGCAGCAGGTAGGTGCTCGGTGACTCGATCGATCGCGACAGCGACAGCGTCAGGAACCCTGGCATCGAGGCGATGATCGGTCGCGCGATGTCGAAGGCAGCCTCGAACTGAGACTCCTGACCGACGATGACAGGCAGCAGCGCGTGTTCTCGGACCATGACAGGAGTCTCCCCCATCGGGGCGACGTGGCGCGCCTGCGACGATGACGGCATGCCCCACCTGCACCCTCACGCGGACCCGCCCGTCGCCGACGCCAGTGTCCGGCTCGCGACCCCCGCGGACGCGTCCGCGATCGGAAGCGTTCAGTCACACCTGTGGCGCGAGCTGTATGCCGGTGTGCTGCCCGCGGACGTGATAGCCGGTTTCGAGGCCCGAGCCTTCGCCGACGTCTGGGTCAGCTCCCTGGCGTCGCCGCCCTCCGGGACGCACCGGGCGCTCGTGGCCTGCTCCGGCCTCGAGGTCGTGGGTTTCGTGGCCGTGGGTCCGTCGCTCGACCCTGACGCGACGGACGTCGACTCCGAGGTGCTCGTCCTCGGAGTCACGAGCGGTTCTCGGCGTCACGGGCACGGTTCCCGCCTGGTCAACGCCGCCGCCGACACGGCCCGAGGGGCCGGGTTCGGACGGCTGCGAGCCTGGGTGCCGCAGGCAGCCTCGAGCCCGTCGGAGCTGGCGGTCTTCCTGGCCTCGGCAGGCTTCGAGACCGACGGGGCCGTGCGGGACCGGGTGGTCGGGCCCGGTGATGCCGACCTGCAGCACGAGATCCGAGTCACCGCAACGCTGCCCGAGTAGACGCTCGCTGAGGCGGGCGTCCGGGAGGGTGTGGTCGTCGCCGCCCGCAGAGCCGTTCGCGGCCGAGCAGATCCCCACGATCGGTGGTCCGGGCGACGATGACCGACGGGGGCTCTGCAACGATGCCCGGTATGCCCGACGACGCCGTGCGCGCGCTCACGGCGCGGTCGCTGTCGGTCGGACTGGCGACCAGCGCATACGGGGTCAGTTTCGGGGCGGTCTCCGTCGCGTCCGGGCTGAGCGTCTGGCAGACCGTGGCCCTGTCGATGCTGCTGTTCAGCGGGGGTTCGCAGTACGCGCTCGTCGGCATCCTTGGTGCCGGAGGCAGCGGGGTGGCGGCCATCGCCACGTCCAGCCTGCTGGGAGTCCGCAACGGGTTGTACGCGCTGCAGGTGTCGAGGATCCTTCAGGTGACGGGTCTGCGACGGCTGCTCGCCGCCCACCTGACCATCGACGAGTCGACTGCGGTGGCGATCGGACAGCCGACACCAGCAGCGAAGCGGCGGGGGTTCTGGCTGACCGGGGTCGTGGTCTACGTCGGCTGGAACCTCACCACCCTGGTCGGAGCGCTGATCGGCAACGCCCTCGGGGACCCCAAGGTCTACGGGTTCGACGCGGCCGCGGCCGCCGCCTTCTGCGCGCTGCTCTGGCCTCGGCTGCGCGGTGGTGACGCGGCCGCTGTCGCCGCGCTGGCCGCCCTGTTCGCGGTCCTGCTCATCCCCGCAGCTCCCGCCGGCGTGCCCGTCCTGGTCGCGGCCCTCGCCGCGCTGGTTGTCGGGCTGCTCCCCCGGCGTCGAGGCTCGGACGCCGGCCTTAGCGGGCCGACCGGTCCAGCACGACCGGCCAGCGACGGACGGACCGGCATCAGGGACGAGGCGTCGTGAACCAGTGGGTCACGGTCCTGCTCGCCTGCCTGCTGGCTTACCTGCTCAAGCTGGCGGGATACCTCGTGCCGGACCGGGTGCTCTCGGGAGCCCGCGTGCGCCGGGTCACGGGGTTGCTGCCCGTCGCCCTGCTCACCGCTCTCGTCGTCGTCCAGACCTTCGCGACATCGGGTCCGAGCGGCCCGGGGCTGACCCTCGACGCACGCGCGGCCGGGTTGGCGGTGGCCATCGTCGCCCTGCTGCTGCGCGCCCCGTTCCTCGTCGTCGTCGTCCTCGGCGCCGCGACGGCGGCCCTGCTGCGGCACCTCGGCTGGGCTTCCTAGGCGTACTGACCACGGACGTCGGTGACGGGCCAGCCTGCTGGGCTCGACCCGGCCACGACCGTACGCCGAGCGTCACCCCTCGTGGGGGCAAGAGCCCTGTCAGCGCGGTCATCTAACGTTCGACCAATGCAACAGCGACTCAGCCTCATCACCCTCGGGGTCTCCGACCTCGACCGCGCCCGTGAGTTCTACGAACGTCTCGGCTGGCGCCCCACCGGACCGACACAGGACGTGGTGTTCTTCCAGGCGGGAGAGATGGTGGTCGGCCTGTGGGGCCGGGCGGAGCTCGCACGGGACACGGGTGTGCGGGACGGCGGCGGTTGGGGAGGCGTCACGCTCGCGCACAACCTGGGCTCGCCGGACGAGGTCGACGCCCTGCTGACCGAGGTGGACACCGCGGGCGGCACGATCCGCCGCCCCGGCACGGCCACCGAGTGGGGCGGCTACTCCGGGGTGTTCGCCGACCCCGACGGACACTGCTGGGAGGTGGCCCACAACCCGTTCTGGACCATCACCGAGGACGGACGGACACTCCTGGCGATCTGAGACCCGGTGGCGTGCCGCCCGTGGGTGTGGGCGGCACGGCTGGTGAGGTGGGTGGCGGCTGACGTCCCAACACAGGCTTGCCCCGGTCGACATCTTCGGTCGCGGGCTCCTGGAGTCGGTCGGTCCTCAGGCCTGCGCCGCGGACGTCAGACCACGGTCGAGGAGGGCCATCATCCAGGTGAAGCTGTCATCAGTGGCCAAGCAGCAGCGACACCCGCCACTCGTCAGGTGAGTGAAGTCCAGTCAGGTCCAGTCAGGTCCGGTGAGGTCCGGTGAGGTCCGGTGAGGTCCGGTCAGGTCCGGTCAGGTCCCAGAGGTGGAGTCACCCCAGCCCGAGGTAGTGCTCCAACCCGACCGTCAGGCCGGGGTGGTCACCGACACGGCGAACCCCTTCGAGCACGCCCGGCATGAACGAGGTCCGGTCGAACGAGTCGTGCCGGATCGTCAGCTGCTCGCCGACGTTGCCGAGCAGCACCTCTTGATGCGCGACGAGCCCACGCAGGCGGATCGAGTGCACCGGTATGCCTGCCACCCTCGCCCCTCGAGCGCCGTCCGGGTCGAGCTGCGTCGCATCCGGCACCTGCCCGAGCCCGGCTTCCTCGCGAGCGGTGGAGACGAGCCGTGCGGTTCGCGCGGCAGTCCCCGACGGCGCGTCGACCTTGTCGGGATGGTGCAGCTCGATGATCTCGACCGACTCGTAGAAGCGGGCGGCCTGCGCGGCGAAGCCCATCATGAGGATCGCGCCGATCGCGAAGTTCGGTGCGACCAGCACGCCCACACCAGTCCCGGACCGTGAGGGCGGGGCCTCGGAGATCTGGTCGAGGAGGCGTTCGAGCCGCGGCTCGTCCCACCCGGTCGTACCCACGACGACGTGCACTCCTTGGGCGACGCACCGGGCGACGTTGTCCGGCGACGCGTCCGGCACGGAGAACTCGACGACGACGTCCGCACCCCCGAGGTCACCGAGCGCATCGTCGACGTCGTAGGCCGCGGCGAGGTGCAGGTCACCGGCCGCCTCCACGGCCCGGCACACCTGGCTGCCCATCCGACCACCTGCGCCCACCACGGCTACGGCCAGCGGGCGGGTCGAGTCAGTCACGGTCGGGAGCCTAACGGGTCGTCACGGGTCGAGTCCCGGTCACCTCGGGCGGCACGGCCTGACAGACTGCTGACCCATGTTCTCGGGTTCGTTCGTCGCTGCCGACCGCCTCGACCCAGGTGTCTCCGCAACGCCCCCGGTAGCCGCCGCTGTCCAGCTGGAGTGCGCCGGAGTCGGCGTGTTCCTGTCCGTCCGCGACGGCCGTCTCCCAGAGCTGGCGCACTGGGGCAGCGCCCTCGGCCGGTTGGACGCCGCCGGAGCGGACGCGCTGGTCGGCGCCCAGGAACAGCGAGTCGGACCGAACACGGTGGTCGTGCCCGTTCGGCCGGCCCTGCTGCCCGAGGCAGGGACCGGGTGGACCGGCAGGCCGGGGCTCTCCGGTTCGCGCGACGGCGCCGGGTGGTCACCGCGGTTCGTCGTTCACCACGTAACGCTCGACGGCGCCCCCGTCGCGGGCTTCACCAGCGCGGGGCCCGCTGTCGTGCAGCTCGCGGCGGCCGACAGCGAGCTCGGTCTCGATCTGCTGTTGACCGTAGAGCTGACAAGGTCGGGGGTGCTCCGCTCACGAGCCCGGCTCAGCAACACCCAGCCGGAGGCATACGAGGTCAACGACCTGGTGCTCGCCTATCCGGTCCCTGCCGAAGCCGGCGAGCTGCTGGACTTCGCGGGGAGGTGGGGCCGTGAGCGCGTCCCACAACGGCAGGCGTTCACGGTCGGCACGCATCTGCGCGAGGGGCGCCGGGGCCGCACCGGGGCCGATGCCGCCTACGTGCTCCATGCCGGCACACCGGGGTTCGGCTTCGGCCACGGTGAGGTCTATGCCGTCCACACGGCCTGGAGCGGCAACCACATCCACTACGCGGAGAGGGTCTTCGGCGGTGAGCGTCTCCTCGGCGGGGGCGAGCTGCTTCTGCCGGGCGAGGTCGTCCTCGGCGAGGGTCAGTCCTACGAGAGCCCGTGGGTCTATGCCTCGTTCGGGCGCGGTCTTGACGAGGTGGCGCGCCGGTTCCACCGGTTGCTGCGGGACCGTCCTGCGGGTGCGCTGTCGGTCGAACGTCCCGTGACGATCAACGTCTGGGAGGCGGTCTACTTCGACCACGACGTCGACCGGTTGACCGACCTCGCCGAGCGCGCCGCCGCCATCGGCGTCGAGCGGTTCGTCCTGGACGACGGCTGGTTCGGGGCCCGTCGCAACGACCACGCGGGGCTCGGCGACTGGGTCGTCTCGCCGGACGTCTGGCCCAACGGCCTGCACCCGCTGGTCGACCAGGTCCGAGAGCGGGGGATGCAGTTCGGGCTGTGGTTCGAGCCGGAGATGGTCAACGTCGACAGCGACGTAGCGCGTGCCCACCCCGAGTGGTTGATGGCCGCCCGGACGGAGCTGCCCGTCGAGTCGCGTTTCCAGCAGGTTCTGGACCTCGGCATCCCCGACGCCTTCGCCTACGTCCTGGGCCAGATGAGCGCCATTCTCGACGAGTACGACATCGGCTACATCAAGTGGGACCACAACCGGGACCTGGTCGAGGCGGGGGACCGGACCCGTGGGGGACGTCCCGCGGTCCACGCGCAGACGTTGGCCTTCTACCGTCTCGTGGACGCGCTCAAGACCGCCCACCCGGGCCTGGAGGTCGAGTCCTGCTCCTCGGGAGGGGCGCGCATCGACCTCGAGGTCACGCAGCACACCGATCGGGTCTGGGTCTCGGACTGCATTGACCCACTCGAACGGCAGGACATGATGCGCTGGACGGGGCAGCTGCTGCCTCCTGAGTTCCTCGGTTCGCACATCGCATCGGGGCGCTCGCACACCACCGGTCGCGTGCACAATCTCGGGTTTCGCGCTGCCACAGCAGTTTTCGGACATCTGGGCATCGAATGGGACCTGGCCACCGCGTCGAGAGACGAGCTCGACGACCTCACGGCCTGGGTGGCGTTCTTCAAGGAGCACCGGGGCCTGCTCCTGGGCGGTGACCTGGTGCGAATGGACGGTTTCGACGACCACCTGCGCATCCACGGAGTCGTCGCGACGGACCGGTCCGAGGCGGTCTTCGCCATGGTCACGACGGGCAGCCTCGACGCCTCGCCGGGGCCACGGCTGCGGTTCCGCGGGCTGGACCCGGACCGCGACTATCGCCTGCGTCCGCTGGTCGTCGGGACTCCGCCGGACGGACTTCAGCCGGCTCGCTGGTGGGGCGCGGCGCCGGCGTACCCGGGAGCGGTGTTGCGCGGCTCTGCACTCGAACACGTCGGTGTGGCAGCGCCGATCCTCTTCCCGGACCAGGCCGTGCTCTTCCACGCCCGTCGGCACTGAAGGCGACAGATGGACCTCGATACGGCGGTGAGCGAGCTCTACTCGCTTGCTCCCGACGCCTTCCTCGGCGCACGCCGCGACCTCGCGGCCAAGGCGAAGGCGGCCAAGGACACCGGCCTCGCCAAGGCGATCGAGTCGGTCCGCAAACCCACGGCCGCGGCCTGGGCCGTCAACCGGCTCGTACGTGTCGAGCCGGCGGAGATCGGGCGGCTGCTCGATCTGGCCGGAGACTTGCAGAACGCCCAGGAGTCGATGGACGGGACGGCCCTGAAGCGGCTCGGCCGCGAGCGGTCGACGCTCGTCGACGCCCTTGTTCGCACCACCGCAGAGGTCGTCGGCAATGCCGGTGGCTCTCTGTCGGCCGCGGTCGCCGGCCAGGTCCGCGACACGTTCGTGGCGGCGCTGGCGACCACCCCCGCGGCGCAGGCGGTCGCCTCGGGACAGCTGACCCGGGCCCTGTCCTACGCCGGCTTCGGCGAGGTCGACCTCTCCGAGGCGATGGCGGCACCCGCGCCGGCTCGCCGGCCCGCCTTGAGGGTGATCGCCGGTGGCGGTGGCAAGGACGCCCCAGGCGGCGGTACCGCTGCCGCCCCGGAGCCCGCCGCGGAGCCCGCCCCGGAGCCCGCCCCTGGGCCGCCGTCACAGCCGGACCCAGCCCTGGTGAAGCGGCTCCGGGAGGCCGAAAGGCGTTCGCGCGAGACGATGACGGAAGCGGCCCTGGCCGGCGACGCGCTCTCGGAGGCGACTGAGGCACTGACCTCGCTCGACCAACAGCTCGCCGAGCTCGACGCCCAGCTGAAATCAGCTCGCGCGGGGCGCGATGCACTCGTCACGGCGCGCACCGACGCGGCCGCGGCGAACAAGACCGCCCAGCGCACGCTGCGGGCTTCGCTGGCAGAGGTGGACCAGGTCAGAGCCCAGCTGCCTGACGACCTCGACGACTGAGGTGCTGGACGACTGAGGAGCCCGCACCTTGCGGCACGCCGACCTCCCGTCGCCAGGGCCACCGCACTGACATCCAACGCTCAGGTGGGACGTCAACCATGTTGACATGCCCCCGCTCGCCGTCCTCGACGCGAGCGACTTCCTGACCGCTTGGACGGCTTGGCCGCCGGGGTTGCTGCTCCTCGGGGTTGTGGTGATGCCCTACCTCGTCTGGTGGCGCCTGGCTGCTCGACGTGGCGCTCGCTGGCCGTGGTGGCGGTCCCTGCTCTACCTTGCGGCCGGGGCGGGCACCCTCGCCTACTCCGTCTGCGGACCCCTGCAGGTCGAGCGCACCAGCCGGTTCTGGGTCGCAGCGTTGCAGGTGGGCATCCTCGCCAGCGTCACCCCGGTCGGCCTCGCCCTCGGCGACCCGGTCCGGCTCCGGGCCCTCGCGAGGCCGGGCAGGCATACCGGAGCTCCCTCCGGAGCCATGGGACTGGTTCTGCGCGTGTTCATGTTCCCCGTCGTCAGCTCGTTCTTGGCGATCGGGTCGCTCATGGCGGTGTTCTTCTCACCGTACTTCGAGGCGTCGACGAGGTCGACGCTCGTCGAGGCCATCCTGGTCGTTCACCTGCTCGTGACGGGTCTGCTGTTCGTCCTGCCCTTGCTCGTGGAGGAGCTGCTGCCACGGTGGGCGTCGCCCGGTGTGCGCGCCCTGATCGCGTTCGGCGACGGCCTGCTCGACGCTATACCGGGGATTGCCCTGATGAGCACAAGCAGCCTTCTGGCACCTGGCTTTCCGGCGTTCGCCGGCCTGGGAGTCGACGACGCGCTGATGGACCAGCGGACGGGCGGCGGGGTCCTGCTCGTCGTATCGGAGATGGTGGGGCTGCCGCTCATCGCGGCCGTGCTCATCGAATGGATGCGTTCCGACGACAGGGAGGCCCGCGAGAGCGACGCCATCGCCGACTCGGTCGCCGCCGACGAGGCGGAGGCGGTCGAGCCCGCCACCGGCCTGTGGTGGCAGTCCGACCCCCGGTTCGCCGACCGCTACCGCTCCAGGGGTCACGGGGACGGCTGACCGGATCGGTCCTCAGAAGGCGGTGTAACCCCCGTCGGCGACGAGCACCGAACCGGTGACGAACGACGAGGCGTCGCTGGCGAGAAACACGACGGCGGGTGCGAGCTCCTCCACCGTCCCATACCGCAGCATCGGGGCATCCTCGATCCAGTTCTGCCGGAACTGAGGGTCGTCCACGGGCGACATGTCGGTGCGGATGTAGCCGGGCGCCAACGCGTTCACTCGTACACCGAAGGGTGCCCATTCTGCCGCGAGGCTGCGCGTCAGGTGGTGGACGGCCGCCTTGGAGGCGTTGTACGCCGGCTGCCACTGCGGGCGGTTGACGATCATCCCTGACATCGACCCGATGTTGACGATGGTCCCCGACCGTTGCCCGACGAAGTGCCGGCCGAAGGTCTGCGAGCACCGCCATACGGCGTCGACGTTGACGTCCATGACGTGCCGCCAGTCCTCTGGCGTCACATCGAGAGCCGGGGCATGGACGCACGCGCCGGCGTTGTTCACCAGGATGTCGACTCGTCCGTATGCGTCGAGCGTCGCCTCGAGCGCGCTGCTGACGTCGTGTTGACGCGTGATGTCGGCAACCACGAAACGAGCGTCTATCCCCTTGTCTCGCAGCCGGTCTAGCACGGTCTTGGCAGCCTCGACGTCCCGCCCGACGATCATCAGCGTGGCGCCGGCGTCGCCCAGCGCCTCGGCAAAGCCCGCCCCGAGTCCTCGGGTGCCGCCGGTGACGAGCGCGACGCGACCTTCGAGAGAGAACGACGCCATCGTGTCCATGGCCGACACCCTTTCACGGGCCCCCAGTCGGGGCTCCCTAGGACACCAGTGTCCGCAGGGTCTCTCCGGCCAGCGCGACGGCGCCGGGTTCGTGACCGTTGGCGACCATGTTGACGATCAGGCCGTTCACGCCGGCGTCGAGGACTCGCTTCTGGAGGTCGGCCGCGACGTCGTCGGGCTCGCCGACGAACATCCGCGACTCCATGGCCTTGCGGCGGTCCACGTCCAGGCTGTCGATGTCGACCCCGGTGCGACGGAAATGCTCGCGTAGGAGATCGCGCGCGGCATCACCATCCGCCGCGATCGCTGTACTGGCGAGGAAGCTGGTCTCGATCTCCGAGCGGTCGCGCCCCACCTCCGCGCAGCGTTGGTCCAGGGCCTCGAGCTTGCGCGGCAGCTCCGCCGGGTCGCAGATGATGTTGAGGTGCTGGGCGTAGCGAGCCGCGATGGCGAAGGTCTTCTTTTCGCCGGACCCTCCCAGCATGACCGGGAGGTCGTCGCGCAGCCGAGGCTCGTTCATCGCGGACTCGGTGTGATACCAACGCCCGTCGACACTTGGCCGCTCCCCTCGCAGCATGGGCACGATGATCGACAAGGACTCCTCGAGTCGCGAGAATCGGTCGGTGAAGGTCCCGAACTCAAAGCCCAGCTGCTGGTGCTCGAGCTCGTACCAACCGGCACCGATCCCCAAGACAGCCCTGCCGCCGCTGATGACGTCGAGGGTGGTGACGGTCTTGGCGAGGAGTGCCGGGTTGCGATAGGTGTTGCCCGTGACCAGCGCCGACAGCTGGATCCGCGACGTTGTCGCCGCCAGCGCGGAGAGGGTCGAGTATGCCTCCAACATCGGCTGGTCGGGGGTACCGATCCCGGGCAGCTGATAGAAGTGGTCCATCACGAAGACGGCGTCGAAACCGGCGTCCTCCGCCTCGCGGGCCTGGGCGAGCACCGTCGGGAAGAGCTGGGCTGCAGACGTGCCGTAGCTGAAGTTCGGGATCTGATACCCGAGACGAATACTCACCTCGTCACCATACCCAGGCCCGGCAACCCCCTCGCCGGTGCCAACCGAAGAACGGCCCGACATAGATGCTCCGCAGAGCAGGTATGCCGGGCCGTCCGGGTCACGCGTGCGATGGGTGGTGGTGCCTCAGGCGTTGGCCGGCTCCGAAGTCGCGGCCCCAGCCGCGCCGTCAGCGCCGTCAGCGCCGCCAGCGCCATCGGCGATCACGGCCGCGAGCGAGAGCTTGCCGCGCGGGTCGATCTCCTTGAGCTCGACCTGGACCTTCTGGCCGATCTTGAGGACGTCGTCGACGTTGTCGATCCGCTTGCCACCGACGAGCTTGCGCACCTCGGAGATGTGCAGCAGTCCGTCCTTGCCGGGCGTCAAGGAGATGAACGCACCAAAGGTGGTCGTCTTGACGACGGTCCCGATGAAGCGCTCACCGACCTCAGGCATCTGCGGGTTCGCGATGGCGTTGACCGCCGCGCGAGCCGCTTCGGCCGACGGGCCGTCGACCGCACCGATGTAGACGGTCCCGTCGTCCTCGATCGAGATGTCCGCACCGGTGTCGTCCTGGATCTGGTTGATCATCTTGCCCTTGGGGCCGATGACCTCGCCGATCTTGTCGACCGGGACCTTCACCGTGATGATCCGCGGCGCGTACTGCGACATCTCGTCGGGCACGTCGATGGCCTCGGCCATGACGTCGAGGATGTGCAGCCGGGCCTCCTTGGCCTGGGTCAGCGCACCCGCGAGCACCGAGGCGGGGATGCCGTCGAGCTTGGTGTCCAGCTGGATCGCGGTGACAAACTCCTTGGTGCCGGCGACCTTGAAGTCCATGTCACCAAACGCGTCCTCCGCGCCGAGGATGTCGGTGAGGGCGGCATACCGCGTCTCCCCGTTGACCTCGTCGGAGACCAGACCCATCGCGATGCCGGCGACCGGGGCGCGCAGCGGCACACCGGCGTTGAGCAGGGACAGGGTGGACGCGCAGACCGAGCCCATCGACGTCGAGCCGTTGGAGCTGAGCGCCTCGGACACCTGGCGGATCGCGTAGGGGAACTCCTCACGGGTGGGCAGCACCGGCATGAGCGCGCGCTCGGCGAGCGCTCCGTGGCCGATCTCGCGACGCTTCGGCGACCCGACCCGGCCGGTTTCGCCGGTGCTGTAGGGCGGGAAGTTGTAGTTGTGCATGTAGCGCCTGCGCTTCACCGGCGACAACGTGTCGAGCTGCTGCTCCATCTTGAGCATGTTCAGCGTCGTGACGCCCATGATCTGGGTCTCGCCGCGCTCGAAGATCGCCGAACCGTGCACCCGCGGGAGCACCTCGACCTCGGCCGACAGCGCGCGGATGTCCCGCAGCCCGCGGCCGTCGATACGGACACCGTCGGTGAGGATGCGCTGCCGGATGAGCTTCTTCTGGACCGACCGGTAGGCGGCCGACAGCTCCTTGTCGCGGCCCGAGAAGGACTCCCCGAGGGAGGACTTCATGCTGGCCTTGATCTCGTCGATCCGGTCCTCGCGCTCGGCCTTGCCGGCGATCTGCATCGCCTGCTCGAGGTCGGCCATGACGGCCGACTCGACCGCGGCGTACGCGTCGTCGCTGTAGTCGAGGAAGACCGGGAAGTCTTCCACCGGCTTGGCTGCGCCTGCAGCCAGCTCTGCCTGGGCCTTGCACAGCTGGGCGATGAACTTCTTGGACGCCTCGAGACCCTCGGCGACCACCTGCTCGGTCGGCGCGCCGACACCCTGGTTCGTGACGAGGTCCCACGTGTTGTCGGTCGCCTCGGCCTCGACCATCATGATCGCGACGTCCTCGGAGCCATCAGTGTCGTGGCTGCCCGGCACGACACGACCGGCGACGACCATGTCGAACACCGACTTAGGGCTGTCGGAGAAGTTCGGGAAGGCGACCCACTGACCGTCGATCAGCGAGACGCGGACGCCGCCGATCGGGCCGGAGAACGGCAGCCCGGAGATCTGCGTGGAGGCGCTCGCAGCGTTGATGGCGAGCACGTCGTACTGGTGGTCGGGGTTCAGCGCGAACACCGAGATGATGATCTGGACCTCGTTGCGTAGTCCCTTGGTGAAGGTCGGGCGCAGCGGGCGGTCGATGAGCCGGCACGTGAGGATGGCCTCGGTGGAGGGCCGGCCCTCACGACGGAAGAACGAACCGGGGATCTTGCCGATGGCGTACATGCGCTCTTCGACGTCCACGGTCAGGGGGAAGAAGTCGAACTGCTCCTTGGGCTGCTTGCCCGCAGAGGTGGTGCTCAACAGCATGGTGTCGTCGTCGAGGTAGGCCGTGACGGCGCCCCCGGCCTGACGAGCGAGGCGCCCGGTCTCGAACCGGACGGTGCGGGTGCCGAAGCGGCCGTTGTCGATGACGGCTTCGGCGAAGGTGATCTCTGGACCCTCCAATGGGTCCTCCATTTCTCTGTGTGCTACCCGGTGCATCGTCGTTGTGCCCGGGGCATTTCATGCGAGAGGGCGGCCTCCGCGTCCAGATGGAGCGAGGGCCGCCCTGTCACAGGCTTATCGGCGCAGGCCGAGGCGCTTGATCAGCGAGCGATAGCGCTCGACGTCGGTGGCCTCGAGGTAGCGCAGCATCCGCTTGCGTCGACCGACGAGCAGCAGCAGTCCGCGGCGGCTGTGGTGGTCGTGCTTGTGGGCCCGCGAGTGCTCGGTCAGGTCCTTGATGCGCTGCGTGAGCATCGCGACCTGGACCTCGGGGGAGCCGGTGTCACCGGGGACGGTCGCGTAGTCGGTCATGATCTTCTGTTTGACGTCAGACTCCAAAGGCATGGATGAACCGACTCCTTTTCGTTTCTCGTTGCGCGGTGCACCAGGGCATATCCACCTGGGCGCTCTCGAATCCGCGGCCGTCTCACGGCACCACCCAGGATATCAGCGCCCGAGGACGGACCCTAATCGCCCGGTAGGGCTCCCCTGCGCCCGCGGCGACAGCGCAGCTGCTAGTGGTCCGTGGCCGAGATGACACTTTCGCACGCATACGGACTGGGTTTGGTGAACGTCCGTGGCCGAGATGACACTTCTGCAGATCCGTTGACCTGTGCCGGTCACGCCACCACCCGGTCGGGGAAGTGCCGGCGCCACTCCGAGCTGCGGACGCCGACCCGCCCTCCCTGGTCTCGAACCGCCGCGACGACGCGGTTGAGCACGTCGGACGGCGCGCGATACAGGTCGCTCGAGACCACTACGACTGAGCGCCAGCCCTGACCGTCGAACCACTCTCGACGCCGCAGGTCCGACGTCCACTGCCTCGTCGACTCGGCGTGCTGGCGGCCGGCCGTCGTACTCGATGGCGACCTTCCACTGCGGGTAGGCCAGGTCCAGCCGGAAACGCCACTCACCCTGCTCGGACCTGAAGGTCACGTTGATGACTGGTTCCGGGAGACCGGCAAGAACGATGAGCAGCCGCAGCCGCGTCTCCATCGGTGAGTCGACGCGATCACGGACCAGAGCAGCAGCGCGACGGGCCGACCGCGCGCCGCGACCTCGATGGCATCGCGCCGCCTCGACCAGCTGCCCCGTGCCAAGCGCACCTCGTCGCACGAGTGAGTCTCCGAGGACGACGAGATCGACGAGGTCGAGATCGTTGGCCAGGTCGACGAAGGTCTGCACAGGAGTCGTCAGTGGCAGGCCGCGGCGCGCCGTCGACTCCGGCCCGGCGCAGACCCGTGCGTCGATACCGTCGATCCGCAGACGCCGACCCGCGAGCAAGGAGAGATGCACGTCACTAGAGTCGGGCACGATCCCGCCCCAGAGCCGTGCGGCCGTGTGCCTGGCCAGCACCGTGCCCTCAGGCGCAACCAGAAGCGCGGCGCGGGCCATGACCTCGGGGGTGACCGGGACACACGAGGCGATGTAGACACCGTGGAACAGACGGGTCACCTGGGCACCACCCCTGATGCGCGTCGAAGCGCCTGGGCGCGATAGGTCACTCGCGCGGAAGGGTCCGCTCGGCAGACTCTCCCGCTCCATGCGGCGACAATGCCGCATGACCACGGTCGGCCCGATCCGTCATCCACAGGCCCCTACGCAGAACGTGGCCGAGACGCCACAAATGCCTCATGAGTGGACCCGTTCGGTCGCCTTTCGTGGCGGAGATGTCACTTGTGCCCGACTCCCCCGCGCGGAACCGTGCTGGAAGACGTGGTGCAGGGATCGAGGGCGGCGCTGCCGCCGAGCTCCTCGGCACAGACGCTGACCGACCGCCCGCCGGTATGCGTGGTGCGGCTGAGCCCGTCGCTGCGTCCGCCGCAGCTCACTCGCGTCCCCTCCGGCACCCGTTGGACGAGCTGCTCCAGCTCGCTCGGAGGGGTGCCGCCGTCCCCCATCGTCAGCGGGTGCCCACCACTGCCCATGCGACCGCCTGCACCTCGAATGACCCCTCGGGGACCAGCGCCCGACACGCCTCCCGGAGGGCCAGACGACCAGCGTCGCCGAGGGAGCGCACGTGGTCACCGGCCGGTCCGACGCCCAAGGTGTAGGGGTGCCACCACTGCTCGAACCCGGCGAACCGGCAGGTCACCGCGAGCTCGTCCTCCCGTACGACGTTGAGCCCGCCCTCTCGCAACAGGCGGTCCAGGTCGCCGGATGCGCCGCCCGTACGGGTGCGCTCCCCCGTGACTCGCGGGTCGAGTGAGATGGCCGCCCGCCAGAAGATGGACAGCGGCGCACGGTCGCCGGCGAAGTCCCAGACGCACGCGGCCACGGCTCCCCCCGCGCGCGTCACCCGGCGCATCTCGCCGACCCCGGCAGCCGGGTCGTGCATGAAGTGGACGACGAGCTGGGCCAGCGACGCGTCGAAAGACTGGTCCTCGAACGGAAGCGACTCGGCCGGCGCGACCAGGATCTCGACGCCTGGCAGCCGTGCCTGGGCGGCGGTGACGAAGGACGGCGACGGGTCGACGCCGACGACCTGAGCCGCGCCACAGCGGCCGACCAGCTCACTGGTCAGTGCGCCAGGTCCGCAGCCGACGTCGAGGACGCGCATCCCGCTGCCGGCTGGCACACCGGCGAACTCGGCGAGCTCGGTCGACAGCGGGTCGGAGAAAATGCCCATGAACTGCTGGTATGCGTCACCGGGCACGTCGAAAGCCATGGCGGTTACCGGCTTCTAGAGGTTGATCATGTGGCCGGCGATGCCCTCGATGGCTTCCTTCATGGCCTCGCTCAGCGTCGGGTGGGCGAAGATGTTGCGCGCCACCTCGTCGGCGGTGAGGTCCCACTTCTGAGCGAGCGTCAGTGCCGGGAGCAGCTCGGTCACCTCGGGACCGATCAGGTGAGCACCGAGCAGCTCGTTGTGCTCGGCGTCGGCGATGATCTTGACGAAACCGACCCCCTCGGCCATGCCGCGAGCCTTTCCGTTGGCGGAGAACGGGAACGACGCCGTCTTGACCTGGTGACCTCGCTCCTTGGCCTGGGCCTCGGTGTAGCCGAACGAGGCGATCTGCGGCTGACAGAACGTCGCGCGCGGGATCATGTCGAAGTCGATCTCGACTGTTTCAGCGCCCGCGATCGTCTCAGCGGCCACGATCCCCATCGCCTCGGCCGTGTGCGCGAGCATGAGCTTGCCCGTGACGTCGCCGATGGCGTAGACACCGTCGACGTTGGTCCGTCCCCGGGCGTCGACGGCGATCGCCTTGCGGTCGGTCACCTCGACGCCGATCTCCTCCAGCCCGAAACCCTCGACCCGAGGGGCGAACCCGATGGCCTGCATGACCTTGTCCGCCTCGAGAACCCGCGAGTCGCCTCCCGCGGCGGGGCTCACGGTGACCTTGACCTTCTCGCCGTGGTCCGCGGGGTCCTCGATCTTCTCGACCTTCGTCGAGAGCAGCACCGTGACGCCCAGCTTCTTGTACTGCTTGAACAGCTCCTTTGACACGTCCGGGTCCTCGGTGGGCACCATCCGGTCGAGGAACTCGACGATCGTCACGTCGACGCCGAAGTTCTTCAGGATGTAGGCGAACTCGACACCGATGGCCCCCGACCCGGCGATGATGATCGACCCGGGCAGCTCGTCGGTGAGGATCTGCTCCTCATAGGTGACGACCCGGTCGGACAGCGAGGTCCCGGGGACCAGGCGGGTGGTGGCTCCCGTCGCGATGATGAGGTTGTCGAACGTGACCGACCGGATCGTCTCGTCCCGAGGGCCGTCGGCCGGCTTGATGTCGACCGATGTCGCGCTGGTGAGGTAACCCCAGCCGTCGATCTCCTCGATCTTGTTCTTCTTCATCAGGTAGTGGACGCCTTTGGCGCTGGCGTCGGCCACCGCCCGGCTCCGGGCGTGGGTCGGCCCGAACGACATCGTCGCGTCACCCTCGATGCCGAAGACCTTCTTCTCAGCCGTGATGATGTGGGAGATCTCGGCGTTGCGAAGCAGCGCCTTGCTGGGGATGCAACCCACGTTGAGGCATACCCCTCCCCAGTATTTTCCCTCGACCACGGCCACCTTCTTGCCGAGCTGCGCCGCCCGGATCGCAGCGACATACCCACCGGGTCCGGCACCAAGCACCACCACGTCGTAATTAGCCATGTCCCCCAGCCTATGGGGCGCGCCCTGACGGCCGTTCACATCACGGGACGGCCAACTCGGCGCGCGCCTCACCCGCAGCCCGGAGCGGCGGAGTACCTTCGCGTCCGGAGGCCGCACCGACGCGACCCGAGAACCGCGGGAGGTACTCATGCCGAACGACGCCACACCCGGCGCCCGGCGCAACTACGACGCGCCACCGGCCAACAAGGCCCTGCTGACCCTGGCGGCCGTGCTCGTGGCCATCCCGATCGTCGCCCTGATGCTGGTCGGCACCTATGCGAGAAAAGACCCGGTGCTGTGGGGTTTCCCGTTCTTCTTCTGGTACCAGTTCCTCTGGGTCTTCCTCTGCTCCGCGTTCACCTACTCCGCCTACGTGATCGTGAAGAAGGCCCGCCCGCACCGACCGATGACCGGCGACGGCACCGAGTTCGTCGACTCGTCCGATGGGAGTGACCGATGAACACCGGGGTCAACGGCGTCGCACTCGTGGTGCTCGTCGTGCTGTTCGCCATGGTGGCGGTCATGGGCTTCTGGGCCTCTCGCTGGCGCCGACCTCAGAGCATGGAGAGCCTCGACGAGTGGGGCCTCGGCGGGCGCAGCTTCGGCACCTGGATCACCTGGTTCCTCCTCGGAGGTGACCTGTACACGGCATACACCTTCGTCGCGGTGCCGGCGGCCATGTTCGGCGCGGGCGCAGTGAGCGGCTTCTTCGCCGTGCCCTACACGATCGTCCTCTACCCGATCATCTTCATCTTCATGTCCCGGCTCTGGTCGGTCAGTCACCGGCACGGATACGTCACGCCCGCGGACTTCGTGGCCGGCCGGCACGGCTCCCGCACCCTGTCGCTCGCCATCGCCGTGACCGGGTTCGTGGCGACAATGCCCTACATCGCGTTGCAGCTCGTCGGCATCCAGGCCGTCCTCGAGGTCGCCGGCGTGGGCGGATCGGGCAACGTGTTCGCCTCGGACGCACCGCTGTTCATCGCGTTCGTCGTCCTTGCTCTTTACACCTACACCTCGGGCCTGCGGGCTCCCGCCATCATCGCGTTCGTCAAGGACATCCTCATCTACATCGTCATCATCGTGGCGATCATCTACCTGCCCTCGAAGTTCGGCGGCTGGGATCACATCTTCGGCACGGCTGAGGCGAAGGGCACGGCAGCAGCGGCCACGGCCAAGGCGACGGGCAAGCCGTCGACCTTCACGTTCATCCCCTCCCCGTCGCAGTCGTGGGCGTACGCCTCGCTCGCGCTGGGCTCCGCGATGGCACTGTTCATGTACCCGCACTCGATCACGGCGACGCTGTCGTCCAAGAGCCGGAACACGATCCGGCGCAACGCGGCGCTCCTGCCGGCATACAGCCTGGTCCTCGGACTGCTCGCCCTGCTCGGCTGGGTGGCGATTGCGGCTGGCACCAAACCGATCGGGCTGGACGGCAAGCCCAACGCCCAGCTGGTGATCCCTCAGCTGTTCGAGGACACCTTCCCCTCGTGGTTCGCGGGCGTCGCTTTCGCGGCGATCGCGATCGGGGCGTTGGTCCCGGCCGCGATCATGTCCATCGCCGCGGCCAACACCTTCACCCGCAACATCTACAAGGAGTGGTTCCGGCCCAACGCAACGGTGCAGCAGGAGGCCAGGGTCTCCAAGATCGCCTCGCTCGTGGTCAAGGCGTTTGCGCTCGTCTTCGTCGTGTCCATGGACAAGCAGAACGCGATCAACCTCCAGCTCCTCGGCGGCATCTGGATCCTGCAGACGTTCCCGTCGATCGTGTTCAGCCTCTACACCCGCTGGTTCCACCGGTGGGCGCTGCTCGCAGGATGGGCAGTCGGGATGATCTACGGGACCTATCAGGCCTACAACGTCACCTCAGCAGCGACGTCGCACTTCGGCGGGTCTCTGTCGGCGGTCCCGATCTGGGGGCAGCTGGGCTACATCGCGGTGACCGCTTTCGCACTCAACGTCGTCGTCGCCGCCTTGCTCACGTTGGTCTTCCGGGCGGCCAAGACGCCGGCCGGAGTCGACCAGACGATCCCCGCGGACTACTTTGCCGACGAGGGGGACCCGAAGGTGTCGGTCATGCCGATGACGCCGGAGCAGGCGCAGGCGCGCGGGCACTGACCGTATGTGTCGCGGCTGAGTGTGGTGGCTGGCGCCCGGGAAACCGGGCGCCAGCCAACACACCCGTCTATCCACACCGACGGTCGGCGAGCTGGGAGTGCGCCTGGACGAGCTGGTCCATGAACGTGTCAGGCGTCAATCGAAGTCCCACGAGGTCGATACGCAGCACGACATCGCCGCCGATGACGACCCGGTTCTGGCGGAGGTTGTCATCGGTGACGGCCAGACCCCAGCGATGTCCGACCCCGTCGATCTCGACCACCAGCCGGAGCGTCGACCACCTGACGTCCAGGTAGACACGACCCTGGGGCGACCGTCTCACCACCTGTCGGTCGGGAGAAGGCAGTCCGCGCCGACGACAGAGGGCGGCGAAGTCCAGCTCACCCAGCGACTGCGCGCCGTCCGCGACGTCCCGCACCAGCTGTCGGACCAGCTGGCGTCGCCGACGACCGTGCACGCTGCCGGCGGCGGCCAAGAGCTGGGACCCGGTCACGATGCGTTGCTGGACGGGAAGCACCAGCAGCAGGGCCGCCTGACGGTCCGATGTCGCCCAGTGCGCAGCGCGAACGGCGGCGATCGCCGGCCGAACGCGAGGTATTCCGGCGGCGACGATCTCGTCCGAGAGCCGCGTGAGGCGATGGACGCGAACGCCGTCGACCGGCTGACGATGACGTTCGCGGGGGGCGGAGACGTGGACGCACATCTTGTCGAAACCTCGAACCCCCGCGGCGTGCAATGCGCTCACACCATCGAGAGCGACGTCCGGCCCGCACTCCCAGACCGCTCGCCATCGGCTGGCCCTGTCGCTCACGATGCCAGTATTGGTGAGGACTGTGAGCCTGCCCACCAGAAGCCACCGCTCGGCCGCCACCTCCCGCGCGACTGCCTTTCGGTCGATACCGAGGTCAGTGAGAAGTGCGCGCGACAGGACTCCGCCGAAGGGTTCGGCGGCTGTGGCTGCCAGATGTCGGCGTGCGGAGGCGAGCGTTCCCATGCCCCGCACTCTGGTGGGCAGCACCGCGGGAGTGAAGCAGAAGGTCGGAGCCTGTGGATCGTTGGAGGCTCTCGTCAGACCGTGTAGATAAACAGGTGTGGTGGGCGCCGCCCGGGAAACCGGGCGCCACCCACCACACCCCGCGACAACGCAGCCCCCGTCGGTGGACGCTCCACAACTGGGTGGTCGAGACCAAGAGCGCGACCACGGCGTGGACACGGCGTGGGCACGGCGTGGGCACGGCGTGGGCACGGCGTGGGCACGGCGTGGGCACGGTGGGCAGCCGAGCACCGAGACGTCGAGACGTCGAGGATCGCGTAGGGATACCAACCGGCGGCCGAGTCGGCATCCAGAGCGGACACCGTGCGGACGAGCTCGGCTCCAACCGGGCCGAAGCCCCTTGACCAGAGCTCAACTGGAGCTGCTCGGACGAAAAGCAAGCATCGGGAGCTCCCGGACCAGCCGATCGCGAGCCGCCGCGCTCCCGTCGTACTTCCAGCCGACAAGTCTGGTCAGGACCCGTCGTAACACGGGGGCGGCGACGCGAGCGCGGTGTTCGTAGGCAGCGAGGAGCCCGGCCGCCTCGCTCGGCTCGACATCGCGCCAGGACGCCTCGAACGATGACCTGCCGACCTGGATTCGACACGCCGGGCGTGAGCGCACGTTGCGGTACCAGTCGGCCCGAGCGCCGAGGCCTGCGATCACGACGTACTCGGGCACCGTGCGGTCGCGGTGAACCACCTCGAGCACGGTCGCGTACCGCTTTCCGCTCCGGCGACCACAGTGCTCGACCATGAGGAACCGGTGACCCAGGAGCCAACCGGCGTGCCAGGCATACAGGTGACGCGGCGCCCGGAAGATCGCACCTGCCCAGGTCGGCAGCTGTTCTGGCACCGGCACACTCTCGCAGGACCACCCGGTATCAGTGTGGCGCCGGTGGTCCTCATCCTGTAAGTTACAAGTCAATGACAAGCTCACGGTTCGTCACCATCGCCCACGACCTGCGAGAACGCATCGCGCTCGGTGAGTTCGGCGACGACGGGGCGATGGACTCCGAGGCCCAGCTGGGTGCTCGGTACGCGGTCTCGCGCCCCACGGTGCGCCATGCGTTGGACGTACTGCGCGGTGAGGGGCTCGTCGAGTCGCGGCACGGCGCCGGATGGTTCGTCACCGGGTCCGCCTTCCACCAGCGGTTGGCCATCGGGGCCTTCCGGCACGCCGCGTCCGCGGTCGCGGAGGCTGGCAAGACGATCGAGCGCCGCGTCGTCGAGTTCGGCTTCCGCGCCGCTCCGCTGTCCCTGGCCACCGCGCTCGGGGTGGCAGAGGGAGCCGACCTGCTGCACGCCCGGTCGGTCCGCACCGTCGACGACGACGGCCTCGACGTCGTCCGCGAGTGGGTCCCCGCCACGCTCGCCGGCGCGATGAGCCGCGACGACGCCACCGCACCGGGCATCTGGGAGACGCTCGCGCGGGCGGGTCATCGGCTCAGCACCGTGCGACAGACCGTCACCGCCGGCCTGGCGAGCGAGAACGACGCGGACCTGCTCGGCGTTTCGCCCGGCGACCCGCTGCTGCTCGTGCGCAGGCTGGCCCTTGACCCGGTGGGCCAACCGCTCGCCCTCTCCGACCACCGCTACCTCGCGCAGCGCTTCGCGCTCGAGGTCGAGTTCAGCTCCGGCCCGGCGGGTAGCGGTTCCGCGACGTCGGAGCCCCCAGGCATACACGCCGTCCCGGCCGTCGGGACCACCTTGAGCCCGAAACCCCACACCAGAACCAGGGAGCAGTCAGCATGAAGGTCCTCGTCACCGGAGGGGCCGGGTTCATCGGCTCCAACTTCGTCCTTCGCACGCGGGTGACCCGACCGGGCTGGGAGCTGACCGTCCTGGACGCTTTGACGTATGCCGGGAACCGCGCCTCGCTCGCCGCCGTCGAGGACGAGATCCACTTCGTCGAGGGGTCGATCGCGGACGAGTCCATGGTCGATCGCCTCGTGGCCGACACCGACGTGGTCGTTCACTTCGCGGCCGAGTCCCACAACGACAACAGCCTCGACAACCCGTGGCCCTTCGTGGAGGCCAACATCATCGGCACCTACCGCCTGCTCGAGGCGGTCCGGCACCACGGCAAGCGACTGCATCACATCTCGACCGACGAGGTCTACGGCGACCTCGAGCTCGACGACCCCGGCCGGTTCACCGAGTCGACGCCGGTCAACCCGTCGTCCCCCTACTCCGCGTCCAAGGCGAGCGCGGACCTGTTGGTACGAGCCTGGATCCGCTCGTTCAACATCGACGCGACCCTGTCGAACTGCTCGAACAACTACGGTCCCCGCCAGCACGTGGAGAAGTTCATCCCCCGCCAGATCACCGGCATCCTCGAAGGCACCAAGCCGAAGCTCTACGGCGCCGGTGCCAACGTGCGGGACTGGATCCACGTCGACGACCACAACGACGCCGTCGTCGCCATCCTCGAGCAGGGCCGGCTGGGCGAGACCTACCTGATCGGCGCCGACGGCGAGCAGAACAACCGGGAGATCATCGCGCTCATCCTCGAGCTGATGGACAAGCCGGCCGACTGGTTCGAGCACGTGAACGACCGTCCTGGCCACGACCTGCGCTACGCCATCGACTCGGACAAGCTGCGCTCGCAGACGTCCTGGCGCCCCCGATACCAGGACATCCGGGCCGGGCTCACCCAGACCATCGACTGGTACCGCGACAACAGCGACTGGTGGAGAGGCGCCAAGGCCCAGACCGAGAGAACCTATGAACGCCTCGGCCGCTGAGTTACCTGCGTCGGCTCACTCGTCGACGAGGCGCTCCGGCAGCGTGGGCAAGGCTGCCACCGCGTCCTCATAGGTCATCCCGGTGACCTGGAGCATGTCGACGACTACTGACCGGATCTGCGCCAGCAACACGTCGGTCGACAGCAGCCCGCGTTCGAGATCGGCGGTCGCCTGACCGACGGCGAGGATGCCGGCGCGCCCCATGGACGCGGAGGCGTTCTCACCCAGGACCCGCGCCACGATCCCGACGGAGTCCGCCAGGTCGTCCAGCAGGACGACGTATGTGACGGGCACGCGAATGTGTTTGGTCGTCGTGAGCGCTGCGCGGCGCATGAGCATCCTGGTGCTGCGCATCGCGCGGTCGAGCGGGTCGACCAGGTCGGCGACCGACCGGACGCTCTCACGGGCTCCGCGACGAAACGGTGAGGAGGCGATGACGGACAACCCTTCCGACGCCGCCGCCTGCAGCTCGCGCAGCGGGCCGTCGCTCGCTCTGGCCTCCGCGAGCACCTTTGCAGCGCGGGCGATATCACCGTCCCTGGTGCATTGCGCTGCGTCTCGAAGCAGGGTCGCGATGGTCTCAACGACGATCGCCGCCTGGGCCCTGGGCCGGTGCAGTGCTGCGGCCGGGACCACCGCCGCCGCGACAAGAGCCACGGCACCACCGATGACGGCGTCGAACCAGCGGTTGACAGCGGCACCTGGGGACGCGACGAGGGCGACGACGAAGATGGACTGGACGGTCGCCTGCATGACGAGCAGGCCACCGGCGTCGAGCAAGAGGGCAGTAGTCATCGCGCACACCACGATCACGCCGACCTGCAGAGGCCCTGTGCCGAAGAGCGCCAGGAAGAGGTCGGCGACCGCCAGGCCGATCGCTACACCCACGGTGATCTCGGCAACTCGTCGCAGACGCTGGGCGTAGGTCAACCCCAGGCTCACCACGGCCACGATGGGGGCGAACACGGGGGCCTGGTGGTGGACGAGGTCGCTGGCGACGAACCACGCGATGGAGGCAGCTACCGCACACTGGCCGATGTGCCAGGCCTTGCTCCTGACGCGGTTGACCCTGGTCCGCAACGAGGTTCGGCTACGACGCCAGGCTCGGTCGAAGAACTCGTCGAACCGGCTCTCGTCGGTAGCGCTGCTCACGGAGCGATCCTCCCATCGCGGGCGATCGGGTGCCGGGGAGGTCACGGTCCCGGCCAGGCCCGTCGAGAACACGCGATCAGGCAACGACAGGGGCGGCACCTGGATGGGGGGCGCCGATGTCATGCAGCGCGTTGGCGGAGCCGAGGTCGACCCTGAGGGGAGGTGCGGTCAGCGCTTCTTTCCGGGTGAGAAGATCTCGTTGGTGTTGGTGCCGTCAGCCTTGGCATGCTTCTCGGCGCGCTTCTCCTTGAGCGACTTCGTGGCCGGTTTGGACATGTGTTGACGCGGTGACTTGTCGCCCATGACGCTCCTTCGTAGAGCCGCGATGGCTCCTGCCCGTGACCGTACGCCCCTGCGGGCCTCGATGGTTGCCGATGAGGGTCGAACTCGGGATTACAGGTCGGGGAACCAGATGCCGATCTCACGCACAGCGGACTCCGGTGAGTCCGAGCCGTGCACGATGTTCTGCTGGACCTTCAGCCCCCAGTCGCGACCGAGGTCGCCGCGGATCGTGCCCGGGAGAGCCACCGTGGGGTCGGTCGCACCGGCGAGCGCCCGAAACCCCTCGATGCAGCGGTGCCCCTCGATGACCGCCCCGGTCACCGGTCCGGACGCCATGAAGTCGACCAGTGGCTCGTAGAACGGCTTCCCCTCATGCTCGGCATAGTGCTGCGCCAGCCGCGCGCGGTCCGGGGTGAGGATCGACAGGGCCACAAGCACATACCCCTTGGCCTCGATCCGGGCCAGGACCTCACCCGACAGACCCCGAGAAAAACCGTCGGGCTTGACCAGGACCAGGGAACGCTCGGTTGTCGTCACGCGGCAAGCCTAGCCGCGGGACCCGGTCAGATGTCGAGGCCGCGAACGGGTGGACCGAGGACGGTTGTAGGCGATGATGGCTTTCCACCAGCTGATGTGACCAACCTGGAGTCTGCCTATGCGCACCTGGCGTCGGACGTTGCGTATGCCTGCTTGGCTCACGCGGCTCGAGCTCGAGACCCGCCCGGTCCATCCGGAGACTCGTGCCGCGTTGAAACGTCGCTGGGCCGAGCTGCCCGAGGCGGTTCGGACCAAGGCGCAGGTCCTCGGGCAGCACGGCGTCGGCTGCGAGGGGACGCACGGGGTCTTCCCTCGGTGCAACCTGGCCTGCACCCCCTGCTACCACTCACGCGACGCCAACCACGTTGCCGTCGACGGCGACCACACGACGCGTGAGGTCGCGAGCCAGATGGCGTTGTTGCGGAGGCTGCGCGGACCTCGCGCGCATGCCCAGCTCATCGGTGGGGAGGTGACCCTGCTTCGGCCGGATGACCACGCCCGTGCGCTGCAGCTCATGCAGGACCACGGCCGGCAAGCGATGAGCATGACGCACGGCGATGTGGACTATGACTATCTCGAGGCCCTTGCGGTCGGACCCGAAGGTCGGAGACGTTTCGACCGGCTCTCGTTCGCGGGTCACTTCGACATGTTGATGTTCGGTCGGCGCGGCATCCGTCGCCCGAGCGACGAGGCTTCGTTGCAGGCATACCGGCGCCGGTTCGTCGACCTGTTCGTCCGGTTGCAGCGGGAGCACGGAGTGCGATTCTTCCTCGCACACAACATGACGGTGACGCCTCGCAACCTCGGCCAGATCGCGGACGTGGTGCGGGCTACTCACGACATGGGGTTCGGGTTGTTCTCGTTCCAGCCGGCCGCCTTCGTGGGCGACGAGCGGCGCTGGCACGAGGCGTTCGGTGACACCACGGGTGACCAGGTGTGGGCCGAGGTCGAGAAGGGGGTCGGTACCCGCCTTCCGTTCCGGGCGCTGCAGATCGGCGACGAGCGCTGCAACCGGACGACCTACGGGTTCTACGTCGGACCCCGCTACTTCCCCGTCCTCGACGACGAGGACCCGGCCGACCTGCGTCTGCGCGACGCGTTCGTGGACCGGATGGGGGGGATCAGCTTCTCGGGCACACCACTTGCCCCGCTTGCCGTCAAGGTCGCCCGGGTGCTCGTCCGCCATCCCGGTGTCGGCTGCTTGTTGGTCGACGGGGCAGCTCGGATGGGACGCCGGGTCGGCTGGCGCAACCTGCTTCGTCACAAGGTGCGTCCGGTCACGTTCGTCATGCACTCCTTCATGGATGCGGCCGACGTGGGACCAGCCTGGGAGGCCATCCGACGCGGTGAGGAGTGCGTCGAGCCCCGTTTGGCGCAGACGCAGCAGCGACTGCGAGCCTGCTCCTACGCGATGGCGCACCCGGAGTCGGGCGAGCTGGTCCCCGCCTGCGTCCAGCACGGCGTCCTGGACCCCGCGGAGAATGTCGAGCTGCGCCGTATGCTTCCGCTGACCCCCGTGACGCGGACATCCGGACGGCCGGCCGACGGGCTCCTCCAACGTGCTTGACGCGCCTGCGCGGCGGGTCCTCGCCCCGGCCTTGGACGCCCTCGGTGCGCGTCTGTCCCGCGCCGGCATCCCTGCCTTGGGCGTCACCGGGGTCGGTTGGTTGATCGGGGTAGCCGCCTGCGTCGCCGTCTGGCGACAGGCGTGGATACCCGCGCTCGTGCTCTGGCTTCTCAACAGGTTGCTCGACGGTGTGGACGGGCCGGTAGCACGGCATACCGGGCCAACGGACCTCGGCGGGTTCCTCGACATCGTCGCGGACTTCAGCATCTACGCCGGGTTTGTCATGGCGATGGCGCTGGCGCTGCCAGAGGCCCGCCTGGCCTGCGTCGTCCTTCTCACGACCTACTACCTGTCCGGGTGCACCTTCCTGGCCCTGTCGTCGCTCCTGGAGAAGCGCGGCGGCGCGAGTGTCGACGGACGGTCGCTGCACTTCGTAGGCGGCCTCGCGGAGGGTACGGAGACGGTGGTGGCGTACTCACTCATCTGCATCGTGCCCGCTTGGGCCGTCTCCCTCGTGTGGCTCTTTGCAGCGGCCGTCGGAGTGACTGCCGTGCAGCGGGTCGTACTCGGGGTCCGTGTGCTGAGGCCGAGGCACTGATCGGGAAGCTGCGCAGGCCGGGGGTGGGGCTCAGCGGCCGACCCGAGCGGACAGATCCAACCAGGCGCGTCGGACGCCGACGAGTGCGCTGATCGCACGGGCCGCAGAGGGCGCGCGCAGAGAGGCGCGCACGTCCGCAACGCTCGCGTTCCAGACCCCGTCGGAATAGGTCGGGTATGCGTGGGTCACGCCGGCCAGGTCACGCGGACGGAGCTTCTGGTCGATGGCCAGCGCCACCTCCGCCAGACTCTCTCCGGCCCGGGGTCCAACGATGGTCGCACCTACCACACGCCCGCGACGGTCGACGGCCAACCTGGTCATCCCGTCCGTCTCCGCCTCCGTGACAGCCCTGTCCACGTGTTCGTGACGCAGCGTGAGGAGGCGACCTCCCGCGGGCGGATGAGTGGTCGACGCCCCGACGGCGGCGACTTCGGGATGGGTGAACGTCACCCGCGGGATGACGTGCGCGCGCGCCGACCGGCGCAGTCCGAGGACCGCATTCGTCGCGGCGGTCGAGCCGTGTACTCCGGCGACGTGGGTGAGCTGGGGATAGCCGGTGATGTCGCCAGCGGCCCAGATCCGCGGGTTGCTGGAACGCAGCCGGGAGTCGACCCGGACGTAGCCTCGCTCGTCGAGCTCGACACCCGCGGCCGCAAGACCCATATCCGTCGTGCGAGGCGTGCGTCCCGTGGCTACCAGCAACCGGTCGAACTCGACGCGGCGCCCGTCCGTGAGCTGCACCGTGCCGGACAGCGCCGTCTGACTCTGGTAGGACACGCCGCAGACGCCGCTACCGGTCACGATCGTCACACCGTCGGCCTCCATCCTCGGGTGAAGCAGCGCTGCCGCATCAGGGTCCTCTCGAGGCAGCACGTGGCCCGACGCCTCGATCACGGTGACGCGCGACCCCAGTCGGGCGAACGCCTGGCCCAGCTCGCAGCCGATGCCGCCCCCGCCGAGCACGACCAGTCGTTCTGGAAGCTGCCCGAGGTCCCACACGGTGTTGCTGGTGAGCACACGGCTGGGGTCAAGGCCGGCTGCTGCCTCAGGGAGGTCAGGTTCTGAGCCCGTCGCGACCAACGCCTGACGAAACCGCACCGGTCGACCGTCCACGGTGACGACGTCCCGTCCGGTGAACGTGGCTGCGCCGGCGACAACCGTGACGCCGGCCCGGGTCATCGACTCGGCGGAGTCCACTGGAGCGATCGTCGAGATCGCGCCGCGCACGTGTTGCATCACCGCTTCGAAGTCGACCGGGCCGCCCGGGCCGACCCCGAGGCCTGGGTCGGGTCGGGCGGCCGCCGCTGCGGCAGCCAACAGGGACTTCGACGGGACGCAGCCGGTCCAGAGGCAGTCGCCGCCCATCCGGTCGCGCTCGACAAGCAACACCTGGGCGCCCAGCGCTGCTGCGGTCTGCGCGCCGACGATCCCGGCGGTCCCACCGCCCACCACGAGCAGGTCACACGGTTCTGCACTGATGTCGAGGACCATGACGGCGACGGTATGCCACGGTGTGGGTGTCCGCGGGACGAGATCGACGGAGGTGGGACGCGCCATGCATCGACCACGGCCGTACACGTGGGCGGCACCCGCATATGACCGACTCTCGTGTGAATGGCCGGTCTACCGGGTCGGCCGAGTCGCCGGCATCGAGGCCCTCGGTCTGTTTTCGGGCGACCGGGTCCTGGACGTCGGTTGCGGCACCGGACTCTCGTTCCCGTTGCTGCGAAGCGCGATCGGACCGACCGGGTGGATCGTCGGCGTCGACGCGAGCGCCGAGATGGTGCAGCAGGCCCGTCACAGGGTCGAGGGGCGCGGTTGGGAGAACGTCGAGCTGGTTGTCGCCGACGCCACCACCGTGGATGAGCGCGTCGGACGCACGCCGCCTGCCGCTGGTCTGCCCAGTCGTGGCGTGGCCGGCGGCTTCGACGCGGCGATCTTCGTCTACTCCCTGTCGTTGATGAAACCGTGGCAGCCAGCGTGGGACTCGGTGCTGGCGTTGATGCGACCTGGTGGGCGCGTCGCCGTGGTGGACATGGCGGCTCCGAGCGGCTGGGCGCGTGTCTGGACCCCCCTCGCCCATCTCGCCACCCGTGTGGGCGGCGCGGACATCGACGCTCACCCGTGGACAGCGCTCGAACGCGACCTGACCCAGGTACGAGGAAGGAGCCTTCGAGGTGGGCACCTCGAGGTTCGCGCCGGAACGGTGCCCCCACCCGACAAGCCTTGAGCGACACCGGGGGGCTCGCCCCGCACCCAGGAGGGGCTGCTGGTCAACGCATGAATGCGTAGCTCATGACAACAAGCTCGTTCCGCCGACCGCAGCGGTCGGCGTGCGGATGACAGGGACGTGGGCGCCCACAGCCAGTTGTCCCCGTCCGTCCGGTCACACCCCCGGTGACGAGGCCACCTCGGCGGCCCGCGCCGCGTCGGCGGCATCGATCTTGACGCCCTGCCACAGGCAGACGACCCACAGCGCGGTGAAGATGATGCCGACGATCAGCATGGCCGAGACGACGAACGCGCAGACGAACGTCGCGACCTGGATCAGCCAGCCGAGCGTCACGCCATAGGGCCGCCGCATCATCCCGGCCGCGAGAATGCACAGCGCCGCAAGCCCGGCCCCCACCAGCAGGTAGGTCGACGCGGCCGGCTCCCCCTGCGATGCGGCGATCCCACGCGCCACCAGCGCACCGAAGAACACGATCACCGACTGCCCGCCCAGGACGGTGGCGCCCATCCGCCAGGTGAACTTCCCGGTGGTCCCGTAGAACGGGAGGGAGGTGCGTGCCATGCAGACAGGGTATGTCCCGGGTCGCCCTTGGCTCATCGGTGTCGTCACGCCAGGGCGGTTCATTGTGCCGGACGCCGAGGAAGCCGCTGCACTCACCGGCCCTCGAGCAAGACGGTGATGCCCGCTCAGGTGTCGTTGGCGCCCAGGAGAAGTCGTGCGTCGGCTGCCGTGACGACCGAGCCGGTGACCAGCACCGCACTCCCCATCCCACCCTCGTCGGAGAGCCCGGCCGCGAGGTCCAGCGCGTCGGGTAGGTGCGCCGACTCGTGGACGCGCTCTGCACCGAAGATCTCGCGGGCGATCGCGGCCAGCTCCGACGGGGGGATCGATCGCGGTGAGCTGTTGCGCGTGACGACAACCGAGTCGAGAACAGGTTCGAGGATCTCCAGCATCGCGGCCGGCTCCTTGTCAGCGAAGATCGCAACGATCCCGACCAGGCGGGTGAAGGAGAACGCATCCTCGACCGCCGCGGCGAGCGCACGCATACCGGCTGGGTTGTGCGCAGCGTCGACGAGAACCGTCGGTGAGCGTCGAACCACTTCGAGACGACCGGGTGAGGTGACCTGCGCGAACCCCTCTCTGACAACATCGAGATCGAGGCGCTGCTCCCCTCCACCGACGAACGCCTCGACGGCGGCGAGTGCTGTCGCCGCATTGCTGGCCTGGTGCTCTCCGTGCAGGGGCAGGAACACGTCGGGATACTCGCCGGCGAGCCCCCGGAACGAGAGCAGCTGTCCGCCGACCGCCACCTCGCGAGACGTGACACCGAAGTCATCGGTCTCGAAAACTACTCGTGCGCCGACGGTTTGGGCGCGTTCGACGAGGATCTCGGCCACGTCGCGTTCCTGGACAGATGACACGGCAATCGCACCGGGCTTGATGATCCCGGACTTCTCCACAGCGATCTCCTCGACGGTGGAACCGAGCAGCCGCACATGGTCGATGGCGACGGGAGTGACGACCGCGACCTGTCCGTCCGCGACGTTGGTGGCGTCCCAGGCCCCCCCGAGACCGACTTCGACGACCGCAACGTCGACGGGAGCATCGGCGAAGGCCGCGTAGGCGAGCGCCACCGACAGCATGAAGAAGTTGAGCCGACCGCCGCCTTGTCCCTCCGATCGCCGGTCGACGAGCTCCACAACCGGCAGCACCTCGTCGTAAACCTCGATGAGGCGCTCTGGTGAGATCGGGTCGCCGCCGATGGCGATGCGCTCGCGGAACGAGTGGAGGTGTGGTGATGTGAACCGGCCCGTGTTAAGCCCCATGGCGCGCAACAGTGAGTCGATCATCCGCGTCGTCGAGGTCTTGCCGTTGGTCCCCGTCAGATGGATGACCGGGTATGCGCGTTGTGGGTCACCCAGGAGATCCATGACCCATTGCACGCTTTCGAGCGACGGGTCGATCGTCGTCTCGGGTGTCCGCGCGAGGATTTCGCCCTCGACCTCGAGAAGTCGTCCGATGACATCGGGATCCGGTGTGCTGAGTCCGCTCGGCCGATCGGTCATCGATCCTCCTTCTCGGGCAATGTGTGCAACACGAAGATGAGTGACATCAGCGTTTCACGACCAGGATCCGCACGACGCTGCCGTTCCCCACAATGGCGACGGTGACCCCGCCGCCGAGCGCGAGATCGTCGAGCCGGGGCGAGGAGGAGAACTGGGTCGCCAAGGTCTCGCTGACGAGGTGGTCTCGATGCGCCATTGTCGCCTCGAACACCAGGTCATCTCCGGTGATGGTCAGCGAGATCCGGTCGCTGACGTGCAGCCCGGCCTCCCGGCGTGCCTGCTGCACGGCGCGGACCAGGTCGTTCGCCAGGCCCTCCCGAGCCAGATCTGGGGTGGCGTGGGTGTCGAGCATAACGAATCCGCCAGCCGGAAGCATGGCGACAGCACGCGACGCGTTGCCAGAGGCCTGGTCGACCACGGTGTCCACGGAGAACTCGCCGGCCTGCAGTGTCAGCCCGCCGGCAGTGACCGTCCCGTCCTGTGCGACCGACCAGTCGCCGGACTTCGAGCCACGGATAGCGACCTGCACGTCGCGTCCGAGGCGCGGCCCGGCAGCGCGAGCGTTCACCGTGAGCCGTTGCGACACACCGAACTCCGCCTCACTGACCCGAGCGAGGTCGACCAGGCGGACGTCTTTGACGTTCACCTCGTCCTGGACAACGGCCGCAAACACCTCGAGTGCGGTCGGGTCGTCGGTCACGACGGTCAGGGCCGCCAACGGCAGGCGTGCACGAAGCTGAGCAGCCTTGCGCAACGCCGAGGTGGTCGAGCAGATCTCCCGGGCACGGTCCATCGAGGCGACCAGCGCGGGGTCGGCGGGCACCGCAGCGGCATCAGGCCAGTCGGTCAGGTGCACCGAGCGCTCGCCTGTGAGGCCTCGCCAGATCTCCTCGGTCGTGAGGGGCAGCAGCGGGGCGACCACGCGGCATACCGTCTCCAAGGTCGTATAGAGAGTGTCGAAGGCTGCTTGAGCTGACGCGTCCTCGCCGCCCCAGAACCGGTCGCGCGAGCGCCGGATATACCAGTTCGTCAGCACGTCGAGGAATCCGCGCATGGTGTCGCATGCGTTCGCGATCTCGTATGCGTCGAGCTGCTCGGTCATCTGCTGAGTGAAATCGTGCAGCTTGGCGAGGAGATAGCGGTCGAGCACGTCCACGGACGAGGTCGACCACTTCGCCTGGTAGCCCTCACCGGAACCAGCAGCGTTGGCGTACAACGAGAAGAACGACCAGGCCTGCCACAGCGGGATCATCACCTGTCGGACGCCGTCGCGGATCCCCTGCTCCGTGACGATCAGGTTGCCCCCGCGCAGGATCGGCGAGGACATGAGGAACCAGCGCATCGCATCGGCGCCGTCGCGGTCGAACACCTCGGACACGTCCGGGTAGTTGCGCAGCGACTTGCTCATCTTCTCGCCGTCGGAGCCGAGGACGATCCCGTGAGAGACGCACGAGGAGAACGCCGGCCGGTCGAACAACGCGGTCGCGAGGATGTGCAGCGTGTAGAACCAACCCCGGGTCTGCCCGATGTACTCGACGATGAAGTCCCCCGGGAAGTGGTGCTCGAACCAGTCGCGGTTCTCGAACGGGTAGTGAACCTGCGCAAACGACATCGACCCCGAGTCGAACCACACGTCGAGGACATCCTCGACGCGTCGCATGGTCGAGCGGCCCGACGGGTCGTCGGGGTTCGGCCTGGTGAGGCGGTCGACATGAGGCCGGTGCAGGTCGGTGACCTCGACCCCGAAGTCGCGCTTCAGCTCCTCGAAGGACCCGTAGACGTCGATCCGCGGGTACTGCGGGTCGTCCGACTTCCACACGGGGACTGGACTGCCCCAGAACCGGTTTCGTGTGATCGACCAGTCGCGGGCGTTCGCCAGCCACTTGCCGAACTGCCCATTCTTGATGTGGTCAGGTGTCCACGAGATCTGCTCGTTGAGCTCGAGCATCCGCTCCTTGATCTTGGTGACCTCGACGAACCAGCTCGAGACCGCCATGTAGATCAAGGGTTCGCGGCACCGCCAGCAGTGCGGGTAGGAGTGCGCGTAGCTCTCGCGCCGCAGCAGGACGGTCCCCGCCGTCGTGGCACCGGCCTCCCCCTCCCCCCTGGTTCGCGCCTTGAGGTGGTCGATGATCGGCGCGTTGGCGTCGAACACCAGCATCCCCTCGTATTCGGTGACGGGGTAGGTGAACCTCCCGTCGGCACCGACCGGCATGACCGGTTCGATCCCGGCCGCATCGGTGACGACCTTGTCCTCCTCGCCGAACGCACCGGCAGTATGGACCAGCCCGGTCCCGTCCTCGGTGGTGACGAAGTCTGCCGAGAACACGCGGTGCGCGCGGTCGTGGCCGAGGTAGTAGTCGAACGGCGGTCTGAACCCGCGCCCGAGCAGGTCGCTGCCCTTCAGCCTCTCAACGACCTTGCTGTCGAGCGACGACATGTCGACGTCGGCCCCGTACAGGTCCCTGGCGTACGCCGCGAGCCGAGCCGCACCGATGACGTAGCGCTCGACGGTGCCGGTGACGTCCGACTCGACGACCACGTAGTCGATGTCCGGCCCGACCATGATCCCGAGGTTGGCCGGGAGTGTCCACGGCGTCGTCGTCCACACCAGGGCCAGCTCACCCGTCTCCAACCGCAGCCCGACGGTGACGGCCGGGTCCTGGCGTACCTGGTAGACGTCGTCATCCATCCGCAGCTCGTGGTTGGACAGAGGGGTCTGGTCGTTCCAGCAGTAGGGCAGCACGCGATAGCCCTCGTAGACCAGGCCCTTGTCGTAGAGCTGCTTGAACGCCCAGACCACCGACTCCATATAGCCGGGCTCGAGCGTCTTGTAGTCGTGGTCGAAGTCCACCCAGCGCGCCTGCCGGGTGACGTAGGCGCGCCAGTCGCCGGTGTAGCGCAGCACCGACTGGCGGCAGGCGTCGTTGAACCTGTCGATGCCGAGCTCGAGGATCTCCTCCTTGGTCTTGATCCCGAGCTGGCTCATCGCCTCCAGCTCCGCTGGCAGCCCGTGGGTGTCCCAGCCGAACCGCCGCTCGACGCGCCGGCCTCGCATCGTCTGGTAGCGCGGCACGATGTCCTTGACATACCCGGTGAGAAGGTGCCCATAGTGCGGCAGGCCGTTGGCGAACGGCGGCCCGTCATAGAACACGAACTCGTTGGAGCCGTCCTCCCCGGCCTCCCGGTTCTCCACCGACGCGACGAAGGTGCCGTCCTCGTCCCAGTACTGCAGCACCCGTTCCTCGATCTGCGGGAAGCGCGGGCTGGAGGTGACGTGCGGATAGGCCATGGCGATCGGGGCTCCTGCGGGTGGTGGGCGTCCTGCTCGTCTCACGAGGACGACCTCACCGGGGACCCCCGGCGACACCGTGGTGCCACCCCGCTTGCCGCACCTCACCCGGTGACCGGGACGACGCACGACCGCTCTTGCCGAAGGCGTTGACGGGCCCACCCGTCCGGTTCTACTGAGACCCACCGGTATGCGCGTGGGCCCGTTCTTCCGGAGGCTCACCGCTGATGACGGCTCGAACGCCTGTGACGCAGAGTCTAGGGCACGCACATACAGTGGAGAAATGAGTTCGAGCGCCACCCGGGTCGGCGTCGCGCCGACTGGGCCCACCGGGTTGAGCCCACGCGCCATCGTCACCGACCACGACATCGCCGCCGGGTACGCCGTCGACGCGTCGCTGGGGTCGACGGCGCCCGACGCGTACACCGTCGTCCGGGCTCGCGACCGGGCCGACGTCGTCGAGGTACTCCGGCACGCTCAGGAGCACGGCATCCCCGTGGTGCCTCAAGGCGCCCGCACCTCCCTCGCCGGCGGGTCGACGGCGAGCGAGGGGTGCATCGTGCTCAACGTCGAGGCGCTCGACGAGATCACCGAGCTGGACGAGCTGGAGCGGTTCGCCGTGGTCCAGCCCGGTGTCGTCAACGCCGACCTCAAGAAGGCGGCGGCGGCCGTGGGGTTGGCCTACCCCCCGGACCCGGCGTCTTCGGCGACGAGCACCATCGGTGGCAACATCGCGACCAACGCCGGCGGCCTGTGCTGCGTGAAGTACGGCGTGACCGCTGACTACGTGCGCGGCCTCGAGGTGGTGCTGCCGGGCGGCGAGGTGATCCGGACCGGGCGGCGGACCGCCAAGGGTGTCGCCGGGTTCGACCTGACCGGGTTGTTCGTCGGGTCTGAGGGGCTGCTCGGTGTGGTGACGTCGGCGGTCGTACGCCTGGTGTCAGCCCCGGACCCCGCGCTGACGGTTCTGGCGACATTCGACTCCCTGGACGCTGCGACAGCCGGGATCCTCGCCCTCCGACGCGACCGTTTCGGACCCAGCCTGCTCGAGCTGCTCGACGCCGCAAGCATCTCCGCGATCCAGAGGATGGCTGACTACGGTTTCCCCGGTGACTGCGCGGCCGCGCTGATCGTCTCCTCGGACCGCCCCGGACACACGTCCGAGGACGTGCAGCGGTATGCCTCACTGCTCGACGACGCAGGTGCCACGGACGTCGCCGTCGGTGACGACGCACAGGAGTCCGACGCCCTGCTGGCGGGCCGGCGGGCCCTGCACACGGCGTTGGAGGTCAAGGGACCGCACTTCACCGAGGACCTATGCGTTCCGGTCGCCCGGCTCGCCGACCTGATCCGGGCCGGCGAGGAGATCAGCGCTCGGCGCGGCGTCGACATCACCCTCTCGGGGCACGCCGGTGACGGGAACGTCCACCCGTGCTTCTTCTTCGCTCACGGCGACCCGGACAGCCAGCACCAGGCCCAGGACGCGTTCGGGGACCTCGTCGTCCTGGCTCTCGACATGGGCGGGACCATCACCGGAGAACACGGCGTCGGAACGCTGAAGAAACACTGGCTGGCCCGCGAGCTGGGTGAGCCCGAGCTGGCCCGGCAACGCGCGCTCAAGGCAGTCTTCGACCCGCGGGGGATCATGAACCCCGGCAAGGTGCTCTGACCAGGCCCCCTCCCCACCGGACCCACGTCCTCGCCCACCAGACTCGTCCACCAGACTCGCATCCTTGTGGACCGGGCTCACGTGTTCCTCGGTTATCGGGGCCCTGAGCTGCGGTAAACCTACAGACGTCTGAGTTCGGTGCCGAACCCGGGCCGGCGGGCACCGGCATACCGGGTGGCTGGTAGAAACGACGACATGACCGAGACCGAGACCCGCGCAGCCTGGCTCAGCCGCGAGGACCTGCGTGACGCCCGGGATCGGCTGCCGATCGTCTATGTCGAGGCGGTCCCCGTACGCGCAGATGACCGTGGTGTGGTCAACCAGATCGGGCTGCTCCTGAGGGCGTCCGCCGAGGGGACAATCGACCGCGAGCTCGTGTCGGGGCGAGTGCTCTACCACGAGCTGATCCGTGACGCGCTGCTGCGGCACATCGAGAAGGACCTCGGTCCGCTGGCGATGCCAAGGATCCCGATGTCACCCCAGCCGTTCACCGTCGCGGAGTACTTCCCTACGCCGGGGGTGACGCCGTTCCACGACCCGCGACAGCACGCTGTCGCCCTCGCGTTCGTCGTACCAGTGCTCGGGGACTGCTCGCCGCAGCAGGATGCGCTCGATCTCGCGTGGCTCACCCCTGACGAAGCGGCTGCGCTCGCCGCTGCCGGGGGCATGAGCGGCGGCCACGGCGTGCTGCTGCGTCAAGCCCTGGCCCACGTGGGCCACCCGGTATGAGCCGGCAGGGCACCCGTCGGCGGGTTCGCTCGTCAGACTCGCGACCAGGCAGGGTCCCCGACGGAGGGCGCGGCCGGGTCCCCGCCGACGGCTGCCCCGTCCGGCCCTCGGCCGAACGGCTGCCGAGCCCGGACGATGGCCTGTCGCGCCCCCACCGTCGCCCGGTCGGGGTCTCCGAGCTGCGTGCGCACCTCGTCCCCGGCGACCATGTCGTCGCGCAGGCTCGACATCAGCGACTCGACCGTCCCGGTGTCGACGTCGGTCAGCAGACCCGCCACCAGGCCGACAAGATCCGCCGGCAGTCCCGGGATCGGGACCTGGAGGCGACGGAGCCCAGCCACGTCGGCATACAGGGAGAGCAGCTCGGGATAGGTCAGCCGGTCCGGTCCGGCAATGTCCAGGTGACCGGTCACCTCGGGCTGCTCGACCGCCTGGGCGAGATAGTAGACCGCGTCCGCGATGGCGACGGGTTGCACGGTCGTCTTCTGCATCCAGCTGGGGATGGTCTGCACGAGCGGCAGGTTCTCGCTGATCTGCCGCACGATCTCGAAGCTCGTCGACCCCGACCCGATAATGATCGCGGCGCGCAGGGACAGGGCCGACGCCTGTGAGGCCGCGAGGATCTCCTCCACCTCCAAGCGCGATTCGAGGTGCTTTGAGAGGTCGCCACGAGGGATGTCGGGGATGATGCCGGAAAGGTAGACGACGCGTTTGACCTCGGCATGGTCGAGGGCGTCGCGCGTGTTCTCGGCGGCCTCGCGGTCCGTCGCCGTGAAGTCCGCCTCCTCCAGCCCGTGCACGAGGTAGACGACGGCATCCATCCCGGCCGCTGCGGTGATGACGTCGCGCAGGTCCAGGAGGTTCACCTTGCGCCAGGTGACGTCACGGTCCCACGGGTAGGCCGGTCGAGGCTCCCGGTGGAACGTCGCCGCGACGTCGTGGCCGCGCGCCAGCAGCTCGGGGATCAGGCGGGAACCCACATACCCCGTCGCGCCGGTGACCAGAACTCTCACCCGCCGAGCATCCGGGGTGTTCGGCGAAGGTGCAAGTCAGCGGACCACCACGTCGGAGGCTGGGGGTGTGAAAGACAGCCCCGGTCCGGACATCGGCCAGCGACTCAGATCCGCAGCCACGCCCTCAGCCCTCGCCCCGTACGCTCCTGCGCATGGCGGCAGGCAGGGCTTCGAGCTGGATGGACCCCCTGCCGGTACGTCGCATCGAGCGCCGAGAGGGGGCCGCACTGCCCCCGGACCGGTGGCCGCTGACCCTTGCCCCGATCGAGCAGCTGCTCGACCAGGGGCTGGAACTCGGGCCGTCGACGGTCCTCGTCGGGGAGAACGGAACCGGCAAGTCCACCCTCGTCGAGGCGGTCGCGATGGGCTACGGGCTGTCGCGCGAGGGTGGCTCCACCGGTGCGAGGCACAGCACGTATGCCAGTGAGTCGCCCCTGCACGAGGCGATCGCGCTCGTTCGCGGGGCCGGAGCATCTCGGTGGGGGTACTTCCTGCGGGCAGAGACGACCCATGGGCTGTTCACCTATCTGCACGACAACCCCGGTAGCCGCCCGGAGCCGGACTTCCACGCGCTGAGCCACGGGGAGTCGTTCCTCGCCATGCTGGGCACCGAGCGCTTCGACGGCAAGGGCCTCTTCGTCCTCGACGAGCCCGAGGCCGGCCTGTCGTTCACCGCCCAGCTGGCCCTGCTGGGGTCGCTGCACGCGCTGACCAGCCAACCCGGCAGGCAGGTGCTGCTGGCGACCCACTCGCCCGTGCTGGCCGCCCTCCCGAGGGCGACGCTCCTGCAGCTGGACCACAACGGATTCCGGGAGACACGCTGGGAGGACCTCGACATCGTCGACCACCACCGACGTTTCCTCCACGCCCCGCAGCGCTACCTGCGTCAGGTGATCGACGACGAGGGGTAGAACGGGCTAGGACATCACCTGGGAGGTCAGCTGCCTCGCAGCTCGGCGAGCTTGTCACGGCCGGCACCCAGGACGGTGAGCGGGAGCAACGTCTTGCCGGTGGGTCCGATCTCGATCTCGGTGCCCAGCTGCGGGCAGACGCCACAGTCGAAGCAGGGCGTCCAGCGGCAGTCGTCGACCTCGGTCTCGTCGAGGGCGTCCTGCCAGTCCTCCCAGAGCCACTCCTTGTCGAGGCCGGAGTCCAGGTGATCCCAGGGCAGCACCTCGGACTGGTCCCGTTCTCGCGTGGTGTACCAGGCAACGTCCACGGGTTCCTCGGCGAACGCGAGGGCCGCCTGTGCCATCCACCGGGCGAAGTCGAAGTGCTCGCTCCACCCGTCGAACCGGCCGCCCGCGCGCCACACCGCCTCGATCACCTTGCCCACGCGACGGTCACCGCGCGACAGCAGGCCCTCGACGATCCCCGGCTGGCCGTCGTGGTAACGGAAGCCGATGGCCGAGGCGTACCGGCGGTCGGCCCGGATCGCCTCGCGCAGCCTGGCGAGCCGGGCGTCCGTCTCCTCGGCGCCGAGCTGTCCGCACCACTGGAACGGCGTGTGCGGCTTGGGGACGAAGCCACCGATGGAGACGGTGCACCGGATGTCCCGGCGGCCGGAGACGCGGCGTCCGGTCTCGATGACCCGCTTCGCGAGGTCCGCGATCTGCAGGACGTCCTCGTCGGTCTCCGTCGGCAGCCCGCACATGAAGTACAGCTTGACCTGACGCCAACCTGCCCCGTATGCCGCGGCGACCGTCGCGATGAGGTCCTCCTCAGTCACCATCTTGTTGATGACCTTGCGGATCCGTTCGGAACCGCCTTCGGGAGCGAAGGTGAGCCCGGAGCGGCGCCCATTGCGGGTCAGCTCGTTGGCGAGGTCGATGTTGAAGGCGTCGACCCGGGTCGACGGCAGGGACAACCCTGTCTGCGTCCCCTCGTAGCGGTCTGCCAGGCCCTTGGTCACTGCGGCGATCTCAGAATGGTCCGCAGAGGAGAGGGAGAGCAGCCCAACCTCCTCGAAACCTGTTGCAGCCAGGCCTCTTTCGACCATCTCACCAATGCCGGTGATCGAGCGCTCACGGACCGGGCGAGTGATCATCCCGGCCTGGCAGAACCGACAGCCCCGGGTGCAGCCGCGGAAGATCTCGACCGACATCCGCTCGTGGACGGACTCCGCGAGCGGGACGAGGGGCTGTTTGGGGTATGGCCAGGCATCTAGGTCCATCACCGTGTGCTTGGACACGCGCCACGGGACGCCGTGCAGACCGGGTTTGGGGGCCACCCGCTTGATCCGCCCGTCGGGCAGGTAGTCGACGTCGTAAAGGGCGGGCACGTAGACGCCGCCGGTGCGTGAGAGCCGCACCAGCAGCTCATGACGCCCCCCCGGACGGCCCTGGGCCTTCCAGTCGGAGATGATGTCGGTGATGGTGAGGACGGCCTGCTCACCGTCGCCGACCACAGCCGCGTCGATGAAGGTCGAGATCGGCTCGGGGTTGAAGGCGGCGTGTCCGCCGGCGAGGACGATGGGGTCGTTGTCTCCTCGTTCGTTGCTGTGCAACGGGACTCGAGCGAGGTCGAGCGCCGTCAATAGGTTGGTGTACCCCAGCTCGGTCGAGAACGACACACCCAGCACGTCGAAGTCCCGCACGTCCCGATGCCCGTCGACAGTGAACTGGGGCACGTTCGCCGACCGCATCAACGCCTCGAGGTCGGGCCAGACCGCGTACGTCCGCTCGGCGAGCGCATCGGAGCGCTCGTTGAGCACCTCGTAGAGGATCATCACGCCTTGGTTGGGCAGGCCCACCTCGTACGCGTCGGGGTACATCAGTGCCCACCGGACGGTGCGCTCGACGCCGTCGGGTGTGAAACCCCCGCAGTCCCAGTCCTTGGTCGTGGAGTTGAGCTCGCCTCCGACATACTGGATCGGTTTGCTCACCTTCTCGAGCAGCGGCTCGAGATCGCCCCAGACAGAGGAGCCGGCAGCGGTCGTATGCGGCATCGGGCCATGGTAGGTGCTCCGCAGCCGCGCCACCGACTGCATAATCGTGGGGGTGAACCGGCACGGCGCTGCCATGACCGTCGACGAGGCGATGAGCGTGACGCCCCGCGCTGGGCACCTCCCGCCCGAACAGCAGGGGTACGCCTCACTCGACAGAGCGCTCCCGATCGGCTTCGGCCAGACCAACAGCCAGCCGTCGACGGTGCGGGCGATGCTCGCTGCGCTCAGGGTCCACGTCGGAGACCGCGTCCTCGACGTGGGAAGCGGCTCGGGGTGGACCACGGTCCTGCTGGCCCGGTTGGTGGGTCCTACCGGTTTGGTGGTCGGGGTCGAGCTGGTGCCAGAGCTCACCGTGCGAGGCCGGACGGCGGTCGACGCGTCCGACGTCCCGTGGGCCCGGGTCGAGCAGGCCGTCCCGGACACGCTGGGCTGGCCGCAGGACGGTCCGTTCGACCGGATCCTCGTCTCCGCGCAGGGCGAGACGATGCCCGTTGCGCTGCTCGACCAGCTCACGGACGACGGGACGATGGTGCTGCCGGTGCACGGGCGGCTACTGAGACTCCGTCGGGGCGAGCGGCCCGAGGTGCTGGGCGCCTATGTGTTCGTGCCGCTCGTCACCGGTACAGGTCCTCCACCTGCTGCCGGTAGCGGTCCGTGACGACCTTGCGTCGCACCTTCAGGCTCGGGGTGATCTCACCCTCCTCGACGCTGAGATCGTGGTCGAGGATCGCGAACCTCTTGATCGTCTCCCACCGGTTGAGGCCGGAGTTCAGCTCGTCGACGTAGCCCTGCATCATGCCCCGCATGCCGTCGGAGGTGGCGATGTCGGCATAGGGGTGCCCCGCCATGCCGTTGCTGGCCGCCCATCCGGTGATCGCCTCAGGGTCGAGGGTGACCAGCGCGCCGGCGAAGTTGCGGCCCTCGCCGACGACCACGAACTGGCTGACAAGAGGGCAGATGCCCTTGAACGAGGACTCGATCGCCGACGGGGCGATGTACTTGCCGCCCGAGGTCTTGAACAGGTCCTTCTTGCGGTCGGTGATCCGCACGAACCCCCGCTCGTCGATGCTGCCGATGTCACCCGTGTGCAGCCACGCGTCTCCGCTGAGCGCGTCGCCCGACGCCTCCTCGAGCCGGTGGTATCCCCGCATCACACCAGGCCCGCGCACGAGCAGCTCACCGTCGTCGGCGACCCTGACCTCGGTGCCCGGCATCGGCCACCCTACGGACCCGAACGCGTAGCACCCGGGACGTGGCCGGTTGACGCACGTGGCAGCGCTGGACTCGGTCAGTCCGTATCCCTCGATGATCAGCAGTCCCACCGACGAGAACCAGCGGGCCACGTCGGGGTTGAGGGCGGCAGAGCCCGAGATGAAGAACTTGACCCGGCCACCGAACCGTTCCCGGACCTTGCTGAGCACCAACCGGTCGGCGACGGCGTGCTGAGCGGCAAGCATCCCGCCGGTCGGTTCGCCACGCTCGCGCCGGGACGCGACCTCGGCTCCGACACCGAGGGCCCAGTCGATCAGCCGCTTCCTGCCACCCGTCTCGTGGGCGAACATCGTCCCGATCCGGGCATACGCCTTCTCGAAGATCCGCGGCGCGGCGCCCATGAAGGTCGGGCGGATCACGGCGAGGTTGTCCACGATCCGGTCGATCCGCCCGTCGATCGCGGTGGCGAACCCGATCTGCAGCGGCAAGATGAGCAGCACCTTGCCGAAGACGTGCGACAGCGGTAGCCAGAGGAACTGCAGGTCGTCCTCGCTCAGTAACGAGACGGAGTCGACGGCCGCTCCCTCGTAGACCAACGCGTCGTGCGTCAGCAACACGCCTTTGGGCCGGCCGGTGGTGCCCGAGGTGTAGATCATCGTCGCGAGGTGCAGCGGAGTGAGCGACTCGATGCGCTCATCGAGAACGCCCGGCTGCTGCGCGAGCAGCGCCCGCCCGAGGTCGCCCAGGCGATCGGCCGAGATGACCCACTCGTCCGACGCATCGGTGATCTCGGTGGTCTCGGTGGTCTCGGTGGTCTCGTCGAACGTGACGACCCGCAGGACATCCGGCAGCTCGTCGCGGTGGGCGCGTAGCTTGCTGACCTGGGCGTCGTTCTCGGCGAAAACGACGCGGCTTCCAGAGTCCGCCACGATGTAGGCAACATCTGCGTCGAGCATCGTCGGGTAGATCGTCGTGGTGGCGGCTCCCGCGCTGATGATGGCGAGGTCCGCGAGCACCCACTCCAACCGGGTCGTCGAGGCGATGGCGACTCGGTCCTCCACGTCTACCCCGAGCACCACCAGCCCAGCGGCCCAGTCGTCCACCCGTGCGCGGGTCTCGTCCCAGGTAAGCGAGACGAGCCTCTCGCTGCGGCCCTCGGTGCCCTTGGTGCCCTTGGTGCCCTTGGTGCCCTTGGTGTGCTGAGTGTCGTTGGTGTCGTCGGCTGCGTCCGGCACGAGGTGCTGGAACGCCACCCGAGAGCCCGATGCCGCAACGCGAGACCGGAACAGGTGCGCGACACTCGGGGCGCGGCCGTCGATCGTGGCCTGCCTGTCGTCCTCGTCACCGACTGACTGTGCAGCCACGTCCATACTCCTGCCCGATTTTCGACGCCAGAGCGTCGTTCACGTCTCGCCGTCGGATCCTTTCCAGGATGATGGAGCCGAGAGTACCCGCGGACAGGAGGGGACCGGCATACATGGACGTCGTGCAAGCAACGAGGATCAGCAAGTCCTACGGCGACACCCTGGCTGTCGACGGCCTCGACCTGTTCGTGCCCGAGGGGCAGATCGTGGCGATCCTCGGCCCGAACGGCGCGGGGAAGACGACCACGATCGAGATGCTCCTGGGGCTGCGACGGCCGGACTCCGGACAGGTGCGGCTGTTCGCCCGTCAGCCTGAGAGCCCGTATGCCCGTGCGCGGGTCGGTTCGATGCTCCAGGACCACGTCGGTCCCGAGAATCTCACGGTTCGCGAAACCGTCGGCCTGGTTCGTCGGTACTACCCGTGGGCGCTGCCCGTGGACGGCATCATCGACCGGGCCGACCTCGTCGGCAAGCAACGCAGCAAGATCGGCGAGCTGTCCGGCGGCCAGCGGCAACGGCTGTCGTTCGCGTTGGCCATCGCCGGTGACCCCGACCTGCTGTTCCTCGACGAGCCGACCGCCGCGCTGGACGTCGCGGCCCGGGCCGCGTTCTGGGAGCAGGTCACGGCGCTGGCGACGCTCGGCAAGACCATCCTCTTCTCGTCACACAACCTCGGGGAGACCGATGATGTGGCGGACCGCATCGTCGTCATCGACCACGGGCACCTCGTCGCCGACGACACTCCCGCCGGGATCAAGGGTCTCGTCGCCGACCGCACCGTTCACCTGACCACCGACGCCTCCCGCGACGAGCTGGCAGCCGTGAGCGGCGTCCAGGCCGTTGCTGCCGTCGATGCCGCGCATGCCGCCCATGCCGTCGATGCCGTCGATGCCGTCGATGCCGCCCATGCCGTCGATGCCGCCCACGTCACCGACAGCGTCCAGGGTCAACCTGGCTCCTGGGTGGTCCAGACCAGCCGGCCCGAGCATCTGCTCGAGACGCTGTTCTCCCGGGGTCGTGTGGTGACCGGGCTGCAGGTCGTCGAGACCGATCTCGAGGCGGCCTTCCTGCACCTCACCCGGGCGCCCGGGACGCGAGCTGCATGAGCACCGTCGACGAAGGACTGAGCGCGCAAGGCGCTGGCGGGACGGCGCCCGAGCCGACCCCTCCTCGTCATCGAGGCGAGCCAGTGGACTGGCCACGGCGACCCAGCCCGGAGGCGACCCGCACCGGCGGCCCCCTTGGCCTGCTGTTCGCCCAGGTGGGGGCCGAGGTGCGCCAGGGACTGCGGGTTCCGGAGTTCTTTGTGGGCGTGGTCGGCGTCCCCGTGCTGCTCTACTGCATGTTCGGACTACCGCAGGCGGGGAAGACCCTTCCCGGAGGGACGGACGTCGCCGCGATGATGTTTGCCTCCATCGGCTGTTACGGGGTGGTCAGCCTGGCGATCTTCACCTTCGGCGCGGACGTGGCGAACGAGCGAGGCAAGGGCTGGTTGCGGCGGCTGCGGTCGACCCCCATGCCGATGTGGGTCTACTTCGCGGGCAAGTTCGTCATGGCTGCCGTGTTCACCCTCGCCATGCTCACCCTGATGCTCGCCGCGGCGCTGCTGCTCGGCCATGTCCACTTCGACGCCGCACGCCTGCTGGAGGCGGTAGGCATCCTCGTCGTCGGTGCCGTGGCGTTCTCTACGATGGGTTTCGCCCTGGCGTTCTGGGCCAGGCCGAAGGCAGCGTCCGCGGTGAGCAACCTGGTCTTCCTGCCGCTGTCCTTCCTCTCCGGGTTCTTCTTCCCGGTCGAGAGCCTGCCCAGCATCCTGCAGGACATCGCCCCCTATATGCCGACATACCACTTCGGTCAGCTCGTCTGGGGAGCCATGGCCCCGGACGGCGACGTGGCCGCGTTCGGGGTGCTGAGCCCCGGGTCGACGATCTCGCACGTGTGGCCGGTCGTGCTGACCAGTCTCGTCTTCGCGGTGGTCGCGGCCTTGGGTTACCGGCGAAACGTCGGCGAGGTCAGCAGCTGAACGTCGGTGCGCTGACCGTCGGTGCGCTGGACGGTCGAGCCAGACATGACAGGTCGAGCCTGCCGGGTCGGCGCTGTCGGGTCGGACACCGATGGGCGGCTGGTGCGCCGCCGACGCCCGAGTGAGGTCACCAGCACTCCGGCGAGCAGGAGCAGGCCCCCGACGACGGTCCCGAACGTGGGCCGTTCGGCTCGAAAGACCCAGGCGGTCGCGATGCCGCTGACCGGCACGAGCAGAGTGAACGGGACCACGCTCGCCGTGGGGTAGCGAGCGAGCAGCGAGTTCCAGACGCCGTAGCCGAACAACGAGCAGAGGTAGGCCGTGTAAAGCGTTGAGCCGATCGTCACCAGGTCGATGTGACGCAGCCCCGTCGCCACGGCCTGAGGCCCGTCGACCAGCAGAGAAAGCGCGAGCATGGGGATCGGCACGAACAACCCGGACCACACGGTCATACCCAGGCCCGACGCCGTCCCGACCCGCCTGATGACCGCGTTGCCGGTCGCCCACGACAGGGCGCCAGCCAGGCAGAGCACGAGCGCAAGCCACGGCGTGGCGGCGGTTCGCCCCAACGCCACGACCGCCAGCCCGACCAGACCGATGACGATGCCGAGCTGCTGGCGCCCGGAGGGCCGTTCCTTCAGGAACACGGCGGCGATGACCACGGTGAAGATCACCTGCACCTGCACCACGAGCGAGGCGAGCCCGGGAGGCATACCGAGGTCGAGGGAGAGGTACAGCAGGCCGAACTGTCCAATGCTGAGGAAGAGGCCGACCAGCGCGATGTCCCGCCATGGCACCGCCGGTCGGTGCACGACGAAGACGGCGGGGACGACAACGGCCAGGAAGCGCAGGGCCACGAACAGCAGCGGTGGCATGTCGTGCAGCCCTGCGTCGATGATGACGAAGTTTGCCCCCCAGATGATGGCCACGGCCACGGCAGCAAGGGCGTGTCGCGGGGTCATGGGTCCACTCTGGGTCCTCATCACCATGAAGCACCAGCAACCGATGCGTGATCTCACGACGTAGTATCGCTACATGATCGACCTGGTTGCCCTCCAGTCGCTGCGCGCGGTCCGCACCTACGGCTCGGTGGTCGCTGCCGCGGAGGCGTTGAGGTTCACGCCGTCCGCGGTGTCGCAGCAGATCAAGAAGCTCGAGCGGCAGACCGGGGCCGCCGTCCTCGAACGCTACGGCCGGGGGGTCCTGCTGACCGAGCACGGCCGCAGGTTGGAGTCACGCGGTGCGGAGATGCTCGACCGCATGGACGAGCTCGAGGCGGACATCCGCAGCGCGGAGGCCGCGGTCGGGGGACGCTTTCGGCTGGCGGCTTTCTCCACGGCCGTCCGGGGGATCGTCGCCCCCGCCCTGTCCAGGATGCGGGTCGACGGGCACGACGTACTCCTCACACTGGTCGAGCTCGACCCGCCCGACGGCATGGCTGCGGTTGCGTCCGGCCGGGCCGACGCTGCACTCGTGCATCAGTGGGGTGACACGCCGCTCGCCGTCCCCGAGCACGTCGACGTGCTGAGGATCGGCGTGGACGTGGCCGACATCCTCGTCCCGGCGGGACACCGGCTGGCCGCACGTCCCTGGGTCACGCCGGCGGACCTCGTCGACGAGGTATTCGCGTCGGCGCCGGTGGGCAGCGTCTGCCATGGGTGGCTCACCCGGATGCTCGGCCGCGTCGGAGCCACCCCGAGGGTGTCGTTCTGGGCTGGGGACTGGAGCTCTCACATCGCCCTCGTCGAGCACGGGGCGGCGGTGTCTCTGATTCCCCGTCTGGGTCGAGAGACGTTGCCCCCCAACGTCTGCGTCGTGCCAGTTCGTGACCCCGTGCCGACCCGTGACGTCTCCCTGGCGTGGCGCCGGGCTCGCGGTTCGAACCCCACCATCCGCTACCTGCGCGACGTCCTGGTCGGCCTCGCTCGCGACCGAACTCAGATGTTCTCCGGCAAGTCGGACATCGGCGGGCCGGAACTCGCGACGGTGTGAGCTCGGTCGGTCACCGACCAGACCAGCGCCGCCTCTCGCCGGCTGCCGGACGCCAGGTCAGCCGGGGACGACGGTCCGCAGGATCTCGCGGCACTGCGCGACGTCCTGGTTCATCTGTCGCACCAGCGGCTCGATGCCTTCGTAGCGCACCGTGGGTCGCAGCCGACGGACCAGCTCATAGCAGACCCGCTCCCCGTAGAGGTCGAGGTCGGTGCGGTCGAGCACGTATGCCTCGACCCGACGTTGCGTCCCGTCGAAGGTGGGGTTCGTGCCGATCGACACCGCCGCGGGCAGGGTGCGGTCGCGAGCGTCCTGCGGGAGGTCGGAACGGGTCAGCCAGCCGGCATACACCCCGTCGGCCGGCACCAGTCCCTCCACCCGTTCGCCGAGATTCGCGGTGGGGAAGCCGAGCTCACGGCCGCGATGGTCGCCGTGGACGACCGTGCCGCAGACTCGGTGCGGGCGCCCGAGGACCGCGGCCGCTGCCTCGACGTCCCCCTTGGTGAGCAGGCTGCGTGCCATCGTGGACGACCAGCGCTGCCCCTCCCCCAGGTCGGCGAGCGTGACGACCTCGAAACCGTCCCTGACGCCGAGCTCCCGGAGCGTCTCGACGTTGCCGGAGTTGCGCCAACCGAACCTCGTGTCCTCGCCGACGATGACCGTGCTGGCGTGCAACGCGTCGACGAACACCTGGCTGACGAACTCCTCGGGTGTCAGGTGCGCGAACGGTGTCGTGAACTCGATCACCAGAACTGCGTCCAGACCGGTGGACGCCATCAGCGACAGGCGCTGGTCGGGAGAGGTGATCGCGAGTGGAGCGCGGTCGGGGAACAGGACCGCCACCGGATGCGGGTCGAAGGTCACGGCGACGCTGGACTCGCCACGCGCCGTCGCCTCGGCGACGAGCTGCCCGAGGACGGCACGGTGGCCCCGGTGGACGCCGTCGAAGTTCCCGAGCGTGACGACGCAGCGCCCGAGGTCACCGGGGACCTCATCCAGCCCGTTCCACACCTGCACGCAGGACACTCTACGAAGGTGCCGGCCACCCCGGCGCGCAGCCCTCGCCAGGAAGCGGCGCCCCTAGGGTGTCAGCGTGCCGGCATACCTCCTCCTGCTCGCTCCGTCGAGCAACCGTGTGTATGCCGGCCTCGCGCCGGAGATCACCCGAGCCGAGCTGGAGGTCCTGGCCGCCGCAGACCAGGAGGGTCACCGACTGGTCGACGTCGACACGGCCCAGATCGCCGGGGTGGCCTACCTTCGGGCCACGTTCGACCATGCACCGCCGCCGGGCCTGCTCGGTCGGCTGTCCGCGGCGCACGCCGTGTTCGAAGTCGTCGAGACGGGCGACGACGAGCTGCTCAGACCCGTGCTTCTCACCAGACACGAGCTGCTCGACGACGACCTGCTCACTATCCCCAAGTACCCCGGCAAAACGAATGAACAGCTCACCAGGACGCTGCTGAACCTCACCCTGGCGAGCGCCTCGGGGTCTTGCGAACCAGGCCGTCCGACCTGCGTGCTCGACCCCATGGCCGGCCGCGGGACCACCCTCAGCTGCGCCCTGGCTCTCGGCTGTGACGCGGTCGGGGTCGAGATCGACCGACGCGAGGTGGAGGCATACGCGGCGTTCCTCACGACCTGGCTGCGGCGCAAGAAGCTGAAACACCAGATCGACCTGCATCCGTTGCGGCGTCACGGATCCCACGTTGCTGACGTCCTCGAGGCGCAGCTGTCACCCAGTCGTGAGGCGTACGCGACCGGTAAGCGGCAGCACCTCACGGTGTATGCCGCCGACACCCTCGCGACGGCCGACCTGCTCGAGCGACGGCGGGTGGACGTGGTCGTGACGGACGCGCCCTACGGCATCCGCCACGGAAGCCGGTCCGGTACCGGTCGGGGAGGGCCGAAGGGTGCCGACGATCGCGACCGCAGCCCAGCGCAGCTGCTCGCGGCGGCCCTGCCCGTATGGGTGTCGGTCCTACGCGCCGGAGGAGCGGTCGGCATTGCCTGGAACACGCACGGGTTGCGCCGCGCTGATCTCGCGGCGATGTGTGTCGCCGCGGGGCTGGAGGTGCGCGACGGTGGGCCTTGGCTGCGCTTCGCCCACCGGGTGGACGCCGGCATCCACCGCGATCTGCTCGTCGCCGTCAAACCGCGCTGACGTCCTGCTCTTGCGGGAGCCGCGCGCCCGGGAACCCGAGCGGGCGACTCCCGAAACCCCACTCAACCGGGGGCGAGAACCACGTGGGCACGCGCGAGAGGCCGCGTTTCGTCGAGGATCGCGACCAAGGTGCCGTCCGGCGTGATCGCCGCCATGACCGTCGCGCCGCCATCCGGGTCGGCGGACGCGATGCGCTGACCGTGCCCTAGCGCGACCGCCTCGGCCGCAGTCACCTCGTGGACGGGGAACTGCGCACGAGCCGCGTCTGCCATCGCCAGCAGCGGGATGCGCCCTACGGCAGCGACTGACTCGAGCTCGTCGAGGGTCGATGCACCGGAGAGATCGAAGCGGCCCACCCGGGTTCGGCGAAGGGCCGTGAGGTGACCGCCGACGCCGAGTGCGTCGCCGAGGTCGCGGGCCAGCGCGCGGACGTAGGTGCCGGAGGAGACCTCCACCTCCACGTCGAGGTCGACATGCCGGCCGTCGTGGCGCACGTCGTGCACGTCGAAGCGGTGGACGGTCACCGGCCGAGCAGCCAGCGTGACCTCCTCGCCACCCCGGACCCGGGCGTAGGCCCGCCTGCCGTCGATCTTGATCGCGCTGACCGACGAGGGAACCTGCCCGATCGGACCCCTGAGACCCGCAACAGCCGCGTCGAGGGTCGCTCGCTCGACCCGGCTCGCGTCGCGATCCTCGACGAGGTCGCCTTCGGCGTCGTCCGTGACCGTGGACTGCCCGAGCCGCACGGTCGCGAGGTAGGTCTTGTCGCACCCGATGAGAAACGTCAACAGCTTCGTCGCGCGGTTGACCCCCAGCACAAGCACCCCCGTCGCCATCGGGTCAAGGGTTCCGGCGTGCCCGACTCGGCGGGTCCCGCAGAGTCGGCGAGCCCGGGCCACAACGTCATGACTGGTCCAGCCCGCCGGCTTGTCGACGACGAGCAGACCGTCGTCGGTCACTCGGTGGCGCCCAGCGTGTTCCGAACCCCCTCGACCATATCGGGGTGGTCACGCACGCTGGTTGCGCCGGCATTCGTGCCGCTCTCGCCACCGTCGCCGCCGTCGCCGCCCTCGGCATCCTCGGCATTTTCGATGTCCTCACCCACCTTCCGGTACGGGTCGGCGTCACCGGCGTAGCTCTTGCCCTCGCGGACCCGGGCCAGCTCGGCATCACGCGCCCGCGTGGTGACCAGGACGTCCTCGAGGTGCGCTGCCCCCTCGGGGATAGCGTCGGGGATGAACTCGAGGGACGGGGTGAGCCGGATCCCGAGCGCCTGCCCGACCGCTGTGCGGACCTTGCCGCGGGCCGACTCCAGCGCGGCCGCGGTGGCCGTGCGGGCGTCGTCGTCCCCGAGGGTGGTGTAGAAGACCGTCGCGTGCTGGAGGTCTCCGGTGACGCGCACGTCGGTGATTGTCACGAAGCCGAGCCGCTCGTCTTTGACCCGGTGCTCGAGCGTCTCTGCGACGACGACCTTGACACGGTCGGCGACCTTGCGGGCGCGTGCGGGATCAGCCATGTGAGTCATCCTCCAAAAGGTGAGGTCAGGGGCATACCGATGCCAGGCGGTGACCTCGAGAGAGATCTTGGTCGGTGCCTGGGACCCAGGCACCGACCAGGCGCGAGTCACCTAGGCTCGCGGAATCTCGCGCATCTCGAACGTCTGGATCGTGTCTCCGACCTGCAGGTCGTTGAACGAACCCAGGTTGATGCCGCACTCGAAACCCTCGCGGACCTCGACGACGTCGTCCTTGAACCGGCGCAGACCGGCGATCTCGAGGCTGTCCCCGATAACCGTGCCATCGCGCAGGATCCGGGCCTTGGCCCCGCGGCGAATCTCTCCAACGCGCACGATGGAGCCCGCGACGTTGCCGAACTTGCTCGACCGGAAGATCTCGCGGATCTCTGCCTCACCGAGGCGGGTCTCCACGAACTCCGGCTTGAGCATGCCCTTGAGCGCCTGCTCGATCTCGTCGATCGCCTGGTAGATGACCGAGTAGTAGCGGATCTCGACGCCCTCGCGGTCAGCGACCGCGGCGTTCTGACCCTCGGCGCGCACGTTGAACCCGATGATGATCGCGTCGGAGGCGACCGCCAGGTTGATGTTGTTCAGCGTGATGGCACCGACACCACGATCGATGATCCGCAGGTCGACCTCGTCGCCGACGTCGATCTGCAGCAGAGCGTCCTCGAGCGCCTCGACCGACCCCGATGCGTCACCCTTGAGGATGAGGTTGAGGGTGTCGACCTTGCCTGCGGCGAGCGCCTCGTTGAGGTCTTCGAGCGAGATGCGCTTGTGAGCCTTCATCAAGGACGCCGCGCGGGATGCGGCTTCCTTGCGCTCGGCGATCTGCCGGGCGGTCCGGTCGTCGGCAGCCACGAGGAACGTGTCACCGGCGCCCGGGACCGAGGTCAGACCGAGCACGAGGACCGGTCGCGATGGACCTGCCTCGGACACCGTCTGGCCGTGCTCGTCGAGCATGGCCCGGACTCGGCCGTAGCCGCTGCCCGCGACGATCGCATCGCCGATGTGGAGCGTGCCGGTCTGGACCAGCACGGTCGCCACGGGGCCACGGCCCTTGTCGAGGTGCGTCTCGATCGCCACACCACGAGCATCGCGGTTAGGGTTGGCCCGGAGGTCGAGCGATGCGTCCGCGGTGAGCAGGACGGCCTCGAGCAGGGAGTCGATGTTCTCGCCGGTGCGCGCCGAGACGTTGACGAACATCGTGTCGCCGCCGTACTCCTCGGCCACGAGGTTGTACTCGGTGAGCTGCTGACGCACCTTGTCGGGGTTGGCGCCCTCCTTGTCGATCTTGTTGACCGCCACAACGATCGGCACGTCGGCCGCCTGCGCGTGGTTGAGAGCCTCGATGGTCTGTGGCATCACTCCGTCGTCCGCCGCCACCACGAGGATCGCGATGTCCGTGACCTTCGCGCCACGGGCCCGCATGGCGGTGAACGCCTCGTGACCCGGGGTGTCGATGAAGGTGATGGGCCGGACGACACCCTCGAGCTCGGTGACGACCTGGTATGCGCCGATGTGCTGGGTGATGCCGCCGGCCTCACCCTCGGCGACCTTCGCCGACCGGATCGCGTCGAGGAGCTTGGTCTTGCCGTGGTCGACGTGACCCATCACGGTGACCACCGGGGGTCTGGCGACGAGGTCCTCGTCGGCTTCGCCCTGGCGTTCGGCGTCGAGGTCGATGTTGAACTGCTCCAGCAGCTCGCGCTCCTCGTCCTCGGGGGAGACGACCTCGACGGCATACCCGAGCTCGGCGCCCAGGAGGCGGAACGTGTCCTCGTCGAGCGACTGTGTCGCCGTGGCCATCTCACCGAGGTGGAACAGCACGGTCACCAGGGACGCGGGGCTGGCATTGATCTTGTCGGCGAAGTCGGTCAGGGACGCGCCACGGCGCATGCGGACGACCTGCGAACCGTCGCCACGGGGCACCTGCACGCCACCGAGGGACGGAGCCTGCATCTGCTCGAACTCTTGACGCTTGGCCCGCTTGGACTTGCGTCCACGGACCGGTCGGCCACCGCCGCGTCCGAACGCGCCGGGCGCACTGCCGCGGCCGCCGGCGCCGCCGGGGCGACCGCCACCGGGACGACCGCCGAAGCCGCCACCACCACCGGGGGCGCCTCCGCCCGGACGGCCGGGAGCACCACCGGGGCCGGGACGGCCACCAGGACCACCAGGCCGGGTGCCGGGACGACCAACGGCCGAACGGTCCGGCATCATGCCCGGGCTCGGGCGGGGACCACCGGGGCGCGGACCTGCCGCACCCGCAGCACCGGGGCGCGGACCTGCGGCACCCGGGGCACCGGCCCGCGACTGCGGACGCGGCATGCCCTGGCTCGTGGCGAATGGGTTGTTGCCCGGACGGGGAGCGGTCTCGCGTGCCTCGCGAGCGGCCGCGTCACCGCGAGGGCGACCCATGCCCTGGCTGGGCGCAAACGGGTTGTTGCCCGGCCTGGGGGTGTTCGGTCGCGGCGCTGGACGCGGGCCCGAGGGGGCCGACGACCCGGGACGGGCTTGGTCGCGAGCGGCCACGCCCGCAACCCCCGTGGTCGCAGCCGAGGGGGTGCGCGGACCCGGGACACCCGGGGGTGACGCCGGGGCGCTGGTCGGTGCGATGGGTGTGGTCGCTGCGGACGGTCCTGGGGCGGCGGTCCGGGCGGGGGCCGCGGACGCCTGAACCGAAGCGGTGGCGGGTGCCGCCACCGTTGGCACAGAGGGCACAGAGGGCACAGAGGGCACTGAAGGTACCGAGGGCCCAGAGGCGACCGGAGCCGGGGACGCGGCCGGTGCGCCCGAGGGCGTCGGCGCGGCGGGGCGCGACGGCAGTACTGGAGCGGCGCCATTGGCACCGTTGGAGCCACCGTTGGCGGCACCGTTGGAGCCACCGCTGGAGCCGTTCCCGCGCAGCTCGGCAGGGAAGGACTCCTTGATGTTACGCACGACAGGGGGCTCGATGGTCGACGACGCCGACCGGACGAACTCGCCCTTGTCCTTGAGGTAGGTCAAGAGCGTCTTGCTCTCGACTCCGAGCTCCTTGGCGAGCTCATAGACACGGACCTTGGCCACGTTTCTCCTTCTCGGGTGGCCCGACCCGGGAAGGAGATGGTGCGTTCCCTCGGATCAGACCTGGTTGTGGGACTTGCTCATTGCTGGGGACTCATCGGATGCTCATCAGCGTCTGACCCGCCTTCGGTTGGTCGATCTCTGGTGGTGGTGAGGTACTTCTGCACCGCTTCGGAATCCGGCCCGACCTGCAGGCGCAGGGCTCGGGTGAACGCCTTGCGGCGGACGGCCTGCTCGAGGCACGTCATGCTCGGATGCAGCCATGCGCCGCGCCCGGACAGTCGGTGTCGCGGATCCGGGACCAGCGCGACGTTACCGCCGCACTCACCCACCACCGCTACCACTCGCAGGAGAGCCGACCGGCTATCCGCTCGACGACACCCCACGCAGGTTCGCACGGGCTGAAGCGGGCGGAGTCCAGTCCGATCGGTCGGGCTCGAGTCTACCCCGCTTCGAGCCGAGGGGTATGCCAGCGGTTCACTGATCGTCGGCCGCCCGGGCGTCTTCGCCTGCGTCCGGAGAACCGGCCGGTTGTCCAGCGGCTGCTGGGGCTGCTGGGACTGCTGATTCCGGCAGCTCGGCGGGGGTGGCGTCCGTGCGGATGTCGATGCGCCACCCCGTGAGCTTCGCTGCCAGCCGCACGTTCTGGGCCTCCTTGCCGATGGCGAGGGAGAGCTGGTAGTCGGGCACCATGACCCGAGCGGATCTCGCCTGGGCATCGACGACTTCGACGGCGAGCACGCGGGCAGGAGACAGAGCCGAGCCGACGAACGTCGCCGCGTCCGGCGACCAGTCGACGATGTCGATCTTCTCGCCGTGCAGCTCCGCCATCACGGCGCGTACGCGGGCCCCCATCGGTCCGATGCAGGCGCCCTTGGCGTTGACGCCGGCGACCTTGGCGTGGACGGCGACCTTGGTCCGGTGACCCGCCTCCCGCGCGAGCGCGGCGATCTCGACGGTGCCGTCGGCGATCTCGGGGACCTCCAGCCTGAAGAGGGTCTTGACGAGGTTCGGGTGCGTCCGGGACAGGCCGATCTGCGGGCCACGCGGGCCGCGCTTGACGCTCAGGACGTAGCAGCGCAACCGGTCGCCGTGGCGGTATCTTTCTCCTGGCACCTGCTCGGCGAGCGGCAGGATCCCCTCGACGGTGCCGAAGTCGACGAGGACGTGACGCGGGTCGGCGCTCTGCTGGATCACCCCGGAGACGACGTCACCCTCGCGGCCACGGAAGTCGCCGAGGATCTGCTCGTCCTCGAGGTCACGCAACCGCTGCACGACCACCTGACGTGCGGTCGCTGCCGCAACCCGCCCGAAGCCGTCCGGGGTGTCGTCGAACTCAGGGCCCGGCTCAGACCGCTCACCGGGCGGACCGTCCGGGATCGGGTCGCCGTCCTCCCGGGCCCAGACGATGACGTGCCCTGTCTTGCGGTCGAGCTGCACCCGGGCCAACCGGAACGACCCGTCGGTGCGGTGGTACGCCACCAGCAGGGCCTGCTCGATGGCCGGGATCAGGACGTCCAGGCTGATGTCCCGTTCTCGCTCCAGGGCTCGCAGAGCGGCCAGGTCGATGTCCATCAGTCCTCCTCCTCGTCCCTCTCAGCGTTCTCGTCGACGCTGTCATCAGCACCTTCGTCGCTCTCGTCGCTCTCGTCGCTCTCGTCGCTCTCGTCGCTCTCGTCGCTCTCGTCGCTCCGGTTGAACTCGTCGCTCCGGTTGAACTCGACCTGCACCTGAGCAGAGCGCACCTGCGGCAGCGCCACGGTGAAGCGGTCGGCCGGGGTATGCCGGCCGGCCGGCACCTCGATCACCAGGGCGTCCGGCGCGACGGCCACCAGCCGGCCCGTCACGGTGGCCCCTGACACCTGGGTCAGCTCGACCAGACGCCCCACGTTGCGGCGCAGCGCTGCGTGGCCGCTGAGCGCCCGACCCACCCCGGGGGAGCTGACCTCGAGTGTGTAGGGCCGCTCTCCCATGACGTCGCTCTCGTCGAGCACCAGGGTCACCGCACGCGTGGCGTCCGCGACCTCGTCGAGACCGAGCGGGGCCACCCGGCTCGTGGAGTCGGACGGGTCCAGGCGGCTGACGTCGCGATCCACCAGCACCCGCAGAACGCGGCGCGTACCGGCCGTCGTGAGCGTGACGTCGAGCGTCTGCAACGACAGGTCGGCCAGTGCGGCCGCGAACGTGTGGGCGAGCTCGTCACCTTGCGGGTTGGCGAGTGTGGCGCCTCGGGCACCGGCTGGAGGACGATCGTGCGGGTCGCCGTGCGATCTCACGTCCACTTCCCCCATCTACGTGTGAAGTTCTCCGGGTCGTGTGCCGCGCGCCTCGAGTCGAGCCGGTCGCGCGTCCGACCCGTCACGTCACTGTAGCGAAGCGGGGACCTCCCGGGCGCGTGCCATGATCGGGCGCATGCCGGCGCGCGTTCCCGACCTGCGCGGGCCTGGGGTGGGCGTCGTGTTGTCACGGCGCGCCGCATTGCGTCTGGCGGCGAGCGGCGCCTGCGGCCTCGCGACGGTGGTCCTGGCTGGCTGCGACATCCGGCTCCAGGACGACGCTCCGGATCTGCCGCTGCTCAAGCGCAAGTCCATCCCCGATGAAGCAGCCCTGGTGAGCGCGGTCCAGCTGGTCACGGCGCTCGGACAACAGGCAGGACGGACACCCGATGCCTCTGCCCCGGTCGCGCGTCTCGCCGGCAACCACCTGACCCAGACCACCGTGCTGCGGGCGCGGCTCACCTCCGCGGGGGTCCCGAACCACATCATCGATGCCGCGGCCACGAGCAGGACCACGAGCCCGAGCGGAGGAGGGTCCACCTCCGGAACGCCGGCCCCGGCGGTGAGCGCGCCACCGGCAGCGACTCAGGAGCAGCTGGCTGCCGCCGAGAGCGCTGCCACCGCAGCGATCCTGGGCGACCTCGGCACGGTGACGACGGCCAACCGTGCCGTCCTCGTCGCCGTCGCGGCCGCCTGCGGAGCAGCCGCCGCCGAGCTCGGGGCACCGGTCTCCTGGGGGGCCTCCGCCCCGCTTCCCACGACGGCCGCGGCCCAGCTGCTCGCCGAGACCAGATCGGCCGGGTGGGCCTTCCAGGTAGTCGCCGCTCAGACCGCCGGCGACACGCGTACGGCCGCCTCGACCACCAGGATCGCCCTTGCCGCTCGCGCGGACGAGCTGACAACGATGGCCGCCGCCGCCGCCACGCCGCCGCCACTGGCCTATGTGCTGCCCTTCCCCGTCACGACGCCGGAAGCCGCCGGCCGGCTGGCTGCCGACGTCCTGCGCCGGCTCGTGGCTGCAGGCCTGGGTCCGCTCATACAGGTGCCGCAGGGCTCCTCGGCCCTGTCGACCCTGGTCCGGTTCCAGGTCGCGTCGGTCTCACTGGCCCGTTCATGGGGAGTGGCGCCCGAACCGTTCCCTGGGATGGCCTACCCATGACCGACAGGGCCGACCCGTGACCGACAGGGCCGACCCGTGACCGACAGGGCCGACCCGTGACCGACAGGGCCGACTTGGTCCCAGCGTCCTTTGCCGCACGCATCGCCGGGTACCCGCCGGATATGGGCGAGCCGGGCGCCTCGTATGCCGTCAGTGGCGCGGACTGGCTCCGTCAGCTCCCCCGGCTGATCGACGACCTGCTCGCGCGGTGGTCGCTCGTCCCGGACGGTCTGACCAGGTCCGGTGTCTGCGCCGTCGCCGTGCCGGTGACGTCCGAGGCGCGGTCGTCGGACCAGGCGGTGCTCAAGGTCACCTGGCCGCACGTCGAAGCCGTCACCGAGCACCTCGCGCTACGGCGTTGGGACGGGGACGGATCGGTACGCCTGCTGCGTGCGGACCCGGCTCGGTTCGCTCTGCTCCTCGAACGGCTGGACGGCGACACCGACCTCGACAGCCTTCCCGACGACCAGGCCTGCGAGGTCATCGGTGACCTGATCAGGACGCTGTCCGTCCCTGCCATCGCACGCATTCCCACCCTGTCGGCATACGCGCGTCGGCAGCTCGAGAAGCCGCCACCGACACACGTCCTGCCGCGCCGGTATGTCGATCAGGCTCGCCGGCTCGCCGCCGATCTCGGCTCGGCGCCTGGCGTCGACGCGCGCCTGCTGCACACCGACCTGCACTACCAGAACGTGCTCCGCCAGCACGTGCTCCGCCAGAACGTGCCCGGCGTCGAGCGTGCCGCCTGGCTGGCCATCGACCCGAAGCCGCTGGCGGGCGACCCAGCCTTCGAAGTGGGGCCGGCGCTGTGGAACCGGGTGGAGGAGCTCGGCACCGGTTCGTCGCTGCGATGGAACGTCCGCCGCCGCCTGGAGATCATCTGCGAACGAGCCGGCATCGACGAGGATCACGCCAAGGCGTGGACCATCGTCCGGATGGTCGACGAGGCCGCGCAGGAGGCACCCGGTTCGGCTCGGGCGAGCTTCGCGGTGGCCCTGGTCAAGGCGATGAACGACTGAGCTCCTCCGCCCCCATGTCAGCCCGTCAGACAGGTGAGCCCATCAGAGCTGAGTGAACCGGATCACCGCGACGGCGAGGGCCAGGACAATCAGGCCGGCGTTGACCGGGTACATGTTCTTCTCACCTCGGCGGGCGTGGACGACGAGCGCACCGATCTGCACCAGCGCGAGGCCGATGGCCGCAACCGGGGTGAGCACCTTGGCCACCCCTGTCAGCCAGGGCAGCACGACCCCGAGCGCCCCCAGGACCTCGACCGCCCCGATGCCCTTGATGGCAGACGGGCTGAAGGCCTGCGCCAGGCCATCTGTGGGTTCTGAAGGATCTTCTCCTTGGTCGAGGCGAGCTTCATGCCCCCCGAACCGAGGTTGACCAGAGCGAGCACGACACTGAGGATCCAACCGACGACCACCATCGGGGTGCCTTTCGTAGGAGAGCTGACAAGGCAACCGTAGGCCGATGGCAGGCTGTCGTACATGGCCAACCGGTTGTCCGAGGCGACGAGTCCCTACCTGCTGCAGCACCAGGACAACCCCGTCGACTGGCAGGAGTGGGGTGCGGACGCCTTCGCTGAGGCCCGGCTTCGCGACGTGCCGATACTGCTGTCGGTCGGATACTCGGCCTGCCACTGGTGTCATGTGATGGCTCACGAGAGCTTCGAGGACGACCAGGTGGCGCAGGTCCTCAACGCCGGTTATGTCGCGGTCAAGGTCGACCGGGAGGAGCGCCCGGATGTCGATGCGGTCTACATGGCGGCCACCACCGCACTGACCGGTCACGGCGGCTGGCCGATGACGGCGATTCTGACAGCAGACGGTGAGCCCTTCTTCTGCGGCACCTACTTCCCCCGCGAGCAGTTCCTACAGCTGCTCGGTGCGATCTCCGAGGCCTGGGCTGAGCGCCGCGACGACGTGCTGGCGAGCAGCGCGCACATCGCCTCTGCGTTGCGCACCGCCTCCGGGCCGGCCGGAGGCGAGCTGGATGTGTCCGCTCTGGACGTCTCCGCGGTGGCACTCGGCCGCGGGTTCGACCGACTGCGAGGGGGTTTCGGCGGTGCGCCCAAGTTCCCGCCGTCGATGGTGCTCGAGTTCCTGCTGCGTCACCACGACCGAACCGGTGACCCCTCTGCGCTCGAGATGGTCCAGCGCAGCTGCGAGGCGATGGCCCGCGGTGGCATCTACGACCAACTGGCCGGCGGGTTCGCCCGGTATGCGGTCGACGCCGACTGGGTGGTCCCCCACTTCGAGAAGATGCTATACGACAATGCCCAGCTGGCCCGGGTCTACCTGCACTGGTGGAAGGCGTCGGGCTCGTCACTGGCCGAACGCGTCGCCCGCGAGACGGCCGATTTCCTGGTCCACGACCTGGCCACGGACGAGGGCGGGTTCGCCTGCGCGCTGGACGCTGACACCGACGGTGTCGAGGGCCTGACGTATGCCTGGACGCCCGCAGAGCTGCGCGATGTCCTCGGGGCGGAGGACGGTTCGCGCGCCGCCGAGCTGCTCGTCGTCACGGCGGCCGGGACGTTCGAGCAGGGCTCCTCGACGCTGCAGCTGCCGCGGGACGATCCGGACGCCGAGTGGTGGGGGCGCACCCGGGTGCGCCTGAGGGTGGCTCGCGACAGACGGCCTCAACCACACCGCGACGACAAGGTGGTCACGTCCTGGAACGGTCTGGCGATCGCCGCGCTCGCCGACCTCGGGGCGGTCCTGCAGGAGCCGTCCTACCTGGTCACCGCAACGCGGGCGGCTCGGTTCCTCGTGGCGAAACACGTCGTGGACGGTCGGTTGCGCAGGTCCTCGCGGCACGGTCGGGTGGGCTCGGCGGCCGGGGTTGCGGACGACTACGGCAACCTGTGTGAGGGCCTGCTGACGCTGCACCAGGCCACCGGTGACCCGCACTGGCTCGAGGTGACCGGACGGTTGCTCGACGTGGCGCTCGCTCATTTCGGTGCTGACGACGGCGGTTTCCACGATACCGCCGACGACGCCGAGCAGCTGGTGACCCGACCCCGGGGGATCGGCGACAACGCCGAGCCGTCCGGGCAGTCCGCGCTCGCGGGCGCACTGCTGACCTACGGCGCCCTGACAGGTTCGCCACGACACCTCGAGGCGGCAGGGGCGGCCGTCGACGCGGCGGGGTCGGTCGCAAGCCGCGACCCGCGGTTCGCCGGCTGGGCACTCGCGGTGGCCGAGGCGCGAGCTGCGGGACCCCTCCAGGTCGCCGTGGTCGGGCAGGGACACCTGGCCGACGCGTTGGTGCACGAGGTGTGGTCCAGCCGCTCCCCGGGGATCGTCGTGACCGCGGGGGCGCCGGACGCCCCCGGCCTCCCCCTCCTGGCCGGGCGGCCGATCGTCGACGGTGACGCCGCGGCGTACGTGTGCCGGGGGTTCGTGTGCGACCGGCCGGTCACGACCGTCGAGGCGCTCCACGCGGCGCTCGCGCCGTCAGCGTCGCGTTGACTCCTGTGCCCTGAGCCGCGCCACCGTCCCCAGTGTCGGGTGATCCCTGCCCGACACGAGGATCGGGCTCAGGCCCAGATACCGAGCAGCTGCAACGAGATTCGCACGATGAAGACCGAGACCACCACGACGAACACCACCCGCACGAAGCCGCTCCCGAAGTGCACGGCCGTGCGCGCGCCCACATAGCCACCGACGAGGTTCGCCGCCGCCATTACCAGCCCGACCGCGACCATGACGTGACCCCCCGGCGCGAAGACGATGAGCGCGCCGAGGTTCGTCGCCGCGTTCGCGATCTTGGCCTTCGCGCTCGCCTCGAGGAAGGCATACCCGAGCAGCCCCACCAGCGCGAAAACCAGGAACGAGCCGGTGCCGGGGCCGAGCGCCCCGTCGTAGACGCCGATCACGAAACCGACCGCCATCGCGGTGGCCGTGTGCCGGCGCCCCGTCCACCGCAAGGCCGTCAACGCGCCCAGGTCCGGCTTGAGCAGGGTGTAGGCACCCACCCCAACGAGGCACACAAGGATGATGGGGCTGAACGCGGACCTGGGAATATGCAGCCCGATCGACGCGCCCACAACCGCCCCCAGCAGCGCGACCCCTGCCATCGGCAGGGCGGTGCGCAGATCTGGTCGGACCCGTCGGTAGTAGGTCACCGAGCTCGTCGTGGTCCCGAAGATCGAGCCGAACTTGTTGGTGGCCAGGATCTGGGCCGGGGTGGCGCCGGGGAAGCCGAGCAACAGAGCCGGGAGCTGGACCAGGCCACCACCACCCACCACCGCGTCGACCCATCCGGCGAACAGAGCCGCCACACCGATGAACGCGAAGGTGGCCAGCGTGGGGTCGCCAGCAGTCACTCCCCGCTGTCCCCATCGTCGAGACTGTCCCGATCGTCGAGACTGTCCCGATCGTCGAGACTGTCCCAGCCGTCGACGATGGTGAGCACGTCCAGGAGCTGCGTCGCGACGGCGTCAGGAGTGACGTCGTGGGCCACCTGTTGGCTGACAGGGATCTCACTGTGTGGGACCAGGATCGCGCGCATCCCCGCCGACTGTGGGCCGAAGACGTCCTCGTAGCCACGGTCACCGACATAGACGCAGCGGGCGGGTTCGACTCCGACGGCCTCGGCAGCGGCGAGAAAGATCTCGCGGGCGGGCTTCACCCACGGTGTCTCGCTCGAGTAGACGTCGGCGTCGACCAGGCCCAGCACACCGTCACGCGCGAACAGGCCACGGTGGTAGTCGCGCGACCAGATCGTGTTCGACAGAACTCCGACGCGAATCCCCCTGTCGTGCAAGCGTTCCCACAGCGGCTTGACCTGGACGTCCGTCCAGGTGTGAGGCTCCCAGAACTTCTGGTATGCCGCTAAGCCCGCCACCGCTCGCGGGTCGTCGACGACGATGCCCGCCTCCGCGAGGATGTCCTCGACACGTGCTGAGGCGCTCTCGGCGCGACCCCGTCTCCAGCCCGCGTCCTCCGCCGCCCAGACCCTGGCCGCCAGCTCGTTGACCAGGGCGGGATCCTCGTCGGCCAGGTGATACTCGCGAGCGAACACGCGCCACTGCTCGTCGAGGTCCACCGCGTGCCAGGGAGTGATGGTGCCGCCCCAGTCGAAGATGACCGCACCTATGGCGCCCGGGTGGCCGGCGCGAGCATCGACGCGCTGATCATCGCGCCAGGACGAGCCGGTCACGCCGGACGCCCCGGGCGCACCTCGGCCACGACCTCGGCGACGACCTTGTCAACCGCGACCTCACGCCGCTCGCCGCTGCGCCGGTCCTTGATCTCGACGACCCCGTTGGCCAGACCTCGTCCGACCACGACGATGGTCGGGACGCCGATCAGCTCGGAGTCCTTGAACTTCACCCCGGGGCTGACCTGCTTCCGGTCGTCGTAGAGCACCTCGAGGGCCGCCGCTTCGAGGCCGGCGACGATCTCCTGGGCGCGCAGATAGACCTCGTCGTCCTTGCCGGTCGCCACGACGTGCACGTCGGCGGGAGTGATCTCTCGCGGCCAACACAGACCCAGCTCATCGTGGTTGCCCTCCGCGACGCACGCGACGGCGCGGGACACCCCGACTCCGTAGGACCCCATCGTCACCGTGACGAGCCTGCCGTGCTCGTCGAGGACCTTCAGGCCCAGCGACTCGGCGTACTTCGTGCCGAGCTGGAAGATGTGCCCCATCTCGATTCCCCGGGCCGCCTCCAGCTGATGCCCGCAGCTGGGGCACTCGTCGCCCGCGCGCACCTCGGCCGCCTCGATCGTGCCGTCGGCCGTGAAGTCGCGCCCGGCGACGAGGTCGATGACGTGGCGTCCGGACGAGTCGGCACCGGTCACCCACCGGGTGCCGTCCACGACCCGGGGGTCGAGCAGGTAACGCACACCGGCGGGCTTGGCAGCCCCGAGGACACCCGGCCCGATGTACCCCTTCACGAGGTCAGCCAGGTTGGCGAAGTCATCGAAAACCGTTGCGACGGAGGGTTCTAGCTGTGCTCCGAGCCTCTTCTCGTCGATGTCCCGGTCGCCGGGGACGCCGATGGCCAACACCTGAGTGGACCCGTCCGGGTCGGTGACCGTCAGGATCACGTTCTTGAGGGTGTCGGACGCCTGCCACGGCCGGTCGTCACGGGGGAACCGTTCGTTGAGCAGCTCCACGAGGGTGGCGATCGTCGGCGTGCCGGGAGTGTCCTCGATGTGCGCCGCCGGAGCGGCCGACCAGTCCACCGCGGGCGGCACGGGCACCCTCACCGCCTCGACGTTCGCGGCATACCCGCAGTTGGGGCAGTGGACGTAGGTGTCCTCGCCGTTCTCGGCGGTGGCGAGGAACTCCTCGCTCCTGCTGCCGCCCATCGCACCCGCCATGGCAGCGACGATGACGTAGTGAAAGCCGAGCCGGTCGAAGATCTTGGTGTACGCCCCACGGTGCAGGTCGTAGCTCTTCTGCAGCCCGGCGTCGTCGACGTCGAAGGAGTACGAGTCCTTCATCACGAACTCGCGCCCGCGCAGCAGACCGGCGCGCGGCCGTGCCTCGTCCCGGTACTTCGTCTGGATCTGGTAGAGCGAGACAGGCAGGTCCTTGTGGGAGGAGTACAGGTCCTTGACGGCGAGGGTGAACAGCTCTTCGTGCGTCGGGCCGAGCAGGTAGTCGGCGTCCTTGCGGTCCTTCAGCCGGAAGATGTTGGGTCCGTATGCGGTCCAGCGACCGGTCACCTCGAACGGCTCGCGCGGCAGTAGAGCGGGGAACAGCAGCTCCTGTGAGCCGATCGCGTCCATCTCCTGGCGAACGATCTGCTCGACCCGGCGCAGGACCTTGAGGCCGAGCGGCAGCCAGGTGTAGATCCCCGGGCTGACGCGCCGGATGTACCCCGCCCGTACGAGCAGCCGGTGGCTCGGCACCTCGGCGTCGGCCGGGTCCTCGCGAAGGGTTCGCAGGAACAGGGTCGACATGCGCATGGCCACGGCGGGCTCCGAACTCTCAGGGGGAGACGTGCCCCGGAAGGATATCCACGCGGCAGGTCGTGTCTCACCTCGGTTTGCCTCGGCCGTTCGAGTCAAGCGGACCGTTGCGTGGAGCGTCGACCGCAGCCCGACGTGGCCGGCGCTCCGCGCAGGCAGGAGAGCGGCGTCAGCGGCCGGCCGCGGACAGGGCGACCCGGATCAGCGGCCATTGCAGCGGAACTCTTGCGATGGTGCCTGCAAAAGTCAGCTGCCGGCGTCGGTCCTCGGGACGGCGGCGCATCCGCCGGTATGCGGACAGGCTCATCTGGATGTTCGCAGGCAGGACCCCGACGAGGAGAGCCGCGCTGCCATACCCGGCAGCGGCGCGGGTGGCCGGCACCAGCAGTCCCGCGGCGCAGAGCAGTTCGGCGACACCCGATGCGTAGACGATCTCGCGTGCAGCCGGAAGGCCGCGTGGGATGATCGGCTCGAAGACCTGGGGGCGCATCAGATGGACGACCCCCGATGTCACGAACACCGTGGCGAGTCCGACGATCTTTGCGCTCAGCGGTGCGGCGGGCATGGCCCCATCACACCACCTGCCGACCGCCCGCGCGTCAGTGCGCCGCCCGGGCCCGCGGACCCTGAGGCGCGGCCCGCCGCCCTGACCCCCGGATCACGAGACGCGTGGGAACCACCACCGTCGTCGGCGTCGAGCGACCCGAGGAAACCCTGGAGAAGACCTGCTGGGCGGCCCGCACACCCAGTCCGACCGGGTCCTGATGGACAACGGTGACCGGCGGCCTCACCACGTCGGCGAGGTCGAAATCGTCATACCCGACCAGTCCCAGGTCGAGGTCGTGATCCTGCATCGCGCGCAGCACCGAGAGGGTCACTCGGTTGTTGCCGGTGACCACCGCGGTGACAGGCGCGCGGCCGCGGGCCCAGCCCGCCAGTCGGTCGGCGAGGCTCGAGTTGGTCCAGGGACCCAGCGCGCAGTGGATCGGGCCAGGAAGCCCGAGCGAGGCCACCGCCTCGTGGAAAGCCGCTGCGCGTCGTCGTGCCGTCCAGATGGAAGCGTCGTCACCGAGGAAGGCGAGGCGCTCGTGACGATGAGCGGCGAGATGCTCGACAGCACTGCGCATCCCACCCTCGTTGTCGCTGAGGACCGCGTCCGCGTCCAGACCCGCCACCGGGCGGTCCAGGCAGACGACCGGGACCTCGAGGCAGGCGGCCCGCAGCGCGTCGGTTGGCTCGGTGCCGATCGGGACGATGATCAGCCCGGTGACCCGGCGAGCGAGCAGGGCCTCGACCAGCCGGGACTCGTCGTCGGACGACCGCTCCGACGATGCGCTGACCAGCAGGTGCTGGCGCAGGCGGACCTCTCGCTCGATCCCCGCGGCGAGCTGCGAGTAGAAGGGGTTGGCCAGGTCCTCGACGATCAGGCCGACCGTCTCGGAGCGCCGGCTGCTGCGCAACAGGCTGGCGCCCTCATGCCGCTGGAACCCCAGCTCGACGATGACCTGCCGGATCCGCAGGGCCGTCTCGTCGCTTACCCCGGCCTCGCCGTTGACCACCCTCGAGACCGTCTTGATCGAGACCCCGCACCGGGCCGCCACATCGGCCATCGTCGGTCGCGCACGGGCGGGCCGCGGGGATTGCGGAGTCCGGTCGGACGACAACGTTGGCACAGTTGCTGATGATCCGTGAGCGACCTCCGCCGCGTCAAGCGGTGTGGCAAACCAGTTGTCATGCGGTCGATCTCACGGCAACCACCGTATGTCGGACATTCCGGTCGCGACTTGACGTGAGGCAATCACGTGTTGTTCAGTGTCCTGTTGTCAGTCAACGATGTCGGTTCAGACCCAGTGCTCTCGACTGCACGGGATCACCAGCCCGATTGTTACGGGCTTGTGACTGCCGCAGAGTCCCGATTCGCTGCCGAAACAACCGGCTGATGAGACACAATCGACTCGTTCCGCCCGCTCGAGAGCAAGGCGGAAAGGTCGACGTCGGGCCGGCCAGGCACCGTTCGACTCGCTACATGAAGATCCCGATGTTGGGTCACGAGGAAGTGATGACCGTCCGATGAGCACGCCGATCAGCTCCGACGCCATGCCACGGGAGCCACAGGACTCGTTCGCCGACAACGGGGTTCCCAGTGACATCCCCGGCGGCTCGGTCATCCTTCAGATGCGGGAGATCACCAAGGAGTTCCCGGGCGTCAAGGCCCTCGACGGCGTGTCGATGTCCGTCCGCCGCGGCGAGGTCCACGCGATCTGCGGCGAGAACGGTGCGGGCAAGTCCACCTTGATGAAGGTGCTCTCCGGCGTCTACCAGGGCTACACGGGCGAGATCCTCTTCGAGGGCGAGGTCGTGGAGTACCACAACGTCCGCGAGAGCGAGCACGCGGGGATCGTCATCATCCACCAGGAGCTGGCGCTCATCCCCGAGCTGTCGATCGCCGAGAACATCTTCCTCGGCAACGAGCAGACCAAGCGCGGCGCGATCGACTGGCTGGAGACGCGTCAGAAGGCCAGCGAGCTGCTGGCCCGCGTCGGCCTGGCGGAGAACCCCGACACCAAGATCAAGGACATCGGCGTCGGGAAGCAGCAGCTGGTCGAGATCGCCAAGGCGCTGTCCAAGGAGGTCAAGCTCCTCATCCTGGACGAGCCGACGGCGGCTCTCAACGAGGGCGACTCACAGCACCTGCTCGACCTCATCGTCGGCCTGCGGTCACGCGGGGTGACCTGCATCATGATCAGCCACAAGTTGGGGGAGATCGAGCAGATCTCCGACGGCATCACGATCATCCGCGACGGCAGGTCCATCGAGACGCTGCGGGTCAAAGAGGACGGGGTCGACGAGAACCGGATCATCAAGGCGATGGTCGGCCGGGACCTCGAGTCCCGGTTCCCCGACTACACGCCGAAGATCGGCGAGAAGTTCTTCGAGGTGCACGGCTGGACCGTTGGCCACCCCAACGTGGCCGACCGCTTGGTCTGCAAGAACGAGGAGTTCTTCGTACGCCGCGGTGAGATCGTCGGGTTCGCGGGCCTGATGGGGGCCGGCCGGACCGAGCTGATGCGCAGCATCTTCGGTCGCTCCTACGGCAGCTTCGTCCAGGGCACCATCGTCAAGGACGGCAAGGAGATCACGCTCAAGAACGTCTCCGCGGCGATCGACGCCGGCCTCGCCTACGTCACCGAGGACCGCAAGACGCTCGGCCTCAACCTCCTCGACGACATCAAGACGACGACAGTGGCGGCCAACCTCAAGCGGATCACCCACAACTTCGTCGTGAGCGAGCCCGAGGAGTACCAGTACGCCGAGCAGTACCGCCAGGAGCTGCGCACCAAGACGCCTAACGTGGACGAGGGCATCTCCAAGCTCTCCGGCGGCAACCAGCAGAAGGTCGTCCTGTCGAAGTGGCTGTTCACCGAGCCCGACCTGCTCATCCTCGACGAGCCCACCCGCGGCATCGACGTCGGCGCGAAGTTCGAGATCTACGGGATCATCCAACGGCTCGCCGCTCAGGGCAAGGGTGTCATCGTCGTCTCCTCGGAGCTGCCGGAGCTGCTGGGGCTTTCGGACCGGATCTATACGATCTGCGAGGGCGCGATCACCGGGGTGTTGAACCGGAGTAGGGCCGATCAGGAGTCGCTGATGCGGCTGATGACCACAAACTCGCACGGCGGCGCCGGCGCTCAGATCTCGCTGGACGAGGTCGAACTGGGCGAGATCGCCAGCTGAGCCCAGGCGTTACCGACTTTCCCAGACCGACGAGAGCTACCCGAGACAGGAAGCGCGCATGAACAAGGTCAAGCAGCTGTTCGGCGGCGACACCCGCCAGCTGGGGATGATCATCGCCTTGATCGCGCTGATCGTCTTCTTCCAGGTCTGGAGCGGCGGCCTCGTCGTCACCCCAGACAACTTCAACAACATCCTGCAGGGCAACGCCTACATCCTCGTGCTGGCGATCGGCATGGTCCTGGTGATCATCGCGGGCCACATCGACCTGTCGGTGGGGTCGGTTGCCGCGTTCGTCGGGATCGGTGTCGCCCTGGCGATGCAGGACTGGGGACTTCCCTCGTGGCTCGGGATCCTCTTCGGACTCGTCCTGGGTGCGCTCGTCGGGATGTGGCAGGGCTTCTGGGTGGCCCGGGTCGGGATCCCTGCGTTCATCGTGACGCTGGCGGGCATGCTGATCTTCCGCGGCGCGAACCAGTTCGTCGGGCAGAACAACTCGGTGCCGGTGCCGGACAGCTTCCAGCTGATCGGCTCGGGCACCCTGCCGGAGGTGGGACCCAACACCGGGTACAACAACCTCACGATCCTGTTGGGGCTGCTCGCCTGCGCCGGCATCATCGTCGGCACCATCCGCGGCCGCAGCAAACTGATCCGGATCGGCGCCACCGTCGAGGAGGGCTGGATCACCTGGACCAGACTCACCCTGATCTGCGTCGTCATCATGGGCGTGATGCTGCTGTTCGCCTCGGGGCGCAAGGGCTTCCCCTACTCCGGTCTGATCCTCGTCGCGCTCGTACTCTTCTACGGGTTCATCTCCAAGCGGACGATCACCGGGCGCCATATCTACGCCGTGGGCGGCAACCGGGTCGCCGCCGAGCTGTCTGGCGTCAAGAGCCGACGGATCAACTTCTTCGTCATGATGAACATGTCGATCCTCGCGGCCCTGGCCGGGATGATGTTCGTGGCCCGCTCCACCTCGTCCGGCCCGTCGGACGGTGTCGGCTGGGAGCTCGACGCGATTGCCGCCGTCTTCATCGGTGGCGCAGCAGTGACCGGTGGGGTCGGCACGGTCGTCGGCTCCATCGTCGGTGGCCTGGTCATGGCGGTGCTCAACAACGGCCTTCAGATCGAGGGCATCGGGTCGGACAAGACCTCGATGATCAAGGGCCTCGTCCTGCTCGTCGCGGTCGCCTTCGACGTCTACAACAAGATGCAGGGCAAGCCGTCGATCACCGGCTTGCTGTTGCGCAACTTCCGCAAGAACGTCGACAACGACGAGTCCGATGTCTCCCAGCCGCCACCTGGGGCGGCCAAGGAGACCCAGTCGGCCTCCGCCACCGTAGGCCAGAGCAGCTGACTTGACTATCGACCACGTGCCGGGCGCCGCTCGGGACGCGCAACCGCGCCCACTTCAGGGTGCAAGATCACGAAAAGAGTACACATGCGAACCTTCGCCAAGGTGCTGGCCGTCTCCGCGGTGGCCGCACTCACCCTGACCGGCTGCGGCCGCGGGTCGGACTCCGGAACGACCAGTGGATCGGGTCCCGGAGCCACCAGCGCCGCTGCCGCCGGCTTCCCCGCCAACTCCGTGATCGGAGTGGCGCTGCCCCAGAAGACCTCCGAGAACTGGGTCCTCGCCGAGGGCCTGTTCAACAACGGGCTCAAGACGGCCGGGTTCCAGGGCGACGTCCAGTTTGCCAACGGCGGTGTCTCCGAGCAGCAGAACCAGATCCAGTCCATGGTGACCAAGGGCGCCAAGGTCATCATCGTCGGTGCCATCGACGGTGCGCAGCTGGGCACCCAGCTCCAGGCGGCCAAGGACTCGGGGGCGACGGTCATCGCCTACGACCGGTTGCTTCTCAACACCAAGGCGGTCGACTACTACGTCGCGTTCGACAACTTCAAGGTGGGCCAGCTCCAGGGCCAGGCGTTGCTCGACGGGATGAAGGCCAAGAAGGCGAACGGGCCCTACAACATCGAGCTGTTCGCCGGTTCCCCCGACGACGCCAACGCCAAGGTCTTCTTCGACGGCGCGATGGACATCCTCAAACCGAAGATCGACGACGGCACGCTCAAGGTCGTGTCGGGTCAGAAGGACTTCACCCAGGCGGTCACCCAGGGCTGGAAGGCCGAGAACGCGCAGAAGCGCATGGACACCCTGATCTCGGCGAGCTACACGAGCACCGAGCTCGACGGCGTGCTGTCCCCCAACGACACGCTGGCGCGCGCCATCCTCACCTCGGTCAAGCAGGCAGGCAAGCCCGCTCCGATCGTCACGGGTCAGGACTCCGAGGTCGAGTCGGTCAAGTCGATTGTCTCCAATGACCCCTACGCCCAGTACTCCACGATCAACAAGGACACGAACAAGCTCGTGGCCCAGGCGATCACCATGGTCCAGGCGCTGCAGAAGGGCACCACACCGGAGACCAACGACACCAAGTCCTACAACAACGGCGTCAAGGTCGTCCCCGCCTACCTGTTGCCCCCGGTCATCGTGACCAAGGCCAACGCCAAGGAGGCGTACGCCAACAACCCGACGCTGCTCGCCATCGTCAACGCCGCCGGCTGACACGCATACTGTCGACCGAACCCGCGAAAGGCCCGTCTCCCTTGGGAGGCGGGCCTTTCCGCACACCTGCGGAGCTCCGCCTACAGCAGCACCGTCGTGAACGACCCGACCTCGCGGTAGCCGATCGCCTGGTAGAGCGCGCGCGCAGGGGCGTTGAAGTCGTTGACGTAGAGCGACGCGAGCGGGGCCACCGCGTCGATGACGAGATCGGTGGCCGCAGACATCAACGGCCCGGAGAGTCCGTGCCCGCGCAGCCGGGGTGTCAGCCAAACCCCTTGGATCTGGGCGGCGCCGATCGCCGCCGAACCCACGTCCGCCTTGAACAGCACCTCGTCGTCCTCGACCCACACCACGGTGTGACGATCGACGATCAGCCCGGCGATCAGGGTCCGGTAACCGCGCGAGGACCCGCGGTAGGGCGGGTAGCCGATCTCGTCGGTGAACATCGCCGCGGCCGCGGGCAGGACCAGGTCGACCTCCTCGAGCCGGGCGAACCTGACTCGTGGGTCGGCGGGCAGGCCCAGCTCGGCGGCGCGTGAGGTGGTCGCCATCAGGGGCTGGTGCTCGCGGACCGCGCGAGCCCGCCCCCAGGCGCTCTCCAGGATGCGCCACAGCCCGAGCACCTGCTCCGACGGGCCGAAGATCGAGGCACATCCCTTGTGCCACTTGCGGATCCGGGTGGCGAACAGGTCCGCGGACTCCTCGTCGCACTCGGCGGGGACGACGTTCGCGGAGACCCAGCACAGAGACGCCAAGCGGCCGTCCCGGCGGAAACCGAGCAACGAGCCGGGGCTCGACCGCAGCACCCCTTCCTCGATCCGGGCGGCGACGAACACGTTGGCCGCCGGGTTGCGGGCGCAGAGAGCGAGCGCCTCGTCATGATCGGCCATGCTGAGGGCGCGTACCGGCGAATGGGTGCGCAGCACGGGTACAGCCTGCCGGTCACCTGGCGTCGTTGTCGACAACCACGCCGCTCGGTATGCCTCGACTCACCTGGGTTTCCCGGGATGACGCGCCGGTCAGCTCACACTGACCTGCGGCGCGCCCTGCGCGTGCTCGACGTCAGGGTCGAGCTCCATCGACTCGGCCAGCCGCATCGCCTCCTCGATGAGGGTCTCGACGATGTCCTTCTCCGGGACGGTCTTGATGACCTCGCCCCGCACGAAGATCTGCCCCTTGCCGTTGCCGCTGGCCACCCCGAGGTCGGCCTCGCGAGCCTCACCGGGGCCGTTGACGACACACCCCATCACCGCGACCCGCAAGGGAACCTCGAGGCCCTCGAGACCTGCGGTGACCTGCTCGGCGAGCGTGTAGACGTCGACCTGGGCGCGGCCACAGGACGGGCAGGAGACGATCTCGAGCTTGCGCGGGCGCAGGTTGAGCGACTGGAGAATCTGGTTGCCGACCTTGACCTCCTCGACCGGCGGTGCAGAGAGCGAGACGCGGATGGTGTCTCCGATCCCCTTGGCCAGCAGCGCTCCGAACGCCACCGACGACTTGATCGTCCCCTGGAACGCCGGGCCCGCCTCGGTCACCCCGAGATGCAGTGGCCAGTCGCCCGCCTCGGCCAGCAGCTCGTAGGCGCGCACCATGACGACGGGGTCGTTGTGCTTGACCGAGATCTTGAAGTCGTGGAAGTCGTGCTCTTCGAACAGCCCCGCCTCCCACACCGCGGACTCGACGAGGGCCTCCGGGGTTGCTTTGCCGTACTTCGCGAGGATCCGCGGGTCGAGCGATCCCGCGTTGACACCGATCCGGATCGAGACGCCCGCGTCCTTGGCCGCCTGGGCGATCTGCTTGACCTGGTCGTCGAACTTGCGGATGTTGCCCGGGTTGACCCGCACCGCCGCGCAGCCGGCGTCGATCGCGGCGAAGACGTACTTCGGCTGGAAGTGGATGTCGGCGATGACGGGGATCTGGCTGTGCCGCGCGATCTCCGGTAGCGCGTCGGCGTCATCCTGGGTCGGGCAGGCGACCCGGACGATGTCGCACCCGGTGGCCGTCAGCTCGGCGATCTGCTGAAGGGTCGCGTTGACGTCGGTGGTCTGGGTCGTGCACATCGACTGGACGGAGATCGGCGCGTCACCGCCGACCTCGACCTTGCCGACCCGGATCTTGCGCGACACCCGCCGCGGGGCTAGCACCGGAGCCGGGAGGGCAGGCATACCAAGCGAAACGTTCATAGCCCGAGTATCCCGCACTCTCCTGCACCCCTCCTGCACCGGGATGCCCTGGGTCAGAAAAGGCTGATCGGCTTGACGATGTCGGCGTAGATGAGCAAGGCGGACATGCTGATCAGCAACAGGGCCATCGTGTATGCCACCGGAAGCGCCTTGGCGACGTCGACGTGGCCGGGGTCGGCCTTGCCGAGGACTCGGGCTCCGTTGCGCTTCAGACCCTCCCAGAGCGCCCCGGCGACGTGACCGCCGTCGAGCGGCAGCAACGGGACGAGGTTGAAGACGAAGAGCGCCATGTTGAGCGAGGCGATCAGCTGCAGCAGGATCATGAACTTGACCATGGTGCCGCCGGCGCCGAGGTCGGCGCTGGCGACCTCGCCACCCACGCGGCCCACACCGACGATCGACACGGGCCCGTTCGGGTCGCGTGCCCCGGAGCCGAACGCCGCCTGCACGACGCCCGCCATCTTGCCTGGGATGTTGACGATCACCCCGGCGGTCTGGGTGAACGCGCCCCAGACCAGCCCGGGCACCGCCGTCACCGGCTGCCTGACCGTCTCCGAGACAACCTGGGACGTCACCCCGAGGAAACCGGCGTCGACGATCTGGGGTTTGCCGTCGGCTCCCACCAGCGCTTTGCCGTCCGTGCCGACCTGGGTCACGGAGTTCGTCACGAGTGTGACGGTGACCGTGCTCGGCCGGCCGTCGCGCACATACCCGATCGTCGTCGACTGACCCCCGTGTGGCCGGACGAGGTCACCGAGAGGTGTCGTCGGGGTGACCTGCTGCCCGTCCACCGAGGTGATGACGTCCTTGGCTCGCAGGCCGGCCACGTAGGCCGGGGTCTTGGGATCGGTGTTTTCGCAGGCCGTCTGGGTCGTGCCCGCCGAGGCAGGGACGACGCATTCGCTCACGGAGGCGACGAGCGCACCGTTCTGCGCGGTCTCGACCCCGTAGAGCGTGACGATGCCGCCCAGCAGCACGGTGGCGATGAGCAGGTTCATCACCGGGCCGCCCATCATGATGACGACCTTCTTGGGGACGCTCAGCTTGTAGAACACGCGATGCTCGTCGCCGGGAGCGACCTCGTCCACCGAGTCTTGACGCGCCTGGTCCATCAGCTGTGTGAACCGGCCGGTCGAGGAGGCTCGCAGGTGCGTCGGGTCGTCGCCGGGCTTCGGCGGGAACATCCCGATCATCCGGATGTAGCCGCCGAGCGGGATCGCCTTGAGGCCGTACTCGGTCTCGCCGCGGGTTCGCGACCAGACGGTCGGGCCGAAGCCGACCATGAACTGGGTCACCTTCACGCCGAACTTCTTGGCTGGCACCAGGTGCCCGATCTCGTGCAACGCGATCGAAAGTCCGATGCCGAGCGCGATGACGAGCACGCCGACGAGGTAGGCGATTGCCGTCACTTCGAGGTCCTTCCGATGCCTGCGTGGCTGCCCAGACGAACGGCCGAGCGTGCCTGCTCGCGAGCCCATGCATCGGCCCGCAACACCGTCTCAACGTCCAGGTCGCCCGGTTTGATCCCCGACTCGGGAGTCTCTGCATGCTCGGCCACCACCCGGGCGACCGTGTCGACGATGTCCGTGAACCGGATCCGGCCGTCGAAGAAGGCCTGAACGCATTCCTCGTTGGCCGCATTGAACACCGACGGGTAGGTCCCCCCGGCCAGTCCCACCTGCTTCGCGAGGGCGACGGCCGGGAACGCCTGCTCATCGAGGGGGAAGAACTCCCACGTCGCGGCCGTGCTCCAGTCACAGGGCTGGGCAGCGCCGGGGACGCGGTCCGGCCAGGCCAGCCCGAGCGCGATGGGGAGCCGCATGTCGGGCGGCGACGCCTGCGCGAGGGTGGAGCCGTCGACGAACTCGACCATGGAGTGCACCATCGACTGGGGATGCACGACCACCTGGATCCGGTCATAGGGGATGTCGAACAGCAGGTGCGCCTCGATCACCTCGAGACCCTTGTTGACGAGCGTCGCCGAGTTGGTCGTGATGACCGGACCCATCGCCCAGGTGGGGTGAGCCAGCGCCTGCTCAGGGGTGACGTCATGGAGCCGCTCGTGAGGCATACCGCGGAACGGTCCGCCGCTCGCGGTGACGACCAACCGGGCCACCTCGTCAGCGGTTCCGCCGCGCAGGCACTGCGCCAGGGCGCTGTGCTCGCTGTCCACGGGCACGAGCTGGCCGGGTTTGGCCGCGGCCTTCACCAGCGACCCACCGATGATCAGCGACTCCTTGTTGGCCAGGGCCAAGGTGGTGCCGGCATCGAGCGCCGCCAGCGTCGGGGCGAGGCCGATCGAGCCGGTGATGCCGTTGAGGACGACGTCGACGGGCCGGCCCGCCAGCTCGGCGGCGGCGGCGGGCCCGACCAGGACCTCGGGCCGGTATGCCTGGTGCCCGGCGTCACGGGCCGCCGAGCCGATCGCCTCCAGCACCTCGTCCCGCGAACCCATTGCAACGGCAACGGTGTCGACGAGGAGGGCGACCGCCTGCTGGGCGAGCAGAGCGAGGTTCGCCCCACCCGCGGCCAACGAGCTGACCGAGAACCGATCGGGGTTGTCCTGCACCACCTCGATCGCCTGCGTGCCGATCGACCCGGTCGACCCCAGCAGGGTGATGGTGCGATGCCCCGCCGAACTGGGTGCGGTGGCGACAGACATGGCTCCATTCTGCCCTCAATCTCCCCCCCAGCCGTCCCTCGACCCGTCACATCGTGAGCGGGCGGAGGTTGCGCGGCACCAGGGCGTAGCAGGGCGGGAGACGACGAGCGGGCGGTGGCACCGTGTGGCGCACCGGGTGGGTGACGCGATGGACCGGGGGCGGGCACGGCTTCGCGATCCGGTGGATGATCACGTAGCGGGTGAGCGGGCAGGGGCGGACCTTCGCGCGCACGTAGGGCCGGGAGCAGATGCAGTGGGCGATCGCCCGCGTGGCACTCGTCCCGCAGCCCCGGTTGCACGAGCCGGCGAGGTCGACGAAGCCGAGGAAGTCCAGCCGCTGTCCGGCGATGATGCTGATCACCGGGATCGCCCGGGTGCCCTGCTGAGATGCCCAGAGCGGACCCCCGGGTCTGGTCAGGCCGGTCTCGTCATCAGGGGCGAGGGTGGCGAGGGCCTGGTCCGCACCGGCTGCCCGGGCGAGCGCGAGGATGAAGGCGGCAATCTGCGGCGTGTAGAACCGGTTGACGGTCGGCGCCCCGCCCCAGCCGAACGGCACGACGAACAGGTCGTTGTCGCCGGTCCAGTCGAACAGGCGAGCCTTGCCCGTGCCGGCGATGAGGACGTCCTTGCCGGCGCCGCCGTAGGCGAAGGTGGGCTCGGCGAAGCTCGCCGGTTCCGGGTGCTGGTTGTGGCCGCCGTCGACATCGAGGTTCTGCGTCGTCTGCAGGAGGTCGTCGCCGAGCCCGCCGAACAGCCAGTTGGTGTTGGTGCCACCCACGAGCCAGTCGTTGCCCGAGTCGCCGAAGATCATGTCGCAACCGTCGTTGCTCTTGACCGGGGCGCCCGTCGCGTCGGGGATGAGCGAGCCGTCGGGGTTGATGGCGTAGGCGGTGAAGTTGAGGAGGAAGTCGATCTTCTGACCACTCGGGCAGGCGGCGTCGATGCCGACGTCCTTGGTCCCGTCGGTGCAGTCATAGATCTTCGAACGTGGGTCGCCGACGTTGAGGTCCGCGAACGCCCGAGTCACCGGGTCGTAACCTAGCGGGTCGACCGGGTCGAGGCCCCACGCGGCCTGGATCTGGTCCTGGCCGATGTCTGAGAAGTACACCGGCAACGCCTCGGCGCCCGAGATGGCGTCGTCTCCCGCGTTGCCGTGGATCCAGTCGTCGCCTGTGCCGCCCCAGATGATGTCGGCAAAGCCGCCGCCCGCGACGTCACCCGCGGCGTAGGCGAACAGCTTGGCCTCGTGGAACAGGGCGCCCTTGGGGAACAGCGTGGCCACCGTGCAGAGTGAGCACAGCGTGACGACGACGTCCGTCTTGTACGGGGTGTCGACGCCCCACAGCCGCTCGACCCACCCGTTGCGGCTGGTGGCGAAGAAGCCGTCGTCGCCGAGGATCGAGTCCTCGCCGGTGCCGCCGTAGATGCGGTCGTTGCCCGTGCCACCGATGACGGTGTCGTCCTGTCCGTCACCGAACAGGACGTCGTCGCCGACCTCGCCGAGGATCAGGTCGTCGCCGGACTCGCCGTGGATCAGGTCGGCCTGCCCCTGGTCGGCGGCCGTCGGCATACCCGGCGTGTAGTCGAGCAGGGTCCACGCACGAGGCACGATCCGCACGGCCCCTTGCTGGCCCGGGTAGCTGTCATAGGTGAAGGCGAGGAACCAGTTCCACGGCTTCGGGTAGCTGTTGGCGTCCTGGCCGGTTGTGCCGTTGGCGCCGACCAGCCGGTAGAGGTTGCCGTTGTCTCCGAGGATCGCGTCGGCGTCGGCAGCGTGGCCGCCCGGGCGCTGGTCACCCGGGTCGTTGATGCCCGTGCGCGTACCCGCACCGCCGTAGATGGTGTCCCTGCCGTTGGGACGCTGGGCCGGCGTGACCAGCCCGAACATCGACGAGCTGCCGCCCACGAGGTCGTCCTGGCCGAGGCCGCCCCAGATCGTGTCGTCACCGCCGTTGCCCTCGATGTAGTCGTTGCCATCCGTGCCCGTGCCCGCGAGGTCCTCTACCGAGGTCCGCTTGTCGAGCACGGTGTCACGGGTCTGGACGTCGAGGGTGACCTGGCCGAGGTCGTCGATGACCGAACCGTCGCCCTGGAGCCAGTCATCGCCCAGCTGGCCGAACAGGACGTCGTCTCCGGCTCCCCCGGCGAGGTCGGAGTCCGAGTAGGGGTTCGTGGGCGCCGGGAGGACCGGAGCGATCGGGTCAGCAGGCAGCGTGTGGTCGATGGTGCCGACGGGATCGATGTTTTGGTCGAACAGCTGGACGAACCGCGCCGTCGCACCGCGGGGGTCCTGTTCGTAACCGTAGGTCGCACAGGCCGTCGACACTCGCCCGGAGGGGTCCATCCACTCGCATGGCAGCAACGTCCCGTCGAAGTCGCCGCCGGCGGTGTTGGCCGACCCGGTGGCCGGGTTCATCATCGACGTCCCGGTGAGCACCCGGAAGCGCGGGCCGAACGTCGTCCCGGTGCGCAGGATCGTGGCGTTGTCTCCGGTGAGGACGTCGTTGCCGGCGCCTCCGTCGAGGTAGTCGCCGAAGGTGCAGTCGGCCGTCGTGGTGCAGGTGCTACGCGGAGCTGCCAGGCCTCCCGTCGCGTCCCAGTCGTCGCCGTAGACGACCCCGGCCGAGTAGTCGACGCCGCCGTTCCAGGCGCCGGCGCCGCCCGATGCGGCAAGACCCCGGAACGCCGTGCCGGTGCTGCCGCCGACGAGGTCGTCGTCGCCGAAACCGCCTGTGATCCGGTCCGACCCGGCGCCCCCGATGAGGATGTCGTCGCCGACGTTGCCGTTGAGCAGGTCGTTGCCCCAGTTGGCCGTCTTGCCGTTGTCGAGGGACGTCCAGGAGAACGTGTGGTCGTTCAGCGGGACGTTCAGGGGCAGCAGGGTCAAGTCGATGCGACAGCCTGAGCTCGCGGTGCCGATCGGGGTACAGGCGACCAGCCCGAAGTCACCGAAGGCCAGGTCGTTGCCGGAGTTGCCCCAGATCGTGTCGCTACCACCACCGCCGAGGAGCAGGTCGTTGCCGAGGTCACCCTCGAGGGTGTCGCCCCGACCGTTCGCCTGTTCCACGGTGGTGACGAGCGTCAGGTCTCCGGTCGTCTGGACGTTCTGCAGGCGGAGAGCGTCGCCGGGCTCGAACCTCTGGGTGGCCACATCGAACGCCCAGGTGCGGTCCGTCTGCACGTCCTGGACGACCAGCCCCAGGTCACCGATGATGACGTCGCCGTCATCGCTGTGGCCAACCGCCCAGCTGGCGGCCGAGCCCAGACCCTCGCCGATCAGGACGTCGTGCCCGGCTGTCATCGGGTCGGCGTCGGGCAGCAGGTCGAGCACCGGGTCGCCGTTCGCGTCGAGCACCGGGTCCCCTGCCCCGTCGAGCAGCACCGGTCCGGCGACGACTGCCGTGATCACGGTGCGGGCCAGCAGGTCGATGTTCAGACCGTTGTCGCCGTAGACGATGTCGCGACCGCGTTCACCGAGGATGAGGTCGTCTCCCCCACCACCGGCGAGGACGTCACCGGTCTGGCTGCCCACCAGCGTGTCGCTGCCCGGGCCGCCGTAGAACGTCACGCCGATGGTCGGCAGGGACGTCGGCGTCGTCGATGCCAGTCCGGCGAACAGGGGGGCCGCGTCAAGGAAGTCGTTGCCGGAGTAGTGGAAGGACTGCCCGATCGGCACGACGACCGCACGGGCATTGCCAGGCGGGTCGACGGTCGGGGGCGACCCGAGGTCGAGACCGCTGGGAAGGGACGGGTTCGCGGCATACCAGGAGCCGTCCTGCGAGGTGTCGCCGAAGACGACCAGCGGAGCACTCGGGCCGCCACCTCCGAGTACGACGACATGGTCGCCCCCGACCCGCGCATACGTGGTGTCGGGCGAGTACAGGTCGAACACCGAGACGGTGCCGAGCAAGGCCGGGTCGGCCAGCAGGCCTGGCCCTGACAGCCGCATCGTCGTGCCGTCGGCGGAGAAGCCCACGATGGTGAAGACGCCGTACTGGTAGCCGGGGAGGTTGACCCGGGCACCGACGGCGAAGCCCGCGCTGGCCCACGTGGCCCTGTCGGCGCGAGTGACCGCACCGCCACCCGCGCCGTCCGACGACACAGCGAAGCTGCCGCTGACCTGGATCAGCGAGTTACCGCCGCCCTGGACGAGCGTCAGCCCGCCGTAGAGAGCCGGTATGCCGGTGGGCGCTCGGTCGTCCCCGGCAGTGTCCGCACCGGGCGTGAGGGTGCTCTGGATGCGCAGGGTGTCGTTGCCCTGTCCGAGCAGCAGATCCAACAGCTCGAACCTCGAGGTCCCGTCTGCGTTGCCGTACACGAGGGCGTGCCCGACCTCCAGGCCGCTCACTGAGGTCGCAGCGAGCACCCCGCTCTGGTCCGCGCGGCTGCCGTCGTCGAACAGGCTGAGCAGGTCGACCTGGCGCGCCTCGGAGGGCTGGACGCCGGTGCCGGGGTTGACCTGGGTCGACTCCCCGGGCGCCAGAACCGCCCCTGTCCCGGCGGGCGTCGGGAGTGTCACCGGCAGGTCGAGGTCGTCTCCGGTGCCGCCGTCGAGGGTGAGGGCGCCCCTCACCGTGGAGAGCAGGTGGAGGCGCGTGGCGCTGGGGGTGAGCTCGGCCGCACTCGGCGGCGGCAGTGTCGTGGATGCGCGCAGCAGGACGGTGACGGGGAGCCACCAGTTGGTCGCGTCGAAGGTGACCGACACTGCGAGACCGACGGCGCAGACTCGTGTCGTCGCGCAGGCAGACGTGTCCACGACACTCTGGCCGTCGGTGACGATCGCGACAGTCACGCTCGCTCTCGGCGCCTTGGTCAACCGGATCGTGTAGCCACCCGTGACGCCGGACGCAGCAGAGCCGACGACCACTCGACCCGACGCGGGGTTGATGGGTGCGGTGTAGACGCCAGGCGTGTCGTCGTCGACGACGCGGACGTCCGTGGAGCGGGTCACTCCGTCGTAGGCCTCGTCGCGGGCCGGGTCGGTCGACTCGACAGACCAGACCAGCGTGGTGTGATGCAGGTCCTGACGGACCATGTCGTCGACAGCGCCGACCGTCACGGTCAGGTAGGTCTCCCAGTCGGCCGCGTCGAAGGCGAGCAGGTAAGTCTGGACCCCGTCCCGGACAGCCCCGAGCGTGAAACGAGTGTCATTGCTGCTCAGCGCAACTCGCCGGTCCGAGAGCGTCACGGCAATCGTCACGGGACCCGTCGGAAGAGTAGCCAACCGGACGTCGACCGTGTCGGTCTGAGCTGTGGTCGTCGTTCCCTCGATGACTGCGGTCGTCCCGTCGACGGTCCCGAGCGGACCTCGCTGGACCAGCACGATGTCAGGTGTCAGCGCGTCATGTTCGGTGACCTCGACGTTGCGGACCACGGCGCCCGCGAACCGGGAGTCGGCGCTCGCCACCGACCCGCTGATCGTCGTGACCAGCTCGGGTTGCGCCAGGGTCCCGTTGACGGCGCCGAACCACACGGTCTGGGCGACGTTCCAGTCGGCGGCGGTGAAGTGCAGGACGAGAGACCGGTTCGCAACGGCACCGGCCACACCGTCGACGTAGACGGTGTGCAGGTAGGCGTCGGAGAACAGGCAGGCCGCCGCGGACACCGTGCAGAGGTACACCGTGTCTGCGGTCGGTCCGGACGTCGGTCTCGACCCGAGCGGGCTTGCCGCCGCCGACACCGTCACCCAGACGTCTGCCGTCGGGGCGACAGCCAGGCTCACGGCGTAGCTGTCGACGGCCCCGATCAGGCTGCCGTTGGCGCTCGCCCACAGCTCACTGGTGCCCGCGGACTCGGTGACCACGACGTTTCCCTGGGTGGCCCGGGCGACCGACAGGTCGATGCCGGGCGCGACCACGTCGGCGTAGTCCACGTCGGCGGACGAGACCAGGTGGTTGACGGTGGCCCCGGTCCCAGTGGCGTCACGGCCGACCACGTCGCCGACGACGTCGCCGGCCACGTTGACGACGTCGCTGCCGAGCCCGGCCAGGACACGAGTCACGACGTCGGGAGCGGTCGCGAGGACGTCGACGGTGTCGTTGCCCTGCAACGTATCCAGCTGCAACCCCTGCAGGTGGGCGTGGCTCACATCGAGACCGGCGCCGTGCAAGGACGTCTCGTCGACGACGAGGTGGTCGCCCAGCTCCGTGCCGTACACGTCGAGGGAGTTGGCTCCCGCACCGCCATCCACGCTCATCGGCCCGTCGAGGACGTACTGGGCACGCCCGGTCGCGGTGAGGGACGGCAGCGGCAGCGACACCGCGACAGTCAGGTCCTCGAACGTCCCGTCCGTCAGGAGGGCGCCGAGAGTCAGAGACGCGTCGGTGACGTCGAGCACGACGTAAGGCACAGCGCCGGTGTTGTCGTCGGTGAAGCCGGCGTCGGTGCCGCGAAGGACCACGCCCTGTCCGACGACGAAGCCGTCGGAGACGAAGCTCTTGCCGTCGCCGCGGGTCAGGGTGGTTGTTCCGGTGTTCGGGTCCGACACGACGTCCAGGTCGGACCGGGTCACGGCACCGCTGCCGAACGAGACGGTGAACGTCCCGGACACCCGGAGCGGGGTGACCGTCGTCAGCGTGCGGGAGAGGGTGATGGTCGTGGCCGTGACCCCGGCGATGACGTAGGGGGTGCCGCCGCTGTCGTTGCCGACCCCGGCGCCGCGCAGGACGAGGGTCTGGCCGACCGCGAAACCGTCGCTGAGGAAGCTCCCCGCACTGCGGGTGATCGTGCTGGTTGCGCTGTCGAGCGTCACTCTGCCGGTGAACAGCGGACCGGTCGCCTCGGTGCCGGTACGACCGGTCTGGGCGAGCGCATACGCCGCGATGGAGAACGTGTCGTTGCCTTCGCCGCCCTCGAGGCGCAGGGTCGACTGGCTGTCGGCGACGACGAACGTGTCGTTGCCGTCGCCGCCCTGGACGAGCAGCGGGGCGCTGGCGCCGCGGGAGAGGTAGCCGCGGGTCGTCGCGAAGGTCGGGAACCAGTCGGGTGGGTCGAGCCCGCTGTAGGTCGCGTCTCGGCGTGTGCCGTAGACCTGGCCCACGAGAACCGTGTCGTCGCCCGCGCCCGCGTCCAGGGTCGTGACGGCAGCGGTGTCGTCGACAGCGAACACGTCGTTGCCTCCACGGGACATGACCGCAAGGCGACCGTTGAGGGCGCCGTCGTAGTTGATCCGTTCGGTGACCCCCGCATAACCGTTCGTCCGTGCGAGAGCGGCGATGTCGTCGGCAGCGAGCGGCGCGACCGGCCGTGGCGGGGCCGTTGTGACGACCGGGTCCTGGTGGACAACGGCCACATATGCCGGGTGGTTGGTGCAGACGCTGTCGCCGGAGGTCCCGCAGTAAAGGTCCGGGCGGAAGGCGCTCTCACCGGGGACGTAGGAGGTCCCGCGCAGGAGGAACAGGTCATCCGTCGGGTAGGGCTGTCCGGTGAGCGGGTCAAGGCCATCGGCGGCGCTGTCGGCGCCGTAGACCTCGGCGCTGTCGGCGCCGTCACCAGGCGCCCCGCTGTCGAACAGGTTGACCACGTAATGCACGTCCGGGACGGCCGAGCCGTGCGCATACACGACGTAGTCGTCGGCGCCGCCCTGCCCGTCCAGGGTGAGGGTGCTGCCGTCGACCGGCATCGTCGGGATGAGGTAGACGACAAGGGTGTCCGAACCGTCGGCCGCCGGTGAGTAGGCCTTCACCGTCGGGGGGTTCGCGCTGCCGAACGCGCGGGTCTGGCCGACGAGCAGGGTCTGGTCGAACACGACGAGGTCGTCGTCTGCGTTGCCGAACACGCGGGTCAACCCCTGGTCCCCGTTGGTGACGGAGCCACGAAGCACGATCACCGTCCCGTCGTGGGCGGTTGCGTCTGCGATGCCCGGGTGCCAGTCGCCGAAGATGTCGACGTTGCCCGTCGCGGTCTTCGGAAGGTTCGGGTTGGGCTGGGTGACCGGTGAGTCGCCGGCTGCAGTGGAGGCCAGGATTGCGAACGTCGGGTCGGACACGACGTTGTCGGCCGAGAGCAGCAGAACGTTGCCCGACAACGACGCGGCGTAACCCTGCGTGAGGAAGGACGGTCCGCTCTCGTCGAACACGATGGTGCCGTCGTGGACGAGCTGGATGTCGTTGCCCTCCTGCGCCGTCTCGGTCGTCGTGAGCCGCAGGTCGCCGTCCGTCGCGAACGCTAGTAACACGTTGGCCGACCCGTCGAGCTCGGTGACATGAACCGACTGTCCGGCGAAGGCGAGCGTGCAGCCGGCGGTCACCGCGCGTTGGGCCTCGGTGGCACCGAGCCAGGCGAGGCTCGAGTGGCTCTGGCACCCCGTGCCCTTGGCCGAGTCCACCTTGACGTCGCCCCGGTAGACGCCAGTGGCGGCGGCAGTGAACCTCCCGATGGTCCCGCCGATCGCGACGAGGTCGACCGAGTTGCCGATGATGTTGGCGATGGTGCCGCCAGTGCCGGCGTTGTGACCGTCCAGGATCGAGCCGTTCTCCGCCCTGATCGTCACGTCATCACAGGCGACGTCGAAGTAGCAGCTGTCGACCACGTCGAGGTAGATGTCGTCGCTCGGCCCAGCCGGCACCGCTGCCGTGAGTGCCAGCAGACCGACCGACCGCAGCGGCGACGCCACGCCGTGTGGAGCAGCGGGCGGCGGCGGCGCCGTGCTGCGCACCTCGGTGATCCGGATGACGCCACGGGCGCGAGCGGTGACGAGCCCGAACCGGTCGTAGC